>NZ_CP048878.1:547500-1147500 GCF_011009015.1 Spartinivicinus ruber
CGGAAGATGTAACGGGGCTCAAACTAGACACCGAAGCTGCGGATCCTAACTTAGGTTAGGGTGGTAGAGGAGCGTTCTGTACGCCTGCGAAGGTAGATCGGGAGGTCTGCTGGAGGTATCAGAAGTGCGAATGCTGACATGAGTAACGATAAAGGGAGTGAGAAGCTCCCTCGCCGGAAGACCAAGGTTTCCTGCGCAACGCTAATCGGCGCAGGGTGAGTCGGCCCCTAAGGCGAGCACGAAAGTGGTAGTCGATGGGAAACAGGTTAATATTCCTGTACTAGTAATGACTGCGATGAAGGGACGGAGAAGGCTAGGTTAGCCTGGCGATGGTTGTCCAGGTTTAAGGTTGTAGGTAGGCATCTTAGGCAAATCCGGGGTGCTAATACTGAGAGCCGATATCGAACTCATCTTCGGATGAGGAAGTAATTGATGCCATGCTTCCAGGAAAAGCTTCTAAGCTTCAGGTCATTATTAACCGTACCCCAAACCGACACAGGTGGTCAGGTAGAGAATACCAAGGCGCTTGAGAGAACTCGGGTGAAGGAACTAGGCAAAATGGCACCGTAACTTCGGGAGAAGGTGCGCCGGAGCTGGTGAAATTCCTTGCGAATGGAGCTGGAGCCGGTCGAAGATACCAGGTGGCTGCGACTGTTTATTAAAAACACAGCACTCTGCAAACACGTAAGTGGACGTATAGGGTGTGACGCCTGCCCGGTGCCGGAAGGTTAATTGATGGGGTTAGCTTCGGCGAAGCTCTTGATCGAAGCCCCGGTAAACGGCGGCCGTAACTATAACGGTCCTAAGGTAGCGAAATTCCTTGTCGGGTAAGTTCCGACCTGCACGAATGGCGTAACGATGGCCACGCTGTCTCCACCCGAGACTCAGTGAAATTGAAATCGCTGTGAAGATGCAGTGTATCCGCGGCTAGACGGAAAGACCCCGTGAACCTTTACTACAGCTTCACACTGGACTTTGAGCCTACTTGTGTAGGATAGCTGGGAGGCTTTGAAGCGGTGACGCTAGTCATCGTGGAGCCAATCTTGAAATACCAGCCTGGTATGTTTGAGGTTCTAACTCTGGTCCCTGATCGGGATCGAGGACAGTGTGTGGTGGGTAGTTTGACTGGGGCGGTCTCCTCCCAAAGAGTAACGGAGGAGCACGAAGGTGCGCTAAGCATGGTCGGACATCATGCGGTTAGTGTAAAGGTATAAGCGCGCTTGACTGCGAGACGTACATGTCGAGCAGGTACGAAAGTAGGTCTTAGTGATCCGGTGGTTCTGAATGGAAGGGCCATCGCTCAACGGATAAAAGGTACTCCGGGGATAACAGGCTGATACCGCCCAAGAGTTCACATCGACGGCGGTGTTTGGCACCTCGATGTCGGCTCATCACATCCTGGGGCTGAAGCCGGTCCCAAGGGTATGGCTGTTCGCCATTTAAAGTGGTACGCGAGCTGGGTTTAGAACGTCGTGAGACAGTTCGGTCCCTATCTGCCGTGGACGTTGGAAGTTTGAGGAGAGCTGCTCCTAGTACGAGAGGACCGGAGTGGACGAACCACTGGTGTTCGGGTTGTGTCGCCAGACGCATTGCCCGGTAGCTAAGTTCGGACGGGATAACCGCTGAAAGCATCTAAGCGGGAAGCCCCCTTCAAGATGAGACTTCCCTGACCCCTTGAGGGTCCTGAAGAGCCGTTGAAGACGACGACGTTGATAGGCGGGGTGTGTAAGTGTTGTGAGGCATTGAGCTAACCCGTACTAATTGCTCGTGAGGCTTGACCATATAACGCCAAAATGATTTGGGAAACACAAATCAAAGCGAAACAGGCAAGCACAACGAAGAAATACATCGAACGTAATAGAGTATTACAATCAAGACAAAGCAGAATTCAGATTACAAAACAAGCTAAGCAAAACAGTTCCAAATGCCAGTTTTGCTTGACGACTATAGCGAGTGTGAACCACCTGAATCCATCCCGAACTCAGTAGTGAAACCGCTCCGCGCCGATGGTAGTGTGGGGTCTCCCCATGTGAGAGTAGGTCATCGTCAAGCGCCTTATTTAAGAGAACCCTCAGCACTTCGTGTTGGGGGTTTTTTGCTTTTATTGCTGTAAATTTTCTTGTCTTCTATGAAGCTACCCTGTTAAGTTTTTATTTTCAGTAAGAATAATTAATATCAGGTAGTAAAAAATGATTAGCTGGAGTAAAAAACCGTTCCAAGCGCTAACAACAGACGAGTTATATGCTTGTTTGGCATTGAGGGAACAAGTCTTCATTATTGAGCAGAATTGTGTATATCAAGATGTTGATGGAGCTGATCCAAGCTGTTTTCACCTGCTAGGTTGGCAACAGGTAGATGGAGAGAGTCAATTAGCAGCTTATTTACGAATCGCTCCACCAGGCTTGAAATATGAGGAAGCTTCGTTAGGCAGAGTGGCTACAGCTAATTTTACCCGTGGCCAGGGTTTAGGTAAGGAGCTATTGTCAGTTGCTTTAGAATGGATAGTGGACTTATATCCGAAAAAACCAATAAGGATTTCTGCTCAAGCTTATTTGGAAAGGTTTTATCAAGACTTTGGTTTTCGTTCAGTGTCAGATCTTTACGATGAAGATGGTATACCTCACTTAGAGATGTTAATGCAGCCTGAGTTGCGATAGTCGTTAGCCTTTTATACAGCACCTTAAGTAAAAAAAAATACATAAAAAATTAAACTTATTTTAAGTCACTATATTGATGCTTACTTCAGTTGTAGAACAAAATTTATTAATGGTTGGCGAACAAGTTGCTTAGCTTTTAATGAATTTCTCAACTTTGGCTCTAAGCAAGTAGAGGTAAGCAGTAATGGACTTTGGTCAAGTGAAAGAACCTGAATACCCTTATAACTGTTCTGAAAAAGATGCAGAGGAAATAACCCGGCTAACAAAAAAATATGAGCATTCATTGAAAGAGGGTTTTTTAGTTCTGTTAGCTAAAGGTAAGTCAATGAGCTATAGCAAGTGGGCTTGGATTTGTGTTAGAAGAGCATTTAACCCTTATAATTATTATGACTTACCGACTGGGCGATTTGAGTTTGAATTAAAAAGAAGCATGAGTAAATATCTCAGAAGCTGCTGAGTATCTTGTCAAAAGCTTAACCCGAATATTTCTGTAATTTGGAGAAATATTCGGGTTAACAAGCTTGTCTTGCTAGAAGTGTTAATCAATTAAACCACTTTTTTCAGGCAGGCTGTGAAATCTTTTAGTAGTGATAATGAGTTTATTCAGTTCCTTTGTGTTTAATAGCTCTGCATTGAGTTCGTTTGGTAAGATGGTCTTTCAGTAAACCCCTGACTCACGTGAATTGCTGAGTTTCAACGCTTTCCTTCATTTTGCTTAAAAATCAATTAGTTAATTTCATTTTTAGGTCTCAATAGGCATTGTTGCTTATTAATCCATAATAATAGTGATTAAATATATACCTATCAATAGATAGTTGTTGAAAATTCAAGAGGATTGCTATAGAGTGGATATCTATCTGTTGATAGGTAAATGTCTGGGTAAAGAATTTATCGTTTTTTATTTTCTTGTATTACGGAGTTATTTATGAACACAGTAGCAACACAGAAAACAAACAATATTCAAAAAAGAGTCCTGTTTATTATGTCATCTGAAAATAAGATTGGCATTAGTGGCAAATTGACTGGTCAAAGCCCTGCAAGTGCGTCTCCATTGGCTGATGCCCTAATTGAAAGGCTGAAGTAATAATTATTTAGACAATTACTCTTTGTACTTTTATAAATAGAGGGCTTGATTAGCAAGGATATTAAGAATGCAGTTTACACATAGTGGCATGGATGCGACTACTTTTTTAGTAAGAAGCTCTGGTCTCTGCTTAGTAGTTTTTTATTAAACTATTAAGATTGGTAAAACATATGAATTTGAAATTTAATCCGTCGAGATGAGATAAGTAATAAATGCTAGCTTTAGTCAACAACTCATGTTGGAATAATAAGGTATTTATTTTTAAAGTCTATTAAAAAATTTAATTTAATTAAAATTATGAATTTATGGTCAATCTATCAATAGGTATATAGTATTATAAGCAGATTATCCTAATCCTTAGAGAGCTAATAGAGACCATTAATGAAGGTAGATACTGTTGAAAATATCAAAGATGTCGCAGAATCTTGTATTAGAAGTAAGGGGTATAACTCTTTTAGTTTTCGTGAAATAGCAAGTGCTGTTGGTATAAAGAGTGCGAGTGTGCACTATCATTTTCCTACAAAAGGTGATCTAGGGGCTGCAGTAGTTAAACGTTACACAGAACGTTTCTTAAGTGCTTTGGGTGAACCAGAGGATTTAGCAATCAAGCCGGAGCAGCTCATCCAGCGGTATATCGAAGCTTTCCGAAATGCATTGATAAAAGACCAAAAATTATGTTTGTGTGGTATGTTGGGTGCTGAAACTGACTCTTTGCCAGAGGAAGTGGTTAGAGAAACCAAGCGATTTTTTAAAGAAAATATTAAATGGTTAACAGCTGTTTTTGCCAGATATAGTCAAAAAGAAGAAAGCTCAGCAAATAATAAGGCAGTTTATTTACTGTCTAGCTTGGAAGGTGCCATGATGGTTGCTCATACACTAAGTGATATTGCTGCTTTTGATAATGCAATTAAAGTGATTATGCCGCAGTTTGGTGAAAAATAATTTTTTTTTATACCCTTAGCAAAGGGTATAACAAGGACATAAACTATTTTAGAGGCTTCTTATAAAGAGTTAATTTCTTTTTCTAGTATACTAAGGGAATGGCACAAATTCTCATCTGGTATATCAAGTAAGCAATCTCCCACATACCATTCAAAAAAACATTGATTAGTGAAAGGAGTGCTGTGAATAGCATGGAAAAAATAAATACCATACTCTTTTGCTATTTTATTTCGAATTTGCATTGCTTGGTCGCAACTGATCGATAGATAGAGATGTAGCATATTAGTTTGAGGGTATTTGGGGTTAGGCACTATAAAAGAGTAGTCGGCCAATATTTTATAAACTTCTTTAGTTCGTTGAAAGTAAGCTGGCATCTTTTGTAACTGTTGATCAAACTTCATTGCGGCAGAGACGATATAAGGTGATCGTCTAGCTAAATTACCACCTTGTCGCTTTGCCCATATTGATACTTTATCGATAAGCTCCTCGCTACCTACAAGAATAGAGCCACCTAGCCCACCAATGCCTTTGTACAGCGAAATATAGACACTGTCAAAACCCTTGCTTATTTCAGAATATTTTTTGGAATAGAAAGGTTGTGTTTCCCAAAGCCTTGCTCCATCCATATGTAAATGAATATTGTATTGGTTACAGTAGGTTTTGATTGCTTCCAGTTCATCCCAAGTTGGTAATTGTCCACCAATTTCTCGCATCGGTAGTTCATACAATACCGATGCAATGTCATCTTTTATATCCTTAAGGTCTTCGACTGTCCAAACTTTAAAAGGATCACCAACAGGTAATACTTTAAATCTATTCTGTAGCTGATACCCCTGATGCTCATGTTTTAATATATGTGCTGTGTGATGCATAGCAACAGAATCAAGTTTTCTTTGCTGGCAAGCTAGTTGTAATACAGTTGGCTGGTTAAGGGTACCCGTGACGATAAATAAGCCTTTTTCAAAACCAAGTAAATCAGCTACTTTCTGTTCAAACTGTTGAATTAGTTCGCCTTCACCATAAAAGTCGTGTTTTATATTATTTTTCTTGCACCACTCAGCCATGGCAGAGAACTCTTCTGCTGCCGTTAACTCATGGTGACCATAAAAAAATGTATGGCATTGGTTCTTGATAGTGTTAGACATTACTTCTCCTTATATATCCTGCACTTTGAATGTACTTAGCGTATTACTGTAATACTGTAAGTTGGCTATATCAATAGAGGCTTTAATAAAACTACTGTTGTCTGACAAAAATGAGTAGACACTATGGTATCAAAATTTATTTGTTTTATTAAATGAGCAAATTATTAAAGAAAATTGCTGATATTTATATTTTCTAGATAAAGAACTAGTTAAATTAGCTGCACAAAATAATCATAATTAAAATTAAGGATAGTTTAAATAATGCTTTCAACAATAAATTCAATTAGTTCAGCCTCTCAATGTCGGCGTAAGTCTGATATGGATGTGAGTAATTACGCTATGATGCAAACGTTTAAAAAAGACCCGAAAGCCTTTTTAAAGAAAAATTTACTATTAATTAATAATGAACCAACTAACGTACCAATAAGTAGTGGTATTTATTATTTTCAGTTAGAGTCAATAACAGACAAGCAAGCAATGGATCATAATGGTAAAAAAATTAATTGTTGCTTATTAAAACAAGTACCAGATTATTCAGAACCAGTTATTACTGCTTACTATTTAGCTTATAAGCAAGATGCAGTGGAATCATCGCAATTAGCAAATGAAGCAGATTACTTTTTCACTGCTGGTTTATCTGGTTGTGGTTTTGCAGTGGAAGACACTGGATACCCTAGGGTATTTCATATTGATGGTGAGAAATACCCTAATGATAAAATGTTAGACTCAATAACAGAGATAGATAATAAGCGATTATATAATGATGAGGTTTATGGCCATGATCATTACTATGGTGCATCATCTGTAATAGGGGTAAAAAACTCAACAGGTTGGCAGCTGTATGGTCAGGCTTGGTATATGAAGAGTCTTGAAAGTTATCAGCTTGCATTTCGTGAAGGCATCTATTTGATTTAGAACAAGTGTTTTTTAGCATAGTTAATGACTGATGCTGAAATGCTTTTATGGACACCTTTTTCTAATACCCATCGATGCCAATAAAGAGGTACTTTCAGTTTGTAACGAGGGGTTAATTCAACCAATAGCCCTTCATTCAGCTCGTTTTGTACTTGCATTCTTGGAATCAGACAATAAGCAACCCCAGCTACTGCCAAGCTGACAAAAGCCTCTGAAGATCGAACAGTATGGCAGGGGTAAGTACCGGGTAGTAGCTGGAAGTGTTGTGAAAGGTAAGTGGCATGCATATCATCCTTCTGATCAAAGGCCACAGCAGGAGCATGCCGCAACTTAGCTGATGTCACTGTTTTGCCAAAGTATTTTTGTTTAAAGCCAGGAGTGGCTGTTAAAACATATTCCATTACGCCTAATTTGTTGGCTATACAGCCTGGCAGTGTTTCTTGATTGTTGCTGATAGCAGCGAAGGCTTTACCTTGTTTAATTCTTTCTAAAGTATGGCTTTCATGGCTGATTAATAAGTTCAATTCAATAGAGTGAGTTGATAATAGAGAACCCATTGCAGGAATCAACCAGGTTGCTAGGCTATCGGCATTAACTGCTATGGTAACATTTAACAATTGATTGGGCTCTGAAGGAAACAGCTCTTGTCTTAGCTCCTGTTCAAGTTGTTTTACCTGGCGAAAGTGGCCAAGCAACTTCTGACCCAGTGCAGTGGGTTCTATTGGCTGACTACGTATTAACAGCGGTTGAGCTACCTGCTCTTCAAGCTGTTTGATTCGTTGTGAAATGGCGGACTGGGTAATGGCTAAGGCAGCTGCGGCCCGATCAAAGCTTTGTTCTTTCACTACTGTATCTAGTGCCTGTAATAGTTTGTAGTCAAACATTTTATGGTTATGTGGCTTCATCAGTATTTCTAATCTTAATTTAAAATATTTAATTTTATTAATGTTAGCATGATTATTAAAATGTAATGAGTTTTATTTGTCTGAGGTTGAAGATGTCAATTATTCCTATACTTAAAGGCTTATTGTTGGGTGGTAGCATGATTATCCCAATAGGAGCACAGAATGCCTTTGTGATTAATCAAGGGATAAAAAGAAATCATCACTTAATTGCTGCAGCAGTTTGCATGCTATGTGATATTCTATTGATAACAATTGGTGTTTTTGGTAGTGGCAGTTTAGTTAATGAAGGAGATTTGATTTATCAGTTTTTAATATGGGGTGGAGCAATCTTTCTTTTTATATATGGTGCAGGATCTTTAAAAAAAGCATTAAAACCGGTTGATAGTTCAACCGAGGTGAATAAAAATGAAGCTAAAAAAACAATAAAATTGGTAATCCTGTCGGGTTTAGCTGTTACCTTATTAAATCCTCATGCTTATTTAGATACGATAATGATTTTGGGTGGAGCAAGCCTGCAATATATGGGTATAGAGAAGTTGAAATTCGCTTTGGGATGTATGTTGGCTTCAGTTATATGGTTTTATTTTATTTCAATGTTAGCTGCCAAGCTTGCTCCCATACTTTCGAGTATAAAGGTGCAGAGAGTAATAGATATTGTCGTTGGTTTAGTAATGTGGATTATAGCTTTAACTTTAGTCTATTAATATTTTTCAGGCGTTTTACTTCATTTGCCTTATAATTTAACACCTTGCTGGCAAGCATTTAACAACTGTTCTGCCAGTGCTTCTTCATTAATTGCTCTGGCAATGGCTAAACCACCAATCATTAGTACTGCATTTTGCAGTGCTGTCTCGGTAGATAGTGATTTTGGGTTTTGTTTTATAGTTGATAACCGGTTAACAAAGCCTTTAAATGCTTGGGTATAAACATTACGCACAGTATCATCTCGTTGGCTGACATCTGTAACCAAGAAAGCTAATGGACAGTGCATTTCATCTCCTGCTCTGTGCTCCTGGCTTAGATAGGCTTTGATTAAATAATCAAAGGATTGAGTAGAGCTGCTAAACTGTTGTAATGAATCACTACCGTTTGTAGCAGCTGTAATAATGGATTCAGCATATAGTTCAGACTTAGAACCAAAGTGGGCATAAAAAGCACCACGGGTTAGACCGGCATCTTGCATTACTTCATTAATACTGACATTGTCATAACCTTTGTGGGCGAACAAGCGAGCAGCGCTGTCTAGGATACGTTTGCGAGTAACTTGTTTATGGTTGTCTGTCCAAGGCACTATGATTTACCCTCTTTGAAAATCTCATTCATCAATACTTCAACATTTTTACATGGATTTAGAATATGTTCTTGATCATATTCTCATTGAGCTTAAATTGTAAAGCCTAAATTAACCAATAAGGAGAATGCGATGAGTCCGCAAGTACAAATTTATGGACCTAATTTCAGTAGCTTTGTCCGTTCAGTCAGGCTTGTATGTGAAGAAAAGGGTATCAGTTATACAACCGGCTTTACTGTTAATGGCAAAGAGGTACCGTTTAAGAGTGATGAGCACTTTAAACTGCATCCATTTGGTAAATTACCTGTGCTAGTCCATGATGGCGCTACTATCTGCGAGACGGTTGCAATTTGTCGCTATCTGGATCAGGTATTTCCTGGGCCTGAGTTACAACCCGCAGACCCAGTAATGAGAGCTAAACATGATCAATGGTGCAGTTTGATTGCAGGTGATATTGATCAGGCGATAGTACGTCACTACTTACTGGAGATAGCGTTTCCTAAAGGTGAAAATGGAGCGATTCGAGTTGATAAGCTGCAGGCTGCAGAGCCTGGGGTGGAAAAAGCTTTAATAGTATTAAGCCATCAACTAACTGATCAGCAATATATTGTGGGAGATAGTTTTACAATAGCAGACGCATTGTTGGTGCCGATATTAGATTATCTAGTCAAACTTCCCGACAGTAACCGTCTTGTTGGTGGGCATAAAGTGCTACAGGATTACTTGAAGCGTGTAGCAGAAAGGCAGTCGTATCAGCAAGGGGTTGCAGACGCTGCTTAATATTCTTTTATCAACTCATAATTCATATGAAGGCTAACTTTGGATAGGGCCTGTTGATAGGTCCTAGCCTGAATGTTCACTGACTAAAACCCTCCGTTCACCCTATTCGTTGTTATTTTTAAATTTAAGTTAAAGTCTCTGATCAGATGAAATATTCTTACTGGCCAGGTAATAATAAATTAAACTCTATAGGGCTAACATTATTTATCCTAATAAATAGACGGAGGCGAATATGCTTGATGTATTCCCACTCATTAGTGACAAAATTATTGCAATTGAGATTGACGGTAAGATTAAAAAAGTTGACATTGACAGATTGACCAAGGTTATAGATGACAGGTTAAAGTATCATGAGCAGTTGAATATCTATGTAGAGATAAAAAAATTTTCGGGTATTGAACTTGATGCACTCATTGAAGAGTTGAAGTTTGCTGTTTCTCACTTTAAAGAGTTTGGTAAAAAAGCAATTGTGTCTGATAAAGTATGGATTGAAAAGACTGTTACCATTAGTGATAAATTCTTTCCAAGTATAGAGGCCCAATACTTTGCTTACGAAGAACGAGAAAAAGCGATAGAGTGGTTGGCTAAATAATATTTAAAACTGATATAGAGATAAATATTAGGTGGGTAGGAAATTTATTGATGTTGTCATATGAAGTATTAGATTTTATTGCTGATAGTTATATTCCTTTGTTATTCCTTTATATTTTGTTTTTAATTGGTTTAGTGGCTATTAAAGAAGGCTTGATGTTTGCTGCTAGGTATTTACTGATATTTTTTATTGGCGTGGTGCTTGTATATTTCATTATGTATCTGGATATTATTTTGCAGATCTGGCCATCATTTTCAATGGATTATAGTACTCATACAGCCTTGGCAATTGCTATTGTGAACTATTTGGTGGTTTATAAGCAGCAATACAAAAGTTATTTTATAGTTTCATTAATAGCTTATTGTTTACTAATGTTATATCAACAATATCATACAGTGTTGGATATTGTTACAACAGCTGTAGTCATTTCTCCTATGTCTTTTGCTATTTTTATATTTGGTAAGCGAAAGTGTTTACTAGGGTTAACAAGCTCTAATCTTCCATAAGTAAGAAATAGTAACAGGGTTTATCTTTTAATCGCACGTTGGCGCGGATATATTATTTAGCCCCTTTTTTAAAAAGAGTCTCATTAGTTGTTGATATCTTCTACTGTGTTTAAAGCTTTCTATTTCTTGGCTAAGAGGCTCAACCAAGGCTTGATGTTTTTTATGTAAATAAATGTGCAGGTTTACTTTAAGTTCAGGTTTTACTTCAATATTTAACTGAGTTAAACAGGTTTGCTTTTGGTAGAAATAAGCCACTGCTATAGGCAATACGGCAATATCGATACGTTTTCGCTGTAGTAAAGTCATTAATTGGCCGTAACTTTTGGTTCGAACAATCTTAACATCATTTAGAGCATGCGCAGATAGAGGCATTCCAACCATTGCGCCAATTCTATAACCGCTTAGGCTGTCGTCTAGGTAAGTGATATTTTGCAAGCTGACATAGGCCATGAAAAACGAGAAATAGCTGGGGCTAATTTGAATCAAGTTGCTATAAGTAGTTGTGTCTAAATTTGGTAGCTGAACAAAGTCACCATCAAGCAAGCCTCGGTTGGAATCTCGTAAAGAGCGTTCTGAAGGAATAGTCAACAACTCAACTTTGCAGTTTAGTCCAGCAAAGATGAGCCGGATATGCTGATCAACAAGACCATCCCCGGTCACAGTGTGATAAGGCTCCGTTAACCGCCCGCCAAGCTGTAACTTTTCTACTGAGCAGCTACCAAAGCTATGATTGATGTTAGTGATTGCATACATCAGCAAAAATAGTTGGGCTAGCCAGGTGAATAGCGTTGAGGTAGTCAGTTTGTGTACGAGTTGCCTGGCTCTCAGCATTGATATCTGCTCGATAAACTTTCCCAATCTAAATCATAGTTAATAGGTTGTATAAGTGGTGACTATACAAGTAGTTATTGTATATAGATACAGTGTAATTAGCTGATGAGTTGTAGCTTTAAAGACTATAGTTAGACTAATCAGTTACTGGAGGTTGAAATGAAAGCTGTATTCCCTCTAATCAACATAGCCGCTTTATTTGTTATCTTTTTAGCATGCTGTTCTACTTACTTGAATGCTAAAGCATTACAGCAAGTAAAAATTGCTAATGGAGAATGGCAGCCTTATACATCGAACAAGATGAAAAACTATGGTGTAGTTACTCATATTGTGACGGAAGCATTTAAAGTGGAGGGCATTAATGTCACCTATGATTGGCTTCCCTGGAAGCGGGCATATCAGTCGGTTGTTGATGGGAAACTGGATGCTTCGCCAGGTTGGATCCAGACTGAGCAAGAGAATGCAAGAAGTATATTATAGTGATCCTATTTTTGAAAATAAGCTAGTTTTTTTTCATTTGAAAAGTTTATCTTTTAACTGGGATAAGTTCTCTGATTTAGGCACTATGAGGGTTGGTGCTACGCTCGGCTATAATTATAGAACTGAGTTTCAAGAAGCAGAAGCTAATAAAATAATTAATGTTGTCAGAGTAAAAAAAGACGAACAGAATTATGGGTTGATACTTAATAAGCGTGTTAAACTATTTCCGATTAGTATTGATGCAGGTTATTACCAAATGAGGAAATATTTGGCTCCTGACCAAGCAAACTTAATCACCCATCATCCTAGGGCGATCGATGAAGCAAGGCTCTATCGGTTAATTGTTAGTAAGAAAAACCCTAATGCTAATACAATTATTATTAAATTTAACAAAGGTCTACATCAGCTTAAAACGGAAGGGCTTTATGATCAATATATCGCCGAATTAAGAGCGGGTGGTTACTAAGCGACCAGTAGTCATAAAAGCGTGCATATTCTCTATTATTTGAATTGAGTGCATTTTAGGTATACTTGATGCTTTGGTGACTATTTATTGAAGAACTTGCTTATGAAGAGAATTGTTTGCGGAAGCCTGGTTGCTCTTTCCTCTCAGCTAATGGCAGATCAGCTTAACTTCTATAATTGGAATGACTACATCAACCCTAATACTATCCCTGTGTTTGAAAAGCAAACTGGAGTGAAGGTTAACTATGATGTATTTGATAATAATGAAGTGTTAGAAGCCAAGCTATTATCTGGCCAGTCAGGCTATGATCTTGTTGTACCCACTCATAATTTTTTAAGGGTACAGATTAAAGCGGGTGCATTTCAACCTTTAGATAAAACCAAGCTAACCAATTATCACCATTTGAACAAGCATATAATGGGAGAATTGGCCGCAAAAGTAGATCCTGATAATAAATACTCAATTCCTTATCTAGTCGGCACCACTGGTATTGGCTATAACCCAGATAAAATTAAAGCGGTATTAGGTAAAGAGACTATTGATAGTTGGGCAGCTGTTTTTAAGCCTGAAAATATGGAAAAATTATCAAAGTGTGGAGTAGCTTTTTTGGATACTGGAAGTGAAATATTTCCTATTGTCTTAAAGTATTTAGGCAAAAACCCTAACTCACATAATATTAAAGACTATCAAATAGCAGAAAAACAGCTAGCTAGTATTAGCCAATATGTCACCTATTATCATTCAGCTCGGTATATTAGTGATCTAGCCAATGGTGATATTTGTGTAGCTATTGGTTGGTCTGGTGATGTGTTCCAGGCATCTGACCGTGCGACAGAAGCAAATAATGGTGTGAAAGTTAACTACGTTATTCCAAAAGAAGGGGCACCTTTGTCTTTTGATATGTTAGCTATACCAAAAGATGCTAAAAATGTTGAAAATGCCCATAAATTTTTAAATTATTTATTGGAACCAAAAGTAATTGCTGGTGTTACTAATTACGTAAAATATGCCAGTGCCAATGATGGTGCTAAGCCGTTTGTAGATGAACAAGTGAAAGCAAACCCAGGCATTTACCCTCCAAATGAAGTAAATGACAAGCTGTTTTTATTCACAGAAATGCCTAAAAAAATTCAGCGTTTTGTTACGCGATCTTGGACTAAAATTAAAACGGGTCGATAGTAGGCTCTAGCTGATAAGCCCTGCTTGTATACTTTATATTCATTCGCAAAGAGTATATTTAGCCTGGGCTTGCAAATATCTACATATAAAATGTAGATTGACTCTCTGGCGATTGTTCTGATAGCTGTTTGTCAATCTCTTTACAATAGCTAGGAATGACCTCAAAAGGCCCAAAGGATAACTTTGCTGCCGTAGCTTTTTGTAATAGCTGATAAACAGTATCTTGAAACCAGGCTGCTTTATCCATATTATTCCAGTTGGGCTGACGGACTATTTGTCTCCGCAGATATTGGAGTTCATTTAAGTCTGCAATCAACTGATTTTTTATTGACTCTTGATCAGCATATTTTTTGGGGAAAAACAACTTAAATAAACGTTCTTTGAGACTTTTCTTATTCTTGTGAAGAATATTTAATGCTTCGCTAATGGTGGTATTTGCTTCTTTTTTTAGGGACATTAAAGAGCATTCTTTTTTAGTGGGTAGTTGTTCAAGGTTGCGATTAATAGTAGCTATCAGATTTTTAATATCAACATTTAGGCTTTGCTCTGCTGATTCCAAATAGGCTAAGTCCTGACTGTGTGAAAAAAGATCATTGAATGGTTGTAGCTCAGGTTTGTGAACTATTAACTCGGGTGTAGCTATTTGTGCTCGTTTTGAAATAATAGCAACACTTAGTCTGGCTGCAGTTTGTAAAGCTACTCTTTCTTTCAGCTGTTGAGAGATTCTTTGTTTCTTTTCTTTTAATAGACGCTTAATGGCTTCTGGATTTGTAGGTAGTTGAGTTGCTGTAGGTTCTTTTACTATTTTGCTTGTGTGTTGTTTAATAATTGCAGGATCAGCTAAAGGCTGTTTACGAACTGATAAATGGGGTGACAGAAAACCATCTGCTATTAGAATACGACCTAATGCATGATTTGGCGTCATTTTGCTATTAATAGATTTGTATAGCGAGCCTGCTTTACTATGTCCAGAAAGTAGATTATTTAATAGGTCTCGAAGCTCTTTTACTGTTTCTGGTAAATGATTGAATTTTGTTGCATCTTTTGCAAGGTATCTTTTAAATCGATAATCTTGTGCATAGCCAAGCATATAGCTCTCATGAAAATCATTATCCACTGCTAAATATTGACGAATAGCATCGTTTAATTCAGCTTTTATTGATCTTTTTTCATTTTCATAACAGGTTTGAGTCTCTGTTGAGCTAATAAAAGGCTTGTTGTGAGGTTTGCTGAAGAGAAAGTTAGGTGTAAATTTTTGGCGTAAACTCGTAATGGAGTTTTGTTCAGTAGCCCCACTACTTTGGTTTTCTAATAATGAAACCTGTCGGCCATTAATAAAGCCCACTGGCGATATTGTTGTTGATATCTTGCTCGCTTTGCGTGGCTTAAAGCGATTAAATGGATTAACTACATCAGGACTAATGCTAATGCCCATAACTAACCCCTAGTCTATTCCATGATATAAGCTCTCTTCTTTATTAGAGTAAATACTTAATTACCACTTGGGTTAGCAAAATCAGTCACTATTTATTATGTATTAGACAATAAGTAGACTAAAGTGCAAGAAAATGAAAGGGTAAGGTAGGGGTAAAGATAAAATGGTTCTTGTTGCCATCATCAGGTAATCCTTATCAGAGGATGACAACAAGAGAGGTGTAATTCTAATTAATAAGCTGTTGATTTTGCTCGGCGTATGGTCATTCGAATTATAGTATAAAATAAGACAAGAGAAACCCATAAAAATAGGGCATAGCTCATGCTAGCGCCAAGGGATATTCCCAATAGTAAACATACTGTTGCACCAAAAAATGCTACAATTTTGAATGTGCCTGATAGTAGCTTATAAGCAGAGACCATTGTGAAAATATAAATCAGTACAAATACTCCATTAGTCCAGCGAACCAGTGACTCAAAAGGAATTTTTATCATTTGAGCGATAACGAGAACCAAAGCAGTTAAGGCACAGGTAGTGATGAGCCCATTTGATGGCACACCATGTTGATTGAGTCGGCTTAAATAATTTGGTAATGCTCCCTGCTCTGATAAGCTGAATGCTAACCTGGCAGTGCTGGCTAAATAGACGTTAACTGTTGCAGCACCACTGAATATTCCCAATACTCCTATTACCCAGCGACCGCCTTGACCAAACTGTTGATCAAATACATCAACCATTGCTAAAGTGTTGAAGCCAGGAGTCGCTTGTAAAATTGTCCAAGTACAAATTAAATAAATAAGGCCTACTACTGCTACACCAATTAATAAGGCACGACCAAAATCTCTCTCGGGGTTTTTAAATTCTGCTGACAGATGGCTCATCGTTTCGATGCCCATAAAGCTCCAGAAAGCTAAACCTGCTGCAGATGCCAGCAGTGGCCATTGGCTATAATCGAATGCTGGTATAGGCATAACTGTTTGGTTAGAAAACTGACTCAGTGACACAGCCAATACAACAACAACCATAGTTAATGTCAATCCAGTTTGAATACGACCAGAGGCTTGGACGCCTCGCCAGTTTAGGATCAGCAGTCCAGCAATAAATACCAATTCTACAATCAGCATTTGGATGTTATTTAGTGGAACCAGTGCCTGAGCAAACTGCATAGTAATTTCAATAGCTGCGGGTGCTCCGACTGGTACTAATAACAGAAAAAGTAAGCCAATAATTTTGCCCTGGGTTTCACCAAATGCTTTAGAGACAATATGCGATGGCCCTCCAGCATGGGGAAAGCGCTTACCTAATTCTGCAAAGACCCAGGTCACGGGTAGCATGGCTAAAATCAATAGTAACCAAGCTAGTAAAGCTGCAAAGCCTGCATCTTGGACAGTAAGTTGAGGCAAAACAAATACGCCTGTCCCCATCATGGTGGTCACTAATAAGCCGACACCTTGAGCTAGTGTTATGGTTTTATGCAGTTGGTTCATGGGGAAACTCATTACTAACGTTATTTAGTTTCTTGAGATTCTAATGCTTTCTGCTGCATCAAAATGTTTGAAATGAACGACAATTATTTTGTTTTTCCGGCATTTCGTTGGTGAAATGCTCAATTTGCCTTCGAATTGCTGTTTGTACTGTAAGGTTAGAGTGGTTTAGGGCTTTGAGAGACATTACAATGATGAAAAAAGCATTAGGTGTCTACGGTGTGGATAAATTTGATCAACTGATTATTGAAGCCCTCAGCAAGAATGCCCGTCAACCAGTTGCAGCCATAGCAGAGCAAGTAAACCTGTCGCGTTCTGCAGTGTCAGAAAGAATCAAAAAGCTGGAACAAAACGGTACAATAAAAGGGTATCAAGTTTTGCTGCGTGAATCAGAGAAAGACCATGTGGCAGCTCTGATTGAGATCCAGCACTTAAGTGTTAAGTGTGATGAAGTGGTGATACCTGTAATCTCACGCGTACCAGAAGTGAAGCTCTGTTATGGCGTGAGTGGTGATACAGACTTAATTATTTATGTTCGAGCAGAAAATATGCAAAGAATTCTGCAAATATATGAAACTTTAAATGACATAGAAGGTATTACAAAAATAAAAACCCATGTAGTTATGAATGAGTGGATTAACAAGCTAGGTAGTTAATCCTTTAAGGGTATTATTAGACAGGTGTTGTTTATCAGATACGCACCTTTACCAGTCTTGGTTGATTTGCATAACCTCCTACCTGGACCTGAGTAATATCTGCCCCTGATTTGTGTATTGTTGCACTTATACTGGAACAACACTGCATTGATTTACCTTGCTCAAATAAAAAGCTGGTTTGCGATTGGTCTACATAAGTTGATAAATAACAGGCTAAGGCGCCAGAAGCACTTCCTGTCGCAGACTCTTCAGAAATGCCAACTCTAGGTGCAAAATTACGGCAGCGTGCCGAAAAAGGAGTTAGCTCTTTTGAAAGCTCAAATAAGTGTAGCCCGACAACATTATTTTTTGCTGAGAACTTTGTAGCTGCAACCTCATCCTGTTCAATATGGTCAAGATGACCTTCGGGAATAGGCACAAAGATATCAACAAGCCCTGTGGAAACTGCTTGGATAGGCAGTCTTGTTTCAGCAAGCAACTCAGCTTGCAGGTTAAGTAGTGGTGCAATATCATTTGGCTGAAATTGAGTTAAAAATTGTGGTAACTGCTGGGTCATAAGTACTCGACCATCTGTTTCAACGATAACACTGAGGAGCTGATGATTAACTTCTTGTTGGAAGAAGCCGGGTTGAATGATTTGTCTTTGGTGCATTAATGAAAATGCAGCCAGTGTTGCATGGCCACAGTAATCGACTTCATCAGTTGGTGTAAAGAAGCGCATTTTAAAGTCACTTTGTACTGATGGGAGAATAAACACTGTTTCAGATAGTCCCACCTGTGTTGCAATCTGTTGCATTTGGGTCGTTGTAAGGTGCTGTGCACCTAGTAATACACCTGCTGGATTTCCACCTGTATTTTGATGCGTAAATGCATTCAAAACAGCAACATCAATAAGCATTCGTTTTTCTCAAACAATTAGATCAGAATAAAATTATGCATTTATATTCTTTGAGGGTAACCTAAACTAGTAGCAAGTTTGGTCATGTCAAGTGAAATATACTTACCATTTTTTGTAAGTATTGTAAATATAGTTGAGACTCGTACCAGAATTTGTTTGGATAAATAGCATTACTACTTCGCTAATCAAAAATACCCTTAGTTAGTTCTTTCGGTGAACTTTAACAGCTGTGTGCTTAAACGCTTTTTAGAAAGCTATAAATGGTTTTTGGTGAATGAGACTATTGGGCTGAAACATGAAGAAATACATTTTTTGCTTTTTTTTAATGGTTGTTGCATTTGATAGTTATGCAATGCGTTGTGGAAGTAAGCTTGTTTTAGAAGGTTATTCAAAGTAGAAAGTTTTAAAGCTGTGTGGCAAACCTCTGTCAAAACATACTTACAGTGAAAAAATTATCGAAAAAAAAGAAAATGGTTCTAGAAGAGTACTTCATACGGAGAAAGTAGTTTGGACGTATAAAGGAGTCGGTGGCAGGAAAGATAGAAAAGTTATTTTTAATGGAGATATTATCGAGTCAATAAAGGTTGATTAAAAATATAGTGATACATAAAAATGTTATCTTACTCATAAACAATTCTAGATTTATATATAAAAACCACCTTTGACTACAAAAGGTGTTAAAGGTGGTTTTGGTATAATAATTAAAGCTACAGATACTTAATATAGTTTTAATTATCTGTTAATTAATCCTCTGATACTTCCAAGGGCGTCATTACCAGTGACTTTCTTTTCTTCTTGAGTGGTTTCTTCGCCAAAGCCTATTCGAACTAAATCATCTTGAGGTAATTCTTCTAGAAAGCGACTAGGGCTGGTTTCTACTATTTCACCATATTGTTTTCGTTTACCTGCCAGGGTCATGGTTAAAGATTTTCTGGCGCGGGTAATACCAACATAAGCTAAGCGCCGCTCTTCTTCAATATTGTCTTCTTCTATACTGGTGCGGTGTGGTAATAAGTCTTCTTCCATACCAATTAGAAATACATGGGGGAACTCTAATCCTTTGGATGCATGTAAAGTCATTAATTGCACACGATCTTGGTCGTCTTCTTCTTCCTGGCGCTCCAGCATATCTCTAAGTACTAGTTTGGCTATTGCTTCTTTAATTGTTATGGGTTCATCAGGGTCGGCTGTTTCGATGGTTTTAGCCAGAGATTCTACTAGGAACCAAACATTTTCCAGACGACGGCTGGCAATTTTTTCGCTGCTGCTATTTTGTCTAAGCCAGTTGTCGTAGTCCATGTCATAAATCATTTCTTTTATGGTTGCTACAGGATCTTCTTGATGACATTTTTGAGTAATGCGATCAATCCATAATGTAAAACGTTTTAGCTTGTCAAGAGCTTTTTCATTCAAAAATTGACTTAGGCCAAACTCCTGACTGGCTGCAAACAGACTGATATGCCGTTGGTTGGAATAAGTACCCAATTTTTCCAAAGTGGCTGCGCCAATTTCCCGTTTAGGTACGTTAATAACTCGTAAAAAAGCATTATCATCATCTGGGTTAATAATCAGCCGTAAATAAGCCATTATGTCTTTCACTTCTGCACGACTAAAAAATGAGGTGCCGCCAGTAATATGGTAGGGGATTTGGTGATGCTGAAGTTTTAATTCTAGTAATTTGGATTGAAAATTACCGCGATATAAAATAGCATAATCTTTATAGTGGGTATCGAGTTTTATTTTATGGGTAATAATTTCAACCGCAACACGCTCTGCTTCTACTTCTTCGTTTTTGCAACGGATAACCCGTAGGTCATCCCCTAAACCTAATTCACTCCATAATTTTTTTTCAAATACGTGAGGGTTATTAGCAATTAAAGTATTGGCGGCGGTTAATATGCGAGCTGTGGAACGATAGTTTTGTTCTAGTTTAATTACATGCAATGAAGGAAAATCTTCTTTGAGTTTAACCAGGTTTTCAGGGCGAGCACCGCGCCAAGCATAAATAGACTGGTCGTCATCACCTACCACAGTAAACTGTGCACGACTACCAACAAGTAATTTAACTAATAAATATTGACTAGAGTTGGTATCCTGGTACTCATCTACTAATAAATAGCGTACTTTATTTTGCCATTTCTCAAGTATTTCAGGGTTTTTCTGAAACAATAGTACGGGTAATAAAATTAAATCATCAAAATCAACGGCATTATAGGCTTTAAGGGTGCGGTCATAATCTTGGTATAAATAGGCAATCGCTTGTTCTTTAGGGTTTTCTGCATGAGAAAGGCATTCGCTAGGTAGCAACATATCATTCTTCCAATTGGATATATGATGTTGTAGATAATCAGCCGCTTCTTCAGCTAACACCTCGTATTGTGCTTTTAATTCAGTGATTAACTGACGAGAGTCTAAGTCATCAAATAATGAAAAGCCTGCTTTTAAGCCGAGTGATTTATGTTCTCGACGAATAATATTTAACCCCAGGTTGTGGAATGTTGATACCGTAAGCCCCCTCGCTTCTTTACCTTTAATTAGCTGGCTAACCCGTTCCTTCATTTCTCGGGCAGCTTTATTGGTAAAGGTAACAGCATAGATATGGCGAGCTTTAATCCCACAAGTTTCAACCAGGTACGCAATCTTGGTGGTAATTACACTGGTTTTACCACTGCCTGCGCCCGCTAATACCAATAATGGGGAGTCAATGTAGCGTACTGCCTCCGCTTGTCTTGGATTTAATTGTCTCACTACCTTATAACCTCAAATTTGCCGAGCTGCGCAGTTTACCAGAAGCTTTTCAGTCAAGACATATTACGCAAACCCTACTAGAGGACAATTGAAAAAATTGATCTAGTTGTTAAATTTAATTTCTATTCTGGATAATGGCTGGTTTTTATTTACTTTGCGTTATGTTCATATAATACTTGCCGGTTTATCAATGACCTATCAGTTGAAGGGGTGTGTGGCGGGTGGTCAGGCAGTTAAGAAGACGTGAAGTCAAAATCTTACTTGTAGGTGAACAGCCTGACCTGTTTCGTCATCTGGTCTCACTACTTCCCAGTTGGCAATATAACGAGCCACGCTGGCAGTGGAGTCATTGTCAGTCAGTTGATGAACTTTCACGATCTATTCGTTACTTTGTACCTGATTTAATTCTGACAAATTACGACAGTTATGAACAAGTAGTTGCTCAGTTGAATGACAGCTATCAATCAATTGTCTTATTATGTGAAGATGCTAACTGCTATCAGCTGAAGCAGAACACAACAATACCTCCTGTGGACTTCATTCCTTATTCTCGTCTTGATGACGATGAATTTGTTCGTCGAACCCTACGTTACAACTTAGAGCAAACCAAAACTAAGCGAGATATTAAAGGCCTGACGTGCTATGACCGACTAACGGGTATTGCTAATCGCACCTGGTTTCAAGAAACCTTGGCTGAAGAGTTGTCGGTATTAGCTAAAGGCTACCAGTTAGGGTTGATGTTGGTAGACCTTGATGGCTTTAGCAAAGTTAATCAGGCGCTAGGGCATCAAGCCGGTGATAGCTTAATTTGGCAAGTGGCCGAGCGACTGAAACAAGTTTACAGAAATAGCAGTAGCTATATCGCCCGTATTAATGGTGATGAGTTTGGCTTGATCATTCCAGATGCAACTCACCAAGCTCAGTTGATACTGCAAGCTAAGCAAACGTTGAAAGCACTGGCTGAACCATTTTTTGTTGCTGGCCACCAAGTGTTGATTGGCTGCAGTATTGGTCTAGCCTGTTGTCCTGATGCTGGTAGTTCAGTGGATGAAGTGCTTAGTCATGCACATATTGCTCTTTCTACTGCAAAAAAACGGCTGGGTAACCATTACGCTGTATATGAGCCAGATTTGAAGGCAGATGTTCATGATAGTTTGCTGATGGAAGCAGAGCTACGCCAGGCTTTGCGTGGTAATCAGTTGCAGTTGTTATACCAGCCGCGAGTAGACAGCCAGACAGGTAGAGTTTCATCTGTTGAAGGCTTACTAAGATGGCATCATCCTCAGCGTGGTCTATTGATGCCTGCTGACTTTATTCCCTTGGCTGAGCGCACTAACTTGATTGTGCCAATCGGCTATTGGGTTATTGACCAGGCTTGTCGTGATATTGCTTTGCTGGAAAAGTGGGGGGTGGGTGATCTCCATGTAGCAATTAATTTATCGTTCCATCAGTTTAAAGATGCCAAACTACTGGCTACAGTTTCTCATATTATTAAGAAGCATCAGGTGAAGCCACATTTGCTTGAGTTTGAGCTAACGGAAACGGCTGTCTTACAAGAGCAAGCTGAAGTGGCAGCCAAAATGAAAGCGCTACAGCAGTTGGGGATTAATTTTGCTCTTGATGATTTTGGTACGGGATTTTCTTCATTCAGCCATATTCAAGGCTTGCCTGTCAATACCATAAAAATAGACCGTAGTTTTGTAAAAAATGTGCTCATTAACCGGGGTGATCAAGTTATCGTGGCGGCTATTATTGAGTTAGCCCATAACCTTGGCTTGACAGTTGTTGCCGAAGGTGTAGAAACCTGTGCCCAGTCAGAATGGCTGAAAATGGCTGGTTGCGATGAAATGCAAGGTTTTTTATTAAGCCAGCCTTTAAGCATAGAAGATCTATGCCAACGTCTAGTAGAAGAACAAGCCATTAGAGCTTATTAATTCTGCTTAATAAAATGCTGATAATAAATATCAGTAGCTTTATGTTAAATAAAACGTATTTATAATTTCCCCCTTACTTTGTCTAAATTTAAAATTATGCCTGCCAAAAGCATTCTTTTGTCTTACTGAAAACACAGACCTTTAAATTGAAAATTGTTATATTATTCGAAAAAGCTTGTTGCTGTTGGCTTATCCAGTCTCAATAGAATTAAATAAGAAGGTGTTTTTATCTCTTCTTGCGGAGTAAAGCCATTTAGTTCGTCTTCGGTTAATAAAAATTCTCTTTCTTCACCTTTCGCAATAGCAGCAATAACTTTTTTGGTATTTTTATTAGCAATGGTTACAGGGGTTTTTAAACGTTTGGGGGGTAAAACCTGATAGCTGCCGATAAAGAATGTTTCTTTATTTCCTGGGCCAGTTACTATTTCTAATTTTATTGAGTTCATTTGTTTTATCTCCATGTATAGTCTTCGCGAATGACTTTTAGGATTTGTTGTTACTAAGAATCATTCACATTGACTAATCGCTAATTACAATATTTCGAGGCAGTTGTAACAAGTGTTTAAGATAATATTGTCGTTTGTTACCAACTACTCTACGAAGTATATCAATGTTATAACAGGGTATTGTTCTTTCTAGAATTAATTGACAACTGTTTTGTGAAAGAGTTTTGTCGTATTTATTAATTAATCTGTGATTAAATTAAAATTAGTCTAATAGATCACTTTTTAAAATTGGATTAGCAGGCTTTTTAAGGGGTGAAGCACTTTTATAAGTGTTTATACTTAATAGAAAAATAAATATTAATTACAAAAAATAGCCGACTTGAATTGTGTAGGTAAGCTTTGTAAATGAGAAACACTCAAGAAATAACTTGAGTGTTTTTTTCGAGTATTTCTTAAGCCCCTCGGTCTAACTTTCGATAACTAATGGCTTCCATTAAATGTTTTTGGGTAATTTCTGTTTTTTCTTCAAGGTCTGCAATCGTTCGTGAGACTTTCAAAACCCGATGATAAGCTCTGGCAGATAATTTTAATCTTTGTATAACTTGGCTTAACCACTGTCGAGTTGTTTTGTTTAATTGGCAGTGGGTTTCTAGTTCAGTGGTTGATAAGCCTTGATTGGTTTTCTGCTGTCTGGTTAATTGCTGTTGCTGTGCCTTGAACACTCGTTCTCTCACTTGAGCAGATGTTTCTGTTTGAAGCTGATCAAAGGATTGGGTCAATAAGCTTTGAGGCATAGCGGACACTTCAACATGCATATCAATACGATCTAACAGTGGTCCCGATAATTTGTTGCGATAACGTCGTACTTGTTCTGCCGTACAGTGGCAGTTGTGCTGACTATCTCCCAAATAACCACAGGGGCAAGGATTCATTGCAGCAATTAACTGGAATTGAGCTGGATAGGTGATCTGGTGTGAGGCTCGGGATATAACAATTTCACCTGATTCTAGTGGCTCTCGTAAAACCTCTAAAACCTTGCGACTAAACTCAGGCAGTTCATCCAAAAACAGTACTCCGTTATGGGCTAGAGATATTTCACCCGGTTTTGGGCTGCTGCCTCCGCCTACCAAGGCTACAGCAGAAGCTGTATGGTGTGGTGCGCGAAAAGGGCGTTGGCCCCATTGCTTGAGGTTTACTGGTTTGCCTGCAATGGAATAAACTGCTTGGGTTGCTAGTGCTTGATCTGTCGCTAACAAGGGCAAGATAGATGGAAGGCGACTGGCTAACATGGTTTTACCTGAACCAGGTGGGCCAAAGAATAACAGGTTATGGCCACCTGCTGCTGAAATCTCCAATGCCCGCTTTGCGTGCATTTGACCTTTTACTTCACAAAGATCTGGCTCGGTTGCAGATATTGTCTGGCGTGTGGTTTTACTGGTAGCCTGCTTAAGTGAATTGGACTGGTTGAAATGACCGCAGACGGCTAGGATATTGCCTGCCTCAAGTACAGTTAAATCCTCAACTAAACAGGCTTCTTGACTACTACGGCCTGTGGGCACCACCAGCTGGCGTTTGGCATTTCGACAAGCAATGGCTGAGGTCAGGGCACCTTTTATGCTTCTAAGCTCTCCGGATAATGCTAATTCACCAAGAAACTCATAGTTTGCAAGCTGTTCTGTTGCTATTTGGCCTGAGGCAGCCAGAATGCCAATGGCGATGGCTAAATCGTAACGTCCACCTTCTTTTGGCAAGTCTGCTGGAGCCAGGTTGACTGTTATTCGTTTGGTCGGGAACTCAAAGTTGGCATTTTGTAATGCGCTTCTTACCCGATCTTTACTTTCTTTAACGGCGGCTTCAGGCAAACCGACAATTGAAAAGCCTGGTAGACCATTAGCTAAATGAGTTTCTACAGTAACGAGTGGTGAATCAATGCCAACTTGGGCCCGTGTATAAACTACTGCTAGAGACATACAGCATCCCTGACTAACTTAGTCTGATAATTGCTTAAAGCACAGTAGTTTAAAACTTGCTCAATATTCCATCGAACTGTTTCAGTAAAGTTTGTGACTTGTTAAATCGGATAATTCACAAATTTTTCAAGTTATTTCTCAGGTGCTCCTTACAAAATAAAGTTTGCCAATTTACATCGCTTCATCTTTTACTTCTTTATCAACTTGTTTAGTGATTTGCTCGGGTTGAATATTGTTTGTCGCTGAAAGAGCCTGTTCTAACAAAGCAACCTGTTTGCTTAGCAAATCAACTTTTTCTCGCGTGCGTTGTAAGACTGCTGTTTGATTATCAAACTCATCGCGGGTAACCAAGTCAAGCCGATTAAATGCAGACTGCAACAGTAGTTTAATGTGGTTTTCAAGCTCCGTTTGAAGATGGGTCTTGTCACCCTGCAAGAAGCTTTGTGCTTTGCTGGTTATAGTTTGACCGATTTGTTCGCTCAAGGACTGGATAAAGTCTTTATTTATCATGGCTGTATTCAGTTAAGTAATGTCGCTGTATGAATTAAGGCTTGTCGTAGTTTATCACAGCTCTATTTTTAATAGTCTGCTTCATATGCACCAGAATTGATTTATGTTGAATAAAAAGTGATCGCTTTTGGTGCGTATTGCCATTAGCTGAAACAAAAAAGTGCTTGAATGGTTAGCATGTCCGTCACTATTTAGCTGATATTCAGGTTTTAGTGATTATGGCACAAATAGTGCTATGGACTAAAAAGTGCTGTTAGAAAGTGAGTGACTAATAGCACTTGTTTTGCCTTTAAGGCAGGCAGCATATGGCAGTGACAAGTTTGAAAATGACCAAAGGAAATGAGTGTTTTTGTTAGGCAGAAATAAACAGCGTAATGTTCAAGGAAGGAAGGCTGAGAAAAGCTAAGCTATAGCAATCAAAATGAATTGCTTAACCCTGATTGCAAAACGTAGACTTGTCACTGCCCCCAAGGCAAGACTAACCAGTTAGGAGACTACTAATGAAATTAGTATCAGCCATTATCAAACCTTTTAAATTAGATGATGTGCGAGAATCCCTTTCCGAAATTGGAGTACAGGGGATTACTGTAACAGAAGTGAAAGGGTTTGGACGGCAAAAAGGTCATACAGAGCTTTATCGAGGTGCTGAGTATGTCGTCGACTTTTTACCCAAAGTTAAAATAGAAATTGCTATTTCTGATGAATTGGTTGATCCAGTCATAGAAGCAATTAGCAAAGCAGCTAATACGGGCAAAATTGGCGACGGTAAGATTTTTATTACCCCTCTGGAGCAAGCTATACGTATTCGTACCGGCGAAACGGGTACAGAAGCAATTTAACTTTAATCAACCAGTTAGTTTTTCAATTAGTTGAGCCAGTGGGGGGCACAATAATGGAAACATTACAGGATACGTCTAATACTATTTTGCAACTGTCTTATGCGTTAGATACGTTTTACTTTTTAATGTGTGGCGCACTCGTTATGTGGATGGCGGCTGGGTTTGCGATGTTAGAGGCAGGCTTGGTTCGTGCTAAAAATACCGTAGAAATTCTTACCAAAAATATTGCTTTATTTGCTGTCGCTTGCACTATGTTTTTATTGTGTGGTTATAGCATTATGTACCCTGGCCAAGGGGAAGGAGAAATTATTCCTTACTTTGGCATGTTATTAGGCTCAGAAAATGAGCTTTCCAGCGTTTTAAAAGGTGGAGAAGATGCACCTTACTATTCAACCCGTTCAGACTTTTTCTTTCAGGTCGTTTTTGTAGCAACCGCTATGTCTATTGTTTCCGGTGCTGTAGCAGAACGGATGAAACTCTGGTCATTTTTATTATTTGCTGCAGTGTTAACTGGCTTTATCTATCCAGTACAAGGATATTGGAAATGGGGTGGTGGCTTTCTTGAAGCAAAAGGCTTTTTAGACTTTGCTGGATCAGGTGTCGTACATATGTGTGGTGCCGCAGCGGCATTCGCAGGCGTATTATTATTAGGTCCAAGAAAAGGTAAATATACAGCCAAAGGGCAAGTTAATGCGATACCAGGTGCTAATTTACCCTTGGCAACTTTAGGCACCTTTATTTTATGGTTAGGATGGTTTGGTTTTAATGGTGGTTCACAGCTCAAACTGGCAGATGTGGAAAATGCCAATGCCGTTGCCCAGATTTTTGTGAACACCAATGCAGCCGCTGCGGGCGGTGTAATAGCTGCATTAGTTATCGCTAGGTTATTATTTGGTAAGGCAGATTTAACCATGGCCTTAAATGGAGCATTGGCTGGGTTGGTATCGATCACTGCCGAACCGCTTACTCCTAGTGCATTTGCTGCGACATTGATTGGTGGTGTAGGGGGGGGGCTAGTTGTTTTTTCCATCATTTTATTAGATAAACTGAAAGTTGATGACCCTGTGGGTGCCATTTCTGTTCATGGTATTTGTGGTATTTGGGGGCTATTAGCTGTGCCATTCACTAATGCTGAGGCAAGCATTTGGCCGCAACTGTTGGGTATTATTATGATATTTGGCTGGGTCTTTGTTACTAGCTTAATTATTTGGTATGTCATTAAGCAAATAGTAGGTATTAGGATAACTGAAGAAGAAGAGTTTGAAGGGACTGATCTAGTTGAATGTGGGATGGAGGCATATCCAGAATTTACTTCTAATAAAGCCTAAATAACATTCTAGGGCAGATAAGAAAAAACTCCCAAAGGGAGTTTTTTTGTTTTGGGGGGAGTAGTATATAGTTAAAGTGTCATTGAGGAAGAGAGAGATTGCAAATGAGCTGGCTGCAAAAAACAATACAGTTGACTCCGAAACCAAGAGGTTTTCATCTTATAACTGAGGAGCTGGTTAAAAAATTAACAGAATTAGATGAGTTTCAGGTTGGTTTAGCGCACTTTTTTATTCTTCATACCTCAGCATCATTAACGATTAATGAAAACGCAGATCCAACAGTAAGAAGTGATTTTGAAGCTCATTTTAATCATTTTGTTCCTGAAGATGCTTCCTACTATCAACATACCTATGAAGGCTCAGATGATATGCCTGCACATCTTAAAACTAGTACATTGGGAGTTGGAATTTCCGTACCAGTGAGCAGTGGTCAACTAGTATTAGGAACTTGGCAAGGTATTTATATAGGTGAGCATCGCAATCACGGTGGAAGCCGTCGAATTGTTGTCACTATTCAAGGTGAGCGGTTTTAGTAGAGGTGTCCTTAATAAATTTGCCTAAAAGTTGACTGTAAGTAGTTTATAAATAATGAATAAAAAGTAAATACTTAACGGTGAAAACGATTATTGCCTAAGCAAAAAAACAATTTAATCTGGTTATAAGAGGTTTTTTGAATTAGTCACTGTTTAGTAATATTACGTATCTTTTTGAAAAATATATAAAAACTATATTTTATAGGATTAATAGAGTAAGAAAAACTAGAAAATTAATTAGTCAGCCGCTGTAACTTATTGAAATATATGGTAATAGTTAAATTAAAAGCTATTAATTTAACTATCTATATAGCGTCAATGCATTATAAATGACATTTCGCTTGGATATATATTGCCATTAAGGTAAAAAAATACTAACTGCTGAAATATTTTTTCTTTTCTTAATTATTCATTGAGCTATAAATGTATTTAATGGCATCTGAAGAGGAGTATAACACTGTCTATTAGATTTAGGATGTTTGGTTATAAATACATGAGGTATGAATAATTATGGCAAGAGAGCAAGGCACTACACCAAAAAAAGGCAGTGATGGTGATTGGGGTAATATTGGAGGAGATGCAGAAACATATACAGTTCAGTCAAGAAAAAAAGTAAGGGAAACGATAGAGAAGCAAATAGAAGAGTTTCTTAATTCAGGTGGTACAATTCAGGAAGTTGAATCAGGGAGGACAGGTAATCACTCAGTACATTAGTTTTTCATTAATAAAACCAATATCAAGAAAAGCCTCCTTGGTTTTGATTTAATATGTCAATAATCAAGGAGGCTTTTTATTTTATTAGGCCCGTAATTATTTTTCCATCCAGCCGTGTTATAAGCCATTGATTACACGGTATTCCTGATGCCTTGCTGGGCGACAAAACGGTCGACGGCAGTGGTGATTCAAATAGTTTTAACAGACCTTAGTTTATTTTTACTAATTCAGCATGATATTTTTCAGGAAGATCACTTAGAGAAACAACTTGTAAGCTTTTATTAGCATTGTTGGACTGGTAATTAGTAGCAATTAGTTCAACTTGTGCAGTATCTTGCAACTTAAACATTGCACCAGTTAAAGGGTCAACAATTACCATTCCTATTAAACCACCCAGAAATAGGTTTCCGAAATACCAGCCATCCAGAGTGCTGGTAATCATAATACTTTGCTGTTGATAACCTTCTTTAGCAAAGGCAATTGTGTAAGCGCTACTTGAAAAATAACCATCTCCACTGGCAAGCTCAACTGTTTCAGGGGTAGTACCTGTA
This sequence comes from Spartinivicinus ruber, assembly GCF_011009015.1. Classification (NCBI taxonomy): domain Bacteria; kingdom Pseudomonadati; phylum Pseudomonadota; class Gammaproteobacteria; order Oceanospirillales; family Zooshikellaceae; genus Spartinivicinus; species Spartinivicinus ruber. The sequence goes on from NZ_CP048878.1 coordinate 577,320, forward strand.
TGGACAGTTTCACCCAGCTCGTTGGTGATGGTAAAAGCAGCGTTTTCTGGGATGCTGGTGATGTTTACCGGATAAGTTGAGTCACTAACAATTGATGCACAACCAGTTGTGAGTAAAGTTGAGCTGAGAAAAATGCTTGTTAGGATAGGTTTGATCTTCATTGAGTTACTGCTCCAGTATGATTTATATGTGATTGGCATCACATTTAGGGCGGGCATTATATCCAGTTGTATTGCTATGTAAAGAGTTAGTAATTATTTCATTTTGGTTTGGGTCGGTGAAATGTATACAGATTCGATCGAATACTAACCAAAGTGTTCTGAGCCTTTGGTGCTGATGAAATATTTAAACTACGACTTATTAATATTGGGCTTATGGATTATTCCCGTGACTTTAGTTTGATTTGACAGGCTAATAAACGAGCTATGATGTAAATTAAAAAGGAGCTAACAAAAACTAGTTGTTAGGGATTGGTTATTAATAGGTGTTAAAAAATATAAAGGATTATAGAATGTTAAAAATCATATTTTACGTCATTGGTTTAGCATTATCGTTTCCTCTAGTTTATTCGCTGACGTTGGATAGCAAGCTAAACGTAAGTTGGCAAGTATTAGATAATTACCAAGATGGCGCTAATAGTTTTAGTTCTCAGTTGGTTATAAAAAATAATAGCAATAAGCCACTGCCAACTCATGGTTGGGAAATTTATTTTAATTTTGCCAGGTTGATAAAGCCTGGCTCTTATCCTGACACGGTATTAATAGAACATATAAATGGGGATTTACATAAAATAATTCCACAAAAGAGCTTTAAATCACTAAGTCCAGGGCAAATGATCAAAATTCCTTTTAACGCAAGCTTTTGGGCTATTAATGACACTGATAAACCGGCAGGATTTTATATTGTTTATACTAATCCTGCTAAGGGAGAGGAGCATATAGAGGTATTGCCAGAGGTTGAGTTTATTAAGCCGACTAAGCCAAAACAATGGAATCGAATAAAAGAAGATATTTGGCCATTAGCTACCGCTCAGTGGCATTTTGAGCAAAATGCCAGGCTACAACTGTTACCAAAAGAACAGTTACCAATAGCCATTCCAGAACCAGTTAAGGTGAAAAAATATGAATCTTATTGGCAGCCAGATAATTTAATTAGAGTTTTAGCTAGTAATAGTTTGACTAATGAAGCAGATTTGTTGGCTAAACAGTTAGAAATGATGTTAGGTTATCGCCCAGAGGTCGTAGACTCAACCAAATCAGCCCCGTCTGACATTGTACTGAAGTTAAAGACTAATTTAGAAGAAGAACAAAACTCAAATCTGTATAAAGAAGGTTATCATCTTACCATAACTGAAAAGGGTGTAAAAATCACTGCAAATACTAAGCAGGGTATTTTTTACGGGAGTCAAACACTATTAGCGCAGTTTAAAGTGAGTAGCGTAGATGAGGTATCAGTTAATATTCCTGCTATGGCAATAGAGGATTATCCAAGATTTGCTTATCGTGGGATTCATTTGGATGTAGCAAGGCATTTTCAACCTGTTGCAGAAGTGAAGAAATTAATTGACGTGATGGCTCATTACAAATTGAACGGGCTTCATTTGCATTTAACTGATGATGAAGGATGGCGGCTTGCAATTAATGGTTTAGAGGAGTTGACTCAAGTTGGTGGACGTAGAGGTCATTCCACTACAGAAGACGAATATCTATTGCCTGCTTTTGGTTCTGGTCCATTTCCTGGTGTTAATCAAGGCAGCGGTTTTTATTCCTCAGCTGATTTTATTGATATCTTAAAATTTGCTAAAGCCCATCATATTAGCATTATTCCAGAAGTTGATTTACCAGGCCATGCAAGAGCAGCTATCAAGTCAATGGAAGCCCGTTATCGGCATTTAAATGAAAATCATCAAAAGCAAGCCAGCAAGTATTTATTGTCTGATTTGACAGATCAATCAAATTATCAATCAGTGCAAGGATGGAAAGATAATGTGGTGAATGTGTGTATGCCGTCTACCTATACTTTTATTGATAAAGTATTAAATGAGATAAAACAGCTATACTCACAAGCAGATACAAACTTAATAACAGTTCATATTGGTGGAGATGAAGTGCCCAAAGGTGTATGGCAGCAATCTCCAGCCTGCCAGCAGTTATTACAAACAGAAAATATTAGTTTGGCGCATGTTGAGTTATTAAAGCAATACTTTATGCAACAGCTAAGTAATATTTACTATAAACATGGCTTAAAACTGGCTGGCTGGGAGGAGCTTGCTTTTACCAGGCTTGGTGAAGATGGCTATGGAGCTAAACGCGTAAATCGGTTTTATACAGGTGGTAAGTTAACGTCATATATTTGGAATAATGTATGGGGCTGGGGGGATGAAGATAATGCCTATAAACTAGCAAATAAACAATACCCTGTTGTGTTGGCTAATGCAACCAACCTCTATTTCGACTTAGCCTATGAAAAACATCCATCAGAACCAGGCTATTATTGGGCTAATTTTACTAATACTGAATCCCCTTATCGGTTTGTTCCTCTGGATATATTTCAAAGTGCCCAAACTGACAGAATGGGTAAAGTGATTCAGCCTGATCAGTTTGAAAATAAAGAACGTTTACAAGGTAAAAATGAAGGCTATATTATGGGTTTGCAAGGTCAGCTGTGGAGTGAAAATATGAAGACTCCACAACAATTAGAGTATTTTACATTACCCAAATTGCTGGGGTTAGCTGAGCGTGCCTGGGCAGCTAAACCAAACTGGGTTGGTGATAAAAAAATAAATAGCCAATTGTATAATCAAGCTTGGAATCGTTTTGCTAATAGAGTGGGGCAAATCGAACTGCCTAAGTTGGACTACTTATTTGGCGGTTTTTATTATCGGCTGCCTATACCTGGTGCCAAACTAAATGAAGATGGTTTGATTACAGCAAATATTGGTTTGCCTGGGACAATTATAAGATATACAACTGATGGCTCAGAGCCAACGGTTAACTCCAGCATCTACAAAGACTCTTTTAGTGCAACAGGGGTGGTAAAGCTTAGAGCATTTAGTAGTAGTGGCCGGGGAGGCAGAACAGTAAAGTTGGGGGTTAACTAGAAGAAAATTGAGAGTAACGTTATTACTCGTTACTCTCAATCCTATACCTTCACTGTAGTATAGCGAAGTTCTGTTATTTTTTATGCGGTGTTTTTGCGGTTATGGCGCTGTCTTGCCATTAAGCCTATACCGAGTAAGGCTAAACCTAAAGTAGCGGGTACAGGGATACGAGTAATTTTGACATCGTCTACAAGTAACAATGCATCAGGACCGCCTTTGGAAAACCCTTGAAACCCGACAAAGCTTGGTAGATTTGGATTAACTGAATCCTGAAAGGTGTAACTGAACTCATGCCAAACACCTGCATCTCCGATCAGACCTAAGGTTTTAGTTACCGCTAGATCTTCCTCATAAATCTGAAAAGTGGGGTCGATGGCGTCTAAGGCAAGCCATTTAAAGCTGATAGTATCTCCTGCTTGCCAATTGGTTTCGGAACGAATTGATGAGTTTGCTGGTAAAACCGCAAATTGATTGCCTTCAGCTGCAGTGTAGCGTGTTCCGTGTTGTGTAAGCTGATTAGCTACATAAGGAGACAGTGGGCCAGGCTCTGTAAACCAGCCATTGATACCTATCCCTTCAAAGCCGCCATTGATAATGTTGATTGGGCTGGCAAATGTAACTGCTGAGCATAGCAGCCCAGATGCAAATACTACTTTCTTTAGCCAGTTATTCATTAGGATATTACCTGTTAACTTGAATCCATTTCAATAAAATTACAATGTATTAACTTGAATGGGCAATCAGTAATATCCGTCAAACTGGACTTCATTTCACAGTTTTAAATGAATCCGCTGAGGAAAAAAGTAGATATTAAGCAATAGCTTAAGAATGATAGTTAGCACTATATTAGATATGTCATTAATATTTACAATAAATAAAAGTAGTTTTTATATTTCAAGTGTACTTGAAGGCAAGAGCAAACAATAAAATCACAAAATATTCGTAATGGTTTATTAGGCAGCTTTTAGTTAAATATTTTCGATAAAACTAGCAATAAATGTTTTTGCAGATTTTTCTATATCTGTAAATTCTATACCAAACTGAAAGCAGCGAAATTTTACGACAACATACTTGACTCAACTAATACCCCTGTTTCTGGAATATTAAGGGTAGTTACTCGAAAAATACGTTCAGAATATTTAATTAATACTGGCCATTTAATGCTATGCATATCTTGTAATTGATTTATTTAATAGGCTGGCATAATAAGGATAACATTGTACAGCATTAGCTACATAATTTTTTATTGTTTCCTGGTAAGCTTTGTTATTACGCTGTTTTTGAATATACCCAAAGCGAAGTATTAATAGATAATTGGTGATTAAGTGCGATAATTACAAAGCTTGAAAGTGATTCGCGAATGGTATAAAGCGCTAAAATTAAAAAAGCCAGCTTGAAAGCTGGCTTTTTATAATAAAGTAGTCTTATAAACTAACTGAATCTGTGGGCGGTGGTGGTGGCGGTGGAATATCATCCGGTAAATCGCCATCGTCGTCCCCATCATCAGGTGTTGGTGGTGGAGGCTCTGGGTTATCGCCATCATCATCTGGTGTATCTGGGTCACCTGGAGGAGGTGGTGGTGGAATATCCGGTGGTGTGTCATCATCACCATCATCGGGTTTGTCTGGATCGTTTGGTGGCTCTGGTGGAGGTGTTGGGTCATCAGGATTATTAGTATCTAAACAGTTCACAGGCTTTCTAGAGATAACCAGTGCATCCAGATAGCTTTCCATGACTTCTTCTGTTGTTTGTACATCAGTTGAGACAAGGTTGTTGGTAACGGGTTCTCGGTTGTTTTGTCCCATCATTGCCCAGTTATTTTCAAACTGAATGCCGTTGATAGCATATTCTCGCCACTTACCCGTCCAGTTTAAATCACTCAACGTATATTTTGAGTAAGGCTTACCATCGATTGCTATTTCATATAAGCCATCTGCTTTATAAGGAGCGGTGCTATTTAGTTTGAGATGGACAATAACACAGTGCCACTTACCTTTCGCAAGTGGGTTTTTGTCATCGCCATCTGGATTATCGGGTGGAACGGGAGGCTCTGGATCACCTGGGGGTGGTGGCGGTGGGGGAATATCATCATCACCATCGTCTTGACTCACTGCAAACTTACTAAATGAGGGTTTTTCTGGGGGAGTAGGCGGTGGTGGTACAGGTGGTAGAGGATCATTACTATCACCAAGCTGGGTTAAATTATCCATATCATCCCACTTGATGGTTTTTAAAGTAGAGTCTGGGTTGTTTGGGTCAAAGCCGCTATAAGCGTTAAGTTTGGGTTCGCCTGAGACTACCGTGGCATTTGCTTTATCATGAGAAAGTGTTGCAATAAACGACTGAGGGCCAAATTGATCGGCACCTGCTGCGATGCCAAATGCTCGCGTTATATTAGCAGGCCAGCCTTGAGTATTTTCTGGGTATTTCACATAAAAGCGGTAATAGACTTCATTAACTTTTTCGTCAAAATAAGGCTTGGCACCTAAATCATCAACTGAGTTGTTATAAGGTACTCGGCCAAAGTTACGACGGAAGCTGCCACTATTTTTGCTTTCACTATCTGCTTTTAATCTTAATGCAAACTTGCCATGAGCGGGGTCTGATTCGACGCGTTGTAGCGAGTCTGCATCTTTACCTGGTTTAACACTGTTTTTGCCGTATTTTTCTGTTAATGACGCGGTTGTTTCAAAATCATCACACCATAACCATTCTGGATGGTTGCTTTGCCAGTTTTCACACTCATTCATGCCGACTGGATCATCGTTATCATCATCGTCGTCATCATCTGGATTATCTGGTTTAGTCGTAACATTGACTTCGACTTTATGCTCAGCTGTGGCATTTTTGTTATCTGTCACAGTAAGGGAAATTGTGTAACTACCCGCTTTGGTATAGGTATGAGTTGCCATTGGCCCCTCACCATTCATGCTGTCACCAAAGTTCCAACTATATTTGGTAATTGTGCCGTCTGGATCTGAACTGCCTTTAGCATCAAAACTACAGCTCAGCTCATCACATGAATGGGTAAACTTAGCGACAGGTTTTTTATTTTTGGATGGTTTTGGCTTATTATCATCATCACCTGGACAACCTGTCAGCACCATCACACAGGCACTATACAATAAGGTTTTTGCAAATTTAGGAGTCATCATATTAGCCACTTCATTGATCATTCTCTTTTATTGGGAGTCATGCGCTGCTTATGTACTAAGGCCATCCATGATGTATTAGCTATACTTTTCGCGAATGATTTTTAAGGTTTGCTGTGACCACCTTGAATGGTGGGAATGCAGTTTGTGCTGCATTCATTTCTCACTCCAATCACCTATTACATTTAGGCTCATGGGGCTTCGTCATTCGACGGCGCCCTTAAAAGCCACTCGCTTTGACTATAATTCCGTAATATACGCTTAAGTTATGGGTATATTACAGAATGAGTTGACTTAGTAGTTATTAAATAAATTAAATATTAGATTAATGATCATTTAAAAAATTAGATAAATAATAACCATTAAACTCATTTTAATATTAAGCAGAAGCCAATCTAAACACATCAGTTTTTAGTAATATTTGTTCAGACTCACAGAAATAGTGTCACTATCTGCTGACTTGTAATAACTTGAAAAGATATACATTTGAAAGTCAGTGCAGACATAGTTTTTTATGTAAACTTCCACAACTATCGTATACAGTCATTCGAGAACACTGATAGGAGACTGTGGTTGTGTGGCTATTGAAGCGAATATTGTTAGTGATTTTGTTGGCTGGTTTTGCTAGCGGTATTGGTTGGTTTGGTGAGCACCATTGGTTAGCTGATTTAGCTAACCATTTTCGATGGTATTACTTGATTGCAGCTTTGTTAGGTATTGTATTGTTCAGTTTTGCTCGTAAGTGGATATGGGTAAGTATTGCACTACTGGTTGTAATGCTAAATTATCCAGTGGTCTCATTATATGGTTTACCAAAGTCTGTCGCTACATTGGCTTTTTCGCAAAAAGCGATAACGGTTGTTCAAGTTAATGTTAATTTAAATAATGATGACACACTCACACTGTTGCAATGGTTGCAGCAAGAGCAGCCTGATGTAGTTGCAGTGGAGGAGTTCACTCCTGCTTGGGCAGAAGCATTTAAGCAGTTGCATAGCCTTTACCCTTACCATTTGGAAGAGCCAAGAAATGGCGGGTTTGGTATCGCTTTATTTAGCCGATACCCCATCGAGAATTTTCAAACACTCTACTTTGGCCCTGATAAGCTGCCTTCAATTTCTGGAATGCTGAATTGGAACCAAAAAAAAGTACAATTAGTAGCTACCCATCCACTGCCCCCGATATCAAGGACTAAAGCAATCTCTCGTGATTTGCAATTAGCAGAGTTAGCAAGTTGGTTAAAACACCAACAAAAACCAGCCATATTATTGGGTGATTTAAATACGACGCCATGGGGCCATAGCTTCTATAAGTTAATTAATACAGCTGACTTATTTTCTGCTCGTGAAGGGTTTGGTATGTTGCCTACTTGGCCGGGAGTTATACCTCTAATCCCCATTGATCATATTTTGCTAAGCAAAGATCTAAAGACGATTAGTGTTAAACAAGGGCCTGATATTGGTTCTGATCATTTGCCAGTTATTGCTGAGGTAGTGTTATAGTGTAAAAATTAAAGTCTACTGACATGCTTTTAGCTTAACTATAAAAAATATGTATAGTATTTTTTATGGTACTGTAATTGATATATTTTTATCGCATAAATAAATTCTGCAAGCATATGATATGGTGTTAATTGCTTTGTATTTTATTAACTATAAAAAGCAAGCTACTCGATCATTAACTACAGACAGTTAGACTTAATAAAATTCAGGTGGAAATGCAAAAAATATATTATTCAACGAATAGACTTCACGACCTGATCATTAACTAGCTGTTGAATAATCTGGGCTGCTCTTTGTGGTGCTTGCTCAAAATAATACCATTGACATAGCTGCTCACAAATATCAGCGAAAGTAACTTCAGCCATTATTTGGTGAATTATTTGCCATTCGTCTTCTGATACAGAACGAAATTGGGTAACAAGTCCTTTACGCCATATTAACCAATGGTTGGTTTCTTGGATAACAACAGGAGGTGTCTGGTTTGTTTCAAGTGCTTGCCAAACTTTAACTACATTGGTTTGGTATTTAATAGTACGTAAGCTGGGGACTAGTTGTAGTCGGATCGTTGGCCATTGTTCAGGTGGTACCGTTGCAAGTTGTTCAAGTTGAATAACATGACTATTTGCAGCATCGAAAGCTGATCTGAGCTGCCATTCCCAATCAGCCAGCTCGATAACGATTTGCTGCTTAGAAAATAGGGCATGGCTTTTTAAGAAGCATTGCATGTTACTACCGAACCAGCGCAAGGAAGGATTGGTAGAAGGCATTTCTACTATATAATTATGAATTAATTGATCATATAAATCATCACCTAACAATTTTCCTAAGCAGGGAAAATCTGTATCTAATGCTTCTTTTAAACGTTGATTATAAGCATTTTTGTAAATAGAGAGTCCTGGAGTCTCGAATGTTACCAGTGGTTCAACGTTGCTAGGACTACCCTGTAAAAATGCAAGAAATTCTTTTTGTAAATCAGCAAGCATTGGCATAACCTTTATAACCTGCATAAATAGGCTTTGCAATAGCTCTGGCTTGGTTTAGCTCAGCTAATAATTCTGAAAAAACTGGCATATTATCATCGCGTTCAATCATTGTTGATACAGGACCAAATAATTGAGCTGCTTCCTGATATAAGTTCCAGACACTATCAACAACTGGCATATCATGAGTATCAATAACATAATTGCCATAGTCACTATGGCCTGCCAAGTGGTGTTGCATCACTCGTTCTGCAGGAATACCCTGAAGATAGGATACCGGGTTAAACTGGTGGTTGCGAGCACTGACATAGATATTGTTTATATCTAATAAAAGATAGCAATCTGCTCGTGTCACTATTTCTTTAATAAACTCCCATTCAGTCATTTCTGAATCAGCAAAAGTGACATAGCTGGATAGATTTTCTAGTAAAATTTGTCGGCCTAAAAAGTCTTGTACATACTGAATACGGGACACAATATGTTGTATTGCTTGCTCTGTATAAGGAAGTGGTAGTAAGTCATGGCTATTAATATGATCAACTCCTGTCCAGCATAAGTGGTCAGAAATAAAGATAGGGTTAATTCGTTGGGCAAGCGACTTGAGTTGTTTTAAGTAGCCTTTATCTAACGGATCAGTACTACCGATAGAAAGGGAAACTCCATGCATCGCCAATGGGTATTTTTCTCTGATTGCATCTAAATAATAGAGTGGTTTACCACCTGCAACAAAATAGTTTTCTGATATTATTTCAAACCAGTCAACATTGGGTTGGGTTTCGAGAATTTCCTGATAATAGTCATGGCGCAACCCTAGGCCAAAACCATAAAAAGGACGATTCATTCGGGTTGCCTCCACAATCTTTTATATAAAAACTGTTGATATAAACCAGTTAGAGATAAATGGACTTTGGTCGTTATCAATAATGGCAGGCTACTGATAATCACCAAATCCATTTATTCTCATTAAAGAAAAAGTTACTTTTCTTCTTTCACAGTACCGCCTTTAGCCTCACATTCTTCAGCAGACATATTCAAGTAACCTTGGCCTTTACAAGAGCCGTGACCCTTACAAGCATTACTTGCAGTAGCGCAGTCGTTATGGCCTTTACAGCTATTAACACCCCAGCATTGAACCTGACTAGATTCAGCGCTGACTGCTACTTGCGATCCTAAAGTAAATAGACCAGCAGCAACAACTGCTAACGCAGTACCTGAAACTTTCTTTTGTGTGCTCATAATGTACTCCTAATACAAATAGTAATAAAAAATTTATAATTAAATTGAGCGATTAATAATGGCTCAATCCTAAAGACAGGATGGCAAACAAATTAATTTCAGTCGGCTAGTTTTAGATAATTAGCTTTAAATAGATGATGTGATTAAGTTCAAGGTTTATTGACTTATAAACAATCTTTTTTGTTAATAGTTGGGGGAGAGGCTAAGCTGCTAATAAACTTTCACCTATAATTTATTTATTACCCTTGGTAATTCACTAATACAGCTAATCACTGCATCAGGTTTAATATGATAATCCCATGAGTTCTGTTTGGGGTTAAACCAGATGGCTTTCAGGCCGACTTCTTTTGCGCCTATTACATCGTATTCGGGGTGGTCTCCTACATGTACTATTTCTTCTGCAAGAACCTTGGCTGCTTGAATACCTGTTTGGAAAAATACTGGATCTGGTTTACTAGTGTTTAGCTCATCGGCGCAAAAAGCAAAATCAAAATAATCACTAATCGACAGGCGCTTTATATTCACATTGCCATTGGTGAGCACACCTAAGGTGTATTGTTGATTTAGCTCGGCTAATACAGATTCTACATAATCGAAGTAATTAACTTGATGTCGGCCATGAAGAAATATCTCCATAGCTTGTGCAGCACCTTCTATTGACTGTTCTGAATAACCTGCGTGAGTAAGAAACTGTTCTAATGCCACTTTTCTTAGGTTAGTAACTTGGTGGGTGAGGGCTGGGTTGGCTTGTTTGACTTGATCCTTAAAATCTCTGAACTCATTAGTAGTCGTAGCGACATCTTGGTGGTCATTGATTTTAGGAAAGTGGGTTAGCAGCCATTCGATAACATCCTGCTCCGCTTTTAGAAGTACAGGTGTGTTGTTCCATAGGGTATCATCAAGGTCGAAGGTGATGGCTTTAATCATTGTTTTTACTGCGCTTGGCTCTTGGGTGGCTACTGTCGTACACATTAGCTAAATGGTTAAAATCTAAATGAGTGTATACCTGCGTGGTGCTAATATCATTGTGGCCTAAAAGCTCCTGCACAGCGCGTAAGTCACCGCTGCCTTCCAATAAATGAGTTGCAAAGCTGTGGCGAAGCATGTGTGGGTGTAAATTGCCTGTTATCCCCATTAACTGGGCAAAATGTTTTACCCGGTTTTGGATTTGGCGATTACTAATACGATTTCCCTGTTTAGATACAAACAAAGCTGGTTCATTTTGCTTAGCTAATTGGCCTCGTGTTTTCAGCCATTTGTTTATGCAGTTACAAGCGTAACTGCCGATAGGCACCAACCGAGTTTTACTGCCTTTCCCTATAACTGTCGCTTGTTGTTGATCAAGGTCGATGCCACTTATATCAAGTTGTGATAGCTCATTTAATCTTAACCCTGATGAATAAAAAAGCTCTAAGATTGCATGGTCCCTAATCAATAGCTGGTCATCAGGTGTTGTATTTAAAAGCTGGGCTATTTGGTCTACATCCAACAGTTGCGGTAGTTTTTGGGCTGCTTTAGGTGCATGTAGAGCAACAGTTGGGTTTTGTAGCTTAGGGTGCTTGAAGCAATAAAAGCCATAAAACGAGCGAATACTGGACAAGTGACGCTGTATTGAACGGTGATCTAAGTTGTTGTGTTTTAATTGGCTGAGGTATTGCCTGAGTAATGGTGGGGTAACCTGTTCCCAGCTTGTACACTGTTGGTTATCAAGCCAGGAGACAAGTTTTTGCAGGTCTCGCTGGTAATTATCAAGGGTATGTTTAGCCAATACGCGCTCAACACGTAAATGTTGATAATATTCCTCAAGTGCTTGTTTTAACACGCTTAGTTGGCTGTTCTTGTTAATTGGACTGCTCTTGAAAGTGGTAAACCAGTTGACTAAGCACTTCACCAATATGGGTTAAAAAGAGTGTGCCATTGCTGGTGCGAAAATGGTTCATATCTTCACTGCCAATGGCCAAGATCCCTAACAGCCGCTGATGATAAAGTGGCACCACTGCAGCAGAGCCAACTTGATGGGCTTGATCTGGAAAGAGCACGAGCTTTTGCTCTAACTTTAATAAACCGGTAAAAGGTTTGGTATTATCGAGAATATCTCCTAACTGCTTTTTAGCTTCTGCTAATGGAAAGGTTCGGCCATGAGTATTAAGTGGCTGATCGGCAAAATAAAGTAAGCAGCAGGCGTCTGTTTTAAATTGCTCTCTAAAGTGTTCTTCAATAATGACTTGAATATCTTCCAAGCTACTGGCAGCTAGCAAGTTGATAATAAGTCGACGGGTTTTATCAAAAAGCTGATCATTTTCTCGGGCGATCGCAATTAAATTACCTAAGCGCTTATGCAATTCTTTGTTTTCTTTTCTGAACAAATTAACTTGATGTTCTAATAAAGAAATTGCTTTACCACTAGGGTGAGGAACAGTGAGTGTTTTGAGTAAATCAGGGTTGTGCAAAAAAAAGTTAGGGTTAGCTTCGAGATAAGCAACCACCTGCTGTTCGGTGATTTCTTCCGAAAACGCCAGCTTATTGGTTGGTTTTGTCATAACCTAATTTGACCTTCAAATACCCGGCAGGCAGGACCTGTCATTTTTACGCTGTGTCCTTCACCTTGCCACTGAATCGTTAAACTACCGCCTGGTAAATTCACAGTTACCTGCTCATCCAGCAAGCCTTGAATTCGACCAACAACAACTGCCGCACAAGCGCCAGTGCCACAAGCTTGGGTTTCACCTACACCGCGTTCAAACACCCGTAAATTAATTTCCTGGTGATTAAGCACTTCCATAAAGCCTACATTAACCCGCTGAGGAAAGTCAGTGTGTGACTCCAGTTCGGCACCTAAACGTTCAACTGGTGCTTTGTTAATGGAGTCCACTTTGATTACAGCATGTGGGTTACCCATTGAGGCAGTACCTAATTCCACATCACCCTCAGCTACCTTTACTTTGTAAAAAGCTTGTTGCTGAGGTGCGTTAAAAGGAATGCTGCTTGGAGTTAGCTTCGGAATACCCATGTCTACGGTTATATTGCCATCAGTCTCTACTATTAATTCTATATCACCTGACAGTGTTTCAACCTTAATATGGCTTTTTGTTGTTAACTTTTTGTCTAGCACAAAACGAGCAAAACAGCGCGCACCATTGCCGCATTGCTCTACCTCGCCGCCATCAGCATTATAGATGCGGTACTTGAAGTCATTGTTGGGTTGGCTGGGTGGCTCAACTACCAATAGTTGGTCAAAGCCTATTCCTCGATGGCGATCAGCCAGCGACCGAATTAAGTCTTCGTTAAGTTTGCAGTGTTGAGTCACTAAATCGACAACCATAAAGTCGTTGCCAAGACCGTGCATTTTAGTAAAGCGTAACAGCATGATGTAGTAATTCTATGCGCTTCTATTGGTTACCTCATAACTAATTGATGAGGTAACCGGGTGCAATTAGTTAGGAAGTAAGTTTTCGTTTGCCAGTTGTTGATTAATGGTTTCTCTCGCTCTTACCAAGTAGTGTTGGTCTTTATCGACCATTACCTCGGCTGCTCGGTTACGGCTGTTGTAATTAGAGCTCATAACAAAACCATAAGCCCCAGCAGAGCGAACTGCCAGTAAGTCACCAGGTTTTAGGTTTAGCTCACGGGCTTTACCCAAGAAGTCGCCAGTCTCACACACTGGGCCGACAATATCGAAACTGGCGTGTAAGCCGTTAGTTCGGGGTTTTACTTGAATAATTTCCTGCCAAGCACTGTAAAGAGAAGGGCGAATTAAGTCATTCATAGCTGCATCGACAATGGCAAAGTGCTTATGGCCATTATCTTTCAGCATATCAACTTGAGTCACTAAAATTCCAGCATTGGCAGCAATTGAACGGCCTGGTTCAAACACTAGGGTTAGGTTGCGACCTTGGATTTTTTTCATGACGGCGCTGGCATAGGTATCCGGCTCTGGTGGTACTTCATGCTGATAACGCACTCCAAGACCACCACCTAAATCCAGGTGTTTTAACTCAATACCCAGTTCTGCCAGCTCGTCCACTAAACATAACAGGCGATCCATGGCATCTAAAAATGGGTCAATATCAGTCAGCTGTGAGCCAATATGGCAATCAACACCGATAATTTCCAGGTTGGGTAACTGAGTAGCTTGCTGATATACGGCAACTGCATCGTTAAACGAAATACCAAACTTGTTTTCTTTCAGCCCGGTTGAAATGTAAGGGTGGGTTTTAGCATCAACATCAGGATTGATTCGCAGTGAAATAGCTGCCTGTTTGTCCATCTCAGCGGCAACTTTTTGAATGCGCTCAAGTTCAAACTCAGATTCTACATTAAAGCAGTGGATACCCACTTCAAGCGCACGGGCAATCTCAGCTTCTTGCTTGGCAACGCCAGAGAAAACCACTTTAGCAGGATCACCGCCAGCGGCTAAAACACGCTCCAACTCACCCACTGATACAATGTCAAATCCAGAGCCTAATTTAGCTAATACATTCAGTACTGCCAGGTTGGAGTTTGCCTTTACCGCATAACAAATCAAGTGGGGGTGTTCACCCATCGCCTTGGTATAGGCTTTATAATGGCGCTCCAGAGTGGCTCGGGAATACACATAGCATGGGGTGCCGTAGTGTTTGGCAAGCTCCGCAACCGGAACATCTTCGGCGAATAATTCACCATCGCGGTAAAGAAAGTGATCCATATCGTTACTTAATCAATAGCCTATTGGTTAACAGATTCTGTAGATTCTTGCTCAGATTCCTCTGGTAAGTAAAGAGGCCCTTTTTGACCACAACCAGCCAGCCAGGTAAGTAAAAGAACAGCAAATAGAACGCGCATTGGGTATCCCTCACTAATAGTACAATAATGATGGCAAAGTATACCCTGTCTGTTATAGCTCGGCTAATGTCACTATCATTCTCAATATCTTAAAGTGATAGCGGCTATACAAATTTGTACAATGATGCTCAACGTATTGGTATAAACAAAGCAAAGACGATTTTTAGGTACAGGTGTTACGCTAATGACAGAAGCAGAATTTAATGAGTTGCTGGATGAGCTAATGGTAGCTATTGAAGATGCCATCGACGAGCTAGATGTAGATATCGACTGTGAGTCTGGCAACGGTATGCTAACCATGCAGTTTGAAAACCGTAGCCAAATCATCCTAAGTCGCCAACCTGCACTTCGACAACTTTGGTTAGCAGCCAAAAGCGGTGGGTTCCACTTTAACTATCAATCAAACGAAGAGCAATGGGTCTGCGACAGTACCAATGAAGCGTTCATCAGCATGTTGAACCGATTTATGAGTGAGCAAAGCGGTGATGAAGTAGAGTTGGAGTTGGGGTGAGTCGAAGAGAGGAGCAGCAAAAAATTGCTGCTCTTTTTATATTATATAAAGGGTGGTAATAGCTTTTTTAAGGGAATAGATTGATTGTAGTAAATGTAAGTTAAAACTAACTATTAAAATAAATTAACTATACGTCAGTTGGCGCTTGACTGCCTGTGTATTGATTTTCATAATACCTGGCGCATAATTATTTTTTTTGAGTATTGATGTGTCAACGACTCATAGGGTTTTGCTGCTGATAGTTATAGCGACTGACTAATGGAATAAATGCTCTTGTCGGGGTTGAGTGGTCTAAAATATAAATTATTTGTAGTATATTATGAATAGTCATTTTCTATACGATCCTAGTGAGCTACTAAAAGCTATTAAGGACTTCCCTAAGGGAACTGGCATTTTAGCATTTAGAGATATTCCAAATATTCTTAATCAACACGTAGTGGGTAAAAAAACACTGGATTTTGGCTGTGGAGCAGGCAGAAGTAGCCGAATCTTAAATGCCCTTGGATATGATGTTTGTGGGGTAGATATTGCGTCTACAATGATCAATTCAGCCAGATTGTTGACTAGTGAAATCCAGTTTAAAGTTGTAGATCGTCCACTTAACCGGCTACTGACTGAAACTTATGATTTAATTTTTTTATCATTTGTTTTAATGGAAATGACCAAGGCAGCTGATATCGTAGTAACCCTTCAACAGCTAAAAAAACAACTAAACCCCAATGGGCGAGTCGTAGTAATAACTGCTTCAAATGAAATGTATCTACATGAATGGCTCTCTATGAAGCCGATGACTAAGAATATTAATTCAGGTTTGCCAGCCGAAATACTATTAAAAGATTATAATACGACAGTTACAGATATTGTGTGGTCTGAGAGTGATTGTTTTGAGTTTTTTGCTGGAAGTGGCTTTTCATTAATAGAGAAATACTATCCGCTAGGACAAGACAGGGATGATAGGCCCTGGTTAATTGAAACGGAAATTGCTCCATTTGTAATATGGGTTTTAGCATAGTGAAACTGATTAAGTGGTTGAAGCTATTACTTTGTCACTTCAGATATAGTCATAAATATACAATTGTTGATTTCCTTGACGACAGCTTTATTGCCGTTATTCGATGTCTTGATACACGAGTAGTTTTGAGACTTAATATTGAAGAGGTAATAGCCAATAAAGGTATCATCTCTCATTTGTTACCTGAGCAAGCTTGTTTTGTTGGGATAAAGTATGCCTTTGCTCTTAAATATGGGTTTGTCTGTCAATCAACTGTCAATCATTATACAGCAGATTCAACCATTTCTTTTGATTGCCATCATAATGTGCAATTTGTACATCCTATATCTAGTAACAATATTGTGCTTCCTGCTGAAGAAATAGCTGCGGCAAAAGAGTTAATTAACTTGTTTAATCCCGTAGGGGCATACTTGATAGGAGTGGAAGCAGGCAAGCAAAAACTAAATAAACAGTTTTTACCAAATAGTTTTGCTAATATACCTATCGATAATCTTTTTTAGGAATACCCCTAAAAGCATATTTTTTATAAATATTCTTAGATTTTTATCAAAATTTTTTTTGATAAAATAGCTTGTTACAAACAGAGGAAATATTATGCCCGTAAAGGAATATAAGTTGTTAGTGCCGATATCAATGTTTTTTTATTGTATTGTTATCACAAGCTCAATTGCTGGGCAAAAAATGCTAGCTGTTGGTGACTTTATTCTTTCATCTGGTAGTTTAATTTTTCCCTTAAGTTATCTCACCACCGTATTAGTCACCGAAATCTATGGGTTTCGGTATGCTAAACAAATGATTATTACTGGAGCACTTTGTAATGTGTTTGCTGCTATCTTTCTCTATTCTGTAGTGCATTTAAACAGTGCAGACTTTTGGCAAATACGACAGCTAGCTTTTAACCCTGTGATTCAAACAGCTGCCTATATTTTACTAACCAGTACTGTCGCTTATTTACTTTCTGAACTAATAAATGCTCATGTTTTAACCAAGTTAAGCCGTCTGGTTAATGGACGTTTTTTCCCCTTAAGGGCTATTGCTTCAACGGCTTGTGCTGCAATAGTTGATACAACTGCTATGTTACCAATAATGCTTTATAACACGCCAAATAATGTCATGAAGATATATTTTTGTTTGATTGGCTTGCGCATAAGCTACGAAGTGATTTTGTTGCCGCTACTGTGGTGGTTATGTGAAAAACTTAAGCGAATTGAGGGGCTTGAAGACGAGCAAGCACAACACAAGTTTTCTAGTGTGACTTTGTTGCAATGAAAGCCTGGGCACTCTTGCCCAGGGCAAATATTAAACGGCTTATGTTTACTCCTGTAATGCGACAGCCCAAACCTGTTTTAGAGGTAATTCCGCCTTAATTTCCTTGTCTAATTTATCGTAATTAGCAAATAATTGATCGATTAAATCTTGTTGGCTCCACAGCTTTAGGCGAAAAAAGCTATTGGCAAGCTCTTTTGATACGCTACTTTTGAATCCCATTAAGAAAACTAGCTGCCATGCTATCCAATCTGGATTTTACTTTTTCCCAGCTAGGCATTACTTGTTTCATTAAGCGGTAAAACTGTTCGCTGTGATTATGTTCTGCAATATGGCAGAGTTCATGAAGAATGACATAATCGATACATTCGCACGGGGCTTTAACCAGATGGGGGTTGAGGGTTAAGCGGCCATTAGGAGAGCAACTACCCCATTGGGTTTTCATGGTACGAAGGTGTAATGGAGGCTGCTCAGTTACCCATAGGGTTTGGTTTATAACTGCGTCAAGGCGTTTAGCAAATATTTCTTTGGCTCGGGACTTGTACCAACTTTCAATTAAAGCCTGAACCTTTTTAGGGTTTCGCTTTTGTACGGTAACTTCAAGCTTGCCTCTAAATAGCTTGACGTTCGGAGCTACTTCAGGTGATTCTAGTACTTTAAGCATGTATTGCTTGCCCAAATAATAATAACTTTCGCCACTGATATATTGCCTGGGGGTGATATGGGTTAACTGTTCACGGAAGTTTCGTAATTGTTGATAAATCCAGCGGGCTCGCTTTTTCACGGCCTCTAATACTTCTGCGTCACTTGCGGTAGATGGGGCATGAGCACATACCCGGCAGTCTGGGTACACTTTAATAAGCACTCGTTGTATTGAGTTAACTCGGTTTGTTCGCTCAAAAGTAATACACTCATCGCCATAGTAAAACGCTAACATTCGGTTTGTTAGCGTAGTAGTGGTCTTGTTATGCTCAATAAATGTACTCATTCTAGCTAGTAGTGAAGAATCTAAGTGTCTGATATACCTACACGGGTAATTTGTACCACCCACTCTACTATAGCCTTCGCTTGGTCCATACCGCTACCGATAGTTTTGCATTCTTTAAATAATATAGGTAACAATTGTTTACGAATAGCTGCTTCTATATTTTGTGGATTAATGGAATTTTCTGCAACAGCCTTTTCAACCAGTGTTTCTATTTTAAATGCTAAATCAATCCAAGCCTTTTGCTCATCTTCATTAAATACAGAAAAAGCTGCTGGTAATACTTTCTTAAACACACCAAAATATTTTTGTGCATGTATATTTCCTGACAGAGCCTTGGGTATATCATCCAGTTGACGGGCGCTGGCTTTTGTTTCAAGTTCATGAAAAATTAAATACTGCTTGAGTGGGTGGTTAAATTGCTGCTCAGCCTCTTCAATAGCCTTGCGTAGTAGCTTTGAGAAAGCTTCCTGAGCATAAGGATCATCACGTAAATCCTGCTCAATCATTTTTGTTACTCGGGTTTTTATGATATCTGTTTCATTACGGGTTTTTTCTTCACTCCATTGTTCGGGTTTTTGTTGCTGACCCATTTTGTTTACCGCATAAACACCATCTGGTTCTTTTATTTCTACACCTACTACATGCTTATCTAACAGCTTTTTCACTTGGCTCACATATTCATCATAGTTAACGGTTTCGCCAGCATCTCGTTTGGCTACTTGGCGTAAATTAGACAGTTGTTTAACTGTTTCTTTATAGTGGCGGCGATCTTCATCGCTGAAGCTTTTATCTTCATAAAATGTAGCGGATTGTAATGCCACTTTCAGGCAGCTGGAAAATTCGGCAAGTGCTTCATAAAAGTCATCTCGCACTTTTAAATTGGCATCGACTAGCTCGCCGTCTTTTTCAACAATCTTTGGGATCAATACCTGCCGTAATTGTTCAATTTGACTTTTATTTTTAACGCCACTAAAAATACTCCACAGTCTTTTATACAGCTGGGGTAAACGCTTATACTCAGTGTTCATTTGATTATAGAGGCCGGCAATGTCATTAATGTCATAGCCTCCTTGGGTTCTAGATGCTAAGTCCTGGTATTTTTGGATAGTGGTATCAAGCTCAGCTAAAATACCACGGTAGTCAATTAATAAGCCAAACTTCTTGTGTGGGTGTAAACGATTCACTCGGGCAATTGCCTGGATGAGGTTGTGCTCTTTAAGTGGTTTATCAATATAAAGCACCGTGTTTTTTGGCTCATCAAAACCGGTGAGTAGCTTGTCCACGACAATCAACAGTTTAAGCTTGTCGTCTTTATTAAAGCGGTCGATCACTTGTCTGGTGTAGGCTTGTTCTTCCTGGTTACCTACATTCTCTTTCCACCATTGTGTTACTTCTGGAATTGAAGCTTCATCAACCGTCGTGTTGCCTTCACGGGTATCAGGTGGGCTCATAACCACTGCGCTTTCAAATAACCCTGCCTCATCTAAATACTGTTTATATTTAATAGCTGATTCTTTACTGTCGCAAGCTAGTTGGCCTTTTAACCCATCATCAATATTTTTGACAAAGTGATTGGCAATATCCAGTGCGATTAAGCGAAGCCTGTCTTCTGATTGATAGACTTGACCTTTTTTAGCAAACTTTTGTTTTAAGTCAGTTTTTTGTTCACTAGTCAGCCCTTCGGTGATACGGTCAAACCAGCTGTCGATTGCTCGTTCATTAACATCTAAATCAGGGATACGTTCTTCATAAAGCAAAGGTGTGACCGCCTGATCTTCCACTGCGCGTTGCATAGTGTAAGCGTGGATGATGGGGCCAAATTTGTTGGTCGTTTTGTCTTCTTTTAATAGTGGTGTGCCTGTAAATGCAACAAATGCTGCGTTTGGTAATGCCTGCTTCATCTTCATATGGTTTCCGCCGCCTTGACTGCGGTGTCCTTCATCAATCAGCACAATAATATCGGCGCTATTATTTTTACAAGCCGGTAGCTGAGTGGCGCTATTAAACTTTTGAATTAATGAAAAAATAATACGCTCATTGCCTTGGCCAATTTGTTCTGCCAGGCGTTGTCCTGATGTAGCCATGGCAGCAGCTTTATCTTTTTTTGCAGCCAGCTCGCCACTGGACATAAAAGTGCTGCTGAGTTGATTCTCCAAGTCTATCCGATCGGTTACCACCACGATGCGACATTGTTTGAGTGAATCATGTAATATTAATGCTTTACTTAAAAACACCATGGTGAAGGACTTGCCTGATCCTGTGGTATGCCAAATTACACCACCTTCGCGGCCACCTTTATTATTGTGAGTGCTAATGCGTTCAATTAAGCGCTTAATTCCAAATACCTGTTGATAACGGGCGACTATTTTCCCGGCTTTTTTATCAAACAAGGTAAAGAAGCGCGTCATGTCTAGTAATCGCTTAGGTGTTAATAAACTGATGAGTAATTTATCCTGCCCTGTTACGATCAGTTCGCCGCTAGCAATGAGTGTTTCATACCAATCTGAGTCTTTCGCTGGTCGATGAGTAAAAATAGCCGATTTTTGTTCTGTAGAAAGTCTTTGGTTTTTCAAACCTGTCATTTCAGTTTCACTGATATCTTCTTCACGCCAGGTTGCCCAAAATTTTGCCGGTGTACGACAGGTGCCGTAACGTCCGTCAGTACCATTAATTGATAGTAATAATTGGCTATAGGCAAATAGTTGTGGAACTTCATCGTTGCGCTGATTACGCAGGCATTGAGAAATCCCTTCTTCAACTGTTGGGCCTTTTTTGGCCTGGCTATCTGGGCGTTTCGCTTCAATGACGACAAAAGGAATGCCATTAACAAAGCATACAATATCAGGTCGGCGACTTTCTATGCCATTACTGCGTAACACAGTGAATTCTTCAGTAAAGAGAAAGCTGTTGTTTTCAGTATTATGCCAATCAATCAAGGGGATGGTGGGGTTGGCTTTTTTGCCCTCAATAAACTCTGTAACTGAAATACCGTAGAGTAAATGGTTGTAGAGCTTTTCATTAGCTGCTGCTAAGCCTTCGTTAAGCGCTGGACTGGCAATTATGCCAATAATATTGTCGATTGCTTTATCGCTTAACCTGTGGCTTTTGCCATTAAACGGGAAGCTGCGCTTTTGTAACTCTTGTTTGAGAACACTTTTTAACAGTACATCAATGGTATTATTATTACGAATTTTTAGTGCCTGCTCTGGGGGTAAAAATGTCCAGCCAAGTTTGCTTAGCAATGTTAAAGCAGGGATTTTGGCACTGTATTCTTCTTGAAATTTTGGGCCGACTTGCATGGTAAGTCCTTGTTTTATACAGCTACTGATTTATATTTAATTCAGTTAAGGCTTCAATTCAATAATAAGTTACAAATTTAAATGGGGTGATCCTTGAGCCACTCTTTCCCTTTAGCTGTAATCTGATACGCCTGTTCTGGGTGTTTGATTACATCCGGATAAAGGTAGTTAATCAGCCCTTCTTTTCGTAATGGGGTTAAATGACTGGTTTTAAGCCAATTAACCTGTTTACCTAAATAATTAGCCAGTTGCTCGGCACTCTGTGGGCCCAAGGAACATAATTCTAAAATGACTGGCCAAAGTTTATTTTTTCGTGCTTTAGGGCCAAGTTGGCTGATGGCATTTTGTAGTGATTTAGATAGCTCACTTGTATTTGCTTCGAGCTCACTTGTATTTGCTTCGCGCTCACTTGTATTTGTATCAACTGATACGTTGCTAGACAGTTGGTAATAGGTTGAAGGCCCTGCACCTGCTTTATCAAGAAGTGCTAGTTGGTGACTTAAACGACGAAGTACTTGGCTTGCAGATAAGGTGTCCAAACCACTTATTGAACGGAAGGTAGCATTATCAATCGCCCCTGTTTCCTTCGCCAGCACCAGTGCTTTTGCTTCTACATCGGCTAGTTGCAAGGATGAAAATTGCTTTAACCATTCCAGCTGTTCTGCATCCATTAACTGGTGCAATAAATAGGTGGCGGTAAATTGGTTTTCAAGTTGGTGATTGGTAAAAACGGGCACAGTAAGCCCTGCTTCAGTTAATAAGCGGCGCATGGTGCGAATGCCAGTGCCTTTGGTTTCGGCAAAGTCTAGGTCATATAATACGGCGGCTAAAATCGGGTTGCGGAGTTGCGAGCCCATTTCACCCAGCATGATTTCTGGCTTTAAAGAGTAACCCGCATTGCGAATTTCCAGCCGGTTACTGTAACGCACCACCAGCGTTGGTTGATTTACTTGGTAGTCACGATGCATAAGTGAATTGACTACAGCCTCTCGAACCACCTTGTGGGGAAGTAATGGTTGGTCTGCCCGTTGCGTTTCGCCTTCTTTTAAAATGAAGTGGCGAGGCATATCATCCAAAATAGTGGCTTCTAACCGGGAAATTAGCCGAATAATCGGTTCTCGAAAGTCTTGGGTTGTTGCAAAGCGCTGTCTTGGGTCTTCTACCCATTGGGTGCCTTGAATACGCACATAATCCACCCTGACGACAGGCAGTAAACGGCGTAGAGAGAGTGGTTTAGCCAGTAGCAATAACCCGGCTACATTGGGTATATAATTGCCATTACGTTTTTCTACCAGCCTTAATGCACGCAGCATTTCCTCATCAGAGGCTTGCAGTTCTTCTGCTTGGGGACGTACTCGGGAGCGTAGTTGCCGGTAAAGCTCAATGGCAGTAGGGTCTAAGTCATCCCATTCTGCATCAGGTAATATGACCTGCTCAAAACTCATCCCAGATTTAGCCAGTAGTAATGGCGCTAATTATTGTTGAGAGCATTCATAGTCGCTATTTAAGCCTCGGCGCCAAACCCCCGTTTTACGCTTGTTTTTACTGCCATACTTGCTAATAAAAGCACAAGGTTTGGCAGCTGGGTCTAGCTCAGGTACAAAAACACCAATCACCAGTTTTCCTTCAATAGTGGTATGCTGGCTTTGGACTGGTATAGTACTATCAAACTGGGTACGACAGTTGCCCTGTAATTCGTTTAGTAATTTATCGGTGTCAGTAACACCTGTTACCCAATAATTGTCGTGTGTTTCATCTGGCTCTGAAATACCCAGTAATAAAAAGCCACCGCCCAAGCCAGGCTCATTGGCGAATGCACAAACCGTTTGCATAATAGAGTCGCCAATATGCGTGGCGCGTTTCGCCTCGATGCGAGGGTGTTCATCCAGCGCTAATAATTCTTGATAAACCTCCTCCACCGACCAATCCATTTAAGCAACCTTCAACTCGTCAACGTTAACTCGGCGTTTACCGGTTAGTAATTGTTGCATTAAGGCTTTTTTCTCTTGCTTTAAGCAATCGAGCTTTTGTTGTAGAGTTTCAATTTCTTTGTCAGCGGTTGAGAGTATGCTGGCGATTTTTTGTTGTTCTGGTAACGGTGGTAGTGATAGCCTTATTTTGGATAATGTACCTAGATAGACTCCAGCTTGTGCAGTTGAATTAGACTTTCGTTGAAGAAGCTTTTGAAAAAAGAGTGAGCTAAAAATTTGTTTAACGAAACTTGTACAATACTTATCTTTAAACCTCAAAATAGCGACACTCCTTTGTAAAGTAAATTGTCTAGTGGTATTCACAATAGCAGTTCTACCTAATGTTCCAACAACTGTTAGTAATAGGTCACCCATCTGGATTTGATATTTTGAATGAATCTTTTTAAAATCTTCCTCTGATATTAGAGGTGCATCTTCAAAATTTAATTTGTGAGATTTTGTTATATTGACTGCCGACAACATGGGAATGCCTTGCTCATATCTTTGGTGTGTACTATGAGTACCGTCTTTAAGCAGGGTAGTTATGTTCTTTATCTCTTCCTCTTTCCACTCCCCACTAAACCCAGGCAAACGCTTTTTACCTGTCAACAACTGCTGCATTAATGCTTTTTTCTGTTGCTTACTATTAGCCAGTAGTTGCTCTGTGGTGGTAATGGCTTTAT
Source organism: Spartinivicinus ruber (assembly GCF_011009015.1). Classification (NCBI taxonomy): domain Bacteria; kingdom Pseudomonadati; phylum Pseudomonadota; class Gammaproteobacteria; order Oceanospirillales; family Zooshikellaceae; genus Spartinivicinus; species Spartinivicinus ruber. The sequence goes on from NZ_CP048878.1 coordinate 601,837, forward strand.
CCCAGGTGGATAGGATTTTGGCGATTTTTTTTTGTTCGGGTAGGGGGGGAGTTTTAATTAAAAGTGGCTTTAATACTTGCAGGTTTATATTTTTTTGGGCATTTTGAGTAGCTTGGGAGTCTAATTCATGTTTTCTAGTTTCAAGTACTTTGTTTAACCAGTAGGTATTAGCCATATTAGAAAATGGTTGAATAGCTACGACACTATCAGGACAAGCTACGTCAAATGTAGTTATGGCTGTATCACCAATGTTGGCTGCAATTGTTATAAGTATCGTGTTTTTTGAAAATAGCTTGCTAACCTTCAAGCCTTCTTCATTTAAAGTTTGACTGAAGTTTTGTAAGTATGTACCAGTAGAAGAAATATCACCTGTTTGCACAAAGGGTATTTCACCACCGTAATACTTTGGATCATTTCTTGGTCTAGCTGAAAATTTTCCCCGTTCGACTAATGCTAACTTTTCAAGAGGCAATACATCCCAGTCATTAGGCATCATTTTTTATTGTCTCCTGCACATCGTATCCCAAACCTGGCCATTAACTCTATAATTTGCTTACTCTTCACTATTCTTCTCCAACTGCTGTAGAACTAATGCTCTTTCTCTTTCAAGTTCTTGTTTTAACTCTTCTTCAGTAGGAAGGTAGGGTAGGTATTTTGCTGCAAAGAGCTGCTCGCTGTCAGTTAATACGGAGTATTTTACTACCGCTTCACTTTTCTGGCTGCAAAGGATTAAGCCAATGGTGGGATTATCATCATGTCCTTTTTTATGTTGATCATAAATGCGCACATAAGTATCCATTTGCCCTGCGTCTTGGTGGGTGAGTTTTCCCAATTTCAGGTCAATTAATAAAAAACATTTTAATTTAAAATTGTAAAAAACCAGATCAATATAAAAATCTTGATCCTCGGTGCTAATACGTTGTTGACGCTCGACAAAGGCAAAACCTTTACCTAGCTCTAACAGAAATTGCTGCAAATTATTAATTAAGCCTTGCTCAATATCGCTCTCTACATAACGGCCATAGGGTAGGTTTAAAAAGTCCAATACATAAGGGTCGCGTAGGTAGTCTTTCGCGGGAGAGTTTGCCAGCACGGCTGTTTTCTGTTTGGCTTCGTTTTGAACGGCTTCTTGATCTTGACTTGAAAGTAACCGTTCATAGTGCAATACACTGATTTGCCGATCTAGTGCACGAGCACTCCAGTTTTGTCCAATTGCTTCTTGGATATACCACTCTCGGGCTTTCGGGTTATCAATTCTCAACAGACTTCGGTAGTGAGTCCAACTCAATTCGGTACGCACTGCGTTCCAAATTGGAAAGGCTTGATAAAAGGCGCGCATGTTCCGTAAATTTCTTGTATCAAAACCTTTTCCAAATTCCTGGGAAAGCTGCTGTGATAGAGATTGTAGCTGTTGCTTGCCGTAAGATGCACGAGATTGGCCTGCTTGTTCGTGTTCAACAATAAGGCGACCAATATGCCAATAGGTATGTACCATTGCTTGGTTAACTGATCGCTGAATTTGGCTTTTTGCTTGGGCAACTATTTGGCGGATACTCTCAAAGAGGGAACCCTTTCCTTCACTTGTTAGTTTATCATTGTCGGTGGAGGTCATATTACCCCCAGTATTAGTTGCTTCTGTATACTAATGTGGTTGCTGTGCTGTTGTATCCTATACATCATATCCCAACTCCTCCAAATACCCAGCCATTTCCACTTCCAATGCTGCTAATTGAGCCTTTAATTGCTCTCTTTCTTGCCGCACAGAGACTAAATCAATTTCTTCCTCTTCTTCAAAGGTATCGACATAGCGGGGGATATTCAGGTTGTAATCGTTTTCCTGGATTTCTTTTAAACTGGCGACGTAGGCGTATTTATCGACATTTTCGCCACCACGATAGGTGTTAACGATTTTATCGATATTGTCTTGAGTAAGTAGGTTTTGGTTTTTGCCGGCTTTAAATTCTCGGCTGCCATCGATAAACATGACGGAATCATCTTGTTTATCACGAGCAAATAATAAAATAGCCGCTGGTATACCCGTGCCGTAAAATAATTTTTCTGGCAGGCCAATTACGGCATCTAATAAATTTTCGTCAATTAATTGCTTGCGGATTTTCCCTTCACTGCTGCCGCGGAATAATACGCCATGGGGGACTACTACACCCATTCGACCAGTGGTGGGGTTGAGGGTTTCGATCATATGCAGGATAAAGGCATAGTCCCCTTTGGTTTTAGGTGGAATGCCTCGGCGGAACCGGCTGAATTTATCGTGCTCTGCTTCGTCATTCCCCCACTTATCTAGCGAGAAGGGCGGGTTGGCAGTAACAATATCAAACAGCATTAAATTCCCGTTTTTATCCAGCAGCTTGGGGTTGCGGATGGTGTCGCCCCATTCAACTTTGTGGTTGTCTTCACCGTGCAAAAACATGTTCATTTTGGCTAATGACCAGGTTGAGCCAATCGCTTCCTGGCCGTACAGTTCATAGTTTTTGCTGTTGTGGTGCTCTTTTACTTTTCGGCCACATTTCATTAATAACGAGCCGGAACCGCAGGCTGGGTCGCAAATGGTATCGCCGGGCCTTGGGTCCAGCAACTCAGCAATCAGCTCGGATACTTCAGGTGGGGTATAAAACTCACCAGCTTTTTGTCCGCCGCTGGCAGCAAAGTTTTTGATTAAGTATTCGTAGGCATTACCAATGACATCCAGTGAACCGACCCGGCTGGGCTTCAGGTTGAGTTCAGGTTTGGCAAAGTCTTCTAGCAGGTGGCGTAAGATGGTGTTCTTTTGTTTTTCTTCACCGAGCCGGTCAGTGTTAAAAGATATATCCTGGAATACACTCTTACCGGCGTCTTTTAATTTGTTGCCATTCGCTTCTTCAATCGCATGCAGTGCCTGGTCAATGCGCTCACCATTACCAGGCTCGTGGCGGTGTTCCCAGAGTGTGTAAAAGCTGGCGGATTTGGGGAGCACAAAGCGCTCTTGCTTCATTAGCTCTTCAATCAACGCTGGCTCGTCACCATGTTCTTTTTGGTATGCTTCATAATGGTCTTGCCATACATCACTGATGTACTTCAAGAACAGCATAGCCAGAATAAAGTCTTTATAGGTATCGGCACTGATGGTACCTCTGAAGGTATCACAGGCTGCCCATAAGGCCTTGTTGATAGAATCTTGATTGATGGATGTCATACCTATAAACCTAACTTAATATTTAGTTTAGGGTTTTGTATAAAAAATGTTCTATAAAACAGTTGAAGCAATAAAATATGCGCAGACTGCCCTCGGATTATACCAAGTCTATATAACTGCGACACTTTATGTTGTATTCATAAAGAGGTCAAAGCGCTATGGCGTGCTTGTGTTTTCTGGTGGTTAAAGACAGCTGAGTTAAGCTATTAAAATTGAAATCTAACCTTCAATTACTGTTTTTTTTTGCACATAGATTTTATCTAACCTAAAGAAACACTACTTAACAACATTGGTTAAACTGAATGTCATTGTCATAGGTTAAAAATCAAAAGAACTATTTTTAGTGTTTCAAATACATCATAAAATTTTTAAGGACAAACCATGATCAAAGCCTACGCCGCTTTAGAACCGAAAGGTAAATTAACTGAATTTGAATATGACCCTGGTGAGTTGGGGCCTCAGGAAGTTGAGATTGATGTGGATTATTGCGGTATTTGTCACTCAGATTTATCGATGATTAATAATGAATGGGGGTTATCTGAATATCCACTGGTTGCTGGGCATGAAGTGGTTGGTCGGGTTGCTCAAGTGGGTGAGCATGTTACCCATTTACAGGCGGGTCAGTTGGTTGGATTAGGTTGGCATGCTGACTATTGCCAGGCTTGCTCACACTGTAATGCGGGGGATCATAATTTGTGTTTAACCGCTCAAGGCACCATTGTGGGACATCATGGTGGCTTTGCAGATAAGGTGCGGGCTAATGCCAAATGTGTGGTGCCGCTACCAGAAGGTATTGATGTAAAGTCGGCAGGCCCATTGTTTTGCGGTGGCATCACGGTGTTTAATCCATTGGTTCAGTTTGATATTAAACCAACGGATAAGGTGGCGGTAATCGGTATTGGGGGCTTAGGGCATCTAGCTTTGCAGTTTTTGAATGCTTGGGGTTGTGAGGTGACAGCATTTACCTCTAGCGAGCGTAAGGCTGAAGAAGCGAAGTCGCTCGGTGCTCACTATACCCTTAACTCTCGGGATGCAGCAGCCGTTGAGGCTGCTGCGAATTGTTTTGACTATCTTATATCGACGGTCAATGTGAAGCTGGATTGGAATCTTTACTTATCAACTCTTAAGCCCAAAGGACGGCTACATTTTGTAGGGGCTACTCTTGAGCCACTGGATATCAATGTGTTCGGATTGATAATGCAACAACGTTCTATTTCAGGGTCTCCGGTAGGCAGTCCTGGCACTATTGCGAAAATGCTGGAGTTTGCGGCTCAGCATGACATTAAACCAATGGTAGAAATGTATAAATTTGATCAAGTCAATGAAGCTCTGGCCCATTTAGATAGTGGAAAAGCGCGTTATCGAATTGTCTTGGAGAGGTAATAGTTGTTATCTCCAGAGATTTAAGGGCGCCTCTAAAAATCTACTTTTTCTGCGATAGCTGTGTCAGCTCCGTACTCAGGTCCTCATGTATGACTTATACATTGTGGCCCTCCGTGCGGAGCTTCCTTGCTCTCACAAAAAAATCACTATTTTTAGAGGTGCCCTTAAGAGTTACTTAGGAGAAAACTGTGAAGCTTGTCAGTATTTTTTAGGTACTAATACCTACCACTAAGCCTGCTTTTTTCGGTGTTTTGCGCGAATGAAATTGTGTTTTTGAACCGCATCATACTTACCCAATCTACTTTGTTACACGCGTCATACTAATTAGATTAGGTTGTTTGAATATTGATCAGCTCTGGTATCTTATCCACATTGTTTAAGAACTTGAATATTAACTTTCTATTAGCCAGGGTTTGAGCAATGTTGAAAAAAGTAGCTTCAATTTCAGTTTTATTAGGTTTATTTTCCCTTCCTTTTACAGCAGCAGCTGACAATACCGCTATTAAAGATAGTATTTGGAATGATAAAAATGCTAATGGTATTCAAGAAGAAAATGAGCCTGGAATTAACGGCGCTGCTGTTCAATTACTAACTTGTAAATCAAGCAAACCTGTTGCTTCTACTGTGACTGTTTTAAATGGAAATTATCAGTTTACAGGCATTAAACAAGGTAATTATAAAATTCGGTTTGTTTTAAAAAGTGGTACAGAATTTACTTATAATGGCCCGCAAATGGTTGGTGGGGTGAGCAACAAAGTGGTTGTATCTCCTTGGAATGCCTGCTAATAACCAACTGATTTAATATTCATTGCTTCTTACCTGTTGGGGTGGCTGTTGCCACCCCAATCACTAAAATAAAATGCCCTTCCTTCTAACCCAATAACTCTCTTTACTTTCATTTCCTTATAAAAATTATTTGATTGGCGTCATACTTTAGGTGAATAGCCTAGTCGGAAAAGTTTACACTCGGCAGTCACTAAAGTGTTAAAGTACTGTAATTATAGAGAAATTTAGTGCTGGCCTGATACTTGCTACATACCCTGTTCCTTTTTCCTACCTAGTTATTGAAGCTTTTTGGTGGGCTGGAATTTTAAAAAGTAGGTCAATAATTTACTAAGGAGTATTAAGAAGTGAAAATAACTAAAATAGGACTAATCGCTGGCGCACTTACCTTTGTTGGCATGCAGGCTCAGGCTGGTTTAATTAAGATTAATGATCAATATAATGTCGATTCGAATGATTTGGTAGCATCAGTAAGCTATCAGGGTGCTAACTTTGGGGCTGGGCAACATCGAGTGGGTGATGATAATCCACTTTCTGGTACCTATACCTTCTGGCCTCATGGTAATTCCATGAATAAAAATCTTACCTTGACTTATGCAAACCCAATTAAAAACAGAGCAGGGAAGGATGGTGCTATTTTCATGTACCGTCCTAATATTATTTGGGGCGGTACTATTGGCGTAACCATTAATGGAGTTTATCAGGATATTTTTGCTGATAACTTAATTGGTCCTGGGGTAAGTACGGCTAATCAACGTAAAGGGGTTTTTGCTGGCCTATTTGACCTTTCTGATTTTGGTCTTTCCATTGGTGAGAGTATTAATAGCATCCAAATTTCAGCTTCTCGCAAAACTTTTGGAGCTTATAACGGTAGGCTGATTAATGTTGAAATCGGTAATGGCTCTGATGTGCAATTTGCTGGTGCTGGTGGCCTTCATTTTGTTGACCCAGTAAATCCAGTGCCTGTTCCAGGTAGTATTGCTTTATTAGGACTTGGTTTAGGCTTATCTGTGATTAGGTTAAAAAAGCGTAAAAAAACAGCTTAATTTAATCCATTAATTATAGTCTAAATAAAAAAGGGTATACATTGTATACCCTTTTTTTGTTTTATACTGAAGTTATTTTATCTCGACGTTAATGCTTTTCTAGCCCGCTTAACTGCAGCTTTAACCTGCGCTGGTGCTGTTCCACCAATGTGGTTTCGTGCATTGACTGAACCTTCCAGAGTTAGTACATCGAACACATCGTTTTCAATAATATCTGAAAATTGCTGTAACTCTGCCAAGCTCATTTCGGAAAGGTCTTTAGTTTGTGCAATACCATAAGCAACGGCTTTACCTACCACTTCGTGGGCATCGCGGAAGGGCATTTGCTTTTTCACCAAATAATCGGCTAAATCAGTTGCAGTGGAAAAACCACGTTTTGCGGCTTCATACATATTGGCTTTGTTCGCTTTTATGGCAGGCACCATATCAGCATAGGCACGTAAACAGCCTTTTAAGTTATCCACAGTATCAAAGAGTGGCTCTTTGTCTTCTTGATTATCTTTGTTATAGGCTAATGGTTGAGATTTCATTAGCGTCAGTAATGAAATTAAATGGCCGGTTATACGCCCTGTTTTACCTCTAACCAATTCAGGTACATCGGGATTTTTCTTTTGTGGCATGATGGATGAGCCAGTACAAAACCTGTCGGGTAGCTCAATAAAATTAAACTGAGCTGAAGTCCAGAGAATTAATTCTTCGGAAATACGCGACAGGTGAGTCATGATTAAACTGGCCGCAGAGCAAAACTCAATAGCAAAATCCCGATCACTGACTGAATCTAACGAATTTTCACTGGGTTTGCTGAAGCCCAATTGTTGTGCTGTAAATTCTCGATCAATTGGGTAGGTGGTTCCAGCTAATGCCGCAGCACCCAAAGGAGAGATGTTCACCCGTTTGCGGCAATCTTGTAGGCGCTCATTATCACGGCTGAGCATTTCAAACCAAGCCATTAGGTGGTGGCCAAAGGTAACGGGTTGTGCGGTTTGCAAGTGGGTAAAACCAGGCATGATGGTCTCAGCTTCTTGTTCAGCCAAGTCAGCTAAATTGTTTTGTAGTCGAGTAATTTCCTGGCAGATGATATCAATTTCGTCCCGAAGGTACAGTCGTATATCGGTAGCAATTTGATCATTACGTGAACGGCCTGTATGGAGCTTTTTGCCAGTAATACCGATACGGTCAGTCAGGCGTGCTTCGATATTCATATGAATATCTTCCAGCGCTACAGACCATTCTATTTCACCTGCTTCGATGGCTGTTTGAATGTCCCGTAAGCCTTGCTGAATGTCGGATAGCTCTTGATCAGTTAAGATACCAACTTTATTTAACATCGCCGCATGAGCCAAAGAGCCATTGATATCTTGCTGATAGAGTCGTTGGTCAAAATCAATTGAAGCAGTAAATTTAGCGACAAACTGATCTGTGGGCTCTGAAAACCGGCCACCCCACTGCTGGTTGGCTTGATTCGTTGGTTTTTCCGACATTGGTTCTTCCCGATTAAAGCTGACGTATAAAAAATAAATTATACAACTATCGATCCATCATCGTTACATAAGTAGTTGTATCAATATGTATCTAAAGTTGCTGTTAGCTAAAAAGTTACAGCTTATTGATAAGTAACTGTTCAGCAATTATGAGTACTATATGAAGTGTTGCCTATTTGTATTTATTAACGGTGAATTGTTAAGGCAGTTTGGAGATATTGATGACTATGAGTGTAAATGGAGTCCCTGCCGCAGGGTTCACTCCTAATAGTGTAGTAGCAGAGCCTGTGAGGCCGGCAGAAGGGCTGTTGGCTGGCAGAACTATTAAGCTTGAAAAAGCGAATGAAGTCGCTAAAAAAATGTTTCTGCAACTTGTTGGCCAGCCATTACAGCAGGTTAAACAGGGTTTGGTAAAAGCATTTAGTCGGCTTAAACAAGTGCCCGAAATAGTAACCCAGTTTTTTCAACAGACTCAGAGCCACAGTCAGTCGAATATTAGTTTGTCTACTCAAGGTTCAGGACAAACGTCACAAGCAGCTGCTAAGACTTATTCTGTTGCTACAGACTTTAGAGGCATGTTGCAAACCGGTATTGATGGATTGAACAGAGGGTGGCAAGGCCTTTTAGGACAGGCCGATGACTTAAAAGAATCAGGAATAGATAAACAAAAACAAGCTGCTTTGGCTGGTGGTGCAGATACAAAAAGCAGTGGTAATGGACCTTTGAGGGCGCTTATAACTGGGCTTACAGCTTTAAAGGAGATGGATAAAATTGCAGCACTAACTCAAACAACTCTTTCTCCTGAGCTGAAGGAAGTAAGTCAAAAAGCCCAGCAACTTATAGCTGCAGAAGTATTTGATACGAAGTTTTCCAGTTGGGGAACAACGGATGGCCAGGGGCCTTATGCTAAAGGGCTTGTAGATCCTGTAACTGAAAGAGAGCCCACCCCACAACAAGTCGCAGACAGAGTAATAGAACTGGCTGAAGAAGCAAAAGTATTAAGCGTAAAGCTTGATGGAGCATTAAATAAGCAGGACAAGGAGTCTGAAGAGTTAAACCATCAACTGCAATCAACGCAGGTATCTGAAGCAGCTGAAACGATAACTCAACTAACCGCTCAACAGCGAGTAAACATGCTGGAAGAGCAGTATGTTGAAGGAACAGCTTTCAATGGCCGCTCAGCTACTGATGATAAGACAAAAGCATTATTGGATGTGACAAGTTATTTAAGTTCCCAGGTTAGACAAAAAGATAAATTAACCTTAACCCCTGAACTACAGAATCAGTTACAAAAGAAGTTTCAGCAAAGTCAGCTTAATTACTATGATGTAAAAGATCTTGTTAAAACTACCGCTGATTTAAGGTGGTTAAGAGGCTTAGCTTTAGATCGATTACATTAAAAAAATAAATCTGCTGTAACTAAGCTAAAGTGGAGGAGGGCCCACCTCCCTCACTTTATTTCATACCAGCCTAACTCCTCCGTCCGTTATTCTTAGTTGTTATCCATTTCACATAACTAATAAGCACTTAGTCATAGTTCTCCGCTATTCTTGTGAGTATTTTTATACGTCTTGAAAACAATAAAAAGACCATAGTGGCGGATACTACTTTGACAAAAGAACAACAAGATTGGCTGGATCAAGGCTTTTTCTTGCCTGACCTATGTACTACCAGGGCGGTATTTATGCTGGTGGTGCTGGCGGAGCTATTTGTGTTAATTCTCGTGTTGGCTTTACCCAGTTCAATGGGATTCGACTGGAATCGCCTAGCATTAACATCATTCTTTGTTCAGTGGGTGGTATTGGCCAGTGCTGGCTGCTTGTGTCGAGTTAGGCCGCTTATTCAGAAAACTCAGCTTGGGTATGCCTTAGCTGCCTGTTATAGCGTGGTACTCATCGTTACCTTGCTATTTTCACTCATCGCGGAGTGGGTTATTTATCCTACAGATTGGGGGCAGTTTTGGCTGCAGCTGGATACCTGGCATATTGCAAAAAATTTATTGGTTGCATTGATTATTACCAGTTTATTGCTTCGCTATTTTTATATGCAGCAACAATTGCGTCAGCAGGAGCAGGCTGAACTCAGATCTCGCTTGCAGGCATTGCAAGCCAGAATTCACCCTCATTTTCTGTTTAACAGCATGAATAGTATTGCCAGCCTAATTCAGATTTCACCTGAAAAAGCAGAGCAAGCTGTTGAAGATTTGGCTGCATTACTGCGTGCTTGCCTGGATGAGGTGGCAGCTAAAGTCACCTTAGCTGACGAGCTTGAGATTTGTAAGCAATACTTAAGGATAGAAAAACATCGTTTAGGGGAGCGGCTTCAGGTGGACTGGAAGTTAGAGGGGGTGCCAGATAGCTTGCCCATCCCACCGCTTACTCTACAGCCTATTTTAGAGAATGCGGTTTATCATGGTATTCAACCATTGGCTGAAGGAGGCACTATTAGTATCGCGGGCCAATATGACAGTCAGTATTTGACAATTACTGTGCGGAACCCTTTGGATGCTGCTTACATTTCAGAGCCTAAACGTGGTAACCGTATGGCGATGCGAAATATTGCAGACCGACTTCAGGCGCTTTACGGCAAGCAAGCTTCTTTATCAGCTAAACAAGAAGGTGCTGGTTTTGTAACCCAGTTGAGTTACCCATGTTGAACAGAGGATTAGAGCTCATTGAAAGAGCTGGCAACCAATAGAGCAAATAGTAAGTCAGAGGGTGTGTAAATGTAATGAATGTGTTGATCGTGGATGATGAGCCACTAGCCCGTGACCGATTAAGGCGAATGCTAGAACAGGTAGATGGTTGCAGCCCGTTAGAGGAGGAAGGGCGAAATGGTTTGGAGGCAGTAGAACTGGCCCAAAAGCATAACCCGGATGTAGTGCTGATGGACATTCGTATGCCCAATATGAATGGCTTGGAAGCGGCCAGACATTTGTGCGAAATGGAGTGTCCACCTGCAGTTATTTTCTGTACCGCTTACGGTGAATACGCGCTAGAAGCATTTGATGTACAAGCTGTTGGCTATTTACTAAAGCCTGTGAAACAAAGTGCACTTGTGCAGGCGCTACAAAATGCGAAAAAAACCAATCGATCCCAGCTCAATGCGATCAATCAGTTTCGGCCAGGAGAACAACCAGGCAAGCGAAGTCATATCAGTGCCAAAACTTATAAAGGTGTCGAGTTAATACCGCTGAATGAAGTGCGCTACTTTATTGCAGATAATAAATACGTAACAGTGAATCATACAAAAGGTGAAGTATTAATTGATGAAACTTTAAAAGAGCTGGAAACGGAGTTTGAAGGTGCTTTTGTTAGAATTCATCGCAATGCTTTAGTTGCTAAAGGTGCTATTGAAGGCATGAGCCGAAATGATCAGGGAGGCTATGAAGTTCGCTTAAAAGGGGTTGATGAACCGTTACTAATAAGCCGACGGCATGTTGCGGGTATGCGTAAATTATTGCAAACGCTTTAACCACAGTATATTGAAATTAACGCCTTGTTTCTGGTTATCGATGAATCTGGCAATTGAAGGTGCTAAATTAGTTTTGCTCACTTATCATTAGTTATTCAGTAATTTAGTAGCCGGATTTAGATGTGAAAACCTTACGCATAGCAACCCGAAAAAGCGCTTTAGCCCTGTGGCAGGCAAACTTTGTCAAGCAGCAACTGCTCGTCCATCACTCTAATTTAAATGTTGAGCTTGTCCCAATGACCAGCCGTGGTGATCAGTTGCTGGATTCGCCCTTAGCCAAGGTAGGTGGGAAGGGGCTGTTTGTTAAAGAGCTGGAAAATGCCATGTTAGCCAATGAGGCTGATATCGCTGTGCATTCTATGAAAGATGTGCCGATGGAATTTCCTGACGGGCTTTGCCTTCCAGTTATTTGTGAACGAGAAGACCCTAGGGATGCTTTGGTATCTAATAAATATGCAACGATTGATGAGTTACCCAAAGGTGCTGTGGTGGGTACTTCCAGTTTGCGTCGCCAAGCTCAGTTACTGAAATTGAGGCCTGATTTAAGAGTCCAGTTTTTACGAGGCAATGTTAATACCCGGCTAGCTAAGCTGGATGAAGGCCAATATGATGCCATTATTTTAGCCGCTGCAGGTTTAATCCGACTTGAATTTGCTGATCGTATCAAGAGCTCTCTTAGTCCAGAGCAGAGCCTTCCTTCTGGTGGGCAAGGTGCCGTAGGCATTGAGTGTCGTACAGCAGATGATGCTATTATCAAGCTATTAGCACCTTTACATCATGCAGAAACTGCTTTATGTGTAAGTGCTGAACGAGCGATGAATCGCCGTTTGGCAGGTGGTTGTCAGGTACCAATTGCTTGTTATGCGCAACTGGCAGGAGAGCAGCTGACCATGCGTGGTTTGGTGGCAGAGCCGGATGGTTCTCATTTTATATCTAGTGAGCAAAGCCAGTCAGTAATAGGCGTAACGGATCTGCAAACCGCTGAGCAATTAGGTATTAGTATGGCAGAGGACCTGCTTAAACAAGGTGCGGGGGATATCCTGAGCAAGCTATACCAGTCAAGCTAAACTCAAGTCATGTCGATTTTAGTAACCCGACCAGAGCCTGAGGCTTCCAAGCTTGTTGCTAGCCTTCAACAACAAGGTTTACAGGCATGGGCGCTGCCAATGTTAGAGCGTCAGGATTTGCCAGAAACCCCTGAGATAAGAGAGTTAGTCCTGAATCTGGACTTATTTCAGCAGATAATTGTGGTTAGCTATCATGGTGCAATCCGTTTCGCTACATTAATAGACCATTATTGGCCACAATGGCCCGTTAAAATTCAGTGGTTTGCTATTGGTGGTAAAACCGCTTCTGCATTAGCGGAATGGGATATTGAGTCGCTATGTTCTTCTGGCGTAGATAGCGAGGCACTATTAACGCATCCACAGTTACAACAGGTGGACAATAATAAAATATTAATAGTGAAAGGAGTGGGAGGGCGAGACCTTCTGAAGGACGTGTTGCAACAACGGGGAGCTCAGATAACAGAGCTAGCACTTTATCAACGAGTGCCTGCACAATATAACAAAACTGAAGTACAAAACCTGCTTGCTAGTCATCAGACTGATACCATTGTGGCTACCAGTGGTGAAATTGTTACTCACTTAGCTGGCTTTTTAGACCAGCAATGGCGGAATAAGCTAAGGCTAATTGTACCCAGTGCAAGGGTTGCAGACTTGTCTGGCACGCTGGGTTTTGCTCAAGTGATTAATGCCAATGGGGCAAGTGAAGAGGCAGTGATAAAGGTGCTGGTTTAGTTTTTAACTTATGCTACAAGCGTCTTGCATAGTTAGCTTGTTAATAAATAATGACAACAGGTTTATATACATCTTAACTTTAAAATAGTTTAAATAGTGTAAGTAAGTTGATTGGACGTAAGTAAATACGTTAAACAGATTAAGATATATAGAAAAGAAAACACGTAAAAAGCACATAAGAAAGTGGCACAAGACTCAAAATCCCGGATATTGCGTAAATATTATTACTTTATGAAATTTTCGGGTTAAATTACGTTTAAAAGTTGAAAGCATTTGGTATCTAGATAAATGACAAACAACACGAATGGAAATAAACCCACTGACTCAAAATCGTCAGATAAGGCTAAAGACCAACAATCCAAGCATCAACAGACAAAACAAGAGCAATCTGAGCAAGCACAGCAGAAGCAAAATGAACAAACAGTTACGGAGCAACCTTCAGCAGAGTTAAAGCAAAATAATAGCCTTAACCAAGCGGAAAGTGCCTCTACAACCGCTAAAAAAAGTAAAGCAACTGTTGGTCACGAATCAGAAACATCCAGCTCAACGACACCTGAAGCACAGTCTACCCGTAAGCCGGTTACTCCGCTCTCCACTACGCCATCATCTCAAACGCAGTCAACTAACCCTGGTCAAGCGGCAGGTAATAGTTCTTCACAGTCAGCGCCTCAGTCTACGGCAACTGTTGTGAAGCGAGGGTGGAGTGGCCCTATAGCTTTGGTGATTAGTCTAGCTGCACTGGCTGGCGTGGGTGGGATTGCCTATTTAGATTACGATATCCGCTATTATATGGATAAAAAGCAGTCTTTTGATCCCATTCAGGTTAGTCAAACAGAAGCCGCCAAAGTTGAGTCAAAACTTGCAGAATCTGTTAATTCTACTGCACGACAAGTAACCAGTAAGGTAAATGAGGTGACTGCTCAGCTTGGTCAACAACAGCAGCAGCTGAGTAATACTGAACAGAAATTAAAACAGGAAGTATTGGGTGTAGCTGAAAACGTTAGCAACCTAAGACGACAGTTTAACCAAATGCAAGGCACTAGTCGTGATGACTGGCAATTAGCTGAGGTTGAATATATGTTGCGCCTGGCGAATCAGAGATTGTTAATGGAAGGTGATATCCGGGGGGTAGAAGCCATATTAGTAAGTGCCGATGCTATTTTACGTGGGCTAGATAATTACTCTCTTTATAGTGTTCGAGAGGCATTAGCCAAAGATTTGGCTGCAGTCAGAGCCGTTGAGCAAATTGATGTAGAAGGCACTTATTTACAATTAGATGCTTTGGTTAATCAGATTATGGCATTACCTTTGATGCCTGTGGCTGATTATCAGAAAAGCCAGTCTGAGCCTGCCAAATCAGAACAGGAGGAGACCAACTTTTCATCTAAGCTTTCTGCCAAACTGCAACGAACCTGGGATAATTTTAGCGACCATTTACGAATTAATATCAGCCGAGATAAACCAGTACAGGTGTTGTTAACACCTAAAGAAGAAATGTTTTTGCGGCAAAATCTTCGCATGATGCTTGAACAGGCCCAGTTAGCGTTGTTGCAACAAAATCAGGTTATTTATAGTAACAGCTTAAAAAAATCAGTAGATTGGCTGAAAGAGTTTTTTATTTACGATAGCGCCAAAGTTGCTGCTATCAATAAACAGCTACAGCAACTAACGGAAGTAAAACTTAACCCTCAATTGCCCGATATATCTGGTTCGCTGAAAGCCGCGAAACAATATATTGATGAGCTACATCGTTTACATAAAGGCAAACTGCCTCGTAAAGATGAAGTGGCTAATGCTGGAGAGCAAGCCACTAGTGCTAACCTGGATGGGGAGGCGCATTAATGAAGGCTTTCACCAAACTATTGTTATTATTTATTTTAGCAGGGCTGGTATCGCTGGGAATAGTGCATGACAGTGGTTATGTACTGATTGCTTATGGAGATATGTCCTTTGAAACTAGTTTGTGGATGTTTTTTGCCATTATTGTCTTGGCAGTCATTATTTATAATATAGTAAAGCGACTTACGATTACTTCTTTGCGTTCAGTTGGTTTTTTATTGCCAGTAACTACATCAAGCAGACTAAAACGAGCCAAACGGTATTCAATGAAAGGCTTGGATTTGTTGATAAATGGAGAGTGGGAACAGGCTGGTAAATTATTAGGTAAAGCAGCTGATCAAGGTGAAGCCCCATTAATTAATTATCTCACCGCAGCCAAGGCCGCTAACGAAGTTGGCGATAGCAATACGGTTATTGAATATCTGCGTAAAGCCGATGATCAGGTACCGAATGGCAAAATTGGAATCGGTATTACCCAGGCACAAATTCAGTTGGCTAACGGGCAATGGGAACAAGCCCTTGCTACTTTAGAGGAAATTCGTCGCCATAAACCTCGTCACCAGTATGTGCTTAAGCTGCTTAAACAGGTTTATGTGAAGTTGCATGAATGGGAACAGCTGAATGCATTGCTACCAGACTTGCGAAAACGCCATGTGGTTGATGATGAGGAGTATCAAACCTTACAACAACAGGCTTCTATCTGTCAGCTGAATAAGGTCATCGCTAAAAGCTTGAATAGTGATGAAAATGTTAGCAAACGCATAGAGTTAATAGAAGAAGCATGGGCAGCCGTTCCTCGTAAACAGCGCAAATTGCCAGCAGTATTGGCTGCATATGCCAGAGGATTAATTAAAGCAGGAGCACTGGGGTATGCTGAAAAAGAGCTGCGGAAAGCCTTAGATAAGAACTATGATCCTGAGTTAGTTGAATTGTATGGTCAGGCCCAAGGGGAAGACTTAAAAGCTCAGTTAGCTTTTATGGAAGAGCTAAGAGATGAAAATGCCAAGTCGCCTGAAGTTGCACTAGCATTAGGAAGGCTATATTTGAGGGATAATCAATTAGACAAGGCAGAGCAGGTATTACGCGATAGCCTAAAACTTCATAAAACTGAATCTGTTTATATTGAATTGAGCAAGGTCTTTGCAAAAAAAGGTCGTGTCGAAGAAAGTACTCAGTATTTAACAGAAGGCTTGGCTTTGGTAGATCAAAGTCGTCAGCTAGTTGCATTGTCCTAATACTTAATTATCTGCAGACTTTGTTATTCATAGTCTGCAGAGTTTCAATTCCTGCCTCGCTTGATTAAAAAATTATTTTCTTGCTTTATTTCTTTTTACTATTTTATTGCAGATTAAAAGTGCATATTTAGCTTTGTAATTATAGTGCTAATACCTATTTAAAACTGTCATAAGTTAAAACGTTGACTATCTTTTGATTATTTGTGACATTTTTACAACCAAACAAAATTGAGTTCAAGTTAATATAAATAAAACAAATATTGGTTAAGAAAAAGCATTGATGGACTGATAATTTGTAAAAGTAAACAGGAGAGCGCTATGGACAAAAAAAATAAACTTACTCTTTTTTATGAAGGCCTTTGGTGACAAAAGTTGGAAGATAGCCAGCTTGGTTATTATCAATAGAATTTAGTGTGCTAATTAAAATTTGCTATTTGTTTGATGTAACTACTGAAAAAAAGTTGCATTGCACTATAGTGTATTCAAGAATGAAAGAGAAAGATAAGCCGGTGAAACACAGGGATATGTGAAATGAAGAAGGAGGGAATGGCCCAATAATAGAGCTAACTTAAAGCCTGCTAAGCGAGAAAGATAATGAAGCGTATACACTTTTTGAAGTTATTTGTGTTATTGCCCTTGCTATTTTGCCTAAGTTTTATAGCTAAAGCAGAAGTGAGCCCAAAAACGACGATTATTCTGCTTACTGAAAATTACCCTCCTTATAATATGAGTGTTAATGATAAAAACTTTGCTCGAGGTGACAATATTGATGGGTTATCTACTGATATTGTGAGGGAAATGTTTAAGCGGGCAAATATAAAATATCGCCTAAGTTTACGCTTTCCTTGGAGTAGAATTTATAAGTTAACTTTGCAGAAGCGTGATTATGGACTTTTCTCTACATCACGTACAGAAGCGAGAGAAAACTTATTTAAATGGGTCGGCCCACTTGCTTCCAGCGACTGGGTATTTTTAGCATTAAATAAGAATCCTGTTCGTGTTAATACCTTGAATGCGGCTAAAAAATTTAAGGTGGGTGGCTACAAAGGTGATGCAACAGCTAATTTTTTAGAAGAACGGGGTTTTAATCTAATTACCTCATTTAGAGATAATGAAAATGTTAAAAAACTGGTTGATGGAAGGATAGATCTATGGGCAACAGGTGATTTATCTGGTCGTTATTTAGCTCAGCTAGAGGGTGTAACTGGATTAAAAACGGTATTTACCATTAAGAAAAGTCAGCTTTATTTAGCTTTTAACAAAGACACTTCTGATGAGGTGATTAATTTATTGCAAAATGCCTTGGATGAGATGGTAAGGGATGGTTCTCATGAGCAAATGGTTAATGACTATATGTAAAGGATACTCTTCATTTATTGCAACATAAACTCATGGGGGCAAGTCTGATACAGCAAGTCTTGCGGTAGCTACTTTAATTTACATAAAAGTGCTACTGGAACTCAAGGCCCCCTAAAAACCATTCGTTTTGATTATATACGCTAAAACAAAAGCCTCGTAAATGAGGTTTTTTTATTATAAAGCCTGCTATCCGTTTCATCAGAGTTCTGCTAGTACTTGTCCTACAGCCTTACTTATTTGCTACCAATCCAACTAATCGAATGTTTTTTCAGTATTGAGTTCCTCAGTGCTTCTAAGCACAGCTAGGGCCTATTAACCACCAATGCCATAGATGATTTTACGCCCAGCAAGACTCTAGTAATAGCGAGAAAAAAGTTTCTTATAGGAAATTTACTTGACTGCGCTAATGAATTGAAAGGTACTTGTTTGTTGAATTAGAGGTCAAGTGATGTCATTAAGTGGTTACTTGGATACTTCGTCAGACATCACTAAGGTATTAGTCTAGCTGAGCATTTTGCAGAGTTTCAATTAAGGGTAAAAAACGGTAGAGTATTTTGTTACACTATTCGGCATATAAATAAATAATATGATTAATAACTTAATCTACTTATTTTTGTGAGTGGGTTATTACTTTTTTTGATGATTGCATAGACCTTAGTTCGCTAATTAGTGTTTAGGGGTAATATCCTGGCTAGGCTATGGACGCTCTTTAATTAAACTAAACATATAGATGCAGGCGTTTAAGTAGAGAGAGTTTTGTCTAACAATAAATTGTATATTTGGCCAACGCAAAGGGTGTACCAATCCTGGAAGTTCGACAGTCGAGGGGGAGAAGCCAGTGAGAAAGAATTGCTGGATATGTCGTGTATTATTAACGGTGTATATTTGCTTATTAGCTATATCTGCTAATGCAAGGCTTGAAGATAAAATAGTACTTTTAACAGAGAACTACCCGCCTTTTAACATGAGTATTAATCAGAAAAACTTTGCAAGAGGGGGTAATATTACAGGTCTCTCGACAGAAGTTGTACGAGAGATGTTTAAGCGAGCGAACATTGATTACTCACTCACATTACGCTTTCCCTGGAAAAGAGTATTTAGACTAACCCTGGAAAAGCCAAATTATGGGCTATTTTCAACTACGCGCACGCCAGAACGTGAAGATCTGTTTAAGTGGGTTGGGCCTCTAGTCGTTAATAAGTGGGTGTTTTTGGCAAAACCGGGTAGTGAAATTAAACTGACAAAGCTAGATGATGCTAAGCGGCTTCGAGTGGGAGGATATAAAGGAGATGCGTTGGCTAACTACCTAGAGTCTGAAGACTTTAAGATAATTACCTCTTTTCGAGATAATGAAAATGCAGTAAAACTAATGTCTGATAAAATTGATCTCTGGGCTTCTGGCCATATGTCGGGCGTTTATTTTGCCGCTCAAGAAGGAATCATGGGGTTAAAGCCATTACTAACCTTTAAAAAGACAGAAATGTATTTAGCCTTTAATAAGGAAACATCTGATAGTGTAATAAATGCTTTACAGCAGGCCCTAGATGGAATGATGAAAGATGGAAGTTACGATCAATTAACCAAGCGATATTTATAGCTTTTAATCGTTTTATAAAGAAATGATTAAAAGTGCTGGGCCTTTATTTTGGACTTTTTATCTCAAAGTAGTTTGCTTTTATATTTGAGTTTAAGAAGCAAATACTCACCGAGACGGGTTCTTTAGGCGAGGCCGTCAAGGGCTAAAGCCCCAGGAGCTTATAGTAATAAGTGACTGGGGCGAAGAAATTTTAATGCTCCTGCATAAACGGCATTCATACCATCCTTCCTAGGTGCTCAGCGATGACAACAAAGCCTAAAGACTATTCGCGAAGAGTATATTTATCTGGGGGCGTAATCAAATACATCAGAATGCACATGATTTTCCGCTATCCCTTCAGCCGTTAGTCTATCTAAACTGGCATACACCATTTGTGGTGAGCCACTAATATAATAGTGGGCTTCAGGAAAGTTACTTAAATCTTCAATGACAGCATTAACTAATAAACCAGCTCGTTGCACTACCCCTGAAATATCGTCTTCACTAACAACAGGGTGAAACTCTACTTTGCTTTGTTGAGCCCAGCGATTGGGAACATCTAGCAGGTAAAAATCGCTCATTTTCCTTACTCCCCAATAAAGAAATAATGGCTGGTTATACTGGCAGTTAAGACAATACTCAATCATGCTTTTAGCTTGGGCGAACCCAGTTCCTGCTGCCATAAACACTAAAGGGGAAGTGGGAGTTTGGCACAAGTAGCAGTTACCTTTAGCAATGTTCACAGTCATTTCATCCTGACTATTAATCAAGTGAACAAGCTGGTTGGATAAGTCGCTGGTAAACTGGTGCTGAATGTGCAGTTCAAGCAGTTGATTGGTATGCATAGTACTGGGTGCACTAGCAATTGATAATGGGCAGCGGCTTTGGTCAGGCAAAATAGCTTCTAAATATTGGCCAGGGAAGAACTCAATATTCGAATGAGCTGAGGTATCCAGCTCAACTCGGTAGATATTGTTATGTGGCTGGTGGACTTGAAGAATAGGAAGGGTGTGAATTGTCACTACTTATGCACTCCAAACTTTTTTGCTTGCTTTTCCCGTTAGTCTATACCAAGTTCAGGCCATAACTCATCAACCCGACGTTTGACATCAGTAGACATTGTGATTGCTGCGCCCCATTCCCGGTTAGTTTCTCCAGGCCATTTATTTGTTGCATCAAGACCCACTTTGGAACCAAGACCAGATACAGGTGAAGCAAAGTCCAGATAATCAATAGGGGTATTCTCAATGAAAGTCATATCTCGCTTCGGATCCATACGGGTGGTCATAGCCCAGATAACATCTTGCCAGCTTCTAATATTAATATCGTCATCAGTAACAATAACGAATTTAGTATACATAAACTGTCTTAGGAATGACCAAATACCCAGCATTACCCGTTTGGCATGTCCAGGATATTGTTTTTTCATTGATATGACAGCAAGCCGGTAGGAACAGCCCTCTGGGGGTAAATAAAAATCGACAATTTCTGGAAACTGTTTTTTCAGAATAGGGACAAATACTTCATTTAGTGCAACACCTAAAATAGCGGGCTCATCCGGTGGACGGCCAGTGTAGGTGCTATGATAAATAGGCTGCTTACGATGGGTAATTGTTTCAACCGTAAAAACTGGAAACTGATCAACTTCATTGTAATAACCCGTATGGTCACCAAATGGACCTTCATCGGCCATCTCATTTGGATAAATATAGCCCTCTAAAATAATTTCGGCAGAGGCTGGCACTTCTAAATCATGGGTCATGCAGCTAACTAGCTCTGTTTTACTACCCCTTAACAAACCAGCAAATGCATACTCTGAGAGAGTATCAGGTATTGGTGTCACTGCACCTAGAATAGTGGCTGGGTCTGCACCTAAAGCAACCGCTACTGGGAATGGCTCACCTGGGTGAGCTGCTTGCCATTCTTTAAAATCCAAGGCGCCACCGCGATGGGATAGCCAGCGCATAATGACTTTATTCCGGCCAATCACTTGTTGGCGATAAATACCTAAATTTTGCCGTGTTTTATGGGGGCCTTTAGTGACAACCAGGGGCCAGGTAATTAATGGGCCGGCATCATCGGGCCAGCAAGTTTGAACTGGTAAGGTACTTAAATCAACGTCTTCCTTGGTGATAATGACCTGCTGGCAAGGTGCCGACTTAACTTGCTTGGGACCCATATTCATTACCTGGCGAAAAATAGGTAATTTTTCCCAGGCATCTTTCATTCCTTTAGGTGGCTCTGGTTCTTTTAAAAATGCTAATAATTCACCTATTTCGGTAAGTGCTTTGGTATTTTCTGCTCCCATTCCCATGGCCACTCGGTCAGCAGTACCAAATAAGTTAGCCAAAACAGGAATGTTAAAACCTTTAGGATTTTCAAATAATAATGCTGGCCCCCCTTTCTGTAGAGTGCGATCAGCAATTTCAGTCATTTCCAAATAGGGATCAACTGGCGTATTGATTCGTTTTAATTCGCCTTTTTTTTCTAGTTGGGAAATGAAGTCTCGCAGGTCTTTATATTTCATTAATACCCCTGACGATAGCTATATCCTTCTCGAATGATATTTAGGGTTTGCTGTTTTCGCTCTTAAAAACATAAACTTATGGAGCTTCATTGCTCGACGGCCTCCCCTAAAAACCATTCGCTTTGGCTATATAGATATACCCTTCGAAAATTTACTTGATATTAATTAGGGGAGGGAAATTAGAAAGGAGAAGCTTTGAGGCTTCTCCTTTTTGAAAAATTACTTCCGCTTCATTGACTGGAAGAATTCATCATTAGTTTTGGTGTCTTTCATGCGATCTAATAAAAACTCAACCGCAGAAATTTCATCCATGGGGTGAAGGATTTTGCGTAAAATCCACATTCTTTGCAATTCTTCTTCGGTTGTTAGTAAGTCTTCACGACGAGTGCCTGAACGAGTAATACCAATTGCAGGGAATACGCGTTTTTCTGATATTTTCCGGTCCAGGTGTAATTCCATGTTACCGGTTCCCTTAAATTCCTCAAAAATAACTTCATCCATTTTTGAACCGGTATCAACCAGTGCAGTAGCAATGATTGTTAAACTGCCACCTTCTTCAATGTTACGAGCAGCACCAAAGAAGCGTTTTGGTCTTTCTAGTGCGTGTGCATCAACACCACCAGTTAATACTTTTCCTGATGAAGGAATTACGGTGTTATAAGCACGTGCTAAACGAGTAATGGAGTCAAGTAAAATAACGACATCTTTTTTATGTTCAACCAGTCGTTTAGCTTTTTCTATAACCATCTCTGCTACTTGAACATGACGAGCAGGTGGTTCGTCGAAGGTACTGGCAACCACTTCTCCACGCACTGAGCGAGCCATTTCAGTTACCTCTTCAGGACGCTCGTCAATCAATAGCACAATTAAGTGGCACTCAGGATTGTTGCGGGCAATATTAGAAGCAATATTTTGCAGCATTAATGTTTTACCCGCTTTTGGTGGTGACACGATCAAGCCACGCTGGCCTTTACCAAAAGGCGCTACCAAGTCAATTATACGGGCAGTGAGGTCTTCTGTTGAGCCATTGCCTGCTTCCATTGTCAGTCGT
Organism: Spartinivicinus ruber; assembly: GCF_011009015.1. Classification (NCBI taxonomy): domain Bacteria; kingdom Pseudomonadati; phylum Pseudomonadota; class Gammaproteobacteria; order Oceanospirillales; family Zooshikellaceae; genus Spartinivicinus; species Spartinivicinus ruber. The sequence continues at coordinate 624,580 of NZ_CP048878.1, forward strand.
TCTTGAGGGAACAATGGAGTGAGGTTTTCAAAAAGAATTTTATTTTTTGCATTTTCAGGTTTGTCGAAATTGATTTCGTTAACCTTCAGCAGTGCAAAATAGCGCTCGCCATCTTTCGGAGGACGGATTTTACCTGATACGGTATCACCGGTACGTAGATTAAAACGACGAATTTGGCTCGGTGAAACATAGATATCGTCAGGGCCTGCAAGATAGGAGCTATCAGAAGAGCGCAAGAAACCAAAACCGTCTTGCAGAATTTCTAATACCCCATCGCCATAGATATCTTCACCGCTACGTGCATGGCGTTTTAATATAGTGAAGATAACATCCTGTTTTCGAGAACGGGCTAAGTTATCAAGCCCCATCTCGGCGGCTACTCTTAATAATTCAGGAACGGATTTTTGCTTTAGCTCAGTAAGGTTCATAGTAAACTAAGATACGTTGATGAAAGGTGACTCTCTGTGGGTGCTGAATGCAGCGGAGGAACTGGTCTCTGGGTAGTGTTAAGATTAATTTACCTGGATTGCTTGGGATAACCCCTACCTTTATCTATTACCTGATTATCTGACAGCTGCCGAGTTATCTACTGGCTATTGTCGAGTGGTAGTTGCTTGCCGTTATCATTCTTGAAGTTACTCGGGTTTTTGATCACTGTAGTTTTTATAAGCAGACTTTTATAAGTGTTTATTTACAAACCACTTTTTATTGACAACTACTTATAAACAGCTAAGTGATGAGTAACCATCTATAAGACGGTTTAAATATAATGAGAGTAACTCATCCATAGATCGCTATTTATATACGATTATCATCTGTATGTGAATATTGAACGACTATAGACTTATGAGTAACGGTGGTTATCAAGGTTAATCTAACACTGAATAATAGAAACTGTCGAGTTTTAAGTCCAGTATTAATTGGAAAATAATCAAATTAATATCAAAAATTGAAGCTAATGCCCAGAATTGATAGGGGTTATAGCTCAATAGGTTACGGGTACTGCAAGGGGGAGTTTCCCCTTGCTTACAGTTGGGTGCTACAAGGTGCTCGTTCTAAAGGTTACCTTCAAGAAAAGCAACAAGTTGAGTTTTTGAAAGAGCACCCACTTTGGTGGCTTCTACATTACCATTCTTAAACAGCATAAGGGTTGGAATACCACGAACACCGTACTTTGGAGGTGTTGCTTCGTTATCATCGATGTTTAATTTACACACCTTCAAGCGGTCTTTATATTCGTTAGCAATTTCATCAAGAATGGGAGTAATCATCTTGCATGGGCCACACCATTCTGCCCAATAATCAACCAGTACAGGTCCTTCTGCGTTGAGTACTTCTTGATCAAAGTTTTCATCCGTTACATTCAAGATATGTTCGCTCATTATTGAAATCTCCAGCATTTATTACAAGTCAGTTGATTGATTCTATCATAGCACTGTGTCACAACGGCTGAGAAGCTATACGGTTGATAAGCTATGAGGACAATCTGTATTCGACAGTTGCCTTACTTTGCAACTATTTTGCATTATTAGAGGCAACAAAATATGCCGAAACTATCCCTAACCAGTGGTTTATTTTGTTAAGCTATATCACTTTGTCATTGAAATTATTGGCATAGCTAATGACCGCAAGGATATCTCGCTCAAACCACTCTGACCAGTGTTTAATTGCTGCAATTGATCTTGGTTCAAATAGCTTCCACATGATAGTGGCTCGTTTGGATCAAGGAGAAATAAGACCACTGGAGCGGCTGGGAGAAAAAATCCAGCTAGCTGCAGGGCTTGATGAAAACGATTGCTTAAGTGAAGAGGCTCAGCAACGGGGCCTTGACTGCTTAAGGCGATTTGCTCAATACACTACACATCTGAATGTTGGCAAAGTACGTGTGGTGGGAACAAATGCTCTACGGACTGCTCATAATCGCGATGATTTTATTAAGCGCGCTCAAGAAATTTTGAGCCATCCAATTGATGTGATTTCAGGTAGAGAGGAGGCTCGCTTAATTTACTTAGGTGTTTCCCATACTCAAGCCGATGACTTTGGTCGGCGTTTGGTGGTGGATATTGGGGGCGGGAGTACCGAATTTATCATTGGTCAGCGCTTTGAGCCTCAATTGCTCGAAAGCTTGCATATGGGTTGTGTTGTTTACAGTCAGCAATTTTTTCCAGACGGTGTGATTACTAGCAGGCAGTTCCAGGAGGCTTATTATGCAGCTCGCCTGGAGTTGTTGAATATCGCTGCGCCTTATAAAGAAGCTGGCTGGGAAGATGTTATAGGCTCATCAGGGACTGTTAAGTCTATTCAAAATGTCTTGATTGCTAAAGGCTTGACCAGCTCGGGTATTACAGCTGAAGGGATGGAAGAGCTGCGTAAGCAAATTATTAACCTAGGTCATGTGGATAAAGTTGAGTTGGAAGGCCTAAAACCTGAGCGAGCCAATATCTTTCCAGCAGGTTTGGCAATTTTAATGGCAGTGTTTGATGCTTTTAAAGTTGATCGGATGTGTTACTCAGAAGGTGCTCTACGGGAAGGCTTACTGTATGACATGGTTGGACGCTTACAGCATGAGGATGTAAGGGAGCGAACCATCACTGCATTAATGAAGCGTTATCACGTTGACAAACAACATGCTCGCCGGGTGGCTCGCCATGCACTAATGTGTTTTGACTATGTAGCTGACCAGTGGCATTTGGAAAAGGAAGATCGTGAGCTACTGAACTGGGCTGCATTAGTCCATGAAATTGGTTTGGATATTTCCCATTCTCAGTTTCATAAGCATGGTGCTTATGTTATCAGTCATTCTGACCTGCTTGGCTTTTCCAAAGATTATCAGCATCAACTGGCAGTTTTGGTTAGAGGTCACCGTCGCTCATTTCCACTCGACCTTATGGCAGGTTTTCCGCCAGGACTAGCTACCCGATTGAAAAAGCTTTGTATGTTATTGCGGCTTTCTATTGTGTTAAACCATATTCGTTTAGACGAAGTGCTACCGGAATATACTGTAACTGCGGGTGCTGACTGGCTCAAGGTATCATTAGGTGCTGGCTGGTTGGAGCAACACCCACTAACTGAAGCAGACTTTGAGAGAGAACAGAAGTACTTTGCTAAGGCAGGGTATCAGTTAATAGCGGAGTAGAGGCTTAAGCCTCTAACTCCCTAGTTTTTCTAATAGTTTTTGTTGTACATTAATTGGTTCTTCCTCTTCACCTGGTGTATTCAGTAAATAGCTACCATCGGTTTGTAGCTGCCAGCTCATACTGTTATCAGTAAGGTAAATGTCTAACTCACGCTTAACCCGAGCAACCAGTTTTGGGTTTTCGATTGGGAAACAGGTCTCGATCCGATTGTCCAGATTACGCTCCATCCAGTCAGCACTCGCACAATAAACTTTAGGTGAGTCGTCGTTCTGAAAGTAATAAACCCGAGTGTGCTCTAAAAAGCGACCAACAATGGAGCGAACTCTTATATTTTCAGATAGACCGGGGATACCTGGGCGAAGGCAGCAGATGCCACGAATAATCAAATCAACCTTAACGCCTACTTGAGAGGCTCGGAATAATGCCTTCATGACTTTAGTTTCAGTAAGCGCATTGACCTTAATAATGATATGGGCAGGCTTACCTTCTTTAGCATTATGGGCTTCTTTGTAAATGAGCTCTACCAGGCTTTTTTTCAGAGTGAATGGGGCATGTAGTAGCTTTTTCAGCTGAACCACTTTACCCATTCCGGTGAGCTGCTGAAAAATTTTGTGCACATCTTCTGTTAAGCACTTATCACAGGTGAGCAAGCTGTAGTCGGTATAGATTCGGGCATTACCAGCATGGTAGTTGCCAGTACCTAAATGCACATAACGTTGCATTTTTTTACCTTCACGCCTAACGATTAGTAGCATTTTTGCGTGGGTCTTGTAACCAACCACCCCATATACTATAACAGCGCCTGCCTCCTGAAGCCGACTAGCTAATAGCAGGTTGTCTTCTTCATCAAAGCGGGCTCTGATTTCAATAACTACAGTGATTTCTTTACCGTTTCTAGCGGCTTCAACCAAAGCATCGACCAGCTCCGAGTTTGAGCCAGTGCGATACAAAGTTTGTTTGATGGCCAGTACTTCTGGGTCTTTCGCTGCTTGTCGTACTAAGTCAACAATGGGGGTGAATGACTCAAAAGGGTGAAGCAATAAAATATCACTGCGCCGAATCGCTTGAAGCATGTCGGCATTTTTTTTCTGGATAATTTTAGGAAACCCTGGACTAAAGGGGACATACAACAAATCAGGGTGATCTTTTGCATTACAGATATCCATTAGCCGAGTGAGGTTAACTGGGCCTTGAATTTCATATAGCTCATCTTCCGAAAGACCAAAGTGTTCCAGCAAAAAGGTAGATAGCTTTTTGGGACAGTTAGCGGCTATTTCTAAGCGGACGGCATCGCCATAACGTCGGGCCAGTAGTTCACCTTGTAATGCACGAGCTAAATCTTCCACTTCTTCAGATTCAACACTTAAATCACTGTTGCGAGTCAGCCGGAACTGATAACAGCCAGTTACAGTCATTCCTGGGAATAAGTCTTCTACATGGTGATGAATAATAGATGAAAGAAAGATGTAGTTATCGCCACCGTTACAGACTTCATCAGGTAGTCTGATTAGCCTGGGTAGTGATCGGGGCGCAGGGATAATTGCCATCCCTGTTTCCCGGCCAAAAGCATCCTTGCCTTCAAGAGAAACGATAAAGTTTAAGATTTTATTGACCAAACGTGGAAAGGGGTGAGCAGGGTCTAAGCCAATTGGGCTGATGACAGGCATGATTTGTTGATAGAAATACTCGCTCACCCAGGCAGCTTGTTTAGCGTTGAGCTGACTGCGGCGTAAGAAGCGAATATCCTGCTCTGCGAGAGCCGGTAATAAGACCTGATTTAAAATTTCATATTGATGTTGCACCATCTGATGGCAAGTACGACTAATTTCGTCTAATGCCTGTTGTGGCTGTAATCCATCAATGCTGGACTTCTCTCTGGCAAAGGTAATTTGCTGTTTGAGTCCGGCTACCCGAATTTCAAAAAACTCATCTAAATTACTGCTAAAAATTAATAGAAAGCGTAATCGTTCTAGCAGTGGGTAGTCATCATTAAGGGCCTGCTCTAATACCCTTGCATTAAACTGTAAATGACTAAGCTCTCGATTTATGTAGTATTCAGGGTTAGACAAGTCTGTGACTTTTTGTGGCTCGTCTCCATTGTTGGAGTTGTCTAGTTCAGGTGGAATTGGCTCCTCTTTCGTTTGTAGAGAGGCATTATCTGTGGGTTGGGTTAGGCTCATAGTGGTCCTTGCTTAAACTATCGATTCAGTAGTTCAGCAGCTGATTTAGCAAAGTAAGTTAAAATCGCATCTGCTCCAGCTCGTTTAAAGCAGGTTAGTGATTCCATTATTATTGCATCCTGGCTAAGCCATCCTTTCTCAAAGGCTGCCATATGCATAGCGTATTCGCCACTCACTTGGTAGACAAACGTTGGCACTTGAAATTCCGTTTTAACCCGTCTCACGATATCCAGATAAGGCATGCCGGGCTTTACCATTACTATATCTGCCCCCTCGGCTAAGTCGAGGGCTACTTCATGAAGTGCTTCATCAGAGTTAGCAAAATCCATTTGATAGGTTTTCTTATTGCTCTTGCCCAGGTTACTCGCTGAGCCGACTGCATCACGGAAAGGGCCATAGTAATTAGAGGCATATTTAGCAGAATAAGCGAGAATCTGGGTATTAAGAAAGCCTTCTTGCTCCAACGCTTGGCGGATAGCTGCCACTCGACCATCCATCATATCAGAAGGAGCAACGACTTCTGCACCAGCCTTAGCATGGGAAAGGGCTTGCTTGATCAGCACTTCAATGGTTTCTTCATTCAGGATATAACCATTTTGGTCGAGAATGCCATCCTGACCATGGCTGGTGTAAGGATCAAGTGCAACGTCTGTGATAATGCCAAGCTCAGGTAACTTATCTTTTAAAGCAGCCACGGCCTGTTGCATTATGCCATTAGGGTCATAAGCTGCTTCACCAGTAAGTGTTTTACAATCTGGTTTTGGTGCTGGAAATAAAGCAATGGCCGGAATGCCTAATGCGTGTACTTCTATAGCTTCTTTTATTAGTAAATCAATTGAGTAACGGCTAATGCCAGGCATGGAAGGAATTGGCTGACAGATATTTTGTCCGTCAATAACAAACATCGGGTAAATTAAGTCATTAACTGTCACAGCATGTTCTTGAGTCAGCTGACGAGAAAAGGAGTGTGCTCTTATACGACGAGAACGCCATGAAGGATAGTTACGTTGACTTTTCATTACAATGCACCTGATTTACTGAATAAACGGCAGTGATTATATAAGATCACGGCTTCAGTATATAGGGCTTAAGGACACCTCTAAAATACTACAGAACATGAGTAACTGGGTTATAAAAAGGTTTGCTGGGTTGTACAATGACCTTGAAAAATTGTTGAACTATCTTCGCCGAGTAGTGTGATATTTTTTACATGATAGGATAGCCCATTTTCTTTTATAGTCGTGACATGAGATAACTGAGAACTTTTATCAGTTAAAATAAACGTTTTTTGTTGGTTAGCTGTTACTTTTTCAACAATTGCTTCCCCCTTGTCATCCACTACAAAGGCGCCGATGCTCGTGTCTACATAAAAAAGCACTGTCTCTTGTAACAAAGGGGTATATTGTTGATTTTCAATAAGTGTCGTGAATCGGCAATCATATAATGTTGAATCAGCATTACAGCTGACATAAGTTATCAACCAGGTTAATGGAACAGTTATAGGCCGCATTAATCACTTGTCCTGTAGTACTCTACTAGTACATTCCTTCATAACTATAGTTGGTTTTAGGTAAATCAGATCAAATCAGTTTTATTGAGTTAGCTGCTTAATGGTAAAACCGTTGCAGAGACTTATTTTTGTGGTTTTTCAAGTTAAGGCAGTCATGATAAAGTAAAACCTTGACTGAACTCATTGTTAAAAAATAATCACCAGAGAAAATGGAATTTTTTACAAAGTATACCCAGTAAGAATGGTTTTTAGGGGGGGCCTTCGAGTGACGAGGCCCCATGAGCCTATAAGTAATAGATGATTGGGGTGAGGAATGAAGACAGTTAAAAACTGCATTCCCACCTACATGGTGGTCATAACAAAACTTAGAAATCATTCGTGAGGGGTAAAAGACTTTGAATAACGAAGCCTGATAACATGAGGAGATATTAAGTGAAAAAAGCAGCTCTATTAGCCCTGGTAAGTATGTTGTTACCTGCAGTATCTGTTGCAGGAGGTGATGCAGAAAAGGGTAAAGCAAAGTCTGCAGTGTGTGCTGCTTGTCATGGTAAAAATGGCGTCGCCATGGTGCCAATTTATCCCAATCTGGCAGGACAAAATCAAGCGTATTTAGAAAGTTCACTCAAAGCCTATCGTGCTAAACAACGGCAAGGTGGGCAGGCAGTTGTTATGCAAGCTCAAGCGGCTAGTTTGTCGGATGAAGATATTACTAATTTGTCGGCTTATTATAGTGGCTTGAAGTAGTAATAAGTATATTCCCCCTCCAATTTTTAAAATATGGGGGAATACAATGTCAGGTTAATTTATTCATTTTTTAAAATTGCTTAGAGTCATTAAATTCTTTTTTTACTTTAATTATCACGCTGCGTTTAGAGGTAGGTAGAATATAAGTTGCTTGAATAGCATTCGCCAATAGGTTTTGTAATATTCTGCGAAACTTTGTTATGTCAGCAAATACATGGGGCAAGTTATTTCCTATAATTGATGAAATAACATCGTTACTTTCTTTGACTAATTTATGCTGGCAAGATAAAGTGCTCTCAATCACTTGCTTTATTGGTATCCACTCAGGATTAAGTTTTTCTGGTCGACTAAATGACAATAAATCATCTAATGTCTTTTCCATATAGCTAATTTGTTCCAGTGCTATAGAAAACAGTTCATTATTTTGGGTTTCTTGCTTTACATAATGGCGTTGGCTCATTTGTAGGGCCATTTTAATTGAGTAAAGTGGGTTGTGTAAATTATGTACAATTGTTGTAGAGGCTTGGCCAATAGCAGCCAGCTTTTCACTAGCTTGCCGCTTTTGGCTTTCTTTTTGTACTTGTTTGGCGAGTATTTTTTCTTCATTAATGTCTTGCAATAACAGTACAATATATAATAATTCCTAATTATCATCATACCTAAGCTATATTTAGTAGCTTACCTGGTAGTGGAGGTGTTCTCAGTGCTACAAATGCTAGCCTAGGAATAAATTCTACTAAGCTAAATCTTCGATTAAATCGATACTGAAATTCAGCAAGATAACGTTGTGCATATTTAGCGCGAATAGCATGATAAGTGCTACGTAAAGCACTTTTTAAGTTTCCAAGGATGGTGTTAACCCAATAAAATTCAGGTTCCTCTACTGATGCACGACCACCACCGCATACAATTTTATCATGAAGACAACCTGCTTAAAACAGGCCAGTCCATCGGAGATTACGGTACTGCCCTTGGCCAAATTCTGCCTACTCCAAGCCGTTATCTCTTCTTTATTAAACCCTTTTAAAATGCTCAGTTTAATTCGTGTCGGTTGACCTTGTTTTGTTGTTTCTACGGCTGCTACAAAAGGTATTTTCCCATCTGCTCCCCTACCTCTTTTGCAACCTGTACGCTCACCACCAAGATAGGCATCATCAATTTCAATAAAACCCGACAATTGCTTGGTGCCTTCTCTTTCTTGCATCACTTTCATGAGCTTATGTTTCATTCTCCAGGCAGCTTGATAGGAAATACCTAAATGGCGATGTAATTCTATGGCTGATATACCTTTTTTGTCTTGGGAGATCAAATACATCCCTTGGAACCAAGTCCTTAATGGTAATTTGGTTGATTCAAAGATAGTACCTGCAGTTACAGATGTTTGCTGGTGACATTTATAGCACTGCTGAAGCTTTCTAGTAGTGAGTTGACAGCATTTGTCGTATCCACAATTGGGGCACTGAAAACCTTCTGGCCATCGCAATTTGTATAAGGTATTAAAGCATTGTTCTTCTGTACCATATTGTTTGAGAAACTCGTTTAAACTCAGGCCTTTTTGAAATTGAACTTTGTTGATAGCCATTATTTATACCTTCTCAATTAAGTTTCCATGCTGTTCAAATATACAGCAGTTAATGGCTTAGGTATAGTGATAATTAGGTAATAATTTGTCTTGCTCTTTAATGACTGAAACTGCCAAACGAATCCAAGCTGGCTGAGCTGACTTAACTAAGTTCAGCTTGAGTTCACCAGTCCAGGACTGATTATTTTTTACGTTATGAACAAATAGCTTCCTTTAGCGCTGGGTCAAGACCGGATTTAAATAATTGAGCAGGTTTGTTCAGAATTTTTGTCGCAGGCATTGTTGTTATTTTTTTGTAGGTTTGATTTACATAAACGACAAATCCTTCTGGATTTGTCAAGATTACTCCAAATGGGCTTTGATCAACTATATGACTTAACCTTAATAGTTGATCTTCATTAAGCACTTGACTAGTAATATCTTCTCCAACCAAAGTTACGGAATGAGAATGATGGGTTAGAGCAGGGCTGTAAGTTATTGTCCAGTTAATTATTTTGACTGAGTTTTCGTTGCATTGTAGTAACGTAGTATAACAGCGGAAACTCTTCTGCTGCATAAAAGCCTGGTTAATTTTACTCTGAAGCTGGTGACGTAACTTTTCAGGAATGAAAATTTTCATAAAAGATTTGCTAACAACTTGCTCTTTACTAAAATTGGTTAAAGATAAGAAAAAGTTATTACAAAATTCAATAATACCATTCTGGTCGACAGTAACTGCTACAAGCTGAATTTTTTAAAACTTGTCTATAACTTTCTGCATACTGATGTAAGGTTTGTATTTGCTTGTTCTTTTTATGAAAATAGGCAAGTACAGTTGCAGCAAAAAATGCTAATACACAAATTGAGCTATATAAAGAAAGATATCTCGGGAGCTTGCTCCCGCGAAGTCGAGCTGAAGGAATTTTTTTAATAAGAACTAACTTTATGTTATTAGATCTATAGAATGAATAATGTATTGCCATTTGTACATCCTATACTAGCAATGTAAATTAGCTATCCTCTTCAGGCATCCTTGATATATAGGCTGCTAAGGCTTCTATATCATTACGAGACAGCTTTTTTGCTATATCAAACATAGGAGAATGTGGCCGATAGCTGTTATTTGTTTTGAATTCTAATAAAGTGTCAGTCAGATATTGTTCTTTTTGTTTAGATAGCATAGGTATGTTTTTGTTACCTTGCCCTTGCTTGCCATGGCATATAAAGCAGGCAGTATCAAAAATTTTTTTGCCTCGTCTACTTAGTTTAGAGTATTTTTTTGCGTTTATTTTTTATTTCAGATTTTGAATAAAATATAGCAATATCAACTTTCTCTTCCAGAGAAAGATCTGCAGATACTTTCCCCATGGATTGACTTTTTCTCTTGTCTAGGGAGTAATTAATGAGCTGTGTAATAGTATACTCAGGGTTTTGAGAAGCAAGACTGGGAATGTTGCCTTTTTGGCTATTTCCATCAATTCCATGACAATAAGAGCATATGAATACTTTGTCTTTTGCAGAGGATATTGCATTGTGTAAAGCAGTTGGGTTATTAAGTTTCTGCTTTAAAATTTCATTAAACTGCTCATTGCTCGCATTTGCTAACTGAAAAAAAATATATTAATGATTGTCAATGTGAGCATTTTCATAGATACCACCACCTTACCATCCGTTGAGAATATACCGTCCATGTTTTCTTAGGCAGTAACAGCGCTTGGTTTTGATAAACTGCTGGGTTGTCTTCTTTTAACATCGATGATCAGAGCCACAATAACTGCTAGAACAAGTGATACTATTAGTGAGGCTAAGTACATTAAGACAGTTGAGTTGGAAGATTCAGTGATAGGTATTAAGTCTTGTTTTTTTACGAGCCATATTGTTGAATATGAATTATTATTTATCTCACTAAATAAAATTTTTTCGTATTTGAATTTATGATTGGAGTTTGTAAAGATGCCTTGGTTATTGCTTTGCATGACTTGCCAAAGCTCAGGATATTTATGATTAAAAAGGTGGTCAGAGTCCAATAGGCTGGCTGCATTTGGATTAAAAGCTGTTACGCCGTCCTGGCTGATAACTAGATACTCTTCTCCTTTGATGGGATTTAAATTATTAACTAGTCCTGCTGCCAAGTAATTTATTAATAATACCCCTTGTCTATTAGTACTGAAGTTTCACCATTCCAGTAACAAAAAAGCCCCTTTTTTGATATGTTAGTTTTCGCCAAAAAACAACACCCAAAAAAGAGGCTTCAGTGCAAAGTTTAATCGATCTTCTTAAGGAATTGCAAACTCAAATTAAGCAAAATGGAGAAAGAAAGGCACTATTTGTTTATACTTTGATCGCCATTATGCTACCAGTAATAGGTTCCAGAGCTTCACATATCTACCGAGCAATAACAAAGCTCTTTAAATATAACGTCACCCTCCGTCGATTCTATGGATTTATGGCTTCTCCTAAGTTAGCTTGGGATAAATTATGGCCAATTGTCTGGCAAAAAATATTACCCTTAAATCAGACAGAAGGACCTATTCTGCTTGCCACAGATGATTCTATGTTGCCTAAAACTGGAAGAAACATATTTGCTTGTGGCAAACACTTTGATCATGCAGCTAAACAAAATCAGTCGCGTTATATCTGGGGGCAAAATATTGTCAAACTGAGCTGCTTAAAAAATATTCACGGTCGTTGGGCTAGTTTACCTCTAAACTTTCGTTTTTATCAGCTGAATAAAGATGTCGCTAAAAAAGACTTTCAAACACGGATTGATCAAGCAATTACCATGATATTACGTGTAGTTAAAGTATGTGGCCATCGCTCAGTATTGTTAGTCTGTGATAACTGGTTTGGTAACGGGTCATTATATTTGCCTTTGAAAAAAGCACTTGGCGAACAGTTTCATCTCCTCTCTCGATTGCGTTCGAATAGTGTCTTATATGATCAGCCTACTCAACCCAAGAAAAGAAAAAGAGGAGCGCCTAGAAAGTACGGCAAGCGTCGTGGCAATGTAGCAACTCTGGCAAGGCGACATAAAAGAAATGCAACAACGTATCAGGTTAAGCTCTACGGTAAGACCCGCGCGGTACAGGCTTATACTGAGCTAGTGATGAGTCAATCGTTAAAAACACAGATTAGAGTCGTGTGGATTTATTCCGGACGAGCTTCTTGGGTTGCTCTCTACTCAACAGATACCTCTTTAACGGTGACTCAAATAATTGAATGGTACGGTGCACGCTGGAAGATTGAAGCTGGGTTTAAAGAGTTAAAACAGGAATTAGGGAGCTTATCTTGTCAGGCTAGAACAGAGCATGCCGTGACGAACCATCTCCATTTTTGTATGATGGCCATGTCATTGCTTTGGTTTTATGTGGCACAACAGTCTAGTAAACCTACTCGTCGCCACTCTGTTGCAAACCGGAGCTCTTTCGCTTTTTCTGATATCCGCCGTCTCTTTGCGGAAGAAACTGAACAGGAAAAATTCAGCAAGGGTTTGGGGATATTTACCAAAACCCATGATAATAATTTAATTAGTACTATGCTTCAGTTAGTGGCTTAAATGTTTTGGTGAAACTTTAGTATTAGTAGTAAGGTCAAGTTTTATAGGTATACCAATACGAATGGTTGCTTTTAAAGGTAGCTCAACTGCATCAGCTTCTATATTCCAGTCTAATTTAGATATATAAAACTTATCTGGAGGGCTTGAGTATATGTCTGTGAAGTAATAACGATTCGACTTGTCTTGTAATTTGTCATCTGTGACTTTAACTGCACTATTTTCATTTTTATTTAGGCGTAAAATTTCTTTTCCTTTGGTATTAAGTATTCTAACTTGATCGTAAAATCCTCTTGTCTCAATCATAGACTCAAATAGCTCAATGATTGTCTTATCTTTTGCTACATTGCTACTATCAGTGGTGTTATGAATGATGTTTGCAATAAGTCGTATATCTTTTTTTATGTTATTTATACGGTCTAGTATTGCAATTTTAACGTAAGAAAAGTCATTGGTAGTTTCTTTTTTTTGGTTGTTTTTATTTTTTATAAGATTATTATTTATGGCTATAATGGTTGCGGCAATGATAAAATGTGAAAAAAATATTATTACTAAAATTGTGGTAAAATTTAGTTTTTGTCTTTCGTTGATTCCCTTCATATTGACTCACCATTTATTATGTTAAGGCTATCTGTCCATGTAGCCTGTATGGTAGCTCTTGTATTTTTTTATATGTATTTAGAGTAATTTTAGCTTAAAAATCCTTATAGTGGTTAGGTGAGTAAGCAATTGATTTGTTTTAATAGTTGTAAACCATTAATAGCATTTGTTATTTTTCATATGAATGATTTTCTGTTAGTTGTTGTAAGCAGTTGTTGTTTATTAGAAAATTATTCTTAGTATGTCATTTAAATTAGCTTTAGGTCGCCATTATAACTGATAAGCAAGCCAATAATAGGTAAGCTTATAGAAACATGGAATCTATATAATTCATTATATTCCATTTCATATGCAGTGAGTGTTGGACTGAATACTTTAGGAATTGGTATACCAAACACTGATGTTTTTACAACATGGTAAGAAAGCTTATTATCTTTAATGTTTAGTTTAAGCAGTAAACTGATAGGACCTAACTGTTCAGTTAAAAATTCTCCCGCTATTTTAAAGTTGCTGGTCATTATATGGTTTTCAAAATGTCTTTGCCATTTCATACTGTCTTCTGTATGGTTGCCATACACCTGTAAATTACAATCAGTACTAGCTGGTGGCATTTTTAGTATATTGGCGATTATATTTCCAAGTCTGTTACCTCGTTTAACGATTGCCTTTCCTTTTAAATATATGTCCCCTCTGTGAGCTTGCTCTAGCAAGGGTGGTAGATTGTTGTAAGATTCGCCTAAATGTTTCTGTAAAATATTCATATACTCTTCTCGAATGATTTTTAGGCTAATTTTTAGTAAGCTCCTGCGCTGTCTGGTTTGCCGGAAAATACTTTATAACTGTAAACCGTATAAACAAGCACTATAGGTAGTAATAGTGCAACCCCAACTAAGGCAAACTGTAAACTATTTTCATTACCCATTGCTTCCCAAATGGTAAGTTGTTCTGGAATAATGTAGGGGAAGACAAGGTTTAACAGGCCTAGATATAAAATCAATAAATAACCACAAAACAATAAGAAGGTCTTTTTAGATTGGTTATGAGTACTGATATTGCTTCTTATCGTAATAAAGCTAAAAAATCCTGTGACAACAAGAACTATCCATTTGTAGCTAATAAAAGCAGCAACAAACGCCTCTTCCGCCCAGGTAAAACCACCAAAAAAGCTATATACAACAATCAGACAAAGAATACTGAATAAGACAATCATTTTATTCGCGATAGAGTTACATTTTTTCTCAAGCATAGACTCAGTATTAATTTGTAACCATAAGCTACCTAGTGTGCAATAAGTGATGGCTATTAAAGATCCCATGGCTAGGGAAAAAGGATGTAACCATATAGGAATCAGTTGCTCGGTATTTGCCTGTAAGCCAAGTAGAACTGAGCCCAATATAGTACCCTGGCTAAATGCGGCGATGGTTGATCCGGCAAAGAAGCTAAAGTCCCACCATACACTACTTCGGTCTGCCTTAAAACGATACTCAAAAACAACGCCACGAAAAATTAGAGCGAAGAGCATGAGGAAAACTGGGATATATAGAGTCCCTAAAACCAGGCTATAAACTTTAGGGAATGCAACCAACAAACAAACACCAGCAAATACCATCCAGGTTTCATTACCATCCCATACATGTTTGATGGAATGCAGGGCTGTCATTCGTTCTTGTTTACTTAGCCATGGATAAAGAATTCCAATACCAAGGTCAAACCCATCCAGGATAGCGTAAACAAATATGCCGAAAACAATCACTAATAACCATACTATTGCTAAGTCCATAAAGTTTTACCTTCAGCTTAAAATTCTCTCTTTATATTTACACACTTTTATGCAGGTTTAACTTGCTTGGTATGCCCTTCTCGAATGATTTTTTAGGACCTGTTGTCACTAAAAGCCATTCGCTTTGGCTATATTGCTGGTGGCGACTTCTGTAGTATTTCCTGAGCTAATAACTTCTGGCCCTTGACGTATTAGCTTCTTGAAAAAATACAAGTAAACTCCAAATAGCAAGGTGTAAATGATCACGAAACCGATTAAGCTGATGAGAATTCTTTCAGCAGGTAAAGGGGTTACTAAGTCACTAGTGCGGAATAAGCCTTGAATTAACCAGGGTTGTCGACCCACTTCTACAACATACCAGCCGGCTAGTGTGGCGATAAAACCTAATGGTGCTGACCATTTCAGAATTGTTAAATAATAGCGGTTACTAAATAGAGAGCCTTTTTGGGCCAGCCATAGACCTAAGTAAGCTACGGTTAGTAAAAAGACGCCAATGCCCAGCATCAGACGAAAGCTGTAAAAAACCACTGCAACGGGAGGATGTTCATCAGCTGGCACTGCATTGAGGCCTTTTACAGTACCTTCAGTGTCGTGGGTTAAAATTAAACTTGCCAGCTTTGGAATAACTATTTCATAATCGTTTTTCGCTTGGGCTTGATCAGGAATAGCAAACAACCGCAGACCTGCTCCCTGTTCTGTTTCCCAAATGCCTTCCATTGCAGCAACTTTGACAGGTTGGTGTTCTAATGTGTTAAGACCATGTAGATCACCCACAAAGGCTTGAATAGGAGTCAGTACCACAAGCCCTGCAACCGCGATCCCTAAGCTTTTTTTAGCAAATGGTTGATGGTGTTTTTTTAGCAAGTAATAACTGGAAACGCTGGCTATCACCACCAAAGTGGTGATAAAGCTGGCAATTAACATATGAGCAAAGCGATAGGGAAATGAAGGGTTAAATATCACTTTTAGCCAGCTGGTTACTAGAATTTGATTATTATCAATAATGACGCCAGCAGGAGTATGCATCCATGAATTAGCCGCCAAAATCCAAAAAGCAGATAGGATGGTACCCACGGCTACTACCACGGAAGCACCAAAATGGATTTTCTCGCTTACTCTATTCCAGCCAAATAGCATTATGCCTAAAAAACCAGCTTCTAAGAAAAAAGCGGTGAGTACTTCATAGTTAAGTAAAGGGCCTATCACAGGTGATGCTAGTTCAGAAAATTTATTAAAGTTGGTACCGAACTGATAAGAAAGTACCAGGCCAGATACGACCCCCATCCCGAAAGTAATTGCAAAGGGTTTTATCCAGAATTTTGCTTGTTGTAAATAAACTGGCTTTCGGAGCTTTAACCAGAGCCCTTCCATGATGGCAATATAACAAGCTAAGCCAATAGATAAAGTTGGAAAAATAATATGGAAACTAATGGTTAAGGCAAACTGAATACGGGAAAGTACGGCGGGGTCTAATTCCATGATGCTATCCCCTAGCTGGCATTACGTTGATTTTGCGCTAATTGAATTAAACCAGGAAGCAACGCTATAGTGATGATCAATCCAGCAGATAGTAAGTCCATCATAAGAACGCTATTATTCATCTCAGCCTACCTCTCAACATGCTTTAGTTATGATTACTGCTTGTGCTTGTACTAGTTACACTACAAAGAACATGCCAGTTTTAAACGTCAAGTAAATTGCAATGATTTAGCGCAATGTAACTGGCTTTGGTAGAATAACTGTAAACGTCATTTACAGATTAATGAGAAGCAACTATCAACACTGTTAACACTGAAGCAATGGCTTTAATGACCGCTTTTTATGCTTCCATGAGCTTGACAGTCATTACGGCTGTATTGGCAGGAGCCTGGTTAATTGCTAAGTCTGCCCAGCATAAAGTACTGCAACCTTTGGCAGGGTTTTGTTTGGCCATGGCGGGCTGGTGCGCAGGGCACTTATTGGTGCAGTTTGATGCTGGAGGCTGCCAACAAGTCGGTTTAGCTTTATTATTAGCTAATCCATTTATACCTACTTTTTTTCTGCATTTCACGCTTCGTTTTATAGGTGACACCAGTAAGCCACAAACTTCACCAGCACTTATAAAAACCATGCAGCACCGGATAACGATTTGGTATTGGTTAGCTGCGGTAATTTCTCTTATTAGCTGGCTGGTTGCTGATGACGACTGGTTGCAGCCCTGGCTATCATTTAATGAATTTGTTCGGTTGGAGGGGTTTGGCTGGGTAAATTTAGCATATACAGTACTTGTTGGGTTAGAAGCGCACTCGTTACTGGTTTGGGGATGGCAAGTCAGTTCAGCAAATAAACGGCGATCAATTGTTGCCATGTTTATTGCTGGGGGCTGGGGATTACTGTTAGCCACTAGTTTCGTGTTTCCTTCGGTGAATATTAATGTGTTTCCCTATCCAATGCTGCTATTGCCAAGTTATGCTGTCTTGTTGGTTTATGGCGTAACTCGTTATCAGCTGGTGGAAGTCAACCACTGGGCTAGAAAAGCCATTAACTGGCTAGCTTTAGTGACGGGGCTTTTTATTGCTATCGCACTTTTTAGTGCTGTTGCGGGTTCAATAGGGATAACGGCTTTTGCTGAGGTACCACTCATACAACTCTGGCTTTACTCATTGTTTGTTTTAGCTGTAGCCTGGATGTTAAGCCAGCCAGCTCACTTATTAGCGGATCGAATTATTTATCCAGGGGCGCACCTGGATCAGGGAACTATAGATCAGTGGCTAGCCACCATGCAGCAATGCCAGAGCTGGCAATTGTTAAAAACAACAGCTGAAGAATTATTACAACAGCATGTGGGTCGATTATTGAGAGTGGAATTTGTCGTAACAGAAAAGCATCATGAGCCAACCATCTATTGTTTAAATGAGTCAGATTGGGAAATAAAGTTAGTTGGTTGGGAAGATCTAACACCTAGTTTGCGTCATGTAGGTGAAGTTTTTGCTGCTTTATTATTAAGTAGTGCCCGTTTACTTGAACAACGTTTTCAAATAGCTAAACAAGAAAAACAGCGGCTTGCTGAGCAGCATTTAGTTGAACTTGGTAGTTTATCTGCAGCAATGGCTCATGAACTGCGTAATCCGCTTAATATCATTTCAATGGCAGCGGTTCAAACAGATAAAACCACCCGTAGTTATATTCAGGCACAAGTAGCAAGAGCAGATCAATTAGTGAGCGATATGCTCAGTTATTCTGGTAAGTTGGAACTTAACTGTGAGATAAATAAGCTTGCATTGATTATTTCAACTGTCGCCAGTTATATAGAACAAAATTACCAAGTGAAGATATCAATAGATATTGAAAGTGATCTAGCTATCTATGGCGACTGCGGAAAAATACAGCAAGTGCTAACTAATTTATTGGAGAACGCAGCTGCTTTTACACGTAACCAGCAAAATCCACATATTTTAGTGAGCGCAAATAGCATCCAAAAAAATAATAGAAATATCTGTTGTGAAATCGTTGTGCATAATAATGGGCCTGCAATCACTGAAGAGATGAAAAAGCAGTTATTCACACCCTTTGTGAGTAAACGAGCAGGTGGTAGCGGTCTTGGGCTGGCAATAATTAAGCGCATTATGGATGCGCATGATGGTTATATTTATCACTCAGATTCCATGGGTTGGAACTGTAGTTTCATCTGTCAGTTTCCATTTCCTGATTGAGCAAAAAATACAATGATTAATGAGCATATCCTAGTGGTTGATGATGAGCCGGCATTTTGCGAGTTATGCAAATTATGGCTGACTCAGCAGGGTTATGAGGTATCGGTTGCTGCAGATACTGAACAAGCTAAACAGGTTTTAGCACAGCAATCGATAGACCTTATTTTACTTGATCTTGCATTACCACCTTCTTTTACTCCAGAAGAAGGGCTACGTTTAATTCCTGAGTGTAAGGCTCCTGTTATTGTAATGACAGGGCATGCTGATAGAGAGTTGGCTTTAACGGCTATTAAAAATGGTGCCTGGGATTTTTTAGCCAAACCGTTAGACCCAGAAATGTTAGCAGTTGTAGTAAAGCGCGCGTTGGTTAAGCATGAGTTAGAACAACAACTAAACCAGTTACGTCAGCAATTAGTAAAAGATGATGATATGGGGCTGGTAGGGGGTAGTGAAAATATTCAAGTTACCAGGCAATTAATTGCGCGTATTGCACCGACTGATGTACCCGTATTAATTACTGGTCCTTCAGGTACAGGAAAAGAAATCATTGCGAAAGCGGTTCATCAACATAGTAACCGAAAAAAACAGCCCTTTATTTCAGTGCATTGTGGTGCTATTCCAGCAGATTTATTAGAGAGCGAGTTATTTGGCTATAAAAAAGGGGCATTTACTGGCGCAGATAAAGATCGCGATGGCTTGATTACCTTAGCAGATAATGGAACCTTATTTTTAGATGAAATAGGTGAAATGCCCAGTGCTATGCAGGTTAAGCTGCTAAGAGTGCTGCAAGAAGGGAGTTTTTATCCTGTAGGTGGTAGAGACTTGATTAAAGTGAATATCCGTATAGTTAGTGCAACAAACCGTGATTTACCGAGTGCTGTAGCTGTTGGTGATTTTCGAGATGATTTATTTTATCGAATCAAAGGTATAACCATTCAAACCTTAAGTTTACAGCAACGTAAACAGGATATTCCCGCGCTTATCCAACATTTTTTACTTCGTTACAATGTAAAAAATCAAACAGCAATTACTATCCAGGCAGATGCATTGGCTTGGCTGACTAACCATCATTGGCAAGGTAATATTCGAGAATTAAAAAATACAGTAGAAAGCCTAGCTGCTATTTCTCAGGGAAAGCATGTCACCTCTGAGGAAATTAATTTCCTGTTTGCTGCGGATAAAGTAACACCAGCAAAAATGACTGATGAGTCATTAGATCGGCAAGTGAAACAATTGGAAATCCGTTTGATTACAGCAGCACTTGAGCAAAGCAATGGTAATAGAACGCATGCAGCACAAAAACTAGGGTTATCAAGACAGGGATTACTAAAGAAAATTGATCGGTATGGTTTGAATACTCATCGGGAATAATTTTAAATTGCTGGTTGAAATGCAGCCAGCTATTATCATTAGTAAACATCGTGCATATGAAATTAGTTACAATTCTAAAACTTGGCTGGTTGGTTATATCTGTCCTGATTGTATGTGGTATGTTTTTGCCTTTATTTACCTTGGAAAGGTTCTATTTTTTAGAAAATCAAGTGTCGCTTGCTTCAATCGTTATCGAGCTGCTCAGTGAAAAACAACTGATTTTGTTTCTGGCGGTCTTTATTTTTAGTATTGTTATTCCTGTTTTTAAGCTGTCGCTAATTTTTATTATTCTATTTGGAAGTCAATCTTTGCAAAAAAATAAAAGATATATCAAAATCCTCCAAACCTTGGGCAAATGGTCAATGTTAGATGTATTTATTGTGGCGATTATGCTGGTTACAATTAAGTTTGGTGTTATCGCTAATGTGACAGTGCACATCGGTCTTTATCTTTTCACTTTTGGTGTACTTGGTAGTATGTTACTTACCCAGTTGTTGTCAGCATGTTCTGAACAATTGCAATGCCACTCAGAATAGACACACCAGAAACAAATTGTGACTTATTTCAAACTTAAGCATTGATCGTTCACAACCACAACCACAACCACAACCACAACCAGGGCTATTCTTCCAGCTCTTTCCACCCTATGTAGAACCTAGGGTGCTGTTGGAACAGTGAATGAACTGCTAGAGGCCAATATCGAGCGAACATCTAAAAAATATCTTAAACTTCAATAAGTTATGTTTAGCTGGTAAGTAATGAGAAGCTGTAGGTAGATATACAGAATTAGTAAGTCTTTTTACATAAAGTAGCACTAAAAAGGTATTAGTGTCGTGATATGTTAAAACATGACGTAAAAAGTTGGTTCAAGAGTGGTATTTAAGCCTCATTTTGGCTTCAAAAAATAGCTTAATGAAGATACGATAAACTTTAATAGTGAGTAGTTATTCTATTAGTTTTATTTATCAGTACGATAGCTTTTTTTTGGTGGTTTTTAGTCAAAGGTGCAAGACATAATGGAATAACACAAAACAGTTCTATTGAATTTTATATGTATAGAAGGATATTTACCCATAATTTACTTCGGTTAATACATATATTGGAACTAAAAAATACTTTTATTGGCTATGTGACCAACAACTCAAAGTAAACAACTTGCTAATGTAAGTAGTGATCTAAGAAAAAGCCTTAACTTATAAAGGTTTTTAAAAAGAGCACATATGATAAATAAACACCTTCAAGTTACACTTTGATGAAATGCGTCAATTTAAGTGTTTTATTGAACTTTGCCTATAAAACATCCAATGTAGGACAAGGTACTTCTAAGTTATACAGTGTTTAGATGTAGCTTCAGCATTTTTTAGTGTAATTAGGCTGTTTGAAAGTTATATATAATCTTTCAAATAAAATATAAGAAAAATTTTAGTTTGGTTGAAAGTTTAAACTAGTTAGCTGTGTCCTATAGATCAAGTGGGCTGTCACTAGTTGATGGACAACTGTAAAAGAACAGCAATTAGTACAATAGGCCAATAGATTTTTATGGTTCAAGGTTTATTGACGAGGGGAGAAACAGGGAATTTTGTACAGGAAGTTAAAAAAAGGCTAGAAGTCTTTGTGGAACTTTCTAGCAGGGTAGTAATCGATGATAGGCAAATAAGAGGAATCCCATAAGGTGGTTTGATTGTGATCAACTATGTTATGAATAGTATTTTTAGACAGTAAGTTGAAAGCAACAAATTTTAATTTTGGTGAAATACAAGCTAACATTGCTTAGTTAATAATATTAATCCTCTTCATTCATTATAAAAAAGCAGCCTTTCGATTATAAGTTTTTATATGCTATTAACCATGGGTGCGTTGTAGATATGACTAAGATTGATGGTAGAAAGCTGTCACATGAAGAGCTAGAAAAAATCAGAATTGCTGCAGTAAAGCGTGTATTGGCAGGAGAAAGTCCTGAGCTAGTAATCAAGTCAGTTGGTTTTCATCGTTCATGTATTTACGATTGGCTTTCTCAGTATCAAAAGCACGGTGAAGAAGGCTTGAAAGCAAAGCCTATTACTGGGCGTCCACCAAAATTGACTGAAGAGCATTTGAATCAACTGGTGTCAGTGCTGCAAAAAAAACCAACTGAGTTTGGTATTGAAAAAGCACTTTGGGACAGAGAGTCTTTTAAGCTGGTCATCGAGCAAACCTTTCAAGTGAAAATCAGTAAAACTGGAGTAAGTCGCTTACTGGCAAAGCTAGGCATTTACAGTAAAGAAGATTATGACTTTTCTGCTAATGACTCTCTTCGTGAACGGGTTGCTGTGATCAAGATGGAAGCTAAAAAAAGTAGAGAAGTTTTATATTTTATTAGCAATCATCCGATAACTAATGATATTGACAATTCCCCAACTGCTATTTGCTTGTGTGCAGTCACAGCAAAAGGCGACTTACGGTTTATACTAGCAACGCAAGAGCAGGCTGAGTTGGTAGGCAATCAATTTACTGAGAGCTTAACATTAACAGTGCAAAAACCAGTTAAGTTGGTCGAGTTAGATGAGCTAAAACAATTTAGTTATGTCACGGGTACTGACGGAGCAACTGCAACTGATGTCAATACGGATAGTGTGAATAACCAAGACCCAATGAGTACCTCATTTTATTCTGCAAGTCACACACAATACCTATAAGCAAGTAATTCACTGATAGACTACCTAAAAATAAAAGTTACCCTACGTTGTTAACCTCTGGGGTGATTTTACCCATTGATACTCTCCTCATTAGATGCCCTAATTTTTCCAGGGCATCATTTCCAAATTACTTCTTAGCTTAAGTCTCTTTAACATTAACCCTGCCTGATAAGCAAGGTTGCTTTATCCAGGTTCTCAAAGGTCAATAGAAAACAGAAAAAGGAGACTAATTATGGCAAGTTGCAGCCCATTTGATGTAGCATTTAAAAGTGAACCTGAAGTACTTTTTGAAAAAGTAAAAACAATGCTGGCTCAGTATAATGGTACTGTCACAGGTAATGAGAAAAAAGCATCTTTTCAGCTTACAATTCCAGTAATTGGCCAAATTAAAGGTAAATATGTTGTCAACGGTAAAGTAGCAACTATTACGATAACTGATCGACCCTGGTTATTGGCTTGTTCTACTGTAGAGAAGTTTTTACGGGATAAAATTGCTGAAATGGAAAACTTAGATTTACACGAGCTGCTGGTGTAAATAATTAGTAACTAAGGCTTACCTGGGTAACTAGGTAGGCTTTACAGCTACTCATTTTCTATACAGTCTCAAATTTTTACAACTTTTCCCTTCTCTAAAATTACATTTTATTAAAATGAGTTTCTCTCCAGTTGTAATATAAATTACTCTGTTAACACACCCTAAATAAACTAAACAGTAACAAGTTGGTTAAGTGGATAGCTGAAAACCAAAATCTGTTATATGATTTGTTTAATGCTTGTGATTTATTTAACGTTCTGTTTGTTGGGTACATATATGTATATTTAGTAAAATACTTTACTTTCAATTAGTTGTGAAAAAATGTAACTGGCTTAGGTTTTGCCTTATATGATTTTTAGAGGTACAAAATTTACTAGTAACAGAATCTACTTTAATTCATGCAAAGACAAGGATGTCACATACCATGAGGCTTATAGTACAGGCCAAAAAATTTAAAATTGTTGTATTATTAGTATTGATAATAAACAGTACATTGATAACAGCTGATAATACTAAAAGTCTCAAAGCTAATAGCGATACTGATATTGCTTTGGTTGAATTAGGTAAGCGGTTGTTTTTTGATAAACGTCTCTCGGGCGATAGTAGTATTGCTTGTAGTGATTGTCATCAGCCACAGCATGGCTTTACCCACAACTCACCCTTGTCACCAGGATATCCTGGTAACAAGCACTTTCGCAATGCTCCTACGTTAATTAATACTGCGTTAAAAACCCGTTGGTTTCATGATGGTAGAATTGCAACTAATTTAAATGATGTAGTCAGGGAAATGTTGACAGAAGACTATATCATGAATATGGATATGCGCTTAATGCAAGAGCGATTGAAACAAGACCCGATTTATCCAACACTATTTGATCAAGCAGGACTGGGTGAGCCCAGTAATGGTGGAGTCAGAAAAGCACTGCCTGCGTTTTTGGCCTCTCTAACATCTTTGCAAAATGCTTATGATACAGACGAACTAACAGTACAAGCGAAACAAGGTAAAAAATTATTTTTTGGTAAAGCTGGCTGTAGTCAATGCCATAGGGGCATTTTATTTACAGATGAATTACCCCATAACACAGGAGTGCCTGAAAATTTATCAGTATTTCTTGATCCCCTAAGGCATCAGGCCTTTCTTGCCTTTAACATGTTTATGGGAGTATCTGATTATATGTCACTTAAGCGCGATGTAGGTGCACATGTTTTAACTCATAAGGCAGACGGTAGCGATAGAGAGCAGTTTATTACCCCAACTCTTAAAGAACTAAAATATACAGCACCTTATATGCATAATGGAGTTTTTAATACCCTTAATGAAGTGATATCATTTTATAACAAAGGTGGTGGTAAAGATCGCAACCTTGATAAAAGGATTAAGCCATTAAACTTAACAAAAGTAGAACAAAAGTCACTTGTTGCTTTTCTTGAATCATTATCATCACCTACGAATGTAGCTAAACAATATAGCGATCTAAAACAACAGTATAGCTATCATTTAATTGAAAAATGGCAGGAAAAAGTGAATTAATTATTTATTAGTTATTAAGGTTGGAGAGGTAAGTGTTGTGTAAAATAATTTAAAAGAGGCTGCATACGTAAAATAGATTTATAGTAAGCAGGGATTGCTAATGAAACGATTAAAATACTTGTGGTTCAAGGTTGCTACGTTTACTCTGCTATTGTTATGGGCACAACAAGTCTTATTTCAGCAAGCTAAAGCCAGTCAATTTCCACCATTAAGTCCTTTAGGTAAAGTACCTGAGCCTAATGATAATAAAACAACAGAACAAAAGGTAGCATTAGGAAAACTGCTTTTCTTTGATGGTCGTTTAGGTGGTGACGGCTCAACAGCATGTGCTTCCTGCCATGTACCAGAAATGGGGTGGGATTGGCCAGGTAAATTGTCATTAGGCTACCCTGGTACAATTCACTGGCGAAATGCTCAAACAATAATTAATGCAGCTTATTATGATAAGTTATTTTGGGCGGGTTCTGCTAAATCCTTAGAGGGACAAGCTCGATCTGCTGCTAAAGGAGCGGTTGCGGGTAATGGTGAAGATGACATTATGGAAGCCAGGTTGGCATTAATTCCTGAATATCGTGAGCAATTTAAAAAAGTCTTTGGTGATGAATGGCCTAAAATTAATAATGCATGGAATGCAATTGCAGCATTTGAGCGTACCTTAATTCAAACTGATACTCCTCTCGATCGTTTTTTAATAGGAGATAAGGCAGCACTAACAACAGAGCAAATCGCTGGCAAAAAATTATTTGAAGGTAAAGCTGGCTGTATTCAGTGTCATAATGGTGCTTTAGCTTCAGATCAATCCTATCATAATGTTGGTGTCCCACCTAGCAGTGAATGGTTAACTAACCCATTGGCTCAAATAACCATGCGTTATGAACTGTATGCTAAGGGAATAAATGAACAGCAATATCGTCATACTAAGGCTGATCCTGGGGCTTATTTTCGTACCAAACATTCTGCTATGAAAGGTAAATTCAGAACACCGTCTTTACGTTATACCCTTTATACAGCACCTTACATGCATAATGGTGAACTAGCTGACTTGAAAGAAGTGATTAATTTTTATGATAGAGGTGGATTTACTAAGGATGGAAGAACCACAGCGTATCCAGCAACCAAGAGCCAACTCATTAAGCCACTTGGCCTGACAAAGAAGGAAAAACAGCAATTGTTATTATTTTTAAAAGCATTTTCTGGAGAAAAAATTACCATAGAACGTCCTAAACTACCTGCCTATCAGCCGTTGTTCAGTAAAAATGAATTAAAGGAGGCAAAGAAATGATCCCTACTAATATAGCAATGGATGCTGAAAATAAAAAAGCCTCTTGTTTAATGAATCGTCGGCAGTTTTTGCTTAATTCAAGTAAAGCGGCAGTGGCTTCTTTGGTCCCATTGGTCGTCTATAACCAAGCTGGTGAAGCACAGTCATTAACTGCCAAAATGGTTAAGTACCCTAATAAGCAGGTAGCTAATGTTAATAACTTGAGAGTTAATGAGCCGATTAATATCCATTATCCGGATGAAGGAGTAAATACAGCTTCCATTTTAGTAAAGCTAGGGGTATCAGCAGGAGGGGGCGTTGGCTCTGAAGCCGATATTGTGGCGTTTAGTTATTATTGCAGCCACCAGGGAGGTCCATTACAAGGTACTTATAAGGCAGTTGATGGACATAGGGTATTAGGCCCTTGTCCATTTCACTTGTCGCTATTTGATTTAACCCGCCATGGTATTTTAGTTGCTGGGCAAGCATATCAAAGCTTGCCACAAATTGTTTTGGAAATACAAAATGAAGCAATAATTGCTACAGGCATCATGGGGTTGTTGTTTGGACGTACTGATAATTTAATTGCATCAGCAGGAGGTTAGTGCAATGGCCAGGCATATGTGTTCACAGGAAGATCATATTCCATTACCGCCACCAACTGCTGAAGTAATTACCACTGCTTGTGATTATTGTGTAGTTGCCTGTGGGTTTAAAGTTTATCGTTGGCCAATTAGAGAACCAAGTGGTGGGATGAAAGCTAATGAAAATGCTTTTGGCATAGACTTTCCGAGTTTTCCTTTGCAGGCTTGGGTGGCACCTGCTCAATATAATGTAATTATGCATAACGGAGAGCCTCATCACATCGTGATTGTGCCCGATAAACAGACGAAAGTGGTAAATAAATCAGGTGATTCCAGTATGCGTGGAGGGTTATTGGCGCAAAAAGTTTATAATCCTTCCTAATTATCATCATACCTAAGCTATATTTAGTAGCTTACCTGGTAGTGGAGGTGTTCTCAGTGCTACAAATGCTAGCCTAGGAATAAATTCTACTAAGCTAAATCTTCGATTAAATCGATACTGAAATTCAGCAAGATAACGTTGTGCATATTTAGCGCGAATAGCATGATAAGTGCTACGTAAAGCACTTTTTAAGTTTCCAAGGATGGTGTTAACCCAATAAAATTCAGGTTCCTCTACTGATGCACGACCACCACCGCATACAATTTTATCATGAAGACAACCTGCTTCTATGACACCATTAAAACAGGCCAGTCCATCGGAGATTACGGTACTGCCCTTGGCCAAATTCTGCCTACTCCAAGCCGTTATCTCTTCTTTATTAAACCCTTTTAAAATGCTCAGTTTAATTCGTGTCGGTTGACCTTGTTTTGTTGTTTCTACGGCTGCTACAAAAGGTATTTTCCCATCTGCTCCCCTACCTCTTTTGCAACCTGTACGCTCGCCACCAAGATAGGCATCATCAATTTCAATAAAACCCGACAATTGCTTGGTGCCTTCTCTTTCTTGCATCACTTTCATGAGCTTATGTTTCATTCTCCAGGCAGCTTGATAGGAAATACCTAAATGGCGATGTAATTCTATGGCTGATATACCTTTTTTGTCTTGGGAGATCAAATACATCCCTTGGAACCAAGTCTTTAATGGTAATTTGGTTGATTCAAAGATAGTACCTGCAGTTACAGATGTTTGCTGGTGACATTTATAGCACTGCTGAAGCTTTCTAGTAGTGAGTTGACAGCATTTGTCGTATCCACAATTGGGGCACTGAAAACCTTCTGGCCATCGCAATTTGTATAAGGTATTAAAGCATTGTTCTTCTGTACCATATTGTTTGAGAAACTCGTTTAAACTCAGGCCTTTTTGAAATTGAACTTTGTTGATAGCCATTATTTATACCTTCTCAATTAAGTTTCCATGCTGTTCAAATATACAGCAGTTAATGGCTTAGGTATAGTGATAATTAGGTAATCCTTTGACTGCAACGAAAGATAGATTGTTACAACCATTAATTCGTGTAGGTGGGATTCTACAGCCCGTCAACTGGGATTTTGCAATGGATGTAGCAAGTGAAATTGCTGTTTATGTAAGGGATAAATTTGGAGCTAATGCTTATTGTGTAAAAACTTACTCGTATCAATATATTGAAAATACTTATGCAATTACTAAATACGCCTTGCGTCATTTAAATACGGCAAATTTTACCTTTCATGATACGCCTTCTGATGTCACTTCTACACCTGGCTTTCGTGATGCTGGGTTTGATAACTTTGGGCCAAGCTACGATGACTGGGGTGCTGCTGATGTATTAATGATTTGTGGTACAGACCCTTATGAAACGAAAACTATACTATTTACCCAGTATATAATGCCAGCCATTCAAAAAGGGATGCAAACTATTACGCTTAATCCCCGAGAAACTTCTGGGATTGCTTATATGAAAAAAATGGGAGGTTTACATATAGACTTATATCCAGGTACCGATACGTTAGTATTGGGCGCTATTGCAAGAGTTATTATGGAAAATGGTTGGGAAGACGGTGAGTGGCTAAAGCAATGGGTTAACAATAAGTGGGAGTCAAACTCTGGCTTTGGCCAGGGGACTCGCAATACCCCATGGCAATGGCGTACTACCTGGAAAAAGTTTCAAACAGATGGTTTTGATGATTATAAAAAATGGAATTTCTCTCAACCTGAATATGAGCCGGAATATGCAGCTAAAATTGCTGGAATTAATGTAGAAAAGATTTATAAAGCAGCGGTTATGCTGGCAAAGCCAAATATTGATGGGTCTAGAAAAAAAGCTTCTTTTGGCATTGAAAAAGGCTTCTACTGGAGTAATAACACGGGTAATACCAATGCAATTGCAAGTTTGGCTACTATTTGTGGGACTGGTGGCCGTGAGGGAAGAGTGATAGGTCGATTTGGTGGGCATCAACGGGGAGGAGTTTGGGGAGGTAAATTACCAAGAAATAAATCGCCTGAAAAACTGCCTGGTAGAAGGCGTAGGGCGTTGGATGTTGATCGCTGGTTAGTTTCAGGTCATACCCGATTAGCCCATGTGATAGGTACCACTTGGATTCAGTCAATGACAGGATCACAAGGGCTATACAGCAAATTTCGTGAGTTAACTCAAAACAATCCCCATCAGGTGGATAGTTTTGATAAAGCTAAAATAATCGCAACTTTAAAAAAACGAGTTGAATCTGGAGGGATGGTTGTTTTTAACCAGGATATTTATTTACGTGACCCTATAGGTGCTCGGTTTGCTGATATTATTTTTCCTGCTGCTACCTGGGGAGAGGAAAACTTCACCCGTGCTAATGGTGAACGACGATTAAGGCTGTATCAAAAATTTTATGATTCACCCGGTGATGCAAAACCCGACTGGTGGATTATTGCTAGGCTTGCACGCAAAATGGGTTATGATGGATTTGACTGGCAAGACTCAAATAGTGTTGCTGAAGAAGCTGCTCGTTTTAGCCGTGGCTCAAGAAAAGATTTTTACATGGTTAAAATAGCGGCTAACAAAGCTGGAATAAACTTGCATGAACAATTGAGGCGAATGGGAACAAATGGTATCCAAGCACCAGTCTTTTATAATTATAAAACTGACCAGTTAATTGGTACCAAACGATTGCATGATACTGAAATGTCGGAACAAGCATTGGCAGAAAAAGGCTTAGAAAATGGTCCACAAGGCGCTAATATTATACCTAAAACATTGTTAGCATTTAATACCCATACAGGAAAAGTTAATTTACAAAAGCATCCATGGAGTTTATTTGCTGATTTTCATCAATGGATGCAACCGAAAGAAGATGAACTTTGGTTTACTAACGGACGCATTAATGAAATATGGCAGTCGGGTTTTGATGACACTCAGCGCCGGGCTTTTACCATGCAGCGTTGGCCAGAAAATTGGGTAGAAATTCATCCAATAGATGCTAAAGCCAGAGGTATTGAGTCCGGTGATCGGGTAATTTTGTATTCTGATCGAGTGCCCTGTTTTAAAGACACTCTGCATGGCAGCTATGAAGATCAATTTCAGTTTACTGAGCTGTTAGCCAAGGGGCATATAGAGCTAGAACAGGCCGCGGTAACAGCCATTGCTATGGTTACCCCAGCAATTAAGCAAGGTGTGTTGTATTCAAATATGCTCGACATGCGGCAGCCAACCAATGCTTTAACTGCCAGAGTTGTTGATAATATCAGTGGTAATTACAACTTTAAAATGGGAGTTGCCAGGGCTAAAAAAATGAGTGAATCACCCTATAAACGTCAGTTTCGTAACTTTTCTTTCGTACC
Source organism: Spartinivicinus ruber (assembly GCF_011009015.1). NCBI lineage: Bacteria > Pseudomonadati > Pseudomonadota > Gammaproteobacteria > Oceanospirillales > Zooshikellaceae > Spartinivicinus > Spartinivicinus ruber. Next base: position 655,042 of record NZ_CP048878.1, read on the forward strand.
GAGGAATATCGTTTAGATTGGATGCCCGTTAATCTAACCACTTTGAGTAGATATAATAGCCACAACGAATGGTTTTTTGACCTCAAGATTAGCGATAGTGACAACAAACACTAAAAACCATTAGGGAAGGGTATATAAGCACTGTAGTTGACTGGTAGCAATAACCCTAGAGTTTGCTGATGTTCTCTGCAATCATTTGGAGCTACTTAGGCTCCATTTTTTTGTTCTGTATTATTAACTCAAGTTGCTATGATGTGGGTTATAACGATGCCTGTCGGACAAGTTTAGGCATCATTTGTGAGTAATGCATATTAAAGGACATCTATAGGTTGCATTGTTAGTAAGTATAATGAAATAAATTTATCTATATCAGGTTCTATAAGATAATGACCTAACAAACACTCTATATAAGGTTTGGTTATGACAGAGCTTGATATAGTTAATATATCTAGATTACTCATATTTTTGGTAACCATCGTGCTAATAGGCTATTTTGAGCATCGGTTTCCATGTCGATTAATTACAAAGAAATGGCGGCACTTATTAGGCAACTTTGCACTAATCATTATATCCACAGGAATTCTCAGGTTATTTTTTAAATTATTATTACCATTTTCAGTCGCTATAGTTACTAGTCAAAATCAATGGGGATTGTCCTATTGGTTAGGCTTCACAGATCTGACAGAAAATGTCTTAATGATTATAGGTTGGGTCATTCTATTAGATTGTGCTATTTATTGGCAGCACCGGTTGATGCATAAAATACCGATTTTGTGGCGATTCCATAAAATACATCATGCTGACCGAGAGTTTGATTTTTCTACCGGTTTTCGTTTCCATCCGATTGAAATGATTATTTCAGTATTATTCAAGTCACTTTTAATAATACTGTTAGGTATACCGACTATTGCTGTCATTGTTTTTGAAATTTTGCTAAGTACATCCTCTCTCTTTGAGCATGCAAACTTTCGTTTGCCAGCAAAAGTTGATCTACTATTGCGGAAAGTGATTGTAACTCCCAGTATGCATAGGATTCATCACTCTGTTATCCCTACAGAAACCAATGCTAATTTTGGATTTAACCTAAGCTGGTGGGATTATCTATTTGGAAGTTATCGAGAGGAGCCCGCAACAAATGAAGTGGTTATGCCGATTGGCTTAACAGAATATCAAAAGAGTGATACATCATCTATTCGTTGGATGATAGCCTTACCATTCAAACAACAATAGGGCAAGTTATGTCTAAATCAAAGTTAATAGTATTAGCCATAGTAATAATTGGGATTGGGTTGTTTTTTGCCTTTGGTTTTCATCAGCACTTAACGGTGGATGGTATAAAAAACCTTTATGCTGAACAAATAGGTCCAATGAAAGAAAACAATCCATTTATGCTAATTGCTATATTCTTTGTGGTATATGTATTTGTAACAGCCCTTTCTTTACCGGGTGCAGCAATAATGACGATTATTGCTGGCTTAATATTTGGGTTGTTAACTGGTGTGATTATTGTTTCATTCGCCAGTACTATAGGAGCAACATTAGCATTTTTAATTTCAAGAACCCTACTAGGTGATTGGGTACAGCATAAATTTGCTAGTCACTTGAAAACAATAAATGAAGGGATTGAGCAAGAAGGTGGTTTTTATTTGTTTACTTTAAGATTAATTCCTGCAATACCTTTTTTTATAATTAATCTAGTCATGGGGCTAACACCAATTAGAGTATTACAATTCTTTTTGGTTAGCCAAGTTGGCATGCTGCCCGGAACCATTGTTTATGTAAATGCAGGAGCTAGCCTGTCAAATGTAGAAGAACTTTCTGTTACAGGGCTATTTACTCCTGGAATCATTATTTCATTTTTATTATTAGCAGCATTCCCTTGGATTGCAAAAGGTATTGTTAAATTGATTAAGGTTAAACAGTCGGATCAAGATATAGAATAATTTAGAGGTACCTTTTAGGTGTTTCTAATAGGTGCCGCTTAGTTACTTTTAATAAAATAGTAGGGCTTTATAGTAAGGTTTCTCGTATGAACAATCCTCAAAGATCTTTTACCAAGCCAAAACAATTTGATACAAATATTATTGCAATTGGTGCAGGCTCTGCTGGTTTGGTAACATCTTATATTGCTGCTGCCGTTAAAGCCAAGGTAGCCTTGATTGAACGTCATAAAATGGGTGGGGATTGCTTAAATACAGGGTGTGTTCCATCAAAAGCGCTTATTCGCTCAGCAAAAATTAAACACTATATTGATCGAGCAGCTGAATTTGGGCTAGAGCAGACAGCAGTAACAGTGAACTTTGCTAAAGTAATGGAGCGAGTACAACGTATTATAAAAAAGGTAGAGCCGCATGACTCCATCGAGCGTTATACTGGATTAGGAGTTGAGTGTGTTACTGGAAGTGCTAAAATAAAGTCCCCCTATGAAGTGGAAGTCGATGATAAAGTCATTACAACTAAAAATATTGTAATTGCAACTGGTGCTAGGCCTTTTGTTCCCCCTATTTCTGGAATAGAAAACATTGACTATTATACATCAGATACTATTTGGGAAATTCGTGAACAGCCAAAAAGGCTACTGGTATTAGGCGGTGGTCCAATTGGTTGTGAGTTGGCTCAGGCTTTTTCCAGGCTGGGTTCTGAGGTCATTCAGTTGGATATGGCTGAACGTGTTTTACCTAGAGAAGATGAAGATGTCGCTAAATTTGTGACTAATAAATTTCAAGCTGAAGGTATTGATGTTCGAGTAAATCATAAAGCAATAGAGTTTAAGCAACAAAATGATAAGAAAATATTGATTGCTGAATACCAGGGAGAAAATATTGAAGTTGAGTGTGATACTGTTTTATTAGCTGTAGGACGTCAGGCTAATTCTAAAGGACTTGGCTTAGAAGAGCTAGGGATAGAATTAAATCCACAGGGCACAATAAAAGTAAATGAATATCTGCAAACCAACTATAAAAATATTTATGCCTGTGGTGATGTGGCAGGCCCTTATCAGTTTACCCATACAGCGGCTCATCAGGCATGGTATGCTTGTGTTAATGCACTTTTTGGTAAATTAAAAAAATTCAAAGTTGATTATTCGGTAATTCCGTGGGCAACTTTTACTGATCCTGAAGTCGCTAGAGTAGGATTGAATGAGCAAGATGCTAAAGATCAAGGGATTCCCTATGAAGTCACTTATTATGGTATTGATGATTTAGATCGAGCAATTGCTGATGAAGAAGACCATGGATTTGTCAAAGTACTCACTCAGCCTGGAAAAGATAAAATCTTAGGTGTGACAATAGTTGGTTATCACGCAGCAGAACTGATTGCTGAGTTCGTTAGTGCTATGAAGCATGGTTTAGGTTTAAATAAAATCCTTGGAACCATTCATATTTATCCCACATTAGCAGAAGCGAATAAATATGCTGCAGGTATGTGGAAAAAAGCCAATGTATCACCCACTATATTAGCTTGGCTGGAAAAATTTCATAGATGGATGCGGAAGTAAATGATTTTTATAAATTCCATCCTAATATTTACCTAGCGTCCAGCTAAAGCGGTACCAGTTTGATCTCTTTAAATTGGTAGGATTTGTTGTCTTCGTTGAACTCTACGGATGGTGCGAATACAGCTTATGCATGGAGGCAAGTCTGATGCAGCAAGACTTGCGGTAGCTACTTTAATTTTCTTAAGAGTGCTATTGAAAACCATCAATTGATGGTTGCACCTAAAAACCATATATTATTCAATAATAAGACTGCCATCTTCATTGAACTCCCAACAGTCCCCATAAGCAACTTCCCATAAATAACCATCTGGATCTGAGAAGTAGCCACTATAACCACCCCAAAATACGTCTTGGGCTGGCTTTTCTATTGTGCCCCCTGCTTGCTGGGCTAGCTCCAGAACTGTGTTCACTTCAGCTTTGGATTTGGTGTTATGTGCTAAGGTGATTCCAGAAAAACTTGATCGATTGATTATAAACTCTGAAGATACATCTTTAGCTAGCTCATTCAGAGGGTAAAGAGCCAAACACACACCACTTGTTTTGAAAAAGATGATACCATCTTCAGGTTTTTTAGAAGTAGGAAACCCAAGAGTAGTATAGAATTGATAGGACTTTTCTAGGTTTGACACTCCTAATGTGATAATGCTAATACGTGGTTCCATTGATTAATAATCCTGTTGTAAAGTAAGCATGGTCAATACCATATATAATGATACTGTAAAAGCAGCAAGAGTGTAATGATACTTTAGTTCTAATAAAAGGCTAAAGTATAAGATTGTGTAAATTTAGTAAGTATTATCAAAATAACTAATAGTTTGATAGTATCTTATTATATAGTTACTTAGTTATATAAAAGTTGAAACAGTTAAACTTTTATAGTCTCATTAAAAAAATAATATATGAAATTTTAAATGCTGCTAGTCTATATTATTTTTATCCTAGTAGGTTGTAATATTGGTTGATACTTCGGAGCAAGCTATTATTACTAGTGTATAGTATACAACATATTGAGTTGATTAATGACATATTGCAATGACTGACTATTTTGATTGATAGGTCTTTTAGTTCCATTGGTTGAGATGTTTTTTATTTAGGATAGATGTGATTGATATGCTAAAGGATGAAAATGTAAAAAATTTTCATATGCATATAAATATGCCTCGGATTAACACCTGCCATAACTGGTAAGTCCTTCATTATCAGTTTGTGCAAAGCAAAGTCAAGCTTGACGCCTAATACCTATTATATTGCTGATGTTGGTTTTAAGTTTTTTGCTCATGGCTAGTAGCTCTGATCTTTAAAAACTAAACAGTCAAATAGTAAAGAATCCTTTTGTCATTTAAATAAAAGTTAACTTCTTCTTAGGGAGTATTAAGTTTTTTAAGGCTACCAAAGATAAGAGCTTGTTTTTATCTTGGATACATTAAAGGTGAAAACCTGTTTAGCTGGTGACTTTGCTAAACCATAGCAAACGTGTAATGGTAATAAGTGTTCTTCTCTCGGATGGCAATAAAAAGCTGCTGGAGCAGAGTGCCAGTTAATCAGTTTATTTTCTCTTTCAGCTTCTGTAAGCTTCTGACTTATACAGGTATCTATAAGCCATTTCTGCTTCTGGAAATACTCCAAAAAATGCTTTGAGATTGTGAAATGAAAAACCTGAGCCAATAACCATTACTTTTTCTTTTCTCAACTCAGAAAGTGCCTTACCGACTTGAATATGTTGTTCAGGATTTAATGTATTTAACAGGGATACTTGGACGCAGGGGATATTAGCATCTGGATACATTATTTTAAGTGGTATAAATAATCCATGATCAAAGCCTCTATCTTCATTAAGGTTTTCCTCAATACCTTTGTTTTTTAATAAATTAAATATTTTTTTTGCTAGGATTGGGTGACCTGGGGCAGGGTATTGGATATTATAGGATTCTTCTGGAAAACCATAAGAATCATATATTAGTGAAGGTGATTCACCACTAGTAATGGTTGGGATGGCTTCCTCCCAGTGAGCACTAATAACCACAATTGCCTGTGGTTTTTCGACGATAGAAGCAATTTTTTTAAGATTGTCTACTAATTTTATGTGTCCTTTATCATTTAATAGTGATAAAGGCCCACCACCATGAGATATATATAGCACTTCACTAAGAGAAGTATTTGATCTGCTATTCAAGGAAACCTCCTACTATTATGGACTCTTAGTAATTATAGTGTAAGAATTTCTACTTTGAATATAAAAATTAGGAAAATAAATGTAGAGGTTAAACTAATCTGGTTTACTAATTAAATTTATATAATATTTTTTATGGAATGCTATTCAGTATATTTATATAATAATGATTAGGTTTGATTGGTAACATAAAGGGATAAAAGCTGAAAGTAGTTGGCAGATAATACTATATTATTGATAATCCATTTGGTGTTTAACTACCTAGTCCTTAAAAAAAGGATAGCGCTTTACAAAATCTAGAAAGCACTTTAATGCTTTAGGTTGTTGGTTTCTACTTAGGTAAATAGCATAATATCTATTGTCAGGTACTTTGAGTGTGTCAATAGTTATTAATTTTTGTTCCCTGATTGACTCTTTACAGAAAAATATAGGTAGAAGTGCTAACCCTTGTCCATTAATACTGGCTTCCTTAATAAATAACAAGCTGTTACTACTCACTGTACCATTGACGTCAATATTAACTGTTTTATTAGTGCTTGTAAGTGGCCACTTAGGTAATGAGTCATGAATAATACAGTTATGTTTCTGTAGTGTCTGGATATCTGGTACACCAAACTGCTTAATGTAGTCAGGGCTGGCAACAACTACTCGTTTCAGGTTGGAAATTTTTTTACAAATCAAGTTAGAATCTTGTAATCGGCCAGTACGAAAGGCCACATCAATGCTATTGCTAACAATATCCATTGTTGTATCTGATACAAGCATTTCAATAGAGATATTTGGATATAGTTGTTGAAATTGTGTAATAACTTTTCCATGTATTGTCGTGCCTGAAGCTTCAGGAGCAGTAATCCGTAATTTACCCGTAGGTTGATCTCGCCACTCATTTAAAGCCAAGTTAGCTTCCTCAGCAGCTGTTAGCATATGCATACAGTACTTAACATACACTTCGCCTGCTGCTGTTAAACTGAGTTTTCGCGTGTTACGCGACAATAGCTTTACATCAAGCTGATTTTCTAATGAAGATATGTGCTGAGACACTGTTGATCTTGGTACTTCTAATGCTTTGGCCGCTGCTGTAAAGCTGCCATGCTTAACGACCAATGCAAAGCTGGCCATTTTCGTTAGCGGTATCATAATGACTTCTCATTGTTCATATTTATGAACACTATTGTTTGATAATATAGTCTAATCACTATTAATGTATCTGTCTATAATGCTGATAAAGACCTGAACTAAGTTAATGTATAAAGGTTGTAAGTGAGTTGCCTGGTCATTAAATAATAAAGTTGGCAATAAAATATATTATTAATGTTTATAACGTAAATGAGATAAACTAATATGAAAGCAATAGGTTTTACTGAATCAAGATCAATTACTGATGAACAGAGTTTATTAGAGATTTCGCTTGATAGACCTGAGCCTGGTCCACGAGATTTATTGGTCAAAGTTTCTGCTGTTTCGCTTAATCCCGTTGATGTGAAGGTACGTCAACGTGCTGCAGTGCAAACTCAATTAGCGGAACCTAGAATTTTAGGTTTTGATGCTGTGGGTGAAGTGGTTGCAGTTGGGCAAGATGTGAGTTTATTTAAAGTAGGTGATAGGGTTTTTTACGCAGGAGACATTAGTCGTCCAGGTAGTAATGCTGAATTTCAGCTGGTGGATGAGCGAATAGTAGGTCATAAGCCCACTCAACTGTCTATTGAAGAAGCGGCGGCATTACCTTTAACTTCATTGACAGCTTGGGAGGCTTTGTTTGACCGTCTCTCTATACAAACAGAAGAAGGAAAAAACAAGACAATATTAATTATTGGGGGAGCTGGTGGTGTCGGTTCTATAGCTATTCAACTGGCTAAGCAAGTTGGAAAGCTTAATGTGATTGCAACAGCTTCAAGGTCAGAAACAGAACAGTGGGTGAAGGAGCTGGGAGCAGATACAGTGGTTAACCATCACCAATTAGTGGAAGATGTTAAAGCTCAGGGGATAGAACAAGTCGATTATATTTTTAATACGGCTGATACTTATAATCATTGGGAAGCAATGGTGCAGCTTATTAAACCACAAGGTGGAATTGTGGGGATTGTAGAAAGTAAGGAGCCAATTAATCTTTCACAATTACAGGGGAAATCAGCCTCTTTTCATTGGGAATTAATGTTTACTCGGCCAATGTTTAATACGCTAGATATGGTTCAGCAACATCATATTTTACAGCAAATTAGCAAGTTAACTGATGAAGGTATTATTCGATCAACTTTAACAGAAACGATGAATGGGCTAAATGTAGATACATTCAAGCTGGCCCATCAGAAAATAGAAAGCGGGAAAATGATAGGTAAGCTGGTAGTTACTTATTAGATTGATTAAAAGTGCTACATTTCTTTATACTGGGGCATTAATATAATTGTTGAATAATAGCTATAATGGTTTTGAAAATAAATAAATCTCTAGCTTCGTTCCTTGGATAAAAATGTCAGAAAGACTATCCAGATTATAATTGATCAAACCTGTCAATGAGATATGAAATGGCAGTAACATTGAGTCACTTGGTTGTTCAAGCTCTGGCAATAAGGTATTTAAAGTAAGTGTATAGTGCTCTTTATCCAAGGGCTGCAGTTCATTACTAATGCTGCTTGTATAGGTCTTAGAAGTAAAATCTGTTGCTCGCTGATTATGATAGCCGACAAGTAATTTGGAGGTGATTCTATCGCCTTCATGGGTCATTTGTCCTAAGAAGTCTACTATCACTTTTGAATGGCGATAGTCAATAGCGTAGCCTTCTGGTACAAAAACTTCCCCTGTGATACGGCATTTTGTTATTGGTTGGGTATTTTCACGATCGACTTTTAGTGAACGTATATCAAAAACTATTTTAGTTGTACCCACTTGTTCTACTATATAGGCCCCTTTACACTGACTAACATCAACATTCAATAGTTCAATGACGTCCTGCTGTTGTGAGGCAATAATAAAGCTACAATGACAAAGTAGCCAGCCATAAGTTAAGTGGCAGTATCGCATCACATATCCTCATTCTAATTAAAAGAGAGCAGCAGTTTAGTTGCTACTCTCTACTATTTATATTAATAGTCTTATTTTAAAGTGTAGAGTCAGCTCCCTGTTGGCAAGGGCTAAACTGAATTCTACAAAGTTTTACATAACCAGCATCTGAAACACCTTCATCTAAAGAAACGAGTGTAATGCCGCTTCTGTCAGTTTTGGGTTGAGTTGTTGATACATATAAACTGGTGGTTAAAGGAACTGAAGTTCCATAGCAACTTTGATGCTGTGGTGATAACTGGCTTCGGGAAATAGTGCCAACATAGTCATTGATATCTCCTGCTCCACCATCTTCTTCTTTATTTAAAAAACGAGTATTACGAACAGAAGGTGCATTTGCAACGCGATGGGAAACAGTTACACGACCAGAGCCCTGTTCTGATAGTTGGTATATACCATCAACTGCAAATACAAATGAATCAAGTCGATAGCCTCTTGGCAGATTAACTTTATAATTCATTGTGCAGCGGCGCTTTGAATATACACCTTCCGTGCTATTGGCTGTCATATCATTAAAAAAGGCGGCAATATAGGTTTTACCTCCTTCGTTAACAATTCTAATATCATCTCCAATGCAATCGCCAGATAGTTGTGGTTGACTAATATGCAACGGGTTCGCAGATGCTGTTGCTGCTATAAATGAAAGAGATAATGCTGTAAGTGCTTTTTTAAACATGAATCACTCCTTTGATTCAGATATAGTTAGATTTATTATTTGAAAGGCAGTTTTTGCCATACTTAAAATAAAATAGCAAGCTAAAGACTAATAAGATTTTAATTGAATATCTAGGCTTAATTAGTCATATGCTAATAGGAATACAGTACTCATTTTGGTGTTGGTGGTTGTTTATCGTATAACTTAGTTGATTTAATAATTATATTGATTTTTTATTTTGAGTCTCTTTTCACTGTGATAAGGTCATAAATATGAAATGCAAAGTAATTGCTTTTATTATACTTTTTATAAGTATGGTTACAGTAACAGCTTCTGTTTCCGCCTTTGATAATATTGAATTTGATAGTTTGTCATTAGAAGGGAATTGTATTAATGATGATATTCAAGTAATTAAAGAGTTAGGAGGTGCTTATATAAAGGCATATTTTAATGATATGACAACCACTACAATGGTAACAAGTCCTGAAATACGTAAATGTATTATTCAATATAATGTCACAATTCCGCGAGATTATCGATTAAGTAGCTTAAAATTTGCTATGGATAGTATCTATAAATTTTCAATAGGAGGGTCTGCTTGGTTATCTATTGCTCACGGTGTAGGTAATGCAGCCCCTTATCGTTCGAGTAAACTTTACCACTATAAAAGAGATGGCGAAAATGGTGAAATAAATGACTATAATGTGACAATTCCATGGAATAAACTACCTCAGGAATATCAAGGATGTGGCGCAACTAAAATACCAGTTAAAACTGAGTTAATGATAGTTGCATCTCAATTCACCAATGCTGGGCCTACAGTTATTACCTTGGATGAAGCTGTATCAAGAGTAAAATTGCAGTACTGTAGTGATAGATAATGTATACACTTTCATAGCAGGCTAACTATATATTGCAAATTATAAAGGAAAAAATTATGAGTATGAAAGAATCCTATGAAAAGAAGCTAGAGGCTAAACTTGATGAGCTAAGTGCTGAAATTGATAAGTTAAAGGCAAAAGCAAAGCAAACTGAAGCAGATACTGAGCTTGAGTATTATAAACATATTGAAGAGCTTAAAACTATGCAAGAAAATGCTCGTACTAAGTTAAATGAATTAAAAGTAGCAAGTAACGATGCTTGGGAAGACCTTAAAACCGGTCTTGATCATGCAAAGGATTCACTCAATGATGCTTTAAAATCAGTAGCATCTAGATTTAAATAGCTAGGGTATGTGGATCAAACCTTCTTTCTTTATTAACAGTATTTTGTTTATTCATGTTAGGTGAAGTAATTTGATCACTAAAGTTGCAGGTATACGCTGCATTTTTACTCGTGCTGCGACTGGTTTATCCTTGACTCCTATTTGTAGGGATAACGAGGTCGTAATTATGGATATGGATTCCCTTAGGTTGACGTTTGTGTAAATTACTTTCAGTGATATTACCGAAGTAATTAAATTGATTATACTTATTGAAGTTTGATTTTTTGTTATGTATAAAATACTGACGGGTATAAGTTTACCCGTGCAAAAATTGTTAAAACATATTTTTATTGTTTATCTTTGCATTATTGTTAGACGAAAGTTTCAAGCTCAACCTGTTGGGTAACTGAGTAAGATAAGCTGGAATAAGATTTAACTGTAAATAATAATAGCTCCTCAAAGTTGTCATGAGGCAGATTGTATAAGGATGCTATTAGCATAGCTTCAAGTACAGTGAACCATGCCCATTTGGAAAAAGTTGTTTGGTTTCTATTTGGTTGCAATTCGAAATGTTTTTGCAGGAACTTCTCATGCTTGCTGAGAAGTAATAATGCCATTTCAGTTTCACTATCACTACAACCATTATGACATAAAGAAGTATTTTGTGTATTCATTATATCTCCAAAACATCTTGTTTGCTAACTGACTTAAAATATGCAGCAAAAAATTAGCCATAATTACTAAATGATTATTATTTTTTGGCTGCATATTTTAAAAACGAACAAATGGTGTTTTTCTAAAATTGAATGGTTTAGAATTAGCCTGAGCGCTTACGTGGTCTTGCAACCTTTGGTTTAATTTTAGCAATAATAGTTACATCTGTGATAAAACTCGGCATTGTAACATTCGCTATATAGTCAACGTATGAAGTGGTTTCGTAAATATATATTATTGCATTAGATACTGGTGATAAAATTACTGAAGATACTAATGACAGCATGCAAATCCAACTAGGCACCTTTTCCATGGCTTGTACCTCTTCCTATTTTAAGTTTAATGATCTTTTATATAAATTTCCTTTTTAGGAACAACGAAATAAGAATTTGTAAAGCATCTTATACATTGATTTGCTATATTAGGTGTGAAGTTTATTAATTGAAATGTAGCTTTATGTGAAAAAAATATAAATAAATATATTGTGATGTTGGTTTTTGTTGAGAATATACTGAAATAGCAGATGAACTGAAAGGATGTTGTGTAAGTGTAAAGAGCTAAAGTAAAGAAAATTAATAGCTTAGGACGATGTTTTTAATTCTGTTGTAAGTATGTCTTTGTTGGTGGAATAAATAGCTGATTTGAATGTTGAAATTCCTTGTATGTGGAAATTAATTGAAGTAAGTTTCTACATAGGTAATTTGTTATGAAGAAAAATTTTACTACAGCTTTTAATGTTTTTTTTTGTCTAATGTTTACTCCATCCTCTCGAAGGGTGGAGTAAACATTGGGTTATATAAGTAGGTATTAAAGCTTAAGGCCTGATTTTACCTTTTGTAGAGCATTATCTCCATCTACTAATCCTAAGCCAAACTCTTCACTGGGTTTTATCTGGCTATTTGCCGTTTGCTTAATTGCATGGGTAGTTTGCCAAAGATGAAATTGTTTAATGTGATTGGGATAATATTTAGTAGATGCTTGGTAGAGTAAAGCGCTGATGGCTGCAAGTTGGGGAGCAGCAAAAGAGCTACCAGACTCAAAGTTATCAGTAATTGCAGTATAAACACCTTCTGCAGGAACAGCCAGGCTATGCAGTTGAGCTAATGGAAAATTGCCAGGAACAGTAGCAGTTAGCGCGGTTTGATCTGCGAAGGGGGCTGTATTTATAGCATAAAGTATATGTTGTTGATGCTTACTTGAAACAGGATCTACTAAAAAGCTATTAATTAGTTTGGTATCATAACAGGTAATGGCACCTACTTTACCTAAGCCAAGTTGTTGGCGGATAGGAGATAAGTTTTCATATAGATCAGTACCACAGTTTCCTAATGATTTGGTAACAATTGCTTGTCTTGTTAATGCAATTAATTGATCTCTAAAATTAGAATCTAAGTGACCTTCTTTTTCCAGAAATGTTCTACTCATATTGACGATAGTAATGTCTTTTCTAGTAAGTATATATCGTAGGGTTTTATTATAATTTTGGGTGTCAGTGCTGATTGGTATAATTTTAGATTTTGGGGCTATGGAAAGAATTATATCAATTACTGCATTGCCATGGCTCATGGAAACAGGGTCACCAAATTTTTTGATAGATTCGATAGTAGTGGTTTTATGCTTTTTTCTTTGTGTGGTTATGAGTGATTCTTCAAATACATCAAATACTGCTATTGTTGCACCTTCTCCAGTAAACTGCTTTTGTAGCTGTTTGATATTTATTTTATTAAACCTAGGGTGGGCAATCAAAATGGTTGATTTAATGTTTTTATTTAGAGAGTCTAACGTTGTTATAGCTTCATCAAACTTAGGTTGATAATATTCTTGCTGCTCTTGAGGTAAGAAAGAATATATTAACTGAGCTAGACTCTTAAACTCATTAATTGTATTTGTCCATTTGTAAGCTTTATATTTTTTAATTAATGATAAATTATATTTTTTTTGCTTAATGTGTAGTAGTTGAATATTGAGTGGGTGTAAATTAAGCAACTCACTAGTTTGAGCTATATCAACAGCGTAGTAGCTTTCAATAGCAGCCACTATGTCGTTGTTATCAGACTCCATGCCAATAATAGACATTAAGGTTTTGATTGATTTCAAATCATTATGTAGTTGATTGTTAAACTGTTTATCAAGTTCTAGTAGATACTTGTTTATGTCACTTTGTTTTTGTATCTGTACTTCAAGCTCTGCAAATGGAAAGCCATATCCTAGGCAAGGTAGTATAAATAGTAAACAAAATAAAGTGGTGCTTCTTATCATGTGATAGTCCCTTCTTAAAGTATACTCTTGTTAAATAAATTTTAGGGTTTGTTGTCGTCCTTAAGCTCCAAGGATGGTGTGAATGCAGTTTATGCAGGAGAAATAAACTGTCTTCACTCTAATCATTTATTGAAATATAAACTCATAGGGCTTCATCGCTCGATGGCTGTCCCTGAAAACCATTCGCTTTGACTATATGTATTGACTACAGCTTGATGAAAAAATAAATGCTAGAAACCACCTATACTCTGATAGCTCGACAGGCTATTCAAGCTGTATTAGCTTGAAAAAATTGGTTGGTAAGTCAGTTTAATAAAAATAAAGACAAGGAGGTCAAAAAGTGGCTTTACGACTATCAAGGGTTAAAAATTTTAGTGTTCTGTTGGTATTGACTCTACTAATAGGCCATACGCAGGCTAACTCTTCAATGGAGCAGTATGCTAAACAGCAATTAACTTCGTTAAACAAAATAAACAAGCTAACTGAGACTGAGAAACAGGGGAGTTTTCCATTAATACCCAACCCAACAAGTTTTAATGATGGTTTTGACCCTAGGCGATTTGGCAAATGGCAACAAGTTGAGTTGCATCCTTATACAGGGGCTACTTGTGGTAATGGGTCTCCCTATAAGTTCTATGTAAATTTGGCCCGAGGAACGACTAATTTAAGTATTAACTTTGAACCTGGTGGTGCTTGTTGGGATTATGCTAGTTGCAAAGGTGAAAAAGGTATTAGTGGAGCGCGTAATATCAATGGTATTCCAGATAACTACATGAATAAATTGGAGACTGCTTATTTAACGCCTTTTCTATATCGTGATCATTATCGGGACGAATTTCCAGCACAAGACTGGATTCAGGTTTTTTTACCTTATTGTACAGGTGATGTACATGCAGGAGATCGGACTGTTGTTTATAAAGACTCAAACGGACAAGGAAAGTCTTATGTATGGCATCACCGAGGAGTCAGAAACTCTCGTGCAGTGGTTGCTTGGTTAAGAGAAAACCTTAGTCAGCCGGAGCAATGCTAACAACCGGTTGTAGTGCAGGTGGTAATGGTGCAATTATGAATTACCATTATCTAAGGAGAGATTTGCAGCCTACAAATAGTTATTCCTAATTATCATCATACCTAAGCTATATTTAGTAGCTTACCTGGTAGTGGAGGTGTTCTCAGTGCTACAAATGCTAGCCTAGGAATAAATTCTACTAAGCTAAATCTTCGATTAAATCGATACTGAAATTCAGCAAGATAACGTTGTGCATATTTAGCGCGAATAGCATGATAAGTACTACGTAAAGCACTTTTTAAGTTTCCAAGGATGGTGTTAACCCAATAAAATTCAGGTTCCTCTACTGATGCACGACCACCACCGCATACAATTTTATCATGAAGACAACCTGCTTCTATGACACCATTAAAACAGGCCAGTCCATCGGAGATTACGGTACTGCCCTTGGCCAAATTCTGCCTACTCCAAGCCGTTATCTCTTCTTTATTAAACCCTTTTAAAATGCTCAGTTTAATTCGTGTCGGTTGACCTTGTTTTGTTGTTTCTACGGCTGCTACAAAAGGTATTTTCCCATCTGCTCCCCTACCTCTTTTGCAACCTGTACGCTCACCACCAAGATAGGCATCATCAATTTCAATAAAACCCGACAATTGCTTGGTGCCTTCTCTTTCTTGCATCACTTTCATGAGCTTATGTTTCATTCTCCAGGCAGCTTGATAGGAAATACCTAAATGGCGATGTAATTCTATGGCTGATATACCTTTTTTGTCTTGGGAGATCAAATACATCCCTTGGAACCAAGTCTTTAATGGTAATTTGGTTGATTCAAAGATAGTACCTGCAGTTACAGATGTTTGCTGGTGACATTTATAGCACTGCTGAAGCTTTCTAGTAGTGAGTTGACAGCATTTGTCGTATCCACAATTGGGGCACTGAAAACCTTCTGGCCATCGCAATTTGTATAAGGTATTAAAGCATTGTTCTTCTGTACCATATTGTTTGAGAAACTCGTTTAAACTCAGGCCTTTTTGAAATTGAACTTTGTTGATAGCCATTATTTATACCTTCTCAATTAAGTTTCCATGCTGTTCAAATATACAGCAGTTAATGGCTTAGGTATAGTGATAATTAGGTAGTTATTTACTAAATGACTCTGGGCCAGTATTTAATGCATTGAATAACTCTGGTGATTGGAAATCTTATCCAGGGCATTTAGCCATTCGTAAGGCTTGGGGGCTTGATCCTTTAATAGAAGAACTGGGGCAGGACTTAGTTGGCTTAACTAAAGAGAATTTAGGTAGTTTTTATGGTGCTTTAGCTAATTATTATACTGAAGACAGATTAGCTTATAGTCACTTCAGAGAGGATTTAATTTACTCATCTTATTCTTATGAAAGATTTTATCCTGAAATCTATAATCAGCCAGATAAAAACAAGCGTAAGCAGCTAATTCATCAATATTGGTACCAAGATACTGATAACTTAATTAGTGAGTTGGATAAATACGGCAATTGGGGATATTTTTTTCCTCAGTATCGTGGCCTAGCAGGCAGCCACTGTACAACAGTTCTGGAGTTTGCCTCAAGAGGAAGGGCTTGAGTTTAACGATTTTGTCGATAACTTATTCAATCAGTCGTCGCCGCTTTTAAAGAAAGTAGAGTATGACAGCACGAGAGATTTTCAGCGCCCGGTAAGTTGGTTGTATCGTATCATCAATATGATGATGGGTATAAATAACTAACATGGTATATTGTAAGTAATAAGATACTATTGTAATAGTCAAGGTGATTGATTTACAGGATAAGGCTTGTCCTGTAAATTACTCACTAAGGATAAATATTATTGGTTACTTGGTCTATTTGACTCAGCTGGATAATATATTTTTGCTCTGAGCTCGGCTAGTTTTTTGGCAATAAGCCGTTGTTTCTCTGTTTCTAGAAGGTTAGGATATTGTTGATCTATAGCGGCTAATAAAATAAGTTCTTGTTGTTGATATTCCTTGTGAAGCTTTTGTTGTTGACTGTTTTGTACAGAGCTGTTGCTAGCATAATATTTCGCTTGAATTGCTTTTGCTTGTTTAAATAGTTCTTGTTCATCTTTATTAGCAGATTGCTCTAGTAGTTTTAGCTCTGCAGCTAAGGACTCTTGTTTAGATAAAGATTCATCTAACAAGCTTTCTATTTTTGTTAAGGTCTGTTGATATTGCTCACTTTCCAATGATTGATCTTCTAAGTGTCGAAACAGTGATGTTAACTGACTGCTTGTTTGTGGTGCTTGAAAAGACTGGGTTAACTCATCACCTAAAATTTCTTCCAGGCTATTAGCAATGAGCGGTTTTTTTTTTGGAGATTGGTCTGCGTTTAGTAACTGGTCAGCGAGATAGAATCGATAAAGGTTAACCAATAAGTTTTTTAGCTCTGATGGATGTTTTTTGGGTATCAAATTGCTGAATAACTTAATACAGGCTTGTACTTGGGTGCTTGGGCACTGTTTCATGATTAATGCAAAGCTTGCTGTTAATTGTGGTTGAGCCTCAACAGCTGCTTGTAATAAAGAGCTTTTATCATAAGACAGTAATCTCTGGATTGTATGATGACTGACAGTTATTTTTTTTATGATATTGGGTTGTGATGATAATTGGTTTGACAGGCTGGCTTCATTATTGACTACAGTTTCTACTAGTTTAGTATGGGTTCTGTTGTTCAGTAGTAAAGTGAAAAAATAGCCAATTAAAATTCCGGTTGCTATAGCAATAACAGCTAGTTTATATTTGGTCATGCTATCCTTGGTGGTTGTGATTAATCACACCTATAACCACTAATCGTTATTTTTATCTTCTGGTATAGGTGAGAATGGTTGATAATAGTGTGAGTAATTATTAATTCATATTAATTTCAACTATTAACTCGTTTGCTAATGACTCTAAATCTTGTGCTAGTTTTTCTTTATTTATATTCATAGGGACTTGCAGGATAGCCTCTGCTTTAAATAACATATCGTTGGACATGGGGGCAGGGCTGCATTCAGAATGTAAGTCTATAACATTAATATGACGTTGAGCTAACGCTGCCGAAATTTCTTTAATAATGCCAGGATGGTCATTGCCGACGAGATGTAATGTTATTTGGTAGGTTGTTTCTGGCTTAGAGGATTGGTTGCTGATTTCAAAGTGGATATGACAGTTGTCTGAATTACTGCGTTTTAGCTGTTTAACCAATAGATCAACGTTTTGTTCGGGTACTTCAATTCGAACGATGCCTGCAAATTTACCTGCCATTTGGCTCATTCTGCTTTCTAACCAGTTGCCTTGGTGTTGACTAATGATATTCGATAGGTTTCCTACTAGACCAGGTTTGTCGTCGGCAATAATCGATAATATAAGACTTGTTTGCATCAATAATTCCTCTGAGGTACTGTCGTTTATTTTGTTTCTGCGGTTTTTTAGGGTATAAGTTGGTATTGCCAGCGTGATGGGTATATTTAATGACATTACACAGTAATCCAATTATGGCAAATTGAAAAGTAGTTAGCTTTAACGATAGGCCTGAATATTTTGTTAGTTTGGGGAAATATTTAGATCAGTCTCTGGCTGATAAGGATGAATATGATATATAAGGACTCTATACCCAATGCGAAGGATTTTTAGTTAAGGCCATCAAGTGACGAAGCCTCATGAGCCTATATAAATAGGTGATTAGGGTGAGGAGCGATGATAACAAAACCTAGAAATGATTCATGACGGGTATACTAAGCAAAGCCAAAGTATGGCAGTATGTAACCAGAAACGATTGTATTACCGTTAACTAGCCAAACTTTAAAGGAGCATTGGTTATACCTTTTGAGCGAAATCGCAATCAATATTGAAGCTTTGGGTATATTTATCCTTTAATTTATTCGGCGGTGTAACTTGCAAGTTAAGCCAATTTTGTGTGGATAGAATGGTGCTATGTCACTTCCAACTATACGATTAAAAGCAAAAGCAGATCGCAGGCTCCGGGCGGGGCACTTGTGGATTTTTAGTAATGAGGTAGATGTTAAAATCACCCCATTTAGTAACTTTGAGCCTGGCACTCAAGCCATTGTTGAAAGCTCTACAGGAAAGCCGTTGGGTGTAGCAACAATAAACCCTAATACTTTAATATGCGGTCGTTTGATTAGCAGAGATATTCAATACAGCTTAACCAAGTCATTTATTATTCATAAAATAAATATTGCACTGTCTTTGCGTGAGCAGGTTTTTAATAAACCTTTTTATCGCTTGATTTATGGTGATAGTGATGGATTACCTGGACTGGTGGTTGACCGCTATGGTGAATATCTGGTGGTACAATTAAGCACTGCTGGGATGGAATTAGCCAAAGGTGAAATCATAGCAGCTTTGGAACAAGCGCTGCAGCCCAAAGGGATTTTATTTAAAAACAACGGTCAATCCAGAGCTTTGGAAGGGTTGCCTGAATATGTAGAAGTGGTTTCTGGTGAAGTGCCTGATAACCTTCAACTGGAAGAAAATGATGTATTCTTCCTAGCCCCAGCAAAACATGGTCAAAAAACAGGCTGGTTTTATGATCACCGAATGAGCAGGGCACGACTACAAAACTATGCTAAAGGCAAGCGGGTGTTAGATGTCTTTAGTTATGTGGGGGGCTGGGGAATTCAAGCAGCTAAAGCGGGGGCATCAGAAGTCATCTGTGTTGATAGTTCTAAAACAGCCTTAGAATTTGTGACTGCCAATGCAGAATTAAATGGCGTTAAAAATACGGTAGAAGCCTTATGTGGCGATGCTTTTGAGGCACTAAAACAGCTTAAGGAAAATGGTGAGCGGTTTGATATTGTAGTAGTAGATCCACCTGCTTTTATTAAGCGTCGTAAAGACTTATCAAATGGTGAGTTAGCCTACCGGCGAATTAATGAGCTGGCTATTCGGCTATTGGAAAAAGACGGTATTTTATTGTCAGCTTCCTGTTCTATGCATTTAAAACGGGATGTGTTGGTGGATATTCTGCGTCAGGCAAGTCGTCATCTAGACCGCAATTTACAAATTATTGAACAGGGTTACCAAGGTCCAGATCATCCTGTGTTGCCGGCAATTCCTGAGACGGAATATTTAAAAGCCTTATTTTGTAGGGTTACATTGATTTAAACTGCTATTTTAGTACCCTCTCCTCTTGGAGAGGGTATATTTACTCTACTACCTCAGGCTAATAATTGGCCAACCGTTGGTTTGGGCTACTTCCCGCAAAGTGTCATCTGGATCAACAGCAACTGGGTTATCCACTTCTTCTAATAGCGGCAAGTCGTTGTGTGAGTCACTATAAAAGAAACTGCCTGCTAAACTATGGCTGGTTGCTGTCAGCCAATTATGGAGTCGCTTGACTTTACCTCCCTGGAAACAGGGGGTGCCTGACACTTGTCCGGTATAGCGGCCATTGAGAAATTCTGGCGTGGTGGCTAAAAGATGATCCACGCCTAGTCGCTCAGCAATAGGGGAGGTGACAAAAGCGTTGGTCGCAGTGATTATTAAGAGATAATCACCCTGGTCGCGATGATCGTTTAATAGTTTGGTGGCTTTCTCCAGCATCAATGGTTCTATTTTTTCTGACATAAACTGCTGGTGCCACTGAGTAAGCTGCTTGGTACTGTGTTGGCTAAGTGGCTTTAAAGAAAACTGTAAAAATTCATTAATATTTAGCGTGCCATTCAAGTAGGCTTGGTAATAGTAATCGTTGGCCTGTTTATAGGCTTCAGCATCAACAATGCCTTGTTCCACTAAGAACTCTCCCCAGGCATGGTCACTATCACCACCAAGTAATGTGTTATCAAGATCAAATATTGCTAGTGCCACTTTCTTAACTCCTAACTTAACTCCTAAAACTTTCAATTAACTCTAAGCTTCTCTGCTTACCAAACAAACCCTTTGCCCCTTTTCCCTTTTGTTGACTTAAAAAGCTCGCGCTTTTATAGAGCAACGACTAGTATGGTTTGGATTTATATAGCGTGTGCTTCTAAAACCATTACCAAGATAAGTGAATATAGCTTTAATAGCCGACAGCTATGTTATTCGTAAGCTATATTACTAAGAGGTTTGAAAATACGGATACCTCTTATTTACAGGATGCATCACCAGATGTAAATCATTTTGATGGGGGGTGAAGTTACACTTATGTATCTTCAGGTAGCCCCTAAGTTTAACCATTTTTTGCAGATAGCTTTTAAAGCACGTTGCTGAAACTTGCTGATTTGTGGAACAATGCAGTTAATGTTTACAGATTTCTGATAACGATGCACGCTATGAGTGATAGTCATCGTGAGATACAACAGTCGACTGGAATAATTGATGCGGACGGATTTAGGCCTAATGTAGGTATAATCCTTGCCAATCAGCACTCCCAGGTGTTGTGGGCAAGACGAATTGGTCAAGATGCATGGCAATTTCCACAAGGAGGGATTCATTCTGGTGAGTCTCCAGAGGAAGCTATGTATCGTGAGCTTCATGAAGAGGTGGGATTACAGCCTCAAGATGTCAGTGTCTTAGCCTGTACTCGGGGTTGGCTAAGGTATCGTTTACCTAAACGACTCGTTCGCCATCATTGCCATCCGATTTGTGTAGGACAAAAACAAAAATGGTTCTTGCTGGAGTTATTAACGGCCGATGATCAAGTCTGCGTTAGTCATACAAATTCGCCTGAATTTGACGGCTGGCGCTGGGTCAGCTATTGGTACCCCTTAGGCCAGGTGATTTCGTTCAAACGTGAAGTATACCGTCGGGCACTGAAAGAGTTAGCGCCACGAATGAGCCGACTGAACAATATTAATAACCGTTAGTCCAACCCAGCTATCCTAATGGTATAAGGTTGCGGATAAGGTAAGTATGCTTAATACATTAAGGAGGATTGTCCAAGAGGTGAATGCCGCTCACGACTTGGAGACGGCATTGGATATTATTGTCAAGCAAGTTCGCCAGGCTATGCATACCGAGGTATGCTCTGTATATCTTTTTGACCATGAAACCAACCATTATACACTGATGGCGACTGAGGGGCTTAACCGCTCTGCTATTGGTATTACTATTGGCCGTTCAGAAGGTTTGGTTGGCCAGGTTGGCTTACGTGAAGAACCGATCAACCTTGAAGATGCTCCTACCCACCCGAAGTTTCTTTACCTCGAAGAAACGGGTGAAGAATGCTTTCATGCCTTTTTAGGTGTCCCTATTATCCACCATCGGCAAATTCTGGGTGTGCTCATTGTACAGCAGCGAGAACGCCGCCGCTTTAGAGAAAGTGAAGAGTCATTTTTAGTTACTATGTCTGCTCAGTTGGCTGGGGTAATTGCCCATGCTGAAGCAACTGGTTCTATTAAAAAGGCCAACCTCAAAAGTGGTGAGCCTCATGAGGCTAAGTTTAATGGGGTTGCAGGAGCGCCAGGCGTAGCAATTGGTGAGGTAGTGGTTGTTTTACCACCGGCATTTTTAAATGCTGTACCTGACAAAGAAAGTGAAGATGCTGAGCTTGAGTTGCGCTCCTTTCAACAGGCACTGGAAGCTGTGCGTGAGGACATGCGGCGTACATCTAGCAAGCTTGCAGACAGGATTCGCCCAGAAGAGCAGGCGTTATTCGATGTCTATTTACGCATGCTTGATGACAACGCCATTGGTGCAGAAGTCAGTGCCTTGATTCGCCAAGGGCAGTGGGCGCAAGGTGCGTTAAGGCAAGTGATTGAAGAGCATGTTCGCGCCTTCGAAATGATGGAAGACCCTTATTTAAGAGAGCGGGCTGTTGATGTCAAAGACTTGGGTCGTCGAGTACTAGCTTACCTCCAGGAAGATAATAAGATTAATGTTACTTACCCCGATAACACCATTTTGGTAAGCGAAGAAGTAACACCCACTATGTTGGGGGAGGTTCCTAAAGAAAAATTAGTGGGGTTAGTGTCAGTACTGGGCTCGGTTAATTCTCATGTGGCGATATTAGCTAGAGCTATGGGAATTCCCACAGTGATGGGGGCTGTAGATCTGCCGTATAACCAGCTCAGTGGCAAAAGCGTCATTGTGGATGGTAACTTGGGCCGGGTTTATTTATCCCCATCCGCTGAATTATGTCGTCAATATCAAGATGTTGTTGATGAAGAAAAACAATTTATTGCTGGTTTGGAAGGTTTAAAAGGCCGCCCCTGTGTTACACGCGACAACTTTCGTATACCTTTGTGGGTGAATACGGGGTTAATGACAGATGTTATGCGTTCACTGGATCGTGGGGCTGAAGGTGTTGGCTTATATCGTACTGAAGTGCCTTTTATGATACGTGAGCGCTTTCCAAGTGAGAATGAGCAGCAAGAAATTTACCGTGCCCAGTTACAAGCTTTTGCGCCTAGTCCTGTTACTATGCGTACCTTGGATATTGGGGGCGATAAATCACTATCTTATTTTCCGATTGAAGAAGATAACCCATTTCTGGGATGGCGTGGTATACGGGTGACGCTTGATCACCCAGAAATTTTTCTGGTACAAATCCGTGCGATGTTAAAAGCCAGTGCGGGGCTAAATAATTTACGTATTATGTTGCCAATGATTTCCAGCGTGGCGGAAGTCGATGATGCTTTACACTTAATTCATCGTGCTTATGGTGAAGTGGTCAGCGAAGGAGTTAATGTGCAATTCCCCCCTGTAGGGGTAATGATTGAAGTGCCAGGAGCCGTATATCAGGTCTCTGAGTTTGTTAAGCGCGTTGACTTTTTATCCATTGGTAGTAATGACCTTACCCAATATATTTTGGCAGTGGATAGAAATAATCCACGTGTGGCTGATCTATATCACTCATTTCATCCAGCAGTGTTATATGCTTTAAAATCGGTGGTTAAAGATGCACATGCAGCAGGCAAGCCTGTTAGTATCTGCGGAGAAATGGCTGGTGAACCATCAGCTGTCGTATTATTAGTAGCGATGGGGTTTGATGTGTTATCGATGAATGCAACCAATTTACCTAAAGTAAAGTGGGTGCTCAGTAATATCAGCGTTAGTTGGGCTAGAGAAGTGCTGGGCAAGGTCATGGAATTAGACGATGCTAAAATAATTCACAGTACTTTGGAGTTAGAGCTAAGAAAGGCAGGTTTGGGAAAAATTTTGACACCTGCCAAAGAGCTCAACCCAACAGAAGTTACTACTTCACCAAATACGTGTGGGGCCGGTATCTAAGTGGATAAAGCCGCTGCCTGGATAATAGCCTACCCCGCCACCTTTTAGACTAAGTGCAGCACTTCTCACATCTTTTAAACTTCGACCTGGAATAGCAATATCAATGGCTCTGCCTTTCATATGGAAACTGTTTTTCGCTACATTACGGCCTTTACGGCGTAACATGGCGTTGGTTTTCGGTGAGCGGTAGCCTGATATAACATTAAAAGGTGTGTTATCTGGAACATCCAGTTGATATTTTAGCCAAAATAGTAGGTCCATTAATTCTGGATCCATGTCACATACTTCGCCAGAACGGTGATCGCGAAGCACTCGATTAATTTCAGACATGGCGTCCTGTACGACTTTACCTTTTTCCCAAAAAGTAACAGACGTTTTTTCCCCCGTGTGAGTATTATTTAGCACGAGAGACTTATAGGCAGGTTGAGCAAAGTCTGAAAAAATAGATGCTTGGCTGTAACTTGAAAGTGCTGCAGTGGTTAAGGTAGCAGCAGAACACATCAGAAACTGACGACGAGATAGTTTCTGTTCCATGCTTCGGTTGCGCACAATTAATACCTTTCAAAATTAAATTTTTGATCTGTAAACCAGATACTAAAAATCAAAGTGTTTAAATTTTGAACGATTTCGGGTTTTTATTAGTATTTTGGAACGCTCATTCATGTGAATAATTATGCATATGTAAGACCCGTTGTATACCTGTGGGTTCAATGTATGAAAAAATATTCTGAAAACACGTTTATCTATACCTGGCAGATAATTTCATGAGCTTGTTTTTGTCTTATATTTTAGTGGGAATGGTGGCGGGAACCCTTGCTGGACTATTTGGTGTTGGTGGTGGGTTAATTATTGTACCAGTGTTGATTGCAAGTTTTGAATTACAACAGTTTGCTCCTGATATATTGACTCACTTAGCAATTGGAACGTCGCTAGCGACAATTGTGATTACTTCCATAAGTTCCGTAAAAGCTCACCATAATAAGCAAGCCGTTAACTGGCTGCTGGTAAAGTGGTTGAGTTTAGGGATTATTGTTGGCTCAACGTTTGGGGTGTTTTTTGCTGCCTCGTTGTCGGGTGAGAAGTTGCAGCTAGTGTTTGGTATTTTTGCATTTTTGGTAGGGATAAAAATGGCTATTAATTGGGCGCCTGGCCAACAGCTAGATAAAACTAATAAGCCTCTACTGAGTGGTGGTGGTGTAGTGATAGGGTTTTTATCTGCCATTTTTGGTATTGGCGGAGGTACCATGACTGTACCTTTTTTGACTTGGCAAGGGGTGCCGGTTAAGCAGTCAATTGGTACTTCAGCAGCTTGTGGCCTGCCTATCGCTATTGTTGGTACTGCTACTTATATTGTGGTGGGTTGGGGTAATCCAGCACTACCCGAGCTAGCAATTGGTTATGTATACTTGCCGGCTCTGTTAGGAATTATTTTAGCAAGTGTGATATTTGCCAAGCTGGGAGCATGGTTGGCACACAAGCTACCTTCAGACTATGTACACAAGCTGTTTGCTTTATTGCTTTGCGCAGTAGGGATATATATGGTGGCTTTTTAAACAAGCTGCGCATTACTGAGTTGTGCAAAATTCAATCTTTTTGTTGAAGGGTTTTACGGCAGTTGATAACCCATTTCAAGTTATTCAATGAGACGAAATAATGGTATACACCCATAACATAGATAAGGTTGCCCTGGATTTAGGGGTAGTCCAGATACACTGGTATGGTCTTATGTATTTGGTCGGCTTTGCCCTGGCTTGGTGGCTGGCGAACAGCCGGGCAGCAAAGTCGCAAGGGTTGTGGAGTAAAGACCAGGTATCCGATTTAATTTTCTATGGTGCTTTGGGTGTAGTGATTGGTGGCCGTGTGGGCTCCATGCTGTTTTACTATTTTGATGACTTTATTGCTAAGCCATGGATGTTGCTTAAAGTATGGGAAGGCGGCATGTCTTTTCATGGTGGATTGTTGGGTGTACTAGTTGCCATGCTTCTTTATGGCAGAAAAATTAATAAATCCTTCTTTCAGATGACAGATTTTATTGCACCATTAGTACCGCTGGGTTTAGGTGCGGGACGTATTGGTAATTTTATTAATGGTGAACTATATGGCAAACCCACAGATGGTAGCTGGGGGGTTATCTTCCCTAATGCTGGTGTTGAACCTAGGCATCCATCCCAACTATATGAGTTTGCTTTAGAAGGTGTCGTATTGTTTTTGATTTTGTACTGGTTTTCTCAAAAACCACGTCCAAGAATGGCAGTCTCTGGAGTATTTTTACTTGGGTATGGCCTGTTTAGGTCGCTAGTTGAGTTTGTGCGTTTACCCGATGCGCATCTTCAATATATAGCTTTCGACTGGCTGACCATGGGACAAGTATTGTCACTGCCAATGATTATCTTGGGGGTTGTCTTTATTATTCTCGCTTACCAGCGCTATCCTTTAATTAATGGGATGAATGCTGATGACAAGGCATTTTTAGATAAATACCCAGCAGAAGCATCTTCTAAGTAACTTTCACCACTATTGAATATTCGTAAATTAGCATGAAGCAGTATTTAGACCTGATGCACCATGTAAAAGAACATGGTGTTTATAAAGCAGACCGAACAGGTACAGGCACTTATAGTGTGTTTGGTTACCAAATGCGTTTTGACTTGGCAGCTGGCTTTCCTTTAGTGACAACGAAAAAGTGTCATTTGAAATCGATTATTTATGAATTGCTTTGGTTTCTTCGTGGTGACACTAATATTAAATACTTGCAAGAACATGGTGTTTCAATTTGGGATGAGTGGGCTACGCCTGAAGGTGAACTGGGCCCTGTTTATGGTAAGCAGTGGCGTTCATGGGAAGGAAGTAACGGGGAAGCCGTTGATCAGATTGCAGAGTTGATTGAAACCATCAAACATGACCCTGACTCTCGCCGCTTGCTCGTCAGTGCTTGGAACCCGGCAGTGTTGCCAGACACTGGATTGAAGCCCGATGAAAATGCTGCCAAGGGCAAGCAAGCACTTCCTCCGTGTCATTGTTTGTTTCAGTTTTATGTAGCAAATGGCAAATTATCTTGTCAGCTATATCAGCGCAGTGCAGATATTTTTCTGGGTGTCCCCTTTAATATTGCTTCTTATAGCTTGTTAGCCATGATGATTGCACAAGTCTGTGGTTTGGAGTACGGCGAGTTTGTCCATACGCTAGGAGATGCACATCTTTATAGTAATCATTTACAACAAGCAGAAGAGCAGCTATCAAGAAAACCTTTCCCATTACCAAAAATGAACATTAATCCAGATGTAACTGATATATTTTCATTTAATTATGAAGATTTTGAATTAGTTGATTACCAAGCGCACCCGCATATAAAAGCTGCTGTTGCAGTTTAGTTAGGTGTTAATGGTATTTTATTCAAGGCAAGAAGTTGTTACTGGCAGGAAGATCTAATAATCAGAGTAGTAGTGCTGTTAGGGGACGCGCACTACTACAGCGATTCTGATTATGCTTGATAACAAGTATCATAAATAGGCAGGCTCATCACTTTCGCCTATTAAGTAGGAAACACATTCATTAACGTATTTATTAACTGATTGTGAAGGAACTTTATCTTCTGCTGCCCATTCAGTACAAGTAGAAGCGGCTTCTTTAGTCACAATGTTAGAAATGTACTGAGATTCATATCCATCATTGACTGTATTGTTTGAACAGCCAGCGAGAGTTAAGCCAGCAAATAAAACAAAAAGGGTTACTTTTTTCATGGAGTTGTCCTTTAAATGTTTGCATCCTTTTTCACATTGAGTAGTGAATAACGGGCGGTAAAACATAGTCTCAAGCAGAGATAAACTCAAACCTTAAAGTCACAGTTTTTGATTGCTAGCTACTAACCAGTTACCTTCAATTGCAAATCCGTGAATTAGTCTTGACTAAGGTGGCGATGAGTTGCAATCAGGAGCTTGTTATAACTAGCCATCCGCAAGCAATGTATAACGTTGGCTATTTTAAAGTTTCAAAATCTGTGAAAATTTGTAACGTGTATTTTGAATCATTTTGTTGGAAAATAAATAAGCGAATGTGCTTATGGCGATCGTGATACCACCTACGCTGGTAGGAATATTTACAGTGTGCTTGCCTACATAGAGGGCTTAGTACTTGATTATTAAAGGGTTTTATCTGTTCGGAGAAGCCAGTTGTATTTGCTTATTCCTATTGCTAATTAGCTTACTTCAATACAGCCCATACTTAGCTTGGATTTAAGTGAGTCGTTTTCTTTTTCAAGTGTATAGATACAACTCATTAGCTCCTTTGTTTCTATAATAAACCTTTGAATAATAGAGCGAAGGTTTTCTTCAGAGCCAGAGATCAAGTCGTGTTTGCTTGATAACGCTTGTAGTTCGCTATTTTTTAAGTTTGCACTTTCGAGTTCTTGTTGAAGTCTATTTATAGTCTCTTCATGCTGTTTGATGACTTCACTCTGCTGTTGAATGAGTTCTTGTGAGTCACCATCTTCATCATCGGGAGATTCATGGTAGCTCAGTTTCTCCAGTTGTAGTTTCATTATACTAATAACTTTTTCTTGCTCAGTGCAAACAGACTTAAGCTGATGTATTTTTGCTGTTGGCGAATGGTTTTTAAAATATTTTAAAGTTTCAATGAATGGTGGGTGCTTATTTGGTTGATAGTTATATAGCTCTTGCAAGATGTTATAGTGCAGCTTTTTTGCTTTAAATAGTAGGAAGCTAAGCAGAAAACAACAAAGAGCCAGCACAGCAATAACTTCGATGCCAGCATAAAAGAAAAAAGGGGAAATTTCCATTTTGCTACCCCGTGTCTGCAAAGTACCTTGTTATATTATTCTAATACAGTTTGGTTGGTACTTCAGATTAAATTTATAATTTAAGCGAATTTTAAATTTTAACTATAGTCAAACTAGACAGATTGTAGTGGTGTAATAGCGTAGTTATGATGAGTATGCAAAAGCAATGCTGTTGAAAGTACAGGTATACTGAAATGTATATTTTAATATAATTGAAGTCATATTATAATTTCGCTTATTTGATAGAAAGGCTGTTTGAAAGCAAAGCTAGCATGTTAAAACTTCATTATAAAGAATTTGGTGATGGTGAGCCGTTGGTACTGGTACATGGCTTATTTGGTTCGCTGGAAAATCTAGGAGGCATAGCCAAAATATTGGCTAAGCAATTTACTGTATATTCACTTGATATGCGTAATCATGGTCGTTCACCTCACTCGGATAGAATGGATCACCAGTTGATGACCAGTGATCTTGTATATTTTTTACAAGACAAAGGTATCAATAAAGCTCGTTTTCTGGGGCATTCCATGGGGGGGAAGGTGGTGATGCAGCTAGCCTTATCTTACCCACAGTATGTGAAAAAATTGATAGTAGCCGATATTGCTCCCGTGAAATACAGTGCTAGACACAATGATGTATTTGCAGGCTTGTTGGCTATTAATCCAAAAACTATAAAATCAAGAATAGAAGCAGATAAAATCTTACAGCAATATATTTCAGAGATGCCAGTGAGAAGTTTCTTATTAAAAAATTTGGTTAAAAATACAGAGTCAGGTTTTGCTTGGCGTATGAATTTAACTGCCTTGCATAGTCAGTACCATAATATTATTGATGGGCAAACTTTTGATCAGCCCTATCAAGGGGAGGTATTGTTTGTTAAAGGTGGTAACTCTGATTACTTGCAGCCAAGCCATCGTAGTGAAATTTTAGCAATGTTTCCTAATGCACAAGTAAGGGAAATACCGAATACGGGACACTGGCTGCACGCAGAAAAACCCGAGCTATTTTGCCGGGTTGTTGAAAGGTTTTTAGGAAGTAAAGTAGATTATTAGGCCACATTTGAGTGCATAATGGTTTTCCCAGCACATTCGGCATCATTCCCTATCATTTCATCGTAAGGGGTATAGTGGATAAGATTCATGTAGCCAATATTGATGCCGTGAAAGCTTTCTTTAACACTGTTAACACTATGGAAAATAACCGGTTGGTCTGTTATTTCATCTCGAATAACACTGACATGATCATGGATACGGACTTCTGCTATGTATATATCACCTTCATGGGAAATAATGTTGAGCTCATGGACGGGTAAATGGTGTGATTTTATTTTCCTGAGATACATACTCTGAGGCTCCTTTCCTATACAACAGCCGACTAGTCAATCCTAGCTCAATCCTATTAACTTAGCCTACAAATTTAATAAAACAATTTATCATTAGTTATTCGCGATTCACTATAATTTAGGTATTATCACTATAAGTGTTGGTGCATTATTAGAACTTTGAATAACAAAGTGCTTTGTGCGTTAGTTGGCTTAAAAATAGCTTAAGCAATTAAAAGAAAATACTGCCACTATGCTTGATGATAATGTACTTAAATCGGTATAAAAGTTCCGGTTGCCACGCCCCTAACAATAAAATTAATAGTTCGGTTGGTCTTATCAGCAATTATCATCGCCATCATATCTTGTAGCGCAATCATTTTGCCAAATAAACGTTCAAAGCTGAGGTTTGGGGATTTCGTGTTAGTTGCATTAGTAAGTAAAAAAGGTTTTCCTTGCTGGTTACGCCGATGATTAAGTCTCCAGGCCAATACTTCAATATTTCTTGCGCTATTATATAGCTTTTGCTGGTCTAATTCGTTTAATACAAAAAACTCGTTGCGATAATTATAAGACTGTTTGATCATATCGGTTAAGCCAGCCATTAAGGCAAATACCCTATCACCGTTAAAATGGTTGTCAAATGCGAGCAGCATAGCGTCTATAGACTGTTTACCAGACAACTCAGGAAAACGCATGAGACCTGGTTTGTTAAACAGTTGCTTGGTGCGTGTCTCGATAGTATGGTGTGGATTTTTAGCGAGTTCTGCAGGGTTACGTTTATACAGTTTTACTAATAAGCGTTTTAGTTGTTTATCCATATTTTGCCGAACGGAATCGGTAACTAGATCAGTATCGGTTTTGGCTAGGTTTTCTACACGAAAAGATTGATTAGTACAGCTTGTTAAAGCAAAAAAGCAAACAAATAAAATAACAAAGGGTGATTGGTGATATTGCTTCATTCGATTTGAGCACTACTTTTAGATTAAGGTTACTGACTATTTGATTAGGTAATATTTAAAAGATTATGTCATTTAGTACAAAGTTCAATATAAATAAACAGCAACAGAGGTATAAAGTTGCCGATTGAAAACCAGTATACTGAGAATATAGACCAAACAAAGTGTATGTTAAATCAATATTGGGAGCATTTGAATGCTAGATAAAAGTCCTACACAGCGATTAATTGGTAGTTTTCTAAAAGGAGCTGCGATTGTTTTACCTATAGTGTTGTCTTTCTACTTGATTATTGCTGCCAGCCGCTGGATAGATGGTTTGGTTGGGCTCCAAACCCCTGGCTTAGGTTTATTAGTGGTAGTGGTTGGAATGACTTTGGTGGGGGCATTCACCTCCCATCGGCTTGGCCACAAAATTGTTTCCTGGTTTCAAGAATTATTAAATCGTATTCCCATATTAAAAATGCTTCATGGAGCAATTAGTGATGTTTTTGCAGCAGTAGTGGGTAACAAGACAAATTTTAATCAGCCAGTATTAGTTTCTTTGGGTATAGATAAGTCTGTCAAGCTATTGGGGTTTATGAGTGAAATGGCTGTTGGGCTAGAGGATATGGAGGAGCATGTCAGTGTTTATTTGCCTCAGTCATTCAATATTGCGGGTAATTTATTACTGGTGCCAAAGTCGCAGGTGACACTAGTGGATATGGATCCTGGCAAGTTTATGACCTTGATATTGTCAGGTGGCATTGTCAGGAATAGCGAAGATAATCAACAATAGCTCGATATTCAGGGAAAACACAGGAGCAGTGACAAGCTGTATAATGAAACAAGTAGCTGAGTAAGCAGGGGTTCACACAATGCTGTCCAGAACTATAACAGGAGATCAGTTTAGACACTGGTGGTTAGTGAGCCTCACAATACTTGGTCTGACAGGTTGTGCCACTTTAACTCGAGAAGAGTGTTTAGTGGCTAATTGGCGAACGATCGGATACGAAGACGGAGCGAAAGGCCGCTTACCCAGTTTTGTTGCTGAACACCGTAAGGCCTGTGCTGAGCATGGTGTTGTACCAGAGTTGAGTACTTATCAACAGGGTCGAGAGGAGGGGGTTCGCCACTATTGTCGGCCAGCTAATGGGTATTATTTGGGTCGTCATGGCTATAGCTATACTGGTGTTTGCTCTGCAGAAGAAGAGCCAGAATTTTTACGGGCTTTACGGCAAGGGCAGCATGTGTACGAAACTGAGCAGAGGATACGGGAATTAGAGCAAGAGATTTGGCGGTTGCGTGAACGAATAGATAAATCTAATCAAAAGCAAAACTCGCAAGTTCCACCGTCGTCGTGTAGTTTGGTGAAACCCTTTGCATTAGGTATAGTTATACCTTCGTGAATGCCTGATGTGAATAGTTGGTATAGCAGGTGATGAGGGTGTTGCAAAAAGTTGTGAGCGCAGTTAATTGTTGTACGACACCCTCTGACGTTAGGGGGCAATAAAACACCGCATGTATAATGAAAAAAAAATCTTAGTTGTCGATGATGATAATGAACTTCGACAGTTGCTCCATGATTATCTAGCAAAGAATGGTTTTCAAGTCCTTCAGGCCAGTGATGGAGTTGAGCTTTTTCGTTTATTTCCTCAGCAGTCAGTTGATTTAATTTTGTTGGATATAATGTTGCCTGGAGAAGATGGATTTTTACTTTGCCAAAGAATTCGTCAGTTGTCGGATGTGCCTATCATCATGCTAACAGCCAGTTCCGAAGAAACTGACAGCATTGTAGGCTTGGAAATGGGGGCTGATGATTATATGGCCAAGCCTTTTAATCCTCGTGAATTATTGGCAAGGGTTAAAGCTATTTTACGAAGAACTGGGCAAACTGACAGACAACCAGAACCCATTGAGACTAAAAGGTTTTTTTGTTTCTCCAATTGGATCTTAGACTCGACAGCCAGAAAGCTTATTGATGCCCGAACACTAAATGATAAGAATGTTGGTACTGAAAAACACTCGAATGAAGTCACTTTATCTGGTGCTGACTTTGCTCTGTTAATGCTCTTTTTAGAGCGTCCACAAACCATTCTAAAACGCGACGAAATTTCTGACCTAACCCGTGGGCGAGAAGCCAGTCCATTTGATCGTTCAATTGATGTGCATATTAGCCGTTTACGCCATCGCTTAGGTGATGATGGCAAGAACCCTCAGATTATTAAAACGGTGAGGGGGGTTGGTTACGTTTTAGCTGTACCTGTAACCCAGCAAGATGAAGTGGATATCTGAACTCTGGCAACAAAAGCTTTGGCCTGGCTCGTTACGTTGGCGGCTAGTGGCTGTTTTATTATTAGGGGTATTGCTGGCTCAGCTCATCAGTAGTGCTATTTGGATAACTCAGGCACGCCGGGCAGAGGAAGCCAGTGTCACTAACATGGCTAATCATATGGCTTATGGGGTTGCATCTACTGTAAAGTTTTTCCAGTCTTTACCTCTTCAGTATCGTCATATTGTGCTTGATCAATTACGTAACATGGGAGGAACTCGTTTTTTTGTTAGCGTGAATCAAGAGCAAATTATGGTCGATGATCTGCCTGAGAGTTATCTGCATGACATCGTGGTTGATCAATTTTATACAATTTTGCGTAAGGAATTAGGCAGCAAACCAAAAATTATTGTGCAATTTGCTGAAGCAGATAAACTCAAAGTTTTTAATAATAATACTTATCTGACAGATTTACCGCCTCGTTGGGCGCACCATAGCTTACTGATTAAGCCTTTATCTCCTCCTATTTTAGTCACCCAAATAAAACTGGAAGAACAGGAGTGGTTGTATGTTGCTGCACTAATACCACACCCGACGTTTTTAGCTAAAACAGAGTTTATTTCATTTGAACGAGTTTTATTTTTAGGCTTGACCATTCTTTGTGTACTACTTATTTCATTTTTTGCAGTACGCTGGCTGACTGAGCCTTTAGCTAAGTTATCTAAAGCCGCGGATGATTTAGGAAGAGATTTGGATCATCCACCTATTGCAGAAGAAGGCAGTAAAGAAATGATCGCCACAGCGCGTACGTTTAATGCTATGCAACAACGGCTAAAACGTTATATTGACGATCGCGCTAGGTTGTTTGCTGCTATTTCTCATGATTTGAAGACACCGATTACCAGGCTACGGCTCAGAGCAGAGATGTTAGATCAGGATGAAATACGGGGAAAATTTGTCACTGATCTGGAAGAATTGGAAGTTATGGTTAAAGGTGCTTTGCAGTGTGCCAAGGATACGGAGTTGGATGAGCCGCAGTCACCGACTAATTTAATGGATATTATTTATAAACTAAAACGAGACGTGGAAGAAGCTGGTCACTTGATTAATATTAATGGGAAAATAAATAAACCCTATATGGGGAAACCACTGGCCCTTAAACGTTGTTTAACCAACTTGATCGATAATGCTATTTTTTATGGCGAGCGAGCAGAGGTTAATTTAATAGATGGTACTGAGGAAGTTAAAATCATTATCCGTGATTATGGGCCTGGCATTTCACTCGAAGAGCGTAAACATGTTTTTGAGCCTTATTATCGTATCGAAAAATCCCGCAATCGAAATACTGGTGGCACGGGTTTAGGTTTAGGAATAGCTAGAAGTATTGTGAAAGCCCATGGCGGTGAACTTATTCTTGATAACCACCCAGAATGTGGATTGGTTGTTGTTGTTAGCCTGCCAAGGCATTAGCACTCTGGAAGAGGTATATTCAGGCCTTCTTTAATAGAGTTTTGTAACAACTGTTGATATTTTTTGCTACGCTTTAGTCGGCGAACACTGTTACTGAGAGTGTTTTCTATGGGGCCATGACGCTTATGTAAGTAAATGTATAAATTTACATTTAACTCTGAATAAACTTTTATATTTAGTGATCTAAAACAATTTTGTTGTTTATAAAAGTATGCAATTGCTACTGGTATTATAGCAATATCTACTCGATTTCGTTTTAATAATGTTGTTATCTGAATAAGATCTTTTGCTTGAAAAATATGTTCATGCGCTGAAAGAGTATGAGGTAATGACATGCCCCTTATAGTAGTTACTCTGTAGTTTGATATTTCCTGGGTCGACTCAGGTAGTTTACCAAACCCAGCGAAAGCTAAGAAGTAATTAAAATAGCTTGGTTGGATTTTTATTAAATTAGAGTATTCCTGTATATCTAATTCATTAGAAAATAAAAAAATTCCATCTAATTTTCCATTGTTCGTATTGTTTAATGCACGCATGGCGGGAAGAGTAATAATATTAACTTTGCAACCAATGTCAGCAAAAATTAACTTCACAAACTGATCAATAAAACCTTGTTGACTATCTGTATGATATGGAGGAGATAGAGGGGCTGCAAAAGTTAAAGAAGTATTATGGCATGTAGTGATAGGGGGAGGAGTTGCATTTAAATGCTGAACATAACCTGCTGTAAATGCTAGGTTTAGACAGAGTAAAAAATTGATACAAGAAAGCGATAGGGTGTTGTTGATAAACAATAATTGACACCAAGTCTTTAGCTTATTGTACAAAATCAGTTTGCAACATCTATATTAACTAAGTGGTATGTGTGTGGAAACGAAAGCGTCTGCTGACAGTATAGAAAGGTAGTTGAATTACAGCAAATAAAGTATATAGCCAAAATGAATGAGGATAAGGTTGGTATATGAAATTTAAACAGAGAATTTACCTTTTTCTTAGTTTGTTAGTTTGGGCATATAGTCAGATATTAGTTGCTGGGGAAGTAGAAGTATTACACTGGTGGACCTCTGGTGGAGAAGCACGTTCATTGGATGTACTCAAGCAAAAAATGGTAGAGCAAGGTCATAGTTGGAAGGATTTTGCTGTAGTTGGTGGGAGTGGTGACAAAGCAATGGCTGTATTAAAGTCCAGAGCATTATCTGGGTTCCCACCCACAGCTACGCAAATTAAAGGTAAACATATTCAGGAGTGGGGTAAGCTAGGTTTACTCACTAATTTGGATAAAATAGCAGCCGAACAAAATTGGATAGAAATATTACATGACTTTGTAAATGACACAATGAAGTATGATGGTCATTATGTTGCTGTACCAGTTAATATTCATCGTGCGAATTGGTTGTGGGTAAATCCGGAGCTGTTTAAACAAGCGGGTGTAAGTATACCTACAACGTTAAAAGAGTTTTGGCTTGCAGCGGATAAATTAAAAAAAGTAGGAATTATTCCTATTGCCCATGGAGATCAGGCATGGCAAAACTCGACTGTGTTTGAAATGTTATTGTTGGGAATGACTAGTGTGGAATTTTATAAAAAAGCATTTGTGGAGTTGGATAAAGAGAGTTTAAGTAGTGAGAAAATTATTGATGTTTTTGTGGCTTTTAGAAAACTAAAAAATTATATGGATGAAAATATTGCTGATCGAGATTGGAATACAGCTACAAGTATGGTGATAAATGGGAAGGCTGCTATGCAGATTATGGGTGACTGGGCTAAAGGTGAATTTATTGCTGAAGAAAAACAGCTAGGGAAGGACTTCCTATGTATACCTATGCCATCTACTTCTAAAACTTTTTCTTATGTGATTGATAGTTTTATTATGTTTGAGATATCAGATACTGATAATAAAAAAGCTCAAGCATCGTTAGTAAAAAATATCCTGGATAAGCAGTTTCAGAAAACATTTAACATGAATAAAGGTTCTATACCTGTTCGTAAAGATATTGATGTTGATACCTTTGATTTATGTGCAAAAGCAAGCAGGAGCACCCTTGTAGCAGACAGTTATGCTAATGTATTGCCTAGTTTTTCTTATGGTATGGCTACCTCAATATATACTCAAGATGCGATCTTTGATATAGTAACAGATTTTTTCCGTAATGAAAAAATCACCCCAAAACAGGCTGCTGAGAAACTGACAAGGGCTATAGAGGATAGCTTTTAATCAGCTTCTGCTGGCTTTAATGTTTTTGACATTAAAACTTCATTGTTGTCATTTAGTCATTTTGTTTAGTCAGAACTGATAGTTGATCACCGTTTTGTAACAAATTAGAGTGTGACGTTTGTAGCAAACTGCTTAGATGCTAGATATAACTTTTTTCAGCCCTTCGACTTTTTTGTAACCAAATCTTAACAGGGTTGATTGAAAAGCAACCAATTCACCCGCCTCTTAAAGATTAAGTGCCACACTTGTAAGACTTTGTTACATTAGCTTGCGTTATCTTACGTTACATCCTCTAGCGCTCTTAATACACTCCAGGTAGTCGCTATAGTGCAGGAGTGCACTCTTTAGGGGCATTTGTCAGAGACAGACGACGATAATAATTATTTACAGGGTCTGATTTATGAAAAAATTTAAAAAGTCATTACTTGCCATTGCTGCTTCCAGTGTTATGAGCTTAAGTGCCTATGCTGGAGAAGTTGAGGTATTGCATTGGTGGACATCTGGTGGTGAGGCCAAGTCTGTCGCAGTACTGAAACAACTGCTTGAAAAACAAGGTCACACCTGGAAAGACTTCGCTGTCGCCGGGGGTGGTGGTGAAAGTGCGATGACTGTATTGAAGTCTCGTGCAGTTTCCGGAAATCCTCCTTCTGCTGCCCAGATTAAGGGGCTGGACATTCAAGAGTGGGGAGAACTGGGCTTTCTTACTGACTTAGATAAAGTGGCAGAAGAAAACAAGTGGTCTTCTTTAATGCCTGAAATCGTCAGTAAAGTAATGAAATATGATGATCAGTATGTAGCTGTGCCAGTCAACGTGCACAGAGTAAACTGGTTATGGGTTAACCCCGAAATCTTCAAAAAAGCCGGTGCTAAAGTACCTACCACTTGGGCTGAATTTAAAGAAGCGGCTGAAAAAATCAAAAAAGCTGGTTTTGTACCTCTAGCTCATGGTGGCCAGGCTTGGCAGGATGCAACTGTATTTGAATCAGTTGCGTTAGGTCTTGGTGGTCCAGAGTTTTTCCGCAAAGCCTTTGTTGAGCATGACATGAAAACCTTGCAAAGCGACAAAATGGTTGAAGTGTTTGAAATGTTCAAAAGCTTGAAGCCTTATATGGATAAAGATGCTCCTGGCCGTGACTGGAACATTGCGACCTCTATGGTGATTAAAGGTGAAGCAGCGATGCAGTTAATGGGAGACTGGGCTAAAGGTGAATTTGCTGCAGCGGGCAAAAAGCCAGGTGAAGATTACCTCTGTGTTCCAGCACCGGGTACGCAAAACAGCTTTACTTTTAACATAGATAGTTTTGCTATGTTTAATGTGAAAGACCCAGAGAACAAAAAGGCCCAGGCTGCCTTGGCAAAAACCATTCTTGAGCCTGAATTCCAAGAAGTATTCAACCTGAACAAAGGTTCTATACCTGTGCGTTTAGGAATGAATATGGATAAGTTTGATAGTTGTGCCAAAGACTCCATGAACAGCTTTGTTTCCACTAGTAAGTCGGGTGGCTTAGTGCCAAGTATGGCTCATGGAATGTCTACAACCTCTTATATACAAGGTGCAATTTTTGATGTGGTCTCTAACTTCTTTAATAGTGACAAAATGTCTGCTAAAGAAGCCACTCAGAAATTAGCCAAAGCTGTTAAAGCCAGTATGTAAGTGGTCAATGCTAGCTGTGGCTACAACTGCAGCTAGCATTTTCGACTATTTTATAGCCTGTTTTAAATTACTGAAAAATATTAGCCTGGTTTTTTTGTCTGGCTGGTTAGGGCTCTATAAGCAGATTAAACAAAGAGAGCTTGTACTATGAGTGTGCATGCAGAAGAGATGCAAGTAGTGACTGCAAAAGTAAAAAAGAAGCCGCTGCTTGACTTAGTTGCGGATCAGATACCTAAGTTGGTGCTTTCGCCAACCATTTTAATGACCGTAGTATTTATTTATGGATATGTAATCTGGACGGGTGTGTTGTCTTTCACCAAATCCAGTTTTTTACCCAATTATAAATTTGCGGGTACTTTGCAATACGAAAAATTATTCGAAAATGACCGCTGGGGTGTCGCTGTAGATAACTTATTTGTGTTTGGCGGTTTGTTTATTTTAATTTGTCTGGCATTGGGCATTTTTATTGCTATTTTGCTTGACCAACGCATTCGTGCGGAAGGGGCCATCAGAACCGTATTTCTTTATCCAATGGCGCTTTCTTTTATTGTAACGGGTACAGCTTGGAAATGGATTTTAAATCCTAGTCTAGGTCTTGAGCGTTTAGTTAAAGACATGGGGTTTGAAAACTTTACTTTTGACTGGCTAGTTAACACTGATATGGCTATTTATACTCTGGTTATAGCTGCGGTATGGCAGTCTTCCGGATTTGTCATGGCGTTATTTTTGGCTGGTTTGCGCTCAATAGATAGTTCAATAATTAAAGCAGCACAAATCGATGGTGCGAGCTTACCAAAAATCTACTTGCGGATTATTCTACCTAGTTTACGTCCAGTATTTTTCAGTGCTTTTATTATCCTGTGTCATATCGCAATCAAGAGTTTTGACTTGGTAAAAGCCTTAACTAATGGTGGTCCAGGTTATTCTACAGACTTACCTGCGACGTTTATGTATGCCTTCTCATTTACTCGTGGCCAAATTGGTTTAGGTTCTGCTAGTGCTATGATGATGCTAGCTGGTGTATTAGCGATTCTGATTCCTTACTTATATTCAGAGCTGAGAGGTACCCGCAATGCATGATAATACTGTATTAGGGCCGCAGACCTCTTCTGCAAAACTAGGGCGGGTATTTATTTACGCAATTTTGGCATTTTTAGTTTTATTTTACTTAATGCCATTGGTGGTAATGCTTTTAACATCAGTTAAAAGTATGGCTGATATTCGTACGGGTACCTTAATTTCCTGGCCAAAAGAGTTTGTGTTTGATGCTTGGGGCAAGGCTTGGTCAAGCGCCTGTACTGGTGTCGCTTGTGAAGGTGTTTCTGGTTACTTTTTCAACTCTATTAAAATCGTTTTGCCTGCAGTACTTATTTCCACTTTTCTGGGGGCATTGAATGGTTATGTATTAACAAAATGGAAATTCAAAGGTAGTGACTTATTTTTTGGTTTGTTGCTATTTGGTTGTTTTATTCCATTTCAGGTAGTGCTGTTACCCATGGCTCAAACCCTCGGGTGGTTAGGTTTGGCTAATACCACGGCAGGTTTAGTGCTAGTTCATGTTGTTTATGGTATGGCATTTACTACTTTGTTTTTCCGCAATTTCTATGTTTCTGTGCCTTCAGAGCTGGTGAGTGCAGCAAAAATTGATGGTGCAGGCTTCTTTACAATTTTCTGGCGAATTTTATTACCTGTTTCAACACCAATTATTGTAGTTTGTGTTATCTGGCAGTTTACCCAAATCTGGAATGACTTCCTGTTTGGGGTCGTTTATGCGGCAGGTGATACACAACCAATAACCGTTGCGCTGAATAATCTGGTAAATACCAGTACTGGCGTGAAAGAATATAATGTCGAAATGTCTGCCGCCATCATTGCTGCGTTGCCTACCTTACTGGTTTATGTTTTGGCGGGTAAGTACTTCGTGCGTGGTTTAACTGCTGGGTCTGTTAAGGGGTAATGGAGGGATAAATAATGGCTGCTTTAACTATTGATAATGTAAAAAAACGCTATGGTGACCACGAAGTATTAAAAGGTATTAATATAGCCATAGATCGTGGAGAGTTTTTGATTTTAGTAGGGCCATCTGGATGTGGTAAATCCACTCTGATGAACTCAATTGCTGGTCTCGATAATATTTCCGATGGTCGGATTATGATTGATGGCAATGATGTTACCAACAGTGCACCAAAAGACAGGGATATAGCCATGGTATTCCAGTCTTATGCTTTATACCCCAATATGAAGGTTCGGGATAATATTGCATTTGGTTTGGAAATGCGGGGTGTGTCTAAGCAAGAACGTGCTCAAGAAGTTGAGCGGGTTGCAAAAATGCTACAGATTGAGCATTTACTTGATCGCAAACCAGCCCATTTGTCTGGTGGTCAGCGTCAACGGGTAGCAATGGGACGAGCCTTAGCGAGGAAACCGCAAATCTATTTATTTGATGAGCCATTAAGTAATCTGGATGCTAAGCTGCGGGTAGAAATGCGCACAGAAATTAAAAAGCTACACAAACGCTTAGGAACCACTATTGTCTATGTGACCCATGATCAAATTGAAGCATTAACCCTGGCTGACCGTATTGCAGTAATGAAGGATGGTGAGTTACAGCAGTTAGGTACACCAAAAGAGATTTATGATGACCCAGCGAACCGTTTTGTAGCGGGCTTTATGGGGTCTCCGGGAATGAACTTTATTCCTGCACAAATTGTAGAGTCTGATAAAGGCTTGCAAATTGAAGTAAGCTATAAAGGTGGTCAACCACAGTTATTACCAGTTCCCGAGCGCTGCGAAGGGCTATCAAGTTGGGTTGGCAAGCAAGTAGTTTTAGGTATTCGTCCAGAGCAAATTACTGAGCCTTTACCTCATTTAGTTTCAAGACCATTGAATCGCACAATTGCTTGTCCGGTGCATGTTACTGAGCCAATGGGATCTGATACGTTAGTTATGTCTGAGCTAAATGGTGTGGAAATTTCTGCAAGGGTTTCCCCTGACTGTGATGCTCGGCTAGATGCAGTATTGGATTTAAGCTTTGATATGAGCAAAGCGGTATTTTTTGATCCTAATACTGACGAGCGTATTGATCGCTAATTACTTTCTAAGTATCTGAATAACACAGCCTTCGTGAATAATCCTTAGGCTTTGTTATCTTCGCTAATCACTAAGGATGGTGACTACATGGATGTCATGTATTAGGGCAATGCAGGAGCAATTGCCGAGGAGCATTTATTTGCCTTCACCCCAGTTATTTAGTTGATCTAAACTCCTGGGGGCAAGTCTGCTACTGTAAGACTTGCGGTAGCTACTTTAGTTTATATAAAACGCTACTTGAACTCATGACTCGATGGCCTTGCCTAAAGAATCCTTCACTTTGAGTAAATGGGTTATTGATTCTTTTCGTGAATGACCCGCCTGCTTGGCTGGCTATCCTGCCTTCTTTTCTTAAACATCTTTCAATCCCTAAAGTACAGGCTTAAAGTTAATATGCTATTTTTAGTAAATAGTATGAAGCTAGCCGTAACTATGTCTGTTCTGCCTACCCTGAAAAGAGTGTTGTTTTTTTGTATTTTGACTGTGAGTACAGTGGTGGCAGAGGTTAAACGTGATTATTTGTTAGCCACTGAGCCTTGGCCGCCTCATTTTGGCCCTAAGCTACCTGATGAGGGATATTTTGCCGATATTATCTATCAAGCTTTTCAGCAAGTGGGGAAAACGGCAGGTATTTTATATACATCATGGAATCGAGCTTTTGAGCTAGGCAAGAAGGGTAAATACGATGGGTTGGTGGGAGCTTTTTATGCAAAAGAACGAGAGAAACTGTTTAGCTATTCTGAACCTATTTCAATCAGCCACTTGGTGTTTTTTAAAAAAAAGAGCAGGCAAATCAGTTATAAATCCTTAACAGATTTATCTCCGTATCGAATTGGTGTTGTAAGAGGCTACTACTATACCAATGAATTTAATAAGGCTGACTATTTACAAAAACTGGAACAAGTCCATACCGAAAGAAATATTAATTTGTTGTTAATTGGGCGAATAGATCTGATTGTTGCAGAAAAAAAGGTAACTCAGTATTTATTAAAAACAAAATTTAAAGGCCACGATGTTGAAATAGATATATTGGATAAACCGCTAGTCTCTCACAAGTTGTTTTTAATGGTTCCTAAAAGATCATTAAAGCATGATAGCGTGCTAAAAAATTTTAATAAAGGATTTAATTTATTAAAACAACAGGGAAAGATTCAAGAAATAATGAAAAAACATGGTTGGGATGGTGATGATATTTAACAATAGCTGATTGTTGTTGGCTAAACAGCAACAGTTGTTTTGGCTACTGATCCTTGGGCACCACATTAATCATTCGATTATAAAAAAGCAAAAAAAAGGGTACTAAATAGTACCCTCTAAAAAGTCCACAGGACTGAAAACAGCCTTGCACTTGGGAGCTTAAGTAATTTCCCATGATTCCCTAAACCAGAAAAAGTCATAAATAACTTTTACTGATCTAAAGAATTTTGTTACCCACTTTAACCACTTTCATGGTGTTAGTGCCACCTTGGGCATTGGCATAGTCGCCCTTAGTGATAATAACCAGGTCGCCGTCTTCAACAACTTCTAGTGCTTTCAGTCTATCAATAGAGCATTGATTAACTGCGGCGTTGTCAATTTTTTCAGTATCAAAGGGAACAGTACAAACCCCGCGATAAAGAGCGACTCGGTTTTGGGTGTCTTTTCTACGTGAAAAAGCAAAAATAGGTAAATGAGACCGAATTCGTGACATGATTAAGGGGGTTGCCCCTGTTTCTGTCATGGCAATAATTGCTTTTACACCTTGTAAATGATTGGCAGTATACATGGCTGCCAATGCAATTGATTCATCAGTACGTTTAAATGGCTCGTCAATTCGATGTTTTGATCGAGAAGCGAGAGGGTGTTTTTCTGCTCCAATACAAACATTATGTACAGCTTCAATGGTTTGTATTGGATATTGCCCCGCTGCAGTTTCGGCTGAAAGCATAACGGCGTCGGTGCCATCTAATACAGCGTTGGCTACGTCAGATACCTCAGCCCTTGTTGGCATTGGGTTATTAATCATCGACTCCATCATTTGAGTCGCGGTGATCGCAATTTTATTTAAGGTTCGGGCGCGTTCGATAATATGTTTTTGCACTGCAACCAATTGTGCATTACCAATTTCTACGCCTAAGTCACCACGGGCCACCATGACCCCTTCGGACGATTTAATAATGCCATCTAAAATATCGTCATCATTTACTGCTTCAGCACGCTCTATTTTGGCAATTAAACCTGCACTTGAGCCTGCTTCTTTTAAAAGCTGCCGAGCTTCTTCCATATCTTCTGCAGAACGGGGGAAAGATACCGCCACATAATCAACGCCAATTTTTGCAGCTGTTTTAATGTCTTGCTTATCTTTATCAGTAAGTGCCTTTGCTGATAACCCGCCGCCTTGACGATTAATCCCTTTGTTATTAGATAACGGACCGCCAATAATAACTTTGGTAATGACTTCATGCTCAGTTACATTAGTCACTTCTAGTTCAATACGGCCGTCGTCTAATAATAAAATGTCGCCAGGCTTTGAATCGACGACTAATGCTTTATATTCAATTCCGACCCGTTCTTCTGTGCCAGCTTCTTTATCCAGCTTGGCATCTAAGATAAAAGTATCACCATTATTTAGTTGAATTTGCTTATTTTGAAAGCGCGAAATACGAATTTTAGGTCCTTGCAAGTCGCCTAAAATTGCTACAAAGGCTTGCTGACGGGCTGCAGCTTCACGAACTAACTGTGCTCGGTTGATATGATCCTGGGCTTCGCCGTGGGAAAAATTCAGGCGAACAACGTTTACCCCTGCGGCGATCATACTTTCTATCGTATCAATATCGCTAGAGGCAGGGCCCAGGGTTGCAACAATTTTAGTTCTGCGAATCATCAGACAATCTTCAGTTACTTATGCAGGTGCATTAATTAAAGCTAGCGTGTTATCGAGCATTCTGTTTGAGAAAGCCCATTCGTTATCGTACCAAGCCATTACTTTCACCAGCTGACCATTTACTCGTGTTTGAGATGCATCAAAGGTGGAAGAAGC
Organism: Spartinivicinus ruber; assembly: GCF_011009015.1. Taxonomy (NCBI): domain Bacteria; kingdom Pseudomonadati; phylum Pseudomonadota; class Gammaproteobacteria; order Oceanospirillales; family Zooshikellaceae; genus Spartinivicinus; species Spartinivicinus ruber. Next base: position 699,570 of record NZ_CP048878.1, read on the forward strand.
AACGCTGTGGTTAAAGTCAATAGACACTAGCTTAATATCGTTATAATCCAGGATAGAAGAAGCTTCACTGGCTGCTTTCATAATGCTGTTGATTTCATCAACGGAGGTAGCGCGCTTGGCAACAAAGTTTAAGTCGACCAATGAGACGTTTATGGTTGGTACGCGAACCGCTTGTCCATCTAGTTTGCCGTTAAGCTCTGGCAGCACCAAGCCAACTGCTGCAGCTGCACCAGTTTTAGTTGGAATCATGGATTGAGTAGCTGAACGAGCCCGATACATGTCTGGGTGATAAACATCTGATAAATTTTGGTCATTAGTGTAGGCATGAATAGTCGTCATCAAGCCAGACTCGATGCCAATCGTATCATTCAGCGCTTTAGCGATGGGGGCTAAACAGTTGGTAGTACAAGAAGCATTGGAGATAATTTGGTGTGACTGACGAAGCACATCATGGTTAACACCATACACTACGGTGGCATCTACTTCTTTACCTGGCGCTGAAATAATCACTTTCTTTGCGCCGGCTTGTAAATGAGCAGCGGCTTTTTCTCTGCTGGTGAAAAGGCCAGTACACTCGTAAACCACATCAATATTGAGTGATCCCCAGTCCAGTTTGGCTGGATCGCGCTCTGAGCTGATACGAATAACATCGCCATTGACCAATAAGTTATTGCCTTCGGTTTTTACTTCTCCAGCAAAACGTCCGTGGACACTGTCGAAACGTGTTAGGTGGGCATTAATTTCAGCATCGCCCAAGTCATTAATAGCAACGACTTGGATTTGATCTCGATAACCGTTTTCGTACAACGCACGCAAAATGTTGCGACCGATACGACCATAACCATTAATGGCAACCCGAATGGTCATTAGAACCTCCTAACAAGCTGATACAGGCTATATAAGCATGCATATAGAGTAAGTGTTCACATTACAGGCGACTCTTGCCAGTTTGTGAGAAAATAAAATGAAGACTCTTATTCTGTTTGTTTGGTAATATTACAAATAAAAAATCCAGTTAACAAGCTGGCATACTGAAATAAATTTAAAAAGTTATGTAATATTACAATATTTTCAGGAACCTGAGCCCATACCTGACGTTTTAGGTAGATCAAAAACGAGGAGACCCTATGCATCCAATAGTAGAACAAGTAACCCAACGGGTGATCGAGAGAAGCCGAAGCTCTCGACAAGCTTACCTGCAAGCGATGCAGCATGCAGAGCAAAAGGGTCCTCATCGTGGCGTACTATCCTGTGGCAACCTGGCCCATGGCTTTGCAGCTTGCTCTGGTGGAGACAAGCAGGCACTGAAAATGATGAACCAAGCTAACATTGGTATTATTTCGTCATATAACGACATGTTATCTGCTCACCAACCCTTGGAAGCATTTCCTGAACTCATTAAACAAGCTGCTCATGAAATTGGCTCTGTGGCCCAGTTTGCAGGTGGTGTACCCGCAATGTGTGATGGGGTTACCCAAGGTCAACCAGGTATGGAGCTTAGCTTGTTTAGTCGTGATGTGATTGCTATGGCTACAGCAGTAGCGCTTTCCCACAATATGTTTGATTCAGCGTTGTGTTTAGGCGTGTGCGATAAAATTGTGCCTGGGTTATTCATTGGGGCTCTGCGCTTTGGTCACTTACCCATAATTTTTGTGCCAGCAGGTCCAATGCCATCAGGTTTACCAAATAAGGAAAAGGCTAGGATTCGTCAGTTGTTTGCAGAAGGTAAGGTGGGCAGAGAGGAGTTACTGGAAGCGGAGTCTGAGTCTTACCATGGCCCAGGTACTTGTACTTTTTACGGCACAGCGAACAGTAATCAGTTGTTGGTTGAAGTGATGGGGTTACACTTACCAGGGGCTTCCTTTATTAATCCCAACACTCCATTACGTGATGAGCTGACCAAAGAAGCAACTCGACAAGCGGCTCGAATCACTGCATTAGGTAGTGATTTTACGCCAATGTATCAAGTGATATCTGAAAAGACGATTGTTAACGCCGTAATTGCATTGTTGGCGACTGGTGGTTCTACTAACCACACCATGCATTTGGTGGCGATGGCTGCAGCAGCAGGAATAAAAATTACCTGGGATGACTTTTCTGAGCTTTCTGCGGTGGTGCCTTTATTAACCAAAATCTATCCTAACGGGCAGGCAGATATTAATCACTTTCAAGCTGCGGGTGGTATGGCCTTTTTAATTCGTGAGCTACTGGATAATGGTTTGCTTCATGATGATGTCACAACTGTTGTTGGTGAAGGACTTCGCCAATATACGCAAGAGCCTTTTTTAGATGGAGATAAATTAGTGTGGCGAGATGGGGTTAAGAAAACCCATAATGCTGATGTATTGCGACCTGTTGCTGAGCCGTTTAGTCCAGAAGGAGGCTTAAAAGTATTAAATGGTAATTTAGGTCGTGGTGTTATCAAAGTATCTGCAGTAGCTAAAGAAAATCAAATCGTCGAAGCACCTGCCGTTATTTTTCATGATCAAAATGATCTGGCTGAAGCGTTTAAACGTGGGGAACTGGAAAAAGATTTTATTGCGGTGGTTCGATTCCAAGGGCCTCAGGCGATTGGTATGCCAGAATTACATAAACTGACGCCTTATTTGGGGGTGTTACAAGATAAAGGTTTTAAAGTGGCTTTAGTTACTGATGGCCGAATGTCAGGTGCTTCTGGTAAAGTGCCTGCCGCTATTCATGTGTATCCTGAAGCCGCCCAGAATGGTCCTATAGCCAAGCTGCAAGATGGCGATGTCGTGCGGTTAAATGCACAAACAGGTGAGTTGACTGCATTAGTCGATGAAAAAGACTGGCAGCAGCGTACAGCAGTTGAAGTGGACTTGGCTCACTCGCATCAAGGAATGGGTAGAGAACTGTTTGGGCAAATGCGTGCTTTTGCTAGTGGTGCAGAGCAGGGGGCTTCAGTGTTTGGTTTTGCGAATGAGGAAATTGAATGAACCAGCCCGTTGTCGTTGGGGATATTGGGGGTACTAACGCCCGGTTTGCTATGGTATTGGACGGGGGAGTACAGCCTGAATTAATTAAAGTGCTCCCCTGTGCAGATTATAAAAATATGCCAGATGCTTTAGCTGATTATTTATCATCAGTAGGAAACCCTGATATCAAACAAGCTTGCTTGTCGTTTGCTTGTCCTATTCATCAAGACCAAATCAAAATGACCAATAACCATTGGGATTTTTCCCGGTCAGCGGTACAACAGCAGTTTGGTTTTGATTCATTCAAAGTGATTAATGACTTTACAGCACTTGCTTTGTCTGTCCCCTATTTAACTGATGATGAATTAATGAAAATAGGTGGTGGAGAAGTCGTTGCCAATAAAACCAAATTAGTCATTGGCCCTGGAACCGGGTTAGGTATGGCCGGTTTGGCTGCTACCAGTAGTGGCTGGTTAGCTTTGTCTGGTGAGGGTGGCCATGTAGATTTTGCGCCTCGTAATAAGTTTGAAATGGGGGTGCTGGAAGTTTTTTTAAAAAAATATCCAAGGGTCTCTGTAGAAAGGTTGCTGTGTGGAGCAGGTTTGGTTGATTTATATGAAGCCCATTGTCAGTTAAATGGCCAGCCCATAAAACAGCAAACGGCAGCAGATATTTCGTCTAAAGCTTTAGGTGACGAAAATTCAATAGAGCATCAGGTGCTAGCCCATTTCTGTGATTTATTAGGAGCGGCTGCAGGTAATGCGGCGCTGACTTTAGGTGCCGAAGGTGGGGTATATATAATGGGTGGTATCATTCCTCGCATTAAGGATTTTTTTGCAGAAAGTCAGTTTAGACAGTCTTTTGAAAATAAAGGGCGTTTACAAAACTACGCAGAAAAAATACCTACCTATTTAGTATTGAGTGAATATCCTGGGTTGATTGGTGCAGCCGCTGCACTTGATAATAATTATATTAATTAAGTTCTTATTGCAAGAAAATAGTGGTGCATATGCATGCACCACAAGCATACTATCCTTCTAATTAATCCTTCTGGTCTTATCTACAGTAATAAAGAGATATTCTGAAATAATTATTAGTATTACTAGTTACCCTAATTTTTATTTTGCCTGTTCGCTAAACCATAAAATTAAAGTTATCTTTATTCCTAATCACGTATTTTTTGAGGCTGTCGTTACCTGATGGCTGCACCTAAAAGTCATTCGTGTTGGGTATAAAATGACATAGGCATGACATTTCATGATACGTTGTTATGGTATTAAACACATTTAGCTAAAGTAGATAAGTTAATACCTAATTATGAATCACTTTTACATATATGTAATTAGTTGTTTAGTTAATTTTTTAGCTGCAACAGAGTTAAATGCTATTGAGCTTGTTAATGGTCGTTTTAAGGTTGATTTTAACCCTGAAACCATGGCATTAGTCTGGCAGACCTCATCGGGTGAGTTTGCTGCTAGTGCTGCAAAGACCAAAAAAATAACGACAAATTTAGAGCAGGTGTCTGCTAGTAGTGTACGATGGCTGTGGTCTAAATTGGGAGTTCAAGGAAAAGCTACTCTTAACAATAATGACCTATTCATTAGCTTTGAAAAAATTCGAGAAAGTGAGAAAACTAAACATCTATCCAAACACAAAACTAACCAGTCACACTTTATCCCACAACAAACATTGACATGGTTTTCACTCCCGGCAAAAACCACTAATGAGCTATTATTGCCATTAGCTGAAGGCTTTCGTGTACCTGTAAAACACCAAGGTTGGCAACAGTATTTAGCAAAGGAGTTTGACCAAATAGATACCACTTGGGATTTAAAATTACCCTTTTGGAGTCAAACCACCAGCCAAGGAAAAACTGTTAGTTGGATTTTACTCAATCCTTACAATAATAAACTGCATTTTCAGCAAGCAAATGGTCAGTTAAAAATGACTGCTAGTCATACGTTTAATCAGTTAAACTCGGTAGAGCAATTTTCAGTACTGGTACATTTAGGCAATGACTTATTATCAGGTGCGCGGCGTTATCGACTGTACTTACAACAACAAAATCAACTGCCTTTATTATCTGAAAAACTAGCCAAGTTAAACGATGGAGAGAAAATTATTGGTGCAACCCACATTTACTTATTTGGCGAACACTTATTGAGTAGGCAAGATGTGAAGAATTGGCGAGGTTTGATTGAGTACTTAACATCACTCAAATCAAAATGGTTAAGTCAATACTTTTCTAAAGAGCAAAAACAAGTGCTTAAAGAAATTAATCCAAATGCACAATGGGTTAGCCAGTATCATCAACGCAGTGTGATTGACATGCTTAAGCAAGCACTCACAAAAGTAGTACCAGTTTCTTCTAATCCCAATAAAAGAAATTTTATTGATCAACAGTATCAGGCAGCACAAGAACGCAAAAAATTAGCGAAAGAAAAACTGATAGCTTTTCTTAAACCAGCAGTTAACTGGGGGCAGGGATTATCTAGTGCCTGACCGAAAACTCCTTAATCCCTTCATTGACAAGGCTTACCATACGTAAACACCACCTGAAGTTTACAGCCTTATGTTTGGAGAATGCTTAAAATCAGCCATTTTTCAGTTAAAATAGGCAAAACTTCGGTGGATACAACAGTATGCGGCACGTACACAACCCTCAACTTCAGTTTGGTCAAACAGACATCTCAACGATTCATTTTGACCCTAAATCCCGAGATGATATTCCCCAAGCGCTGAGAGGCTTGCAACACCTGTATTGTACTGATGAGCTTCGAAACCAGGTGTTTAGCATTATTGAAGAGGAGATGGCCAGCCGGGCCAACCCAATGCTAGGGCGCCCTGGGATGGATTGGTGGAAAATACTGGTGATGGGGATACTCCGGCTGAATTTAAATTGTGATTTTGACCGTTTGCATGAACTGGTGAATCAACATCGAACCATCAGGGCCATGTTGGGTCATGGAGAGCATTGGGAAGATTTAACGCCCTACCATATCCAAACACTCAAAGATAATGTCCCGCTGCTAACCCCGGAGATGCTAGATAAAATTAATACCCTCGTGGTTGAGTCAGGTCATGCCCTGTTAAAAAAAACACTGAAGAAAGCTTGCGGGGCCGCTGTGACTCATTTGTAGTTAAAACGACGGTCCATTACCCTACCGATATTCATTTATTATGGGATGCTTTACGAAAAGTGATATTGCTGATCAGTCGGCTATGTGAATGCTACGGGCTGAGTGATTGGCGACAATATCGGTATAATTTAAAGGCACTTAAAAGATGTTTCAGACAAGCGCAGAAAAGCAATCAAGCGAAAGGTAAAAAATCAGCGGCAGCCAAGCAGGCTGCCTATCGGCACTATGTCACCCACGCCAAAGGGCTTATGCAAAAGGCCCAATACACCTTAGCCAAATTATCAGCATTGTCTGCGCCGGTCTGGGAGTTACGAAACATTCATCATTACCTGAGCCATGGGCAACGCCAAGCCTCTCAATGCTGGCGACGGGTGATTGAAGGAGAAGTCATCCCCCAAGATGAAAAAGTGTATTCAATTTTTCAACCACATACAGAGTGGATAAGTAAAGGTAAGGCTGGCGTGCCTGTTGAATTAGGCATCAAAGTCTGTGTACTAGAGAGCCAAGCAGGTTTTATTCTGTACCATCGCGTGATGGAAAATGAGCAAGATGTCGACGTAGCAGTAGACATGGTGAAAGCCACAAAGGCTAAATTTCCTTTACTCCGTCAGTGTAGCTTTGATAAAGGCTTTTATTCATCGAAAAACCAATTGAAATTGGAGAAAGAATTAGATCAGGTTGTGCTACCTAAAAAAGGGCGTTTAACAGTTAAAGAAAAAGCAGATGAAAATGAAGACCAGTTTAAAAAAGCAAGAAAACAACATTCAGCTGTAGAGTCTGCCATTAATGCCCTAGAAGTCCATGGACTTGATCGATGCCCTGACCATAGCATTCGTGGGTTTAAGCGCTATGTGTCACTGGCCGTGTTGGGACGGAATATCCAAAAGTTAGGGGTTATTCTTTACCAACAAGAAAAAGAAAAACGCTATCGCCAAGCAAAAAGTTCACGTCGAAAAGCCGCGTAATAAATATTTTGCCAATAAACAAAGCATTATCATCTAGTCATAAAGTCACTCTAGAGGGGGCAGCCTGCTTAAAATTAAGCAACTCCACCCTTTCTTGTGGATAAAAAACCCTATTTTTACTGGAAAGCTATTTTTGCTAGCAAAAATAGCTATTGTTAATAAGCATATTGTTAAACAATTTATAATCCTAAGAGCAATTTACGGCTTTTTCTGTCAGGCACTATCTAAACCTGTCATAGAGGCTTTGCAAACAGCCAAATTGAATAAATTGTTATTGCTGACCCCCAGTTGGACTCCGGCTTTTTATCATCCAGAAGCTGTCACAGCAGCAAAACAGGCTGGCTATTTAATAGGTACCTATGACTCGTATAATACAGCAATACCGATGGGTGTAAATGATAATTGGCTGACTGCACAGATACCAAGTCAGTTACGGGAAAACTGTGCCATTGTTAAAAAAGATGGCCATAAAAAAATGGGCTTTCAAGGAAAAGGGGTGTATACCAATCCAAAGTGTATGCAAGCTTATTTCCAGCAGCGTTCCACGAAAATAATGCGCTATGGCGGTTTTAATAGTTTATTTTTGGATGCTGATGCCACTGGAATGCTTTATGAGGACTACCAGCCCAAACGTTTACACTCCCAGTCGACAATGGCAAAAGGATTTAATTATCGCTTGCAGTGGTTCGTGGATCGATATCAAGTACCGTTAGGCTCTGAAGATGGTAACGCAATTAATACGTCATCAATATTGTTTGCTCATGGCATTCAAACCATGGGATTTGGCTGGCTCGACCCAGACATGCGTAAAAATAAGCAATCACCATACTATCTTGGTGCCTGGTGGCCAGATGATGAGCCGCAGGTTTTCTTTAAGCCTGTTCAAGTCAAAGCACCTTATAAAGATTTGTTGTTCGCGCCTGAGTATAAGCTACCGTTATATCAAGCAGTCTTTCATGATGCTGTTATTAATGGCTTCCATTGGGGAGCAGACAGCTTAAAGTTTACCGATGTGAAAGTGGTACGTGATTTAACCGCCATGTTATATAACACACCGCCAATGTTGCATATTAGTCGTAATAGCCTAAAAAAACGGTTGCCTGTTTTAAAGCACTACGCGAAAGGATTTCAATTAACCCATGAAAAACTTTGGGATAAGACTTTAGTTAAATTTGTTGATTTAACAAAAAACCGTCAAGTGCAGCAAACCATGTTTAGTGATGGTTCCACGATTACAGCAAATTTTAGCAGTAAAGATTATCTGCTAAACAAGCAAGTGGTGAAGCCCAATATGGTAGTGATGCATTTCAGTGATGGTTCGGTATTCAATTGGAAAAGTAATTAATATATTGGATATCAATAGCTCTTCTGGTGTTAGAGCTTCTAAAAGTATTTACCTTTATCAAGGAAGCGGTAAGTTCATATATAATTAGAGAAAGTAGTATATAAATTAAGTCCTATAAGTATTTATACGTGACAGCATGTAGGTTTGTTGAATTTAAAGTTACATTCATGTAACGTTTGATTTGAATTTTGTAAATCATTGGTAGCTTTTTTCTCTAGGTATTTACATAGTTGGATGATTTATTGTGAAAGAAAAATTGATATTGTTTTTTATTGGTTCAGTTTTGCTCAGTGGTTGTAGTGGGCAATGGATAAGGAATGCAGTTGGTGGCTTGCCAAAGGGAACATACACATTTTATGCTTATAAAGAAGGTCGAGTTATTGCATCTGAAGAACACCATATTGAAGATAAATTTAATCTTGGCAGTAGAATTACAAAAATGTGTGATAATTATCCAACAGCTGATATTGCTAAAGCCAAAAATCCTGATGGGCTATTTGTCAGTAGATATTCTTGTAATTCTCGTTAGATTAAAGCTTTGATAAAAAACAGTGGTGCATATGTATGCACCACAGAATTTATTTTAGTTTCACTAATCCATTCATTAATTGTTCCAATCCTCCATATACATTCAGTTGATCAATTCTTTCAGCTACTTTTTCCAGCGACTCCAGCTCTTTCAGGCGCAGCAACGTTGGGTTGCCTTCCATTACTTTAGCGGTGTTTTGCAAGCTACGGGTAGCAGCCGTTTCTTCGCGACGTTTGATGCTGTTAGCTTCTGCAGATTTCTGGGCATTAACCACTTGGTTGAGAATTTCCTTCATCTCACCAGGCAAGATAATGTCCTTTATTCCCAGCTGACCAAGCTCTATCCCGATAGATGATAAGTGCTGTGCAGATTGCTTTAGCAATAGCTGGTTAACCAGCTCTTTATCCATCAACAAGTCGTCCAGGTTTCGTGTGCCTATGGCTTCTCTCAAAGCTAGTTGTAAAGTACGGTAAATAAACTCATTAACATTGTTAACGTTTTCAAAAGCCATTACCGCATCTAAAATACGATAGTTGGCGTTTAGGTTAACCCGCACACTAACGCGATCTTTGGTTAATATTTCTTGCCCGCTAATTTCAGCAGTTTGCCAGCGTAGATCAAACTGTTTTATTTCCAATTGACGACCAAATGGCCAAAAAGCATGCAAGCCTGTACTCAGGGTATTAACTAATTGACCATCTTGTAGCAGCAGACCAATGTGCTGTTGAGCAATTGAGGTCATTAGCCATTGGCCACTTAATATCTGGCGTAAACTATCCAGTAATGACTTAGTTACACGAAAGTTGCTACTGATATCAACCAGGTCAAGCTCCCATACTTTATTTTGCTGCCAAACAGCTACTTCGATATTAGGTGCCAACAATTGATTAAAGCGACGTTGACCATGTTGTACTTCATACAAAAGTCCAACTTGCTGAGCTTCAGTTTTAAATAGTGCAATTTGCTCGGCTACCGCAGGAATTTCTAACCAGTTTTCCTGCAGTATATAATCAAGCTTTAACCCTTTACGGGTATCTATCATGACTACATCAATTTTACGTTGATATTGCCAAACACCAAATTCACCTTCACCTTGCAAGTCGATAAGTTGGCTATCAACATAAATTAATGCAACAAATCCTGCGCTAACTTTATGGGTGGTTACGTTGTTGGTATTGGCATTAATAACAGTTTGCTCTTTGTTTGTTAACTGCCACAGCAAGCTATCTTCAATGTAAAAACTATTTTCTATGTTAATGGTACGTACTTCAACATCATCTAAATCTTTCCACAAATAGTGGGTAGTAGCTGGGTTTAATAATTGCCATAGTTGACCGTGTTTATAAACTAACCCAACTTCAAAACGGCCTAATTCCAGTTTATCGAAACTTTGCAAAAATGCTGGTTCTTTCAGCCATTGCTCTATATTACTGTCAGCAAAACATATTGATTCTGTACTAATAAGCGCTACTTCATCATATTGCCAAGCTGGCAGATAATGTACACCTGTCGGTAGAACTTTGTTTAACCTTTTATCTTTAACAATAATTAGCCGTTCATTAAGGCCAACAACCATTTTCTTAAACACAATACATCTCCATTAAATCTAAATACCCTAAAATGCAGGGCTTATTAGTCAAAGTGAAGGGGTTTTAGAGGAGGCCGTCGAGCGATGAAGCCCCATAAGCCTATAGATAATAGGTGATTGGGGTGAAGAACGACGACAACAAACTCTAAAACTCATTCACGAAGACAAAAGAAGTTAGGGGCGGTTACTTGAGTAGTGGTGGTTAAAGAATGGTTCTCATGCATTAGTACTTCTCGTGTGTTTTATCCACAGAATGTAACCCTGCAAGGAATGATTCAAAAACAACCTAAATAATTAAATAACATGTAACTGTTAATACAGCTTAAGTCACCTTACTAAAATTACCTTCTTTTAAGTATTTGCTTCCTGCATTCACTTTCAGTTTTGGCAAGTTTAATTTTGTTATTTAATTAAGCTAAACAGCGGTAACAACCGCTAACCTTTTTTATACCTTTTGCGAATCGCTTTTAGGTTTTGTTATCATCGTGACTCACCCCAATCACCTATTATCTATAGGCTCATGGGACTCATCACTTGATGGCCTCCTCTAAAAACCCTTCGCTTTAGGTATATTTTACGGAAGACTACTTTCGTAGTCTTTTACATTTATATAGCTTGAGAAGGATTTGAACCTTCTACCCATTGCTCCCTAAGCAACTGCTCTACCAAATGAGCTATCAAGCACTGGTTTTAAGCCAGTATTAATGGTGGTTTTTTGGGACTCGAACCCGGTTGTATGCCATATCATAAAAAACCAATAAGATTCTTACGAATCTATGCCGTGACAGGGCACTGTGTCTTGGATGCTTTGGTACAACTTACTTGAAACAAGAGTTGCCAGGCTGGCTTTGGTGTTAAGCAAACAACCAGGCCTGCTAAAGCATTCCGTTTTGCACAGTATTCATATAGCGATTAGTGTGCCAACTTTTTTAGTTTCTACTTTAATATGGCTGTAGGTCTTGATAGGTAAGGGTTACACAAGGTTTGTAGAGGTTGGTGGGCTATAGATTTATTAAATGAACTTTTTAAATTTATTATCAATATAAATAATATATTATCAATATAGATAGAAATAAAATTTTCTTGCACTTGGCTTAGGCTAAACTAATGTAAGGTAGTTGTAAGAAAGTTTTGGTGGATTAGAGCTTTCACAGGTTCTCTATTGGTGTAACCTTTAGAATAATATTGACATGGTTGTTATCTGATGATGAAGGAAAATTGGAGTTTAGTTGGTTCTCAAGAGATAACTACTATTGAAATTGTGAAGGGTTTAGGTGAGAGGAGCCTGACTGATATTTGAAACGTATAATGGGGTGCATTATCAGCAAATATAGAAACTGCAGAGCAGTTTAATACAGTTGAAATTTAGGTTTTTTGATGAAAAAACTGGCTATATATGGTTTAAATTTATTACTTAGCTTAAGCTTTTCTATCAACTGCATGGCAGTAGAGTCGATCAACTTAGCTAATGGAGAGTGGCCCCCTTACCATTCCAAGAAACTAAAATATTATGGGTTTGTTTCACGCATTATAACTGAAGCTTTTGCTTTAAAGAGTATTAAGGTTAACTATAAGTTTCTTCCTTGGAAACGAGGTATGATATTAGCACAACGGGGCGATTTGGATGGGACTGCTGTGTGGCGTTATAAAGACAAATTTGCAAAGGACTTTTATTACAGTGATTCAGTTTTAGGAACTAATACGGTTTTTTTTCACTTGAAAAATTTCCCTTTTAAATGGAATAGTTTTGATGATCTTAAAGGTATGAGAATAGGGGGAACAATTGGTTATGGGTATAATGAAGAGTACGATAAGGCAGAGCAAAGCCAAGAGTTCATTATTCATCGGGTTCCTAGAGATGAACAAAATTTTGCTAAATTATTAGCTGGGCGAATTGATATTTTTCCCATTACTACTGAAGTTGGTTATTATATTTTACAAACAAAATTCAGACTGAAAGATCAGCAACTAATTACCCATCATACTCAAAGTCTCACCCCGTCTAAGGAGAGAAACCTGCACCTCTTATTATCGAAGAAAATCGAGAAAAATAAACAAGTGTTGATATTATTCAACCTAGGGTTGGAACAGTTGAAACAAAGTGGGAAATTGAGGCAATACCATGAAGAACTCTACCAAGGTAAGTATCAGAACAATTAATAAGTTGTTAAGGACAATATTGAACCAAAAGGTTTGAGTTTTTCAAAATAAAATTTGTTGTCTTTTATTGGTGTTGTCTGCCGGTCAAGTTCAGTCTGGGTTTTCTTGTAGCTTCAAAGTTTGAAAAAATGCTTGGGTTGGTTTGCTGATATAGCAGAAATTGCCATTGCTTTTTGGAAAAGTGGGGGATATACATTATTGATCTAAATGGATTACTATGAATCTATATAGATTTTATATGGCAATGCTGGAGATGGTGAATGGAAAAGACCAAGGTTGTGATTGGTTTGTTGGGTACATCGAAAGATCGTCGTGGTAAAGGAGCGAAGCGCTGGAATAGTTGGCGGCCAACGGTGAGTATTTTTCAGCAAAAGGATTTTGAGCTGGATCGTTTAGAGTTGCTGCATCAGCCAAGGGATAAGAACTTGGCTACCAAGGTATGTGAGGATGTGCAGGAGGTGTCTAGCCATACGGCCTATAATTTATACCCTGTCCGTTTTATTGACCCTTGGGATTTTGAAGAAGTTTACAGTGTGCTGTTAGAGTTTTGTCAGTCTTATCCATTTAAGCCAGAAAAGGAAGACTACTATCTGCATATTACTACCGGCACCCATGTGGCGCAGATTTGCTGGTTTTTACTGTGTGAGGCAAACTATATACCGGCTCGTTTGCTACAGTCGTCACCAGGTGTAAGAGACGAAGAAGGCAATGCCATTGGTACTTATTCTGTTATTGATTTGGATTTATCCAAGTATGATGCTTTAGCTCAGCGTTTTCAAAAAGAAGCCTTAGATGACCAGTCTTTTCTAAAAAGCGGTATTCAAACTAAAAATAAAGCCTTTAACCAAATGATCGAACAGATCGAAAAAGTAGCGGTTCGCAGTACGGCACCTATGCTCATTACTGGGCCGACCGGCGCAGGTAAATCGATGCTGGCGAAACGGATTTATCAGCTTAAACAGCAAAAAGGTCTAGTTGCTGGTGCCTTTATTGCGGTTAATTGTGCGACCTTAAAAGGTGATAATGCTATGTCTGCCTTATTTGGTCATATTAAAGGGGCTTTTACCGGGGCGCAAAGTAAGCGAGATGGTTTATTGTTGGCGGCAAATCAGGGGTTGTTATTCCTTGATGAAATTGGTGAGCTAGGGGTAGATGAGCAAGCTATGTTATTACACGCCATAGAAGAAAAAACGTTTTATCCTTTGGGCAGTGATAAACCAGTGCAAAGTGACTTTCAGTTAATCGCCGGTACTAATAAAGACTTATATCAGGCAGTTGAACAAGGTTTATTTCGTGATGACTTATTAGCACGCATTAATTTATGGACCTATCAACTACCAGGACTGGCTCAGCGTAAAGAAGATATTGAGCCTAACCTGAATTACGAATTACAAGAGTATGAAAGAAAAACAGCCCATAAAGCTAGTTTTAATCAGCCAGCCAAACAGAAATATTTATCTTTCGCAACTTCTCCGCAAGCCAGTTGGCGTGGTAATTTTCGTGATTTAAATGCCAGTGTTGAACGGATGCTGACTTTGGCGGAAGGGGGAAGGATTAATGAAGAAATTGTTTGTCATGAAATTGAGCGGCTTTCACACCATTGGCAAATCAACCAATCTGCTACTAAAAATGCAAGGGCTGATTTAACTAAATACTTTGATGAAGATCAATTAGAAGTCATGGATTTATTTGATCAACTGCAATTGCAGCAAGTAATTGCTATTTGCCAGCAACAGTCGTCAATATCAGCTGCAGGACGCGAGCTGTTTAACTATTCTCGGACACAAAAAGCATCGAGTAATGACAGTCATCGCTTGCGAGTGTATTTATCAAAATTTGGTTTAAGCTTTAATCAGTTCAAATCATAGTTATATATTATATAGATGCTGGTTTAGTATGCATCTATGCTTATTCTAACATGATGATTAGGAGGCTAATTTGCTATTGCAAAGTTAGGCCTCTAAAAACTACAAGCTTTGACTATATCTGCTTACCATTCTTTTATTGAGTCGAACTGTTCTACTTTTTCTATTGCTCTAATGAGTTGAGCATGTTCTTTTGCGCTGTTACCTGAATGTAAATACAGTTTAGCTGCTTTATAGACGGTATCTAATGTTTTTACTAGTTGATTGTGATAAAGTAATGACTTTGCTAAATAGTCACGATCATCACCTTTTTCCCACATTTCAGTTGCCTTGATTAAGGCTCTATTTAGTTCTGGTTTGGTTAGAGATATATGCATAATAAATAATTCCATTGTGAACAAGCTTCAATTTTTGTTAGTCTAAAATAGTTCGATATACTTCTTCTAAAGAGGTTGTTTTATCACGAGCTAGTCTGAGTGCTTGCTGGGTAAGTGGTGTCATGCCTGCTGTTACTGCCGCTGATTTAATCGTTTCGGCACTACCGCTGTTATTAATTATTTTTCGGATATCATTGTTCATAACCAACAGTTCATAAACGGCATGGCGTCCTACATACCCTGTATTTCGGCAATGATCACAGCCTTTACCGTGATAAAACAATTCATCATTTTTAAGGCCTAAGCTTGAGTGGACTCCAGCCCTTACTTTTTCTTCTACCAAACAATGTTGGCAATTACACCGCACTAAGCGTTGAGCTAACACTCCTAACAATGAAGTGTTAACTAAGTAAGGATCAATCCCAATTTCCAATAACCGTGCTATGGTTGTAGCCGCGCTATTGGTATGTAGCGTAGAAAGCACTATATGGCCTGTTAGGCTGCACTCAATTGCCATTTGCGCTGTTTCTAAATCTCTAATTTCACCTACCATAAGCACGTCAGGATCATGTCTTAGGATGTGTCTTAATGCTCGAGAAAAAGTGTAGCCTATTGAATGATTAACTTGTATTTGTATAATGCCATCAATGTGATACTCAACGGGATCTTCTACTGTAATAATATTGACATTACGACTCTTTATTTCTTGTAACGCTGCATACAAGGTTGTCGATTTGCCTGATCCTGTTGGCCCTGTAACAAGAATGATACCATTTGATCGATGCAGCAAATTGGTAAATAAAGTTAGATCATTTCCAGAGAAACCTATGCCAGATAAATTCTTCATGCCATATTTTGCATCAAGAATTCTTATAACAGCACTTTCTCCATATGTTGAGGGTATTATTGAAAAACGTAAATCAATTTTTCGTTCATTTTTCTTTAGATAGGCTTGTCCATCTTGTGGTAAATTGTGAATAGCTAAGTCCATTCCAGACATGACTTTCAAGCGGCTTATAATAGGGGCTAGTAGACCTTTAGTAAAAGTTCGAATTTTTATTAAACTACCATCAATTCTGAATAGTAAGTCTACATCTTTTTCCCCCGGCCTTAAGTGAATGTCTGAAGCTTTACTACCAATAGCATCAAGAATCATATTATGAACAAGTTTTACAATGGGTTTTTTCTGGCCAAGTAGAAGGTTCTCTTTGCTGGTTAGTTTGTTTTTCTCATGATAATGATCTTGAAACTCTTCCATGGCTTCAAGTTCGCTATTTTTACCATACAACCTAGCTATTGCGAACTCAATATCTTTTCTTTCTGCAACCACAGGTTCTATAACACAATTAGTTAAAAAACCTAAATATTTTATTGTTTGGCTTTGTATTGGTAATTCCAATGCAATAACTAATTTTTCACCAAGATCTAATATTGGGATTACTGTATGGTTTCTAGCAACTTCCTCAGGTAACAGATTAATGATGTTTGAATCAAACTCTATGTCTATAAGGGAGACAAAAGGCATACCTAGCTTATAGGCTAAAACACGCTGAAACTCCCTTTCTGTAATTAGCTTTTTATCTATTAAATAATGACCTATATCGGAGTCAGTATTCAGCTTATTTAAAATATCAATATTTTTTTGTCTTTTTTCTTGTGATAGAAAGCCAAATACAATGAGTAAAACATCAAGGCGATAGGATAATGGATTACTTCCCACTTCAATTTTGTTATGCAGCGCTCTAGTAGATTTTATAGGCTCAGGAAGAGGTTCAACCGTTAAGTGAGAACTAGTGTTATTAGCCATTATATTAACCAAAGAGCCGTAGTTAAATTAAGCTAGGTAAATTGTTAAGTATCAGTGAAAGAAAATTTTCAACTGTGTTAATTTATTCTAGCAAACTAAAAGCTTGTAGATGTTAAAATATATTATATGACTACTAATTCTATCAATTAACTATTCTATTACTAATGTAAATATTGTTGTTGGTATAAAAAATACAGTTATGTGAAATATGATTTGGCTAATTATATATAAAAGAAAAGGGGTGCTTTTATATGGTTTTGGAGTATGCACTTACTAATAGTCTATTAACATAAATAAAACAATTATTAATAATAATGTTGTTGCTTTGAATTAAATTGCATCATATGTTTGTTCTGCATTATAAGATATTTATATAGAATGGTTTTGCCTTGTATTTTTGATGTTTATTCATGAATTTCTTGAGGGAGTTATGTTGAGGATAATTGTACTAATATTAGCGATTTTGCCTGCTTTGTTATTAGCAAATCAACAGGAAAGAATTAGTCGGATTATTGCCTTTGGTGACAGTTTATCTGATGCAGGTAATAAGCATTTAATTACCTTGCAGATGAATCAGGCTGCTAAAGGGGTTATTGGTGTTAGGGGAATGCCACCTAATGTAAGTGCCCGTTTTAGTAATGGATTTAGTTGGGTAGACCAATTAAATATTAGTTTGTGGCGACAACCTTCTACTCCTGCAATGGCTGGTATAGACTCTATTTTAGAAATTAATAATGGTACTGAGCATTTTTCATTTCCTTTATCTATCCAACCTTTGAAGGGTAATAACTGGGCTGTGGGTGGTGCGATGACAGGTAGTGGATATTTTGTTGATATTGATTTAAAAGATGGAGCTACTTTAACTTCAGGTGGTACTATTATGCCAAATATTGGTCAGCAGATTAATGATTTTGCTGCTCAACATGGTCGCTTCTTGTCATCTGATCTGGTTATTTTGCAAGGAGGAGCTAACAATCTGTGGTTTACTCTGTTTGGTGATTTGAATGATACTGGGCATCGAGCTGCTTTAAAACTGATACAGCAAATTAGTCAGTTAAAAGGATTGGGTGCTAAACACATTTTAGTTATGAACTTGCCGTCATTTCAATATGGGGCTGTATTAAACCCTTATGCAGAGAAAACCAAAGTGTTTATTGAAGAGTTTAATAAAACTTTAAGTGATAAATTAGCTCAGCTTGATATTCAGCAGTATGAGCAACCAACTATTTACTTGTTTGATGTGCATAAGCTGTTCACTAAAGTGATAGATCGCATTGAGTCAACGGGGCAATTCAAGCATGAAAAAACCAATACTCTTATAAAGCATGTTCTTGAGCCGGCTTGGAACTGGTCTAATAATAAAATAGCAGATGACCCCAATGAGTATTTATTCTGGGATGGGTTGCATCCGTCAGCATCCACACACCGCTTACTTGCCTATAAAGCTAAAAAACTATTATTAAAAAATGGTGTGTATTTTAGACATAACTAGTGATAGTGCTTAAAAGTAAAAATGTTACCCTAATTAATACCCAAAGCATAGAATTTTTATGGTGCTAACTGACTACTTTTTAGCACCATAAAAATTATTTGTGAAGGGTATGTTAACAGTCAGTTTTTTATTTGATTGCACTTTATTCCTTATCTAATAGGTTGTAAGTTTGCTCGCTGGATTGAGTGTAAGTGCTTATACTAGCTGCCTGAGCATTAATTGCTATGATAGTTAAAGCCCATATAATAATAGCAAGTCCCATGCGAGCGAACATGATTTACTCCTTCATTAAATTATTGATTATGAGAGCATTATTTTAGTGGCCTGTATGATTAAATAAAGCTAATAAAATAGTATTGTTATAGGAATATAAGCATCGGTTGATGTAAGTCAAAAAGGCTTTATGAAAGGGGTAAATACTTTTGATTCGTTTCAATTATCTTGAAGGGGTTGAAATGGTGCTATTAATGCACCATTCCGTTTGATGGGTTAACTTAACTCTTGAATACTTTCTTTAGTGATAGTGGTGATTTTCTTCCAGTCTCCATTCTCTACGGCATCTTTCGGTACTACCCAGCTGCCGCCTATACACATAACATTTTTCAAGGCTAAGTATTCTGCTGCGTTCTCTAAATTGATGCCACCAGTTGGGCAGAATTTTACTTGGCTAAATGGGCCTGAAAATGCCTTTAATGCTGCTGTGCCACCATTTATTGAGGCTGGGAAAAATTTAAACCGTTGATAGCCTTTTTCAAGTCCCATCATTAATTCTGAGCCTGTAGCAATGCCTGGTAATAGTGGAATATTAGCGGTAACACCAGCTGTCAGTAAGTCATTAGTGCTGCCAGGGGTTACAATAAATTGTGCACCAGCTTCTTGGGCTTGTTTTAATAGCTCTCGGTTAGTTACTGTTCCAGCACCAATCCAAGCTTCTGGCAATTTTTTTCTCAGCGCTGCAATAGCTGTCAGGCCATGTTCAGAGCGCAGGGTTATTTCTAATACATTTATGCCACCAGCTAATAATGCTTCTGCTAAAGGCTGTGCTTGTTCAGCTGAGTTAATCGTAATCACTGGCATTATCAGTGATTGACTACAAATATGGTCAATCTGGTTTGTAATAGACGTTGGCAGTTGTATAGTTGTCATGATGTTTAAAACCTTTATTCCCTATGGGCTCCAATAAATTGTCAACGGCAGATGGCTGCGCAAAAATGCCCTGATTGGCATATCTTCTATGGGCCCATCCTCACAGGCTGTTTGTAAGGTGTTTAGTTTTTCTGTACCGCAAAGGTGTAAAATAAGTTGTTTGGCCTGTTTCAACGAAGCAAAGGTTAAGCTCATTCGTTCATGAGGGGCATGCATTGGGGTGATAGCAAGGCAGTGATTGGGGTTGTTTGGATCCAACCCTTCTGCTAAACGAGATGACTCTGGAAATAATGAAGCTGTATGCCCGTCATTACCCATCCCTAATACCACAACATCAAATGGATAGGGCAATTTCCCCAATAGGTTGTTGCACTCAGTTTCACCGGCGGTGGCTAAGTCATGATGTGTTTTTAAACCAGTAAAGTTGGCATTAGCTGCATGGTTTTGTAATAAGTATTGGTGAATTAAACGTTCGTTGCTAGATTCGTCGCTGGGACTTACCCAGCGCTCGTCGGCTAGAGTAATGTAAACTTTATCCCATGCTATGTTTGCATTGGCTAACTGCTTAAATAGGGGTATTGGGGTACGCCCACCTGATAATACCAGGGTTGCTTTGCCTTTATCTGCAATAGCTTCTGTTAATTGCTTGGTAATATGCTCAGCTAAAGCAGTGGTTAGCTGGTCAGCGTTATCAAAATTAACAAGCTTATTATTCAATAGCGCTTCTATTTGATTAAGCTGAGTCTTCATACCAGGATCTCCCATCTCGAGTAATCATTGCAATTGAAGAAACCGGCCCCCAGGAGCCTGCAGGATATTTTTGTGGGCGGGTGTTTTGGTCTTCCCAGCCCTGAATAATTCGGTCGCACCAACGCCAGGCATATTCCACTTCATCGCGTCGTACAAACAGATACTGGTTGCCTTTCATTAGCTCTAACAATAAACGCTCATATGCATCGGGTATACGGTCAGTGTGGAATGTATCAGAAAAGCTCAGTTGTAAAGGACCTGCTCGTAACCGCATGCCTTTATCCAGGCCCTGGTCTTTAGTCATTACCTGTAGAGAAATTCCTTCATCAGGCTGCAGTCGGATAATTAATTTATTGCTAGCAATGCTTCGCTGTTCAGGGGCAAAAATATAATGCGGTTGCTGCTTAAAGTGGATAATGATTTGAGATAGTTTTTCTGGCATCCGTTTACCGGTTCTTAGGTAAAACGGCACATTGGCCCAGCGCCAGTTGTTGATCATTACTTTCAGTGAAACAAAGGACTCAGTACTGCTACTAGGTTTGGCATTTTCCTCTTCCAGGTAGCCTGGTACTGGTTTGCCATCAATAGTGCCAGCACTATACTGACCACGTACTACATGTGTCGTTAGTAATTCTGGCGTAATAGGCTGTAGCGCTTTGAGCACTTTTACTTTTTCATCGCGAATACTGTCAGCAGACAAATCACTGGGCGGATCCATGGCAATTAAACAAAGTAATTGCAATAGATGGTTTTGCACCATATCGCGTAGTTGACCTGCTTTGTCAAAATAACCCCAACGGCCTTCGATGCCTACTTTTTCCGCTACTGTTATTTCTATATGGTCAATATGCTTTAAGTCCCATTGAGAACCAAATAAATTGTTGGCAAACCTCAAAGCAATGAGGTTCTGAACAGTCTCTTTACCTAAATAATGGTCAATACGATAAATTTGGCACTCGTGGAAATACTTAGCTACCTGGTCGTTGATTTTACAGGAGGACTCTAGATCATAGCCAATGGGTTTTTCTAACACCACACGTGTTTCGTTGTCTATTAGCTGGTGTTTAGACAGGTTTTCACAGATAGGGCCATAAACAGAAGCTGGAGTAGCAAAATAGCATATTAAACGGTGATCAACCTCTGCGCGGCTGGCAACCAGTTGGTCGTAACCTTCCTCGGTGGCAAAGTCCAGTTTGATATACTGAAGGCGGTTACTGAACCGTTGCAGTGTTTCGTTATCCAGCTCATCAGCAGCAATATACTTTTTCAGGTGCTCTACAACGCTGGCTTTAAAGCCAGGCTGGTCAATGTTGTCACGGGCTAAACCTATAACTCGAGTTTCTGGTGCCAGCAAACCGGCTTTATCCAACTGAAATAAAGAAGGAAAGAGCTTACGGAGCGCCAGATCCCCTTGGGCACCAAATATGGCTAAGTCACACACTTTGTCTTGTTTGGAGTTCATACTGATAACCAGCTTTCATACAAATGATCTATTTGTAGTTATCTAATTACTTTTTTAGCCTGATGATAGGGGTAAAACCTTGATATTGCAATTTAGTTTGTTAAATTTACTACATATCGCTAGAGTAAGTAGTATGCTGCTATAAGTTTTGATCATTTAAATACTGGTAGGGTCAGGTAAGCCAAGTTATGATAAGCCGCATTTTTAAGTTCAAGTATAGCCAGCAAAGTGCTTGCAACCTAAGTCACTGCATACTTTTAGGTGCTTGCAGGCGGGATAATAGCAATACTTGGCAAAATACTATTGGCTACAATATGCCCCTTCGTCACTTAACCGGTCATCTGATTGCTTTATGACTCGATCTATAAATTTAATCGAGCGTATTAAAACCAGTTTAGATACGCTAAACCGCTCAGAACGCAAAGTAGCGGATGTCATTTTAAAAGACCCACAATCCGCTACGCGTTACAGTATTGCTGCATTGGCTCAGGAGGCAGGAGTTAGTGAGCCGACAGTTAATCGCTTTTGCCGTAGCTTTGATGCTAAGGGCTACCCTGACTTTAAGCTGCAACTGGCTCAAAGTTTGGCTAGTGGTACCCCTTACGTTAGTCGTAATGTGGAGCAAGATGACTCTGCTCAGGAATACACTGATAAAATCTTTTCTTTTAGTATTGCCAGCTTAGATTCTGCCAGGCAAAGCATTGATGCTAACGAAATTACCAAAGCAGTTGACTACCTAATCCAGGCAAAACAAATTAGCTTTTTTGGAGTAGGGGCATCAGGCCCAGTGGCAATGGATGCTCAACACAAGTTTTTCCGATTTAATATTCCCGTAATGGCTTATGATGACTTTTTAATGCAAAGAATGGTCGCTTCTGTAGCCCGAACAGGCGATGTTATTGTCATTATTTCCTACACTGGCCGCACCCGGGAATTAGTGGAAGTTGCCAAAATGGGGCGTGAAGCTGGCGCCACGGTTATTGGTATTACTGCACCTAATTCTTATTTAGCAGATGAATGCACTTTAACAATTGGTGTAACGACACAGGAAGATACTGACGTTTATATGCCGATGGCTTCGCGCATGGTGCACTTAACAGTGTTAGATGTCTTGGCAACAGGAGTCACTTTGAAAAGAGGGGTTGATTTTCAAAAGCACTTGAAAGCAATAAAAGATAGTCTGAAAGCGAGCAGAATGCCGATAAAGGAATAATTGAGTTGTGTGGCTCAAAACTCAACTTTATTTTTCATCTTCTACACAAAGAACGCCTACCTGAAAAACGATTTTGCTTTTAGTTTTACTATTAAAGCAGCCGATAGATGGAGTTTATCGGTTGCTTTCAAAACACACAGTTTAACTGAGTGAACTACACTGCTGTTAATCAGATAATCAATAAGTCGCCTCAAAAGGATTGGGCTGCAAGCATGATGCTGTTCGCTATAAGAGGTAACTAAATGGCAGAACCTTTGAACTGTAAGTACCATGCTAATGAGCCTGCTGTATGGCGGTGTGGTAAATGTAAGCGTTTATATTGTGGTGATTGCGTACCAATTCCTCCTGAACACTATCCTATGACGAAATGCTATATATGCAGCTCTTCATTAGATTATTTAGGTGGCACCAAGAGCACTGATCCTTTTTGGATGAAAGTGCCTTACTTTCTAAAATATGGCCTTGATTGGAACATTATCATTTTTATTGTTGTGATGGCCTTGATTTCAGCAATGATCAGTAGTGTCCAGTCAGTAGTTATATCATTTGTTCTCAGAGTAATTTGGTTTTCAGTATATTTTAAATACACTTTTCAGGTTATTTCTGAAATCAGTGAAGGTAACTTGGAGCCACCACCACTCGAAGACGTATTTAGTGGTCGAGGTTTTTTGTTATTCCTTAGAATGCTGGGTGTTGCTTTAGTTTTTATCGGTATAGGTTTTTTTATTTTACTTACTTTAAAGTATTTTGTGTTGCTATATGCTTTTATTGTCGCACTGGCTTGGCCAGCCATTATTATGATAATGGCAAAAGAGCATAATGTAGGTGAGGCTATTAGCCCTGGTAGAATATTTGAGATGATTAAAACGCTAGGTGGGGACTATATAAATTTGCTAATATTTTTTGCAGTGCTGAATGTGCTACCTATTATGGCATCTGTTTATTTAGGTGGAGAAAGTGAAGGGGCTAGCTCTACAATTTTATTAACAATTATAGGATTATTATTTTTTGCACTTATTTCTGAATATACTGTATTTGTTTTCCATGCCATGATGGGTTACTGCCTCTATCGTCACCAGGAAGATCTTGGCTATGATGCTAACTACGATGACGACTACTATGCTGATGAGGCAACCTATATAAGAATTGCTTCGATGGCGGAATGTACGGTTTTAGAAAAAGAAAAGCGCTATGAAGAAGCTGTTAGCCGCCTTCGCTCGGTGTTAGAAAAGAATCCTGAAGTATTGGATTTAAACCTCAAATATCATAACTTATTGCTTTTAACTAAAGAGCAGGACCGGTTAGTCAGACATGGCCAACATTTGATCCAGTTATTAATAAATGCTAAGAATCAACGTCAAGCTGCCCAAGTATATTGCAATGTCATTAATCAGGCCTCAGATTTTACCCTGCCAACAGCTGAGTTAAGAAACAGCGTTGCTCAAGGGCTTTATAGTATAGGAAAACACAAAGAAACAGTGCAACTTGTAAAAGATATGCACAAGCAGTTTCCAGGGTCTTATGAAATACCTCAAGCCTATTTATTGGCTGCAAAAGCATTGTGTGAAGGCCTATCCCAGGATCAGTTAGCTTTGAAATATCTGGATTTTATAGAAGGAAAGTTCCCTAATTCGCCAGTTGTTAAAGAAGCTAAAGAATATAGAGAAGTTATAAGTAGAATGAAACATTAGTAGTATTTCACCTACTAGAAGTCTTGATATAACAGTTCTAAGAAATTTCGAATTATATTTTATTGTGAATTATCTATAGAGCAAATAAGGTGAATTTCATCTCGTAGTTGGCTTTCGGTAAACTCTTTATAACCATCCATGTGCCAGGGCTTTACATAATATGCTTTAGCACCATAAGAAAAACACTTCTCTTTGTCTGCAGGGTTTTCGGAACCTGACAGAATAATTATATTGACAACCGTGTTTTTTTTATTTTTCTGCAGATTTTCAAGAATCTCTTGTCCTGTCATTTTTGGTAGGTTTAAATCCAATATAACTAAATTATTTGTAAGTAATCTGTCATCAACTATTTCCGAGTCTAGAAATTCATAGGCTGACATACCATCATCAAAGTGAACAATTTCTTCCACGTTGAGTTTAGCGTTACGGATAAAGTACTTTAAAATCAGTGCATCTTCCTCACAGTCTTCTATAAGGATTATCCTGCACTTTTTATTGGTTTGGCCACGGGTATTCATGTGACATTCCTTGGTAAGGTAAAGTAAATGCAACTGCCTTTATCTGGTTGTGATTTGATCCATATAGAACCGCCTATTGATTCAATAGATTTTTTACAAAATGCTAAACCAACACCACTACCTACATAGTCTGCACGTGTATTAAGCTTATTGAAAAATTCAAATACCTTATTATAGTGCTGGGAATCAATACCTATACCATTATCACAAATAGTAATTTGCCAAAATGCACCTTCTAAACTTGCTTTAATCTCTATTCTAGGATTACTATCATCTTTATGAAATTTTATTGCATTAGAAATGATGTTTTGGAAAACTCGATATAATAAAACAGGGTCAGACCAAACAGTAGGTAGCTGATCGTAATACACTTTGGTGTTTTTTTCTGCAATGGTTTGCTCATATATCTTAAGCGTGTCTTGTACTAAATTAGTTAAATCGACAGCTCGCAATGAAGGGATATGATTTTCTACTAATGAAATTTCTAGCAAATCAGCTACCAATTGGTAGGCTTGCTTGGCTGAGTCTTTAATTTTTTCTATATATACTTTGAGAGGTAGCTCTTGTATTGAATTTTTTTGAAGGGTAAGAGAACCTTGTGTCTCACCTATCAGTAACTAACCTTCTAATAGTGAAGATAACATACTGATTCCACGGAGGGGCTCTTTAAGATCATGAGATGCCATCCAGGTAAGCCGGCTTAATTGATGATTTGCTGATTCTAACTCTGTCAAGCGATTTTCTAGCTGCTAAATCATTTATGACTATTGATGTGGCATCAGCGACGGCCTGTAAAGCATCCAATTCTTTAGCTGTTGGCGTATAACTTTTGGCCCAGTAAGTACCGATTGCTCCTATAGGATCTTTTTTACGAATTGGAGTCATTGCTAAGCTATGTATGAAGGTCGGTTTATACACATCATGGGGAATACGACTATCTTTGTATATATCTGAAATACATAACTGTTCCTTATGCAGCATGCTCCAGCCACTAATACATGCCCTTAAAGGGAATCGCATTCCTTTCCATAGTGGGCTGATAGCATCTTCATCGGCATAATAACATTGCTCATTCTCTCGAAGTACAAAAGTTGCTCCATCTGCATTTACTAATTTTCTTGCAACTGTTCTAACTATTTTCATGACATCTTCTAGGCTGTGGGCCAAAGACAGTTGTTGAACAACTTGAACTAATGTAGATGATGTAGAATCAAGGCTGGGGTAAATAGAAGGAATTTGGCTTTCTTGCTCTCTTAAGCTTTCCATGCTTTATTCTCATTTATACTTTATATATCTATTGGCTGGAGTATATCTTAAGCATGTTAAATAAGATAACAAAAAACTGTCTTATTAATTACAGTTTGGCTTATTATAAAACTCACTCAGGTTATTTTAATACTGAAGTTTCACCATTCCAGTAACAAAAAAGCCCCTTTTTTGATATGTTAGTTTTCGCCAAAAAACAACACCCAAAAAAGAGGCTTCAGTGCAAAGTTTAATCGATCTTCTTAAGGAATTGCAAACTCAAATTAAGCAAAATGGAGAAAGAAAGGCACTATTTGTTTATACTTTGATCGCCATTATGCTACCAGTAATAGGTTCCAGAGCTTCACATATCTACCGAGCAATAACAAAGCTCTTTAAATATAACGTCACCCTCCGTCGATTCTATGGATTTATGGCTTCTCCTAAGTTAGCTTGGGATAAATTATGGCCAATTGTCTGGCAAAAAATATTACCCTTAAATCAGACAGAAGGACCTATTCTGCTTGCCACAGATGATTCTATGTTGCCTAAAACTGGAAGAAACATATTTGCTTGTGGCAAACACTTTGATCATGCAGCTAAACAAAATCAGTCGCGTTATATCTGGGGGCAAAATATTGTCAAACTGAGCTGCTTAAAAAATATTCACGGTCGTTGGGCTAGTTTACCTCTAAACTTTCGTTTTTATCAGCTGAATAAAGATGTCGCTAAAAAAGACTTTCAAACACGGATTGATCAAGCAATTACCATGATATTACGTGTAGTTAAAGTATGTGGCCATCGCTCAGTATTGTTAGTCTGTGATAACTGGTTTGGTAACGGGTCATTATATTTGCCTTTGAAAAAAGCACTTGGCGAACAGTTTCATCTCCTCTCTCGATTGCGTTCGAATAGTGTCTTATATGATCAGCCTACTCAACCCAAGAAAAGAAAAAGAGGAGCGCCTAGAAAGTACGGCAAGCGTCGTGGCAATGTAGCAACTCTGGCAAGGCGACATAAAAGAAATGCAACAACGTATCAGGTTAAGCTCTACGGTAAGACCCGCGCGGTACAGGCTTATACTGAGCTAGTGATGAGTCAATCGTTAAAAACACAGATTAGAGTCGTGTGGATTTATTCCGGACGAGCTTCTTGGGTTGCTCTCTACTCAACAGATACCTCTTTAACGGTGACTCAAATAATTGAATGGTACGGTGCACGCTGGAAGATTGAAGCTGGGTTTAAAGAGTTAAAACAGGAATTAGGGAGCTTATCTTGTCAGGCTAGAACAGAGCATGCCGTGACGAACCATCTCCATTTTTGTATGATGGCCATGTCATTGCTTTGGTTTTATGTGGCACAACAGTCTAGTAAACCTACTCGTCGCCACTCTGTTGCAAACCGGAGCTCTTTCGCTTTTTCTGATATCCGCCGTCTCTTTGCGGAAGAAACTGAACA
Source organism: Spartinivicinus ruber (assembly GCF_011009015.1). Lineage (NCBI taxonomy): Bacteria > Pseudomonadati > Pseudomonadota > Gammaproteobacteria > Oceanospirillales > Zooshikellaceae > Spartinivicinus > Spartinivicinus ruber. The sequence goes on from NZ_CP048878.1 coordinate 727,257, forward strand.
GGAAAAATTCAGCAAGGGTTTGGGGATATTTACCAAAACCCATAATAATAATTTAATTAGTACTATGCTTCAGTTAGTGGCTTAAATGTTTTGGTGAAACTTTAGTTTTAATATATTTGTAAGTGTAGCAGAATTAATAAGTTGAAGGTATGTTGAATTTTAAACACTAAATAAAAACGCTTATTACTATTAATTATTTTAGTTTTTCTTTCTTTTGACTGTCACAAAAGCCTTCCTAATTATCACTATACCTAAGCCATTAACTGCTGTATATTTGAACAGCATGGAAACTTAATTGAGAAGGTATAAATAATGGCTATCAACAAAGTTCAATTTCAAAAAGGCCTGAGTTTAAACGAGTTTCTCAAACAATATGGTACAGAAGAACAATGCTTTAATACCTTATACAAATTGCGATGGCCAGAAGGTTTTCAGTGCCCCAATTGTGGATACGACAAATGCTGTCAACTCACTACTAGAAAGCTTCAGCAGTGCTATAAATGTCACCAGCAAACATCTGTAACTGCAGGTACTATCTTTGAATCAACCAAATTACCATTAAAGACTTGGTTCCAAGGGATGTATTTGATCTCCCAAGACAAAAAAGGTATATCAGCCATAGAATTACATCGCCATTTAGGTATTTCCTATCAAGCTGCCTGGAGAATGAAACATAAGCTCATGAAAGTGATGCAAGAAAGAGAAGGCACCAAGCAATTGTCGGGTTTTATTGAAATTGATGATGCCTATCTTGGTGGCGAGCGTACAGGTTGCAAAAGAGGTAGGGGAGCAGATGGGAAAATACCTTTTGTAGCAGCCGTAGAAACAACAAAACAAGGTCAACCGACACGAATTAAACTGAGCATTTTAAAAGGGTTTAATAAAGAAGAGATAACGGCTTGGAGTAGGCAGAATTTGGCCAAGGGCAGTACCGTAATCTCCGATGGACTGGCCTGTTTTAATGGTGTCATAGAAGCAGGTTGTCTTCATGATAAAATTGTATGCGGTGGTGGTCGTGCATCAGTAGAGGAACCTGAATTTTATTGGGTTAACACCATCCTTGGAAACTTAAAAAGTGCTTTACGTAGTACTTATCATGCTATTCGGGCTAAATATGCACAACGTTATCTTGCTGAATTTCAGTATCGATTTAATCGAAGATTTAGCTTAGTAGAATTTATTCCTAGGCTAGCATTTGTAGCACTGAGAACACCTCCACTACCAGGTCTTAGGTATGATGATAATTAGGAAAGCCTTTGGGGTAGTGGTGCAAGCACCACTATATGTTAACTATTTCTCATAAACTTGCTTAAAGTCTTGAAAACCTTTGAATTCGATAGGGTTTCCTGCTGGATCAGAAAAAAACATTGTATATTGTTCTCCGGGTTTACCTTCAAAACGAATAGTAGGTGGAATAATAAAATCTATATTTGCTTGAGTTAAGCGGTTTGCAACTTTCTGCCATTCATTTAGCTCTAAAATCATTCCTATGTGAGGCATAGGAACTTGATGTTCACCTACAAAACCTGTCAGTGTGGTAGTGAATGGGACGCCAAGATGCAATGATATTTGATGGTTAAAGAAGTTAAAATCAATCCAAGTTTCAGTGCTTCGGCCTTCTTTACAGCCTAATGTATTACCGTAAAAATCTCTAGCTTCAGATAAATCATTAACATGATAAGCAAAGTGAAAAATAGATTGCATAATTGTATTTCCTGAGTTTTTTACTATAAAATTAATCCTAACTTATTCAGCAATAGTAGGAAACCATTTGTTAATGAAAGTTACTGTTGCTAATCGCTAGGAAAACTTATGGATGTACGTTTTTTAAAAAGCTTACTCGCTGTAATAGATAAAGGCTCAATAGCTGATGCAGCTAGACTTGAAAACTTAACCTCATCAGCGGTTAGCCAACGTATTCAGGCTTTAGAAAGAGAACTGGGAGTCACACTGTTTTCTCGTATTGGGAATACGGCTAAACCAACAGAAAGTTGTATGAGGTTGGTCCCTCGGGCGAGAAAAATTGTGCAAGAGATACAAGCATTAAGAACTGATTTAGACCCATTAGGGTTAACGGGTGAACTGCGTATTGGTGCTATTTCAACAGCACTAACAGGTTTAATACCACAATTACTGAAAAAACTAATGACTCAAGCGCCAGATGTTAAATTGAGTATAGTACCAGGTACATCAGCCTCATTGTATGAGAGGCTAATGGCTGAAGAGTTGGACGCTGTTATAGTGGTTAATCCACCTTTTGATACACCAAAAATGATGAAAAAAATAACACTCTATGCAGAGCCCCTGGTTTTTATAAAACCTAAGTCTTTATCCTTGCCGATTAAACAAGCTATACAAGCTGGGCCGTATATTCAGTATGACCCAAACTCCTGGGGTGGCCGATTAGCGATAGAGTATTTACATGATCAGCACATAGCAGTAGAACCATTGTGTGATTTAGATGGTTTGGAGGCAATTGCCGTATTGGTATCAGAAGATGTAGGTGTAAGTTTAATCCCTTATTGGAAAGGGCTTGAAAAAATTGCAAATAATATTGCTATTAACCATGTGGATATTAGAAAGTACCAAAGAGAAGTTGTGCTGTTATACCCAGTACAAACGGTTAATACTAGTTTAATAAATTTTTTAGTTAATTTGCTTCAAAGTGAGTCAGGTTAATCAGTTGCTTTGCTATCTTGCCATAGAATATTCGAGTTAATAACTTTAATATGATAACCGTCGTAGATATTAAGTACCGCGTCATGGTGTGCTCTATCTCTATCAGCACAACAATCTTCTAGAACGTATACTTCATAGCCTTTACAAAAGGCTGAGCTAGCAGAAAACATAACACATGCTTTAGTTAGTACACCACACATATATAGTCGCTTTATATTATTGTCTTTTAAATAAGCTTCAAACTCGTCACCAATACTATGAAATAAGTCATAGGTCCACTTGATAAATACTTTTTCATTATTCAACTCTTTTGCATAGGGCTCTGGAGATCCTTCACCTAAAGCAACATTTCCTGGAGGGTGTAATTTATTCCACCAAGAAATCCATGTGCTTTTTTGACTATTATCTTTCTCTCGAATATGAATAATGGGTACTTTATTGTTTCTGGCATTTTTCAACAGTAAACAAATTTTATCGGGGAATTCAGGAAACTGATCAAGGAGGCTAGTTTTCTGCTGTTCTAGTAAAGTAGTTGTATTACTTATATAATCAGTCTGTACATCGATAATAACAACAGCGCTATTGGATAAATCAGGGTTGTTTTTGATCATTGTATATATTTTTCTGCAATTAGTGGAAGTAGGATGCGCCATTGATATCAATGGTTGCACCAGTCGCATGATTTGATAGGCCAGATAGTAAAAATGCAATTATATTGGCAACCTCTTCTGGTGGTGCTGGTTTGCCTGTGGGGACTTCATTAAGTAATGTTTCATTACCTGGTTTAGCTAGTTTTTTCTGGATACGATCTGTATTGACCCAGCCGGGAGCAATATTAAATGCATAAATACTGTCTTTTGCATAAGCTTTAGCGATTGAGCGAGTTAGTGAAACAATAGCACCTTTTGAAGCTGCATAATGCATCATATCAGGTAAATCACCTCGAAATGCAGCCCTACTGGCTAAATTGATAATCACACCACCAGTCTGTTGTTGATAGTGTTTGATGGCATAACGGCATAAATCTGCTACTGCGATAACATTTATATCTAAGGTTGATTTCCATAAGTCCCGCCATTTTGATGTGGCATCATCAATAGCTACGGGTGACTCAAAAGCTGCATTATTGACTAATCCGTCGATAGTGCCTTGCCATGCAAGGGCATTTTGCCATAATTGATCAACTTGTTCAGGTTTTGCTAAGTTAGCTTGAATTGGCTGACAGCGGTTAGCGCCATATTCATTTTGTAGCAAATTAATGCTTTCTGCAGAACTATTGTAGTGCAGAATTAATTTTGCACCTGCTCTTAATAGGCATTTAGCTGTTGCTAAGCCAATTCCACCTGAGGCACCCGTTAGTAAAATAGTTTTATTTTTGAGAGAGATCATTGATATCGCTCCAAGATTAAGAACATGCTAGAAGTATAGAACTGTAACTTAAGTGCTATGGTTGTTGTAGCAGGAAAAACTGATGCTACACATAAGAATTACTGTTGGGTGAGGATAAAGTGGGAGAGAGGCAGGATATAGTCTTGTCAGAAGCTGCCTAACAAGACTAAATATCAAAGTTTGTGCTATTGAGGGGCACTAGCCGCCGTGAAAAATAGATAGGGCCATTCTGCGAATATGGGCAGATAGTTCTGTGTTGTAGTTAGTCCAATCTCTATATTTTGGCAATTGTAGTGTTTGTGGCCACTTGTTTAGTCCATCAAATACTTTTCCAACACCCTCGGATTCAATCGTTTCATTAATTTTGTTATTGATCAGGTTGTAAAGGTCTGTAACAAACTCAACATTTTCATTGAGTGGTTGTACTGAAGTTGATGTAGCATGGCTATTCACAGCATGTGTTAACTTCCAGGACTGCATTTGTTTAAGCGCATTTAAAACACCAAGGTAGTTATCGTTTTCCATCCACATACCTGGAATTAAATAGCGATCTGAATATAAGTCTGCGCTAAAGGCAATAGCATCTTCGGGTAAGTGAAGTACGGTGCTGCTAAACCCATCGGCAGGTCCAAAATGATGTAGACTCACAGGAGTATTACCAATTTTAAAAGTAAGTTCTTTATCAAATGTAAAATGTACTTTTTTAGGTGCGATATTTCTATTATCTAATTGAAATACTTTTTCACAGCTATTATGACAAATAACTTGAGCACTACTAAATACTTCAGTTCCTCCGACATGATCATAGTGCTCATGTGATAAGACTATTTTTGTTACTGGTTTTTTGGTTAGTTTTTTAATTTGTTGTTGTAGTTTTTTTGCTCTTGAAGTATTAGCTGGATCAGTAATTAATACTCCATTATTTGATAAAATAACCAAACTAGTGAATCCATCTTCTTCTATAGCATAAATATTTTGTTTTAACTTGATAACTTCTGTTGCAGTAGTAACTGGCGTAACAATGCAACCAATAGATAGTAATAGGGAACTAAAAAGCTTATTCAATTGAATACTCCTTACATCATAGGTAATATACGTCACCTTAGTATCAACTGTAGAGTTTATTAACAACTGAATTTACGCTTTTTACATTATTGGGGAGTGTGATTGTTATAATATGATATTAGCTTTTATTTGTTGTTAATACTTATGTTATCAATAAGTAAGTTGATATATGTACGTACTTTTAATGGTACTTGTTGGCTATAGGGGTGAAGACAGTTTATATCCCGTGGCTCTGATACAATATGGGGGAAAACCTGTATTAATTTACCTTGCTCGATTAATTCTTTAGCGTAAATATCAGGTAATAGTGTTATACCTAAGCCTTTTTCTGCTAAATTTGTGGCTGAAGGTAATGTATTCACTCGAAATCGATGGTTTAGCTCTAGTTTAACTTTTTTACCATTCCATAAAAGAGTCTGTTTTTTTCGTCTTTCCTGCCAGCTGGTTGCTATATGGGGAAGTGCTGCCAATTGCTCTAGCTGGTTTATCTCGCCTAATTGATGGAGTTTGTCTGGAGCAGCACAGAATATTTCAGTGAGCTCACCAAGTTTCCTTACTTTATAGTTGCTGTCCGGTAATGAACCTACGCTAATTGCTATATCGATATTATGGGTGAGTAAATCTAAGCGTTGGTCGTTAATAATCAGTTTAGGCTCAATTTTAGGAAATAATTTACAAAGCTCTGTGAGTGTTGGCAATACCAACTGGTTTTCAAATGCATGAGGTGCTGTAATAACCAGAGGGCCTTCGGGGCTACTGGCTTGTGATTGTATTTCGTCGAATGCAATATTGACTAACTCTTTAATCGATTGGCAGCGGCGGGCAAAGACTCTACCTTCTTCAGTTAAGCTGAGCCGCCTAGTAGAGCGGTTCATTAGTCTTACCTCTAACTCTTCTTCTAACAGGCTAATATGCTGGCTTATTGCTGATCGGGTATGCCCTAGACTTTCTGCTGCTCGGGTAAAGGAACCGGTGTGTACAACTTCTGCGAACACCAACATTCGATAAATGTTCTTCATTGGCTTCCAACTTTGACTATTGTTCAGTATTACTAATCAGTAATTTCAATAAAACCATAATTATTAAAAAAATCAGTACAAATATAATAGCATTTAAGTTAACAAGCTATAATGGAGAAAAATGATGAATGATGTTAAAGCAGTTAAAAAACAAGTATTAGCCACTAGCAAGCAGTGGATAGCAAGTTTCAACAATGGGGATATCAACGGATGTGCTGATGCCTACAGGCCAAATGCTGTAATGGATGCAAGACCTGTTGGGCAATTTATAGGGCGTAAAGCAATTTTGGATTTTTGGCAACAATTTGTTCAGTCCACTGGGGCGACGGATTTGGTGTATAAAGATGTCAGCATTGAAGTACTCGATGAGCATAATGCTGTTTTATCAGCTAACTGGCAAATGAACGTTGGTCGAGGCTACATTAGTAGGGAGCTATGGCAGCGACAGGAGAGTGGTCAATGGTTGTTGGGTGAGGATGACTTTACTGTGGTTGAGCAATTCTGACGGTGTCTACGGCTATACTGTAAGTTAGCACGTAGTTTGTATAGGACTGCCGATATGCAGCTGTTTTTCTATTTGTTAATTAGTTTTTTATCTATTAACTTGGTACATGCAGCCAGTCAACAAACTGTCCGTTTGACCAATGGGGAATGGCTGCCTTTTCAATCAAAAAATCTTAAACATTACGGTGTTGCATCACATATGGTGACAGAGGCATTTGCTAGTGAAAATATTAAAGTAGAATATGTTTTTATGCCATGGAAAAGGGCCTATATTGAAGCGAAAGAAGGGCGATTTGATGGCTCTCTTATTTGGAGCCCTGATCCTGAGCGTGAAAAGGATTTTTTATTTAGCGATATACTCATTCATGGAAAATCAGTTTTATTTCATTTGAAGTCAACACCTTTCGACTGGAAGGATTACTCTGATTTTGTCAAGCTGAAAGTAGGCGGTGTAATTGGCTATAAATACCAATTTGAATCAAATAAAGATATTAAAGTGGAAAGAGCCTATTCTGAAATTGCTATTTTTAAAATGTTAATAAATAAAAGAGTCGACATTTTACCTTCTGATTTGGATGCAGGTTATGCAATTTTGTATGATAACTTTTCTGAGGAAGAAATAAGTAAAGTTACTCATCATGCGCGGCCATATAATACAACAACATACCACTTGATTTTAAGTAAAAAAATAAAAGGCAGTGGTCATCTGATGCAGTTATTTAATACAGGTCTTAAGAAACTAAAGAATAGTGGTAAATATGATAACTATTTAGAAAATTCACGGAGAGGATTATACAGAAAATAAGTGTTCTGATTTAATGATATATTAAACTACAAGAGAATTATATATAGTCTATTATAAACACACTTTACCAATCCAAGGAGATTGATTACTATTTTTGCTGGTTTAACTATAACTGGGAGTATAGCATTGACAAAGGTAGTTATTATTACTGGAGCAAGTCGGGGTATTGGCGCTGCTACAGCGTTATTAGCTGCAAAGCAAGGTTATGCCATTTGCGTTAATTACCAAAAAGATAAAGCGTCTGCTAATAAAATAGTCAATACTATTCAGGCAACAGGTAGTAAGGCAATTGCTGTTGCTGCTGATGTCAGTAAAGAGATAGATGTAAAGCATTTATTTAAAATTACAGAAAATGACTTAGGACCTATTTCGGGTCTGGTCAATAATGCAGGAGTGCTTGATCAACAAACTAAATTTGAAAATATGTCAGTCGAGCGCTGGCAACGTATTTTTAATATTAATGTTATTGGCAGTATGCTTTGTGCACGGGAAGCGATTATACGAATGTCTACTCAGCATGGAGGACAGGGAGGCGCAATAGTCAATGTATCCTCTGCAGCCTCATTTATTGGAGGGGCTAATGAATATGTTGATTATGCAGCTTCTAAAGGAGCTATTGATAGTTTGACGATAGGATTAGCTAAAGAGGTAGCTGCTGAGGGGATAAGAGTAAATGCTGTTAGGCCTGGGTTAATTAATACTGATATCCATGCCAGTGGTGGTGAACCTGGTCGTGTCGATCGATTAAAAGAGGCAATTCCTATAAAACGGGGTGGTACAACTGAAGAAGTAGCTAATGCCATTATGTGGCTATTATCTGACCAGGCATCATACTGCACTGGTAGTTTTATTGAATTGGCTGGAGGAAGACGTTAACTGAATTGAGTTATTGTAGTGATTCAACACTGTTGTAAGTCAAATAATAAAACTAATTGTTAGTATAAGATAGAAAGTTAGATAGCTGATTTTTTAATCAGCTAAAAGTAAAGGAAAATCATGAGATGTCAATGAAGTTAGCAGTGTTTAATACCCATAGTTATGATAAAGCATTTTTTGAACAGGCTAATAATGGGTTTGGTTTAGATATTTCATTTTTCGAACCTCGTTTGACAGTTGAAACGGTAAAGCTGGCTGAAAAGTATCCAGCTGTTTGTGCTTTTGTTAATGACGTAGTTGATAGGGAAGTTATTGAACAGCTTGCTAAAGGTGATACTAAGTTAATTGCGCTACGTTCTGCTGGCTATAATAATGTGGACTTAGCGGCTGCCAAGCAATACGACATTAATGTTGCCAATGTGCCGGCATATTCACCCGAGTCTGTTGCTGAGTATACTGTAGGTATGATGCTGACGTTAAATCGTAAGATACATCGTGCCTATAACCGGGTTAAAGAAAGTAATTTTGCTTTAAATGGCTTTATTGGTTTTGACTTCCATAATCGAACTGTTGGTGTGATAGGAACTGGTAGAATTGGAACTGCTGTTGTAAAAATAATGCATGGCATGGGGTGTCGAGTACTTGCATATGATCCTGTGCAAAACGAAGCTTGTCTTGAGCTAGGGGTTAACTATGTAGGTCTTCCTGAGCTTCTAGCTGAATCTGATGTAATTACTTTACACTGTCCTATGACTGAAGATAATTATCATATTATTGATGAAAAAGCGGTTAAGGCAATGAAGGATGGTGTTATGTTGCTTAACACGAGCCGTGGTGGGCTAATTGATACTGATGCAGTTATTGCAGGATTAAAATCGGGAAAAATTTCTAACCTAGGTCTTGATGTTTATGAGAATGAAAAGCCATTGCTTTATGATGATCATTCTAACGAATTATTACTTGATGACGTATTAGGTAGGTTATTAACATTCCCTAATGTATTGATTACTGGTCATCAAGGCTTTTTTACTGAAGATGCACTTAGTGCGATAGCAAGCACTACTTTGTATAATGTGAAGTGTTTTTATGAAAATAAAACTTCCGGAAATGAGCTTTAGAGAAGCCCTTTAGTTAAATTACTCAGAAGGCACCCTATGTTTTAGGAAAAAAATTAACTGAAAACCTCCATAGGAAAATGGAGGTTTCTGAGGCCGGTTAGCACTATTTGAATATCATTATATAGCTATACCTCATCCGAAAGTATATTAATCGAATGGACTTTATAGAATAAGAATAAGTAATGGAATGCTTCCTTTCTTGAGTGGATGTATCAAATTATGTTTTACTTTGTAAAGTAAATAGGTTTTTGAAAGATTTTATTCTGTATTTTATAAAGCCTGATACCCAGTACTTGAAGATAATAACTAATATCAGTCTGACCATATGACGACGAGTTCCGTAGTACATACAGCACCAAGGTGCATGAGCAATAGGTCCTTCATATAATACAGTTGGAAAGACTAATCTTTGTAGCTTTACTACTTTTGGTTCAATTGATGCACCAAGCATGTAACGCTTACCTAATGAACAATAATCATAAAATGTCAAAAGATAGATCCAACCTCGTTTAAATGAGCTAAGTTCATTGTTCATCCATATGCAACAGCCTTCAACCAAATTATTTTTTGATGGGATTTTACTCTGTAATAGTGCTTCTTTAGGAATATCGGAAAGGTATCTGTGTGGAATGTTAGAGTTTAATACATAGCCACCAATTATCTCGGACTTTTTATTGTAAATCCCTCGAACTATTGAAGCCTTTTCAAGGTACTTACTATCAACATTATTTCCAGAAACATGGTAATATTTGTTTTTGAACTCTTGTAGTCCCTGTTTATCTTTAATTATTTTTGTTGAAGTGAATCTCATTTTTTCAGCCTAACACTCATAACGTCCGGGTGCTATAGAGTTTTGAGGATCTATAGCCTGTTTAATGATTTTTCGTAAAGAAAGAGCATCTTGCTCTATTCCATCGTCAAGAGGCATTTCGTCAACAGCTCTTCTATAAGGTATCCAACCATAATCAATATATTGTTTTCTTAGTTTTTTTATGGTTTCGTGGGCTAATTTCGTTTCATCGTAATTTGATGTGTCATAATATAAGCTGATAATGGCTTGACATAACCTTGATGTCACTGCAGTTAATGTCACTGCCATTTCAAAGCCAGCCTTATCAAACTCACACTCCGTTACAGATAGGCACTCTTCAATATCTTTTCCAATCATGGGTAGAGAGGGTGCGAGCCAGAAAAAACCACATCCATTATCAATTGGATCTACGTCTATTCGAGGCTTACTATTTCTATTTCTCCAATAACAACCTTTAAGCGCAACATTATCTGGAACACCTTCAAAAATTCCCATTGCTTTTGATATTTCAGTTATTTTTTTATTAGTGGACTCAATGTTGGGTATCCAGCTAGCATTATTTGAAAACCAGTTGGCTAAAGACTGAGTTTTTTGGAAAAAACTGTAGGAAATAACATATACATTTGCTATTTTTTTTAGTCTTCTTTTTATTCTTTTTGCCTTTGCTTTTGCTACGGAGGTATGGCCAAAAATAGAAAATGTAGCCATCCATGGTGATATTTTTAATTTCCTCAGTAAACTATTTATGTCGCTTGTATTGGGGCCTGTTTTGTTATTCCAGTTAGTAAAATCAAACTGAGAAAACATACCAAGCATGCGATAATGGTTGCCTATATGTGGTAATGCATCGACCGTGCCTTCTGATTTAAGTTCTCGCATTGCATTGATGTATTGACCAATTGTTGCATGGCTTTTAAGTTTAATAATACAACGCAAGCTACATTCAAGACGTGGAACTAGTTCAAGCCGAATTTTAGTAACAATACCTATATTATTTTGAGTAAATATCTCATGAATTCCAGCACTTAAGCCTACACGCCCTATATATTTTCCTGGTAGAGATAAAGAATAATTTTCGCCGTTAGATAGTATTAACTCAGTAATAGCGAAATGACGTACACGATAACCTAGGGGGGAATGTCCAAATCCTCTTTCTAATATATTACCAATAATACTAGTATCTGGTCCTGCCCCCGTACAATCTATCATCCAATCTGTAGTTTTTAGGAACTGAGAAAGCTGTCCTTGTGTTACACCGGGTTCAATTTCTACACTCCCTAGTATTGGATCGAAATCAATAATATGATTCATTTTATGCATATCTAAAATGATGCAACCTTCTTTAGGGGGGCAGCTTTTTCCATATCCCCAATTTTTACCACATGAGACTGGATATACAGGAGTCTTATGTTTGTATGCAGTAGACATAATAAATTGTACTTCGGTACTGCTTTCAGGGTATATTACTCCCAAAATTTCCCTGTGATGTAATCCAAGTCCGCTACATGATTTATTTTCTAACAGGTCATTATAAGACAGCACCTTAATTCCAGATAGTTGGTCTGGATGGTGGGAAGCTATTTTTTCTTGGACCTCCAAAATTTAAACTCCTAAGTGCAGTAAGTAAATTTTTCTAAGATAGCTAGAAAATATGTTTATTGATTTTGAATAACATATTTTTTGTGCAATGATTCTGTAAGTGCTTACTTTTATAGCTGGTTATAGTAAATCTGTTGGTATTGTAATGTTATCTTAATGCTGTTGTATACACTTAGAAATAATTTGCGTCTTACAAGTTGTGTATTGATATCTGTGTGAAAAAGCTTACTTACTATAAAAGCTTTGAATTTATTTGTTGTTAGCAATTAGAAGTAGCTTTTTGCTAGATTTGACTAACTAGTCTTAAAATGATTGAAAGCATCTTATGTTTAATTGTTAATGTTTAAGTTGATTAATGATGTGTTTTAGTAAGTGGATACTTTAATTCGAACTAAATGATGGATTGGCTTAAAGGCGATAAAAAATTAAAAGCTCTTAAGACATTTTGCTATAAAGTTAGATTTATATCGTCAGTTGTTTGATTGGTATACAGTTTACTATATGTTTCTCTGTTTATATATAAGTAGGAGAAAACTTATTCCTGAAAACTCTTTGTCAGTTGAAAAGCCATATTCTATCTTTAGATTCCTAAAAAATATTATTATTTTTCCTTGTGTTTAAAAATAGTGAATTGTAATAAATTGATTTGGGTTGTACTGATATTGCAAATAAATATAAATATGGATTGTGCTTTTACACATAAATAGGTGAATTGATTTTTAAGTTTAAACATGGAGAGTTTGATGATGAAAAATAAATCTTTAACAATATTTGGTATGCTAATGTCTAGTACTATTGCTGTTTTTAGTCATGCAGCTGATATAAAAAACTATCAAGGCACACATTGTGTACCAATAACCTCTAGTAGTACGTATTCATCAGAGTACAGATATAGTCACCCTTTTGGTTATGTTCAGAATACATCATCCTCAAAGTGGCTTTATCTTGAGTGCCCATTAGTTAGAGACGATACAACGGCTAATAATGAGGCATCTGCTGGTTATGTAAGAGTAAAAGATCAGAATGCATCACTAGATGTAGAATGTGCCTTCTATCGTGTTTATGATACTGGGAATGTAGCTGGTGGTAGTGTTAAGCGTTCTTCTGGCTCATCAACTGCAATGCAGCAGCTTGACTTCCCAAACTTAAATCAAGGTGGATCAAAATATACGATGCATATGAAGTGTAAATTACCGCCATCTTCTACACTTTATTCATATTCTGCTAATGAGCTTTAATAAACTAAGTGACGGCTAATGCAAGATATGCATTAGCCGTTCTTTATTTATCTATTGGAGGCAGTATGGAAAAGTCTTCGGCTAAAAACTACTTAATCATTTTTTTTATGATTTTGATTACTTCATTAATGGTAAATGCCATATTTTTAATGTTCGATAGTAAAATATTGTTAAATCATAAAAATAACTATAAAACTATGTTTAATGATTTACGGCTCGATCTTCAAGGGGTTAAAGTACAGTTGATAGATCTTATAAAGGATCAAGAAAGTAGTGAAGATTTTGAAAAGGTTAAAACATATCTAGATTCAAATGAGCTCATTTTATTGGAAATAAAACAGCTTTCGGAGCAGATAAAGAAATATCATCCTATGGAAAATATATCGTTAGAGCAAAACATAACTGATATTCGACTAAATGAAACTAATAGTATAAAAACTCATGATAATATGGACCCAATGATTCTTGCAGAACAACAACATGATGCGTTGCCAGTAGATGAAGGCTGGGCAGCTGACGCGATTGTATCTATTCGTCAGTCAATTTCTTTAGGGGAAATTGAAGGTGCTTATTTAAATTCAGTGGATTGTAGAACTAAGAGTTGTAAATTAGGTTTGAATTTTAATAGCTCTAGCCAGATTGAGCCAGCGATAGAAAAAATTATTAGTAAAATCAATTGGGATCATCAGCATACTTTAAAAATGAGTGAAAGGGGGCTTAAGATAATATTTTCTGGCAAAAATGAATGATAAAACTATTTAGATGATTTTTGTTGAGGGGGGTAAGTTTATTGAGAAGAAGTATATATGTTGTGACTATTTAATATTTTTAAAAAAGTACCATCAGGTAGCAGTTTTTTCATGCCATGCTTAAAATCACGTAGTTTCTTAAGGTGGTTAGCTGAATTCTTTGAAATAGCGAGATGTAGTTCGTTTACTTTTAGTGCTGGCTCTATAAAAATGATTTGCTTGGATATGTCATTATATTTTGCTTCTAGTAAATTTTTCATGAAATATTTGTCTAATTACTTCATTTCCAGCCAATAAATCAATGCAGGCTATGCTTAATTTGGCAGGCATTTGGCTAATAATATAGTAAAAAAGGCAGGAAGAACCAGCAGATTATCTGCTGGTAGTAATATTGGTTACTAAAGCGGTTAACAGGTTAGCTCGCCGCATTGGCTTTCTTGCATTTTTTGGCGGATCTCTTCTACGGTGAGTTTTTGAGCTAATAAATAATGTAATTTAGTAAAAGCTGCTTCTAAGGTCATATCATAACCACTAATAATGCCTGTGTCGGCTAGTGCTGATCCAGTCGCATAACTGGATTGATCTACACGGCCTTGAATACATTGGGTTAGATTAACCAAAATGATCCCTTGCTCATTGGCTTTGGTTAGCGATTTCAGTAGTGCTTTATCATTATCAGGAGCGTTGCCTACCCCGTAGGTTTGTAGTATTAATCCCTTTACTTCAAGTTCTGCGACTTTATCAATAAGTTCTGATGGCATTCCTGGGTAAAGCACTAAAGGCACTACTCGCCATTGGCGATAGCTTTCTGGCAAGATAAACTCAGGCTCTGTAGTAGAGGCAGGTAATAAGGCCGATTGATTAATTTCAATGTGAATACCTACCTGTCCTAACCATGGATAGTTAGGTGTATCAAACGCGTCAAATCCAGAGGCTTTTAATTTACTGCTGCGATTGCCACGTAATAACCTTCCATTAAAATATAAACACACTTCTGGAATTTGGTAATGACTGGCCAGGATCATTGCAGTGACTAAGTTGTCTTGGGCATCATTTCGTATTTCGCTTAAAGGGATTTGCGAACCAGTAACAATGACTGGCTTGTTAATGCCTTGTAACATAAACGATAAGGCTGATGCTGTATAAGCCATGGTGTCAGTACCATGCAAAATAATAAAGCCATCGTAGTCGTTGTAACGGTCTGCAATGTCCTTAGCAATAGCTAGCCAGTTTTCAGGAATTATATTACTACTGTCTATTAACTGATCATATTCATGTAGCTCATAGTCAGGCATATTGGCTGACATATGACCAGGTATTTTGTTGGTGATCAGTTTGTCTAGCCCGCTCATGGGAACATAGCCTTTATCAGAGCGTTGCATCCCAATGGTGCCGCCTGTATAGGCAATGTATATTTTTTTCTTCATCAGCCATTACCTGTTGTCAAACAAAACGTAAGGATAAAGTGTTAGTGAGTTGTTGCATAGTGGTCCATGAGCAAAATGAGGTAACAACTATATGATATATGAATCTACCATTAACCTAATGGCTATCAAATATTCTAGACGAGAGCTTATTGACACTGTTTTGAATACTTTGCTGCTAGGATTTTAGTTGCGTGATTACTGTTAATAAGGGGTAAAAACTTTGCGTGATATAAATTAAGTTAATGGCAAAAGCCCATCATAAGACGGGCTTTTTGGGTGTTGTTAATTTAATACTTTTAGTTCTACTCGACGGTTGCGGGCACGACCTGAGTCAGTGTTATTATCGGCAACTGGGCGTGATTCACCATAGCCTACTGCTCTTAAGTCATTGCTTCTAATACCGCGGCTGACTAAATAACGGCGAACTGAGTTTGCCCGTCTTTGAGATAAGTCTCTGTTGTATTGGTCGCTGCCACGGCTGTCTGTATGGCCACCTAATTCAAGCCGAGTACCTGCATGTAATTTGAGTTTTTCAGCTACTGAATTTAAGTATTCTTTAGCTGCCCAGGTAAGTTTGTCTGAGTTGAACTCAAATTCAACACCATCAAGTTTTAAGGCTTTTGTACAACCCAATGCATTGACCTTAGCTCCAGGAGGTGAGTTAGGGCAGTGGTCTTTATTGTCAGTCACACCATCATTATCTGAGTCGAGGAGACAACCACGCACATTAACTTTGGCGCCAGGAGGTGTATTTGGACATTCATCACGGTAATCAGGTACACCGTCGTTATCTGAGTCAAGTGCACAACCATGTACATCAACTGGAGCACCACTAGGAGTAGCAGGGCATTTATCTCGACTATTAGGCACACCATCGCCATCACTATCTGTGTCACGATTCATCAGAGCACAGGTAACACCACCAATTATTGCGCCCCCCACTGCGCCAATAGCAGCATCTTCTGAGTCTTCGAATGATCCAATAACAGCACCTGTCGTGGCACCTACATAAGCACAATTGCGCCAGTCTTCATACCATGGGCCTTGAGTGGCACAACCGGTAAGCACTAGTGGGATTACCAATAAAAAAGCAGACAGCTTCCTGCTAAAGATTGGTTTTTTCATATGCATCTCCATGTTTTTATGTTGGCAAGCTAGCAAGCAAAGATCAGTATAGTTAACCCTGAACAACTCTTAATGCAAAACTAGCCATTATTCACTACTGTTGAAAGTGATTGTTAAAAGTTATCTTATCAGTTATGTATTAAAAGCCATGTAACTTTAAAACAGCATTTAGTATACAACCTAAGCCGACTATCATTAAGATAGCAAGCTTACAGCCATATATACTTCTCCTTGAGCATTTTATTCTCAAAGTCTAATGGGTAGTAAATAATGCCATTTATGATTAAAAAATGTAACAGCAAGATGATGTAAAACACCAGCAAGAAGATGATGAAGAATAGAAAATGCACAAAAGCAATATAAAGTCTTTTATTTTACATTCCTCTTTAACCTAAATAAGTCACCAGCTTCAAGGCAAGAAAATATCTGAGCAAGTCATAGCTACAATTATGCTACAATTTTGTTATTGCCTTGTGAGGTGATGAGAGAAGCTATGTTTCTATACCTATTATGGCTATATTGAAGTTATATGTTGTTGCTATGGCAGTATTTGTGCCTGACTATTGTCAGGTTACTTGATACAGCCGATTAAGTATTTGTTTTAGTTAAAGTTTTTGTAGTAATTATATATGATCAGGTCCACCTTATGCAGTGTTACATTTTGCCTGGGCTTAATAGGTATTACAGAGCAAGTCAGTGGTCAAAATAAGGAACAGGCAAGTTTAAGTCAATTAAAACAGCTAAGTGTAGCTACGTTGGTAGGGTATCCACCATTTATTATTGCTAAACGAAATTTACGTGCAGCGCACCATGAAGTCGTTCCACCAGGAGTAGACTCTGATAATATTATGGGCTATAGCTGGGATGTATTTCGTGATAGCTTCCATCAGCAAGGTTATACCATTAATTTGAAAGTTTACCCTTGGGCACGAGCTATAGAGGAAGTAAAAAAACAGAATGTTGATTTACTATTTCCAGCGGGTTGGACTAAGGACAGAAGTGAGTACTTATTATTTTCAAATGAATCAATTAATAAGGTTGATTTTTTAATTTATGTAAAGCAAAACAGTACTATAAAGTGGAAAGGTTTGAATGCACTTAAAGATCTTCGTATTGGCTTAATGAGAGGCTGGAACTATGGAGAGCAGTGGAAAGCATTACAAAGTATTAGAAAGGTGCCTGTAAGTGATGTGCTGCAGGGATTTAAGATGCTTGATAATAATCGGGTTGATGGTTTTGCTGGTTACTTTCCAATTTTTGATTACGCCTTAAATAAAGCGAACTGGTCAAACCAATATCGTAAATTACCAGCATTTGACAGTACTTACGAATTTGTTGTGAGCTCAATTGATAACCCGAGGGCAAAAGAGTTAATTACTGCTTTTGATAAGGGAAAGCAGGCCCTGGTAAAATCTGGCCGCTTGGAAAAAACTCAAAGAACCTGGCTACAGGATATGCCTACTGACTCTTTACCTTAAGAAAGCTAAAAGCACATGAATGGATGTTGCTAAATTTCATCTATATTTTTATAAAGATAAAGAGCTAATACTGTACGGCACTATAACCAATATATAGCCATAGCATAGGCTTACACTTTAGGGTTTACCACAATGGATGTGCAACAACCGCTATCAGCTTATCCGGAAGAGACGCCAGCTGTATTTAAGTGGTTAAGTTTATTATTTATTTGTACTGTTAGTATTGTTCCCTGGCTTATCGCTCAACAACTACCAGGTTTACCTTTAATTGATAGCAATTGGCAATATAACCCTGTACTTTGGCTGTGTTTCTCCAATCTACTGTTATGTTGGTTATTACTTACATCTGTTCTGATTTTTTGGCCTCGCTCACAACCATCTGAAAATTCCCCGTTAATCCTACTCTTTTTAGTCGCTTTTTGGTCTGGGTGTTCACTGGAGGTTGTCATTTTATTATCTGCAATACAGTTACCCGCTATTATTGCTATGCCCCCCCGGTTAGGAATTGCTGATGCCGTATTATATAGCAAGGCTTCAAGCAGTATTTTAATTTTTATTACAGTTACAGTGACGCTATTTTATCAAAAACAGTTAAGTAGTTTGTTTCCCCGTTTAGCTGCTTGGGTCGTTGCTATCATGTTGGCAGCTGTAGCAGGGGGAGTAAGCCTATTTATGTTATTGGCTGTGCAGGATGGTTTTAAAACGCTACTGTCACTTAGTGTGAGTGTAGTTGCCCTGATGAGTACGTTATGTATGTTACAAGCATTAAAGTCAGTACAAAATGATTTTACTGCAACGGGTATTAGTGGCTATGTTTTTTTAACGCTTGCAGCGCTAGGGTATTGGGGGTTAGGTTATACTCAGCCACAATTGGTGTTTAATACGGCTGCTGTACTGTTAAGCAGTTTTGCTTATGGCATAGTAATTTTAGGTCTGCTATTTAGCTTACCTAAAATCACTCAAATAATACAAACCGTTGATGCTGATGAGCTGGCTTCAGTACCTATTAATATTCAAACTGAACAAACACAGCCAGTAGCAGAAAAAGCACCTTATCAACAACCCCATTCGGCTGACTTTCTTGCTGTGCTAAGTCATGAAATTCGCACCCCGCTTAATGGTGTAATTGGTTTAACCGGGCTATTACAAGAAACCTCATTAAATAGAGAACAATTTAGTTATGTAGAACAAATTCGTCGCTCAGGAGAAATACTACTCTTTACTGTTAATGACTTACTGGACCATGCCAAGTTAGAAGCAGGCTTGTTAGTGTTAGAGCGGGTTAGCTTTGACTTAAAAGCATTAGTTGATGAGGTTGTTGAGTTTTACCGTTGTGCAGCTCAACAAAAGTCTATTGATTTGGTTATGCATTATGGTGACGAAATTCCAGGGATATTATCAGGCGATCCTGGACGAGTCAGGCAAATACTTTATCATCTGATTGGTAATGCCACTAAATTTACCGAAACAGGTTATGTCATGGTAGAAGTAGGGTTGCAAAAACAAGAAAATGACCAGATTTATATACAACTTGATATCACAGATACGGGCATGGGGATTCCTGAAGAAGAACAGGAACGCTTATTTAGTGCCTTTGAATTAGGTGATGCATCTGTTACCAGAGCTTTTCACGGCTTAGGGTTAGGTCTGACAATTTGTCAGCAATTAGTTGCTTTAATGGAAGGAAATATTAACCTGTCAAGTGAGCCAGGTGTCGGCTCTACTTTTACTATAATGTTGCCGTTCCATACCGATGAGCAAGCACATAAACAACCGGTACCCGATGTTTCTTTAACAGATGTGAGAGTACTGGTAGTCGACGACACACAAGTAAATCGTTACATCCTTGATCGCTTATTAGTTAAATGGGGGATGCAATGTGACTTGGCAAGTACGGCACGTGAAGCATTGGAACGGATTACCCAGGCAGCATTGTCCAATCAGCCCTATCAACTGGCTTTACTGGATTTTCAAATGCCATTAATGGATGGTTTAAAATTAGGTCGAGGTATTAAACAAGATCCAACCATTTCTGATACTAAGCTGATAATGATAAGTTCTTCTGATGAAACGGTAGCGTTAGAACAGTTTGCTAAAGCTGGGTTTGCAGGTTTTTTAGTTAAGCCAGTCAAAGCTCAGGTTTTAAAAGATATGATCTGTCGGATACTGGCAACCGATGATGATTCTATTGTTACCAGAGATATGCTACGAGATAGTGCAATTGTGTACCCCCCGTTATTAAATCAATTGGTTGAAAAGCCCCATTATCGAGTATTAGTTGTAGAAGATAATGCCATTAACCAAATGGTAGCTGTACGGATGCTAGCGAAAATGCACTGTGATGTTACCACTGCAGCCAGTGGAAAAGAGGCACTGATGTTATATAAGGCACACCCTTACGATTTGGTATTTCTTGATTGTGAGTTGCCTGATCAAAATGGTTTAAAACTAGTTAAAGATTTAAAACAGTCCACACCACCACACCGTCATGTTCCTGTCATAGCAATGACGGCTAATGTTTCAGAAGCAGATAAAGCAGCTTGTTTTGATGCTGGTATGGATGATTATATCGCTAAACCCATTGATAAAGAGTCGCTAGCTCACTTAATGAATCGTTGGGTAGGTTATAGTGAAGGTGTTTCTGAGTCAGAAGATAGGAAGTAAAAATATACCATTCGCATATAGTATCAGAGAGATGGATATTGGTTTTTAATTTGTCTTTCATGATTTTGATTAAGCAAGAAATTGATCCAGTTATTGAAAGAATTTATAGTTCGCACAAAGCAATAAAAGTCAACAAGGTAAATATTTTGAAAATTTGTGCTAACTTTTTATTTTTTGGCTTGGTTTTGAGTAGCCAAGCCTTTGGTCAATCAAATAGAAACCATTCTATAAACGATTATATTCAGCAAGACTGCTATATTAGCGATTTTACAATTGAAGGAAAGATCAATCCCCAAAGATTTTTGATTGATCAAAAATGTACGTTTAAATTACATCAAGCAGCTATTGCTCCTGTTGGTGTTAAGCATTCATTAGGTAGGTTACCTAGTCATATATATGGACTCAACCAAATTTCATTATCAGCAATTCCCATAACAGTACTACCTGAGTTTGGCTCACTTGCTGATGGGCGACAAAGAGTAGAATTTACAACCGGATTTTTTCCTCTTAACAAATTTATGCTTAAACAACACTCTAAAATGGAATTGCAGTTTAAGTCTGAAACAAGATCGATGATGGCAGGGCAATGGCCAACAAACTCTCATTATCAATATTATCAGCTGAGATTCCGGCTGCCGTCAGCTTTTAGAGGAGAGATAAAGCCACTATTATCTACGACTAATCAATCGAGTCTTTTATCTAAAGATATGTCTGTAATTATTGCTCAATGGCATGGCACTCCAGATCGACTGACATACCGTCATGAAAATGATCAGCCATGGCAGTATCAACAGCTTGATATTGTTGATTCTTCTGATGATGCATTGAATGAGTCACTAACCCAATATCATGTACTTAAACAACAAAGCTATTTATTTGATCAAGGTGGTTTTCCGCCAATGGCTTTAAAAATAAAAGATGGTTATCTTGCCCTTATTGCAAACTATTTTAGATATCCTGTTCATGACCGGCGACTAACAAGGTGTCCCAAAATTTCAATATCTGGGGAAAAACCAGCTGTAATAGGGAAGTTTTATGTTTGTGACTATAAAGAAAAGCAGTTAAAGCCTTTTTCTGTTGTAAATTCAATAAATTATTCTGACAGCTCATATAATCGTGACTGGGCATCTGGAGTGAGTATTATTTGGAAACATCCCATTACACTCTCATTATTTGATCAATGGATTAATCTAACGGTTATTGTTGACTGGCCTAACTGGAAAAATAATTACTTTGATACACTAAAAAATGGTAGGGTTCAGTTATATAATTCTGAAACAGGTCAAAAACTGGCATATTATAATGGGCCGATTGGTAATAATGATCAATGGGTGCCTTATTTTAAATTTGGTATATATAAGTCAAATAAATCAGCACATTTGCCCGTGCAAGTAGATTATGATTTATCTGCACTTTATATTTTTTAGTTAGAATGAGGCTACCGAATAACCCGAAGCGCTTGTATTAAATCCGGCAGTAGCTGTATATAAGTGCCAATATGAGCAACTACGCTGGTAGCGTCGGGGTTGGTTTGTAAAATCTTTTGCTCAACCCTTGTCACTACTTCATGAAGGAATTTTTTTGCTCTGACTTTATTAACGCCATATTCAGTTAGGGGGGCAATAATCGGCGTTGCAGCCAGTAGAAATAAAGCGCCGCCAAATGCACCACCCACTGAAACCCAGGTTGGTACGCCTGCCCATTTGGCCCAAAGGGCTCCCCAAAATGACTGCTGACTAAGATAGAGACTGGTTGCAGCCGCTGACCCCAACCCCAGTGCGCTGCCGAATGCCAGCTTATCGCTGAATGAGCGACCTACCAGTCCTAAAGTGAAAAAGATAACCATATCCCGGCTACCTTCATGGGTTAACGTTAGACGGCTAAGTGCTTGTTGAAGACGTTGCTGAGCCTGCTCTGGGGTAAATTCATTAATTAAGTTTTGCAACTCATTCAGTTGATTAATATCAGTATGTGGGTGTTTTTTTATGTGTTCGACTAACTTTTGTTCAAGTTGTTGTAGTGCCAGTAAATCATTAGTTAACACTTGGGCGACAGCGATTTCTTTATGGCTCAGCTTGATGGTGTTATCAAGTTGCCGTCCCCCTAAACGCTTGGCCAATCGCCAGCTCGCACGGGGGATATTAGCTAAATCCCGAGGAATATCCTTCCGATGCTGCCAATGCCGATGTAGCACTCTACGTAAAGAAGCAAAGTGCTGTTGATAAACAACATCTACGCGTTGATGGGCAGCAGCAAAATGGCCCTTAACCAGCCTTTGTAGCTCTTGTTCCCATTGTTGAACAGTATTGGCTGTATCTATCATCGATATAAACAATCAGTTACCCCTAAATAAGACTAACTATAACATTTATCAGGCAAAGGTGGATGTGGCCGATATATTCTTTTTTTGGCCGATAAGTGGCCGATAAAACCAGTTTGTGTTGTAATAAAGGTCGATATCTTCGATTTTTGGCCGATAAGTGGCCGATAAGTGGCCGATAAGTGGCCAAAATGTAGGATGGATATATGCCTCATCATATAGATATTGCCACTTTGTTAGAGCATCTTCAGCAGTTTGAAGAACCAGTCCCATTCGCTGAAATCAAGCAAGGGTTGGAAGTCCCTGACCGTACCTTACGGCGTTGGCTGGCTCAGCTGGTTAAAGAGGGTAAGCTACAGGCTATTGGAGAACGAAAAGGTCGCCGCTACCTCTTGCCTTCGGTTTATGCTAAGCCACTTTTACCGGCAGAGGCAGCAATTAAGGTTGAAGAAAAAATAGAGCTGTATACTCCACAATGTCAGCAGTTGATCGATCAAGTTCGTCAGCCACTCTATCAGCGCTCTCCTTGTTCTTATAATGCGGCATGGCTTGAAGCTTACCAGCCAAATAGAACATTTTATTTAACTGACGCAGAGCGTAATCGTCTGAAATCAGTGGGTAGTCGTTTAAGCTCAGAAATGCCAGCAGGTACTTACGCACGAAAAATTTTTAATCGAATGCTAATTGATCTTTCCTACCATTCTTCAAGGCTTGAAGGGAATACCTATTCGTTAATTGATACCGAAAAGCTTTTATTAGAGGGTACAGCTGCTTCCGATAAAATAGATACTGATAAAGTGATGATTCTGAACCACAAGGATGCAATACAGTTTTTGGTTGATGGTATCAATCGTTTACAAATTAATATGGAAAATATACAAACCCTGCATTATTTATTGGCAGATGGTTTAGTAGCACCTGGCGCTGCAGGGCATATTCGCAAAGATGCTGTAAGGGTATCTGCTACCACTTATATGCCAATGGAAGGAGTAGAGCGGTTGACTGGTCAACTTGAACGAGTGGTTTCTAAAGCGAATAAAATTGAAAACCCCTTTGAACAAAGTTTTTTTCTATTAGTGCATATTGCTTATTTGCAGGCATTTATTGATGTTAATAAACGTACGGCTCGTTTGAGTGCAAATATTCCTTTGGTAAAAAATAACTTAGTGCCATTGTCATTTATTGATGTAGATAAAGACGATTACGCCTCAGCAGTGATAGTGACTTATGAGCTTAATAATGTGAGGCCTTTGGCAGAAATTTATGTGCACTCATATTTACGTAGTTGTGAACAATATACGGCAGTTACAGGAGCTATTGGTTTTGATTCTTTGCGAGTGCGCTATCGTGAACAACGACGCCGTCTAATTGGTGAAATTGTTGCCGAAGGAATTTGTGGAGCTGCGTTACGTCTTCGCTTGGAAGAATTTACCAGAACAGAAATTCCAGCTGAACACCAGGAAAAATTTTATTCCGATGTGAGTGTTGACCTGAAAAATCTTCAGCCATTTACCATTAGTGGTATGGGCATTTCACAACGGGAACTAAGAGCATGGCAGGCTAAATGTAAACAGGAAGGGTTGGGGATATAACAAATAGAGTGGGTAAATTGGAATCATTCAGCCGACCTGCTTATACTGCTTCTGGATTATAAGTCTTCTCTGGATAGGTAAATAGTTAGTTGAATGACAAAGGTATTAGTTTCCTGGCTGGGCCGCGCTGACTTTGAAGGAATATCGAAGGGGGAATCGCCTGGCCCACTGCTGCGAATTTTAGAGGAAGCGCATTTTGAAGTGCTTTATTTACTTCAAGATGGCTCATTTGATCCGCTTGACTCTTTTTTAAGTAAACTTGGTGTAGTATTTTCTGGTGATGTTGTTGTCAAGCCGGTTCAGTTGACCAGCCCTATCCACTTTGGAGATATTTACACTGCATTTGATGGTGTCATGGCTGAGGCTGCAAAAAGACATCCAGGAGCTAATATCACTATTCAGCTTACGTCGGGTACACCAGCCATGTCGGCGGTTTCTATCTTAGTGGGTAAAGCGAAGTATTCTGCTCGTTTTTTGCAGGCTTCCCGTGAACAGGGGGTTAAAGAAGAAGTTATCCCCTTTGATATTGCTGCTGACTTCTTACCTGCTTTGGTGGAGCGTAATGATCAGCAGTTAAAAAACTTAATGGAGGGGGTAGCGCCAACAACAGCGGCTTTTGATCATATCATTACTCAAAACCCAATAATACAGGAACTGAAACAGCGGGCAGCCATGATTGCCCAGCGTAATGTACCAGTACTGATTTATGGAGAAACCGGCACGGGCAAGGAACTGTTCGCAAAGGCGATTCGTAACAGTAGCCCTAGAGCTAACAAACCATTTTTAACCCTTAACTGTGGTGCAATTGCCAAAGACCTGATTGATTCCACGTTATTTGGCCATGCGAAAGGAGCCTTTACGGGTGCAACGGCTGCGCATAAAGGCTATTTTGCTCAAGCAGATGGCGGTACTCTGTTCCTGGATGAGTTTGGTGAATTACCGTTAGACTCCCAAGTGCGCCTACTTAGGGTTTTGCAGGATGGCACTTTTACCCCAGTTGGTTCAACTTCTGAGCAGCAAGTGAATGTGAGAATTATTGCTGCAACGAATAAAGACCTGATCCATGAGGTGGCGAATGGGCATTTTCGGGAAGATTTGTTTTATCGGGTAGCGATTGGTGTACTCAACTTGCCGCCTTTAAGAGCTCGCCCCGAAGACTTGGGTTTGCTTGCTAATAACCTGCTTGAACAGATCAATAACGACGCGGCCTGCCAAATTGGTTACAAACATAAAAAACTTTCTGCCAAGGCAAAAAAAGTTATCCAAACCTATTCTTGGCCAGGTAATGTGAGGGAGCTGTATGCCACTTTGTTAAGAGCCAGTCTATGGCAGCCAGGTGAGCGATTAACTGATCTTGATATCAAACATGCCTTGCAGCAACTGCCAGCAGCGAAAGATCCTATATTGGGTCGAGAAATAACAGAAGGTATTGATATTAATGGCGTTATTGAAGAAGTATGTACCCATTATATTGAGCGGGCAATGGCGCATTGCCATGCTAATAAGAGTAAAGCGGCAGCGTTGCTAGGGTTAAAAAACTATCAAACCCTTAACAACTGGATGGAAAAATACGGTATAAAATAAAAAGTGGCATGATTTTAGCTTAAGACTTGTTATGGATATAAAAAACATTATCAAATCAGTTAACTTTGAGTTTCTTCGGCCCGAAAATGACGCGCTTGCTAATTTAGGCTCGCTGGCTGAAGCCGTATTATTTATTGACCCTGGCAGTGCGCTGACACGGTTACGTGGCTTTGCTGAAGAAGTCACCAAGGCTATTTATAAGGAGGAATTATTACCGAGGATGCCGCAATCCAATCTATATGAACTTATAAAAAACCCAGTATTTGAAGGCTGTGTCAGCAAGCCTCTGATCCATCAAATTAATTTTTTACGCATTCAAGGTAACGATACTGCCCATGGTGCCAAAGGAGATATTCGCAGTGCCCACATGGCCTTGGGTACAGCCCATCAGCTTGCCATGTATATGGGGATTAAATACTACAGTAAGAAAAAAGACAGTATTCCACCTTTTCAAGATATTATTGATCCAACAGCTGAACTGAAAAAGCTAAAAAAATCTGTCAGTGGTTACAAAAAAGAGCTGGATAAAAAGCAGGAAGAGGTTCAGCAAATATTAGAGCAGCTAGAAAGAGAGCGCACCAAAAACCTTGAGTATTTGGAGCCCCCAGTGAAGCCCGATGCTCAAAAGCGGCTGAATGCCAGCCAGCAAGTGGCTGACTCATTGCAATGGAACGAAGCCAAAACCCGTGCGTTATTAATTGATGCTATGTTGTTGCAAGCAGGCTGGGATATAAACAACAAAGATCAGGTTGGTCAGGAGGTAGCGGTTGATTTCCCTGATAATATTTCAGGAAAAGGTGCAGCAGACTATGTACTTTGGGGGGATAATGGCCAGCCGTTAGCGGTAGTTGAAGCCAAAAGGTCGGGCAATACCAGCCTTCAGGCGGGTCGTGAGCAGGCCAGGTTATATGCCGATGCCCTGGAATATATGGGCTATCAACGGCCCGTTATTTTTTATAGCAATGGTTATGAAAGCTTTATCTGGGATGACCATCAATACAATACCTATCGGCCAGTATACGGCTTCTATAGTAAAGACAGTCTGGAATACCTGATTTATCAACGTCATTATCGAACAGCAGAATTAGAAAAGCATAACCCTAATCTGGATATTGCTGACCGACCTTACCAAATAGAAGCTATTAAAACCGTGGCGGCGCATTTTCAGAATCAACGGCGAAAGGCGCTGATTATTCAGGCCACAGGCACAGGAAAAACCCGTGTGGCCATTGCTTTGGCAGAATTATTGTTGCGCACTGGCTGGTCTAAACGGGTACTGTTTTTATGTGACCGCAAAGAGCTGCGTAGCCAGACCGATGACGCCTTTAAGCAAAATCTACCCAGTGAGCCCCGCTGTGTGATTGGTGAAACTAATCAAATAGACCAAACCGCACGCATTTACATTGCCACTTACCCTGGCATGATGAATCGTTTTACCCAGCTGGATGTTGGCTTTTTTGATTTAATTATTGCGGATGAGTCCCACCGTAGTATCTACAACAAATACCGTGATTTATTTGATTATTTTGATGCTTTGCAAGTGGGGTTAACAGCTACGCCGGTTAAATTTATCAGCCGCAACACTTTTGATATATTCGACTGTGAAAATACTGACCCTACCTACGAGTTTGGGCTGGATGCAGCGATTAATAACGAGCCACCTTATCTGGTGCCATATCGTGCTAAGGACCTGACCACTGAGTTTTTGCGGGAAGGGATTCACTACAATGATCTTACCGAAGAGCAAAAACGCCAACTGGAAGAAGACCTGGGGCTGGAAGAGGCACAAAACACGACAATTGCCGGTAAGGATATCGGCAGAAAGATTTTCAGTGAAGATACTGACCGGATTATTCTAGAGAATCTAATCAATAATGGTATTAAAGACGAAACCGGTTCACTGGTAGGCAAAACGATTATCTTTGCCCAGCGACAGGACCATGCGGAACATCTTGAAAAACTGTTTTGTAAGCTTTACCCCCAATACGGTAGTAAGGTATGTAAAGTTATTCATAACCGTATTCCTAAAGTGGACAGCCTGATTAAAGAGTTTAAAAAGGCTGACAACCCGTTTCGTATCGCTATTTCGGTAGACATGCTAGATACCGGGATAGACGTGCCAGAGGTAGTTAATCTGGTGTTTGCCAAGCCAGTTAAATCCTGGGTTAAATTCTGGCAGATGATTGGTCGGGGTACTCGCCTTTGCTCTAACTTGTTTGGTCCAGGTAAAGATAAAACCGAATTTTTTATCTTTGACCACTACGGTAATTTTGGTTACTTCGAAGAAGAATACCGAGAGCCAGAAGACACCGGTGGTAAATCACTGTTGCAAACCACTTTCGAAGCTCGGTTGGAACTGGCGCAAGCTGCATTAAAACAGAACCATGCAGCAGCTTTTGATACGGCAATTGAATTGTTACGGGCTGATATAAATGATCTGCCGGATACCAGTATTGCAGTTAAACGGGAGTTGCGGTTGGTTCATCAGCTACAACAGACGGATCTGCTCCAGCGGTTTGATGCAACCACCCAACATAAGCTTGCGAATAATATTGCACCATTGATGAGTGCTCGGGTGTTGAGGGATAAGCATGCCACAACATTTGATAAGTTGGTGGCCAATATTAAATGCTGTCTGGTTGAGCAGGCCAGTTGCTTTGAAGATGGGCGTGATCAGCTATTAGCTGAGCTTGATACTTTAGCCGTTAACATTCAAGCTGTACGTCAAAAGGATGCAGTCATTGCTAAGGTGCGCAGTGCTGAGTTTTGGCAAAACCCTAGCATTGATGCATTGGAAAAAGCCCGTAAAGAATTGCGTGGCATTATGAAATATCGTCAGTCAGTAGGGGGTGGTGTATTTGCTATGCCTTCAACCCGCACGGGTGATTCAGGGGTAAGGGAGGAAGAACGGGAGTTTAAAATTGTAGGAGCTAATGAGGCTATGCTCTACCGGCGCCGGTTAAAATCTATACTGGATGAGATGGTGGCAGCTAACCCTATTTTGCAGAAAATTCATCGAGATGAGCCCATTGTTGAAACAGAGCTAAAAACACTGACTTCAACCATTCTTACCAGTCATCCTGGTGTTAACCTGGAAGTACTCAATGAGTTTTATGGCCGTACCGCAGAACAGTTGCATATTACTATACGCGAATTAATTGGGCTGGACCTGCAAGCCGTTGAAAAACACTTTGAAGGCTTTCTACATGTGCACCCCGACCTCACAGCCAAGCAAGTACAGTTTATGAATCTGCTGAAAAACTACCTAGCGGAGCATGGCTCTATTGTATTGGGTAAGCTTTTTGAACCCCCATTCACCCATATCTGCCATGAAGGTATTGATGGCGTATTTTCACTTGAAGATGCCGAGCGAGTGATAGGGGTTCTAAAACCGTTTTTACGGGCTGAAACAGAATCACAAGTGCCCAAATAAACGAATGAACAAAAGAAAGCTTTAGCTTAATATTAGCGACCATTATTTATTGTGCAATTTGCTATACCCAATGAGTGCCCCTGAAGTACTTCAAGCCAAGTCCCTTCTCCCTTTGTGGGGGAGAAGGTTAGGATGAGGGGGCAAAACCCTCTTTGCGACAGCCTCCAAAGCGTTGGGTATATATACAACCCAAGAAGTAGAGACCATTAAATGCTAACAGGTCAATTAAGAAACGACATTGACAAACTTTGGGAAAAATTCTGGACAGGGGGAATTACCAACCCCTTAACCGTAATCGAGCAAATCAGCTATCTGATGTTTGCGCGAATGCTGGATATGCAAGAAGAAGTAGCTGAGCGAAAAGCAGCCAGAACCAAAAAGCCATTTGACCGAGTTTTTCCTGATACGACAGAAGGGCAACAACTGCGCTGGAAAAACTTTAAAAATATGAGCGGCAGTGAGTTACATGGACATATTAAAAACAACGTTTTTCCTTTTTTTGCCAGCCTGGGTCATCCTGAGCAGACTAAAGACGTCAAAGCAAAAAAATTGGCTAAAAAATCAGCGTTAAGCAATAACCAGGCTGGTACGGTGGGTAGTGCTTTGCGTGCCCTGGCTCATATTGGGGAATATATGCAGGATGCTGATCTGGCCATAAAAAATGAGTCAGTATTAGTTTCTGCTGTAGCAATGGTGGATAACCTGCCGCTAACCCAAAGTGATGTAAAAGGGGATATTTACGAATATTTATTAAGTAAACTCACCACTGCAGGTATTAATGGCCAATTTCGTACCCCTCGTCATATTATTGATGCGATGATTGAGCTAATAGACCCCCAACCCACTGATGTGATTTGCGACCCGTCTTGTGGCACTGCGGGCTTTTTAGCTCGCACTATGGAATATTTAAATGAAGTTTATTCCAGTGAGGCGGGTACGTTTAAAGATGAAGATGGCAATCTTCACTATTCCGGTGACCTGTTAGAACCCTACCGAACTCATATAAATAGGCACATGTTCTGGGGCTTTGATTTTGATAGCACCATGTTGCGGGTTTCCAGCATGAACATGATGCTGCATGGCGTCAATGGTGCCAATATCCATTACCAAGACAGTTTAAGTAAATCGATAAAAGAGCACTTTCCTCAGCAAGAAGAAAACTTTTTTAATGTCATCCTGGCGAACCCACCATTTAAAGGCAGCCTGGATGAATCTAATACCAACCCGGATGTATTGGGGCTGGTTAAAACCAAAAAAACCGAACTGTTATTTGTTGCTCATATTTTAAGAGCTTTGACCTTAGGAGGTCGTGCGGCGGTTATTGTGCCTGACGGGGTGTTATTTGGCTCTAGTAAAGCCCATCAGCAATTACGCCAGGAATTAATTGAAAATAACCAGCTGGAAGGTATCGTCAGTTTACCTAGCGGAGTATTTAAACCTTACGCGGGGGTGAGTACTGCCATTTTAATGTTCACTAAAGGTGGCACCACCGAGCGCGTATGGTTTTATGACTTACAAGCGGATGGCTACTCATTAGACGACAAACGCACCCCGTTAACCGGCGAAGGCAGTAACGACTTACCCGATGCCATTAAACAATGGCACAAATACTGTCAATTAATCGAGAACAATTCCCGCCCAGCCACCATAGAAAAACACTTTGGCGACAAAACCCAACAAGCCTTTGTAGTAAACGCCGAGGATATTAAAAACAACAAATACGACCTATCCATCAACCGCTATAAAGAAGTGGTATACGAAGAAGAAACCTACGAACCCCCGAAAAAGATTTTGAAAAAGCTAAAGACGTTGGAGATGGAGATATTGGCGGATATTAACGAACTAGAGGAAATGCTTTAATGAATTATTCTAGTGCGTTTTGGATGACGACGTGTATGGATGCACAAGTGTTGTGGATGGAGGGAAATAGTAGAGCGACTCAGGAGGGGGGGGTGTGAACTTAGTACCTTTTGGTGAAACTTGCAAATTGCAAAATGGAAGAGCTTTTAAACCAATTGAATGGTCTGATTTTGGTGTGCCAATTATTCGTATTCAAAATTTGAATGATGAAACTAAACCATTTAATTATTGTAATTTTGAAGTAGATGAAAAATTTCATATTAATACTGGAGACTTATTGTTCTCTTGGTCTGGAACTCCAGGTACTTCTTTTGGCGCTTTTTTCTGGAAGAGAGGTAAAGGTTTTTTAAATCAACATATATTTAGGGTTGATGTTGACGAAAGAAAAGTTGATAAAGCTTATCTTCGATATGCAATAAACTCTAAATTATATATGATAATTGACCAGGCTCATGGTGGGGTTGGTTTAAAACACATTACCAAAGGAAAGCTAGAGGCTGTAGAAATACCCCTCCCATCCCTAGCCGAACAAAAACGCATTGCTGCTATTTTGGATAAGGCAGATGCAATTCGCCGTAAACGCCAACAAGCGATTCAACTAGCTGATGAGTTTCTTCGCTCAGTGTTTTTGGATATGTTTGGTGATCCGGTGACGAATCCGAAGGGGTTTGCAGTAGGTACAATCAGAGATTTAGTTGATACAGCAAACTACGGGTCTTCATCAAAGGCTTCTAAGACTAATGGAGAGTATCCAATCCTTCGCATGGGAAATATTACTTATGAGGGAAGCTGGGACTTTTCTGATTTGAAGTACATAGACTTAAATGAAAAAGATAAATCTAAATACACTTTAAAAAAAGGAGACTTAGTTTTCAATAGGACAAATAGTAAAGAGCTAGTTGGGAAAACAGCGGTTTACGAAGAAAATGCTCCTATGGCTTTTGCTGGATATTTAATTAGAGTTAGACCTAATGAAAAAGGTAACAGTTATTATTTATCTGGGTATCTAAACTCAAAGCATGGAAAAAATACTCTACAAAATATGTGTAAAAGTATTGTGGGAATGGCAAACATCAATGCGCAAGAAATGCAGGATATAAGAATTTTGAATCCCCCAATAGAAATGCAAGAAAAATATGAAAAGGTTGTTATTGAAACAAGAAAGAAGCTAAGAGCTTTTCATGAATCGAAAGTCGGTTTTAATGAACTTTTTTTGAGCTTAAGCCAAAAAGCCTTCGCAGGAAAGCTTTAAAACTAGGCCTATTGAATCAATGAAATTTGATTTTTTAAAGGTTGTTGCAGAAGGACTCGAAACTAAGTTCCTTCTCCCCCTTGGGGGAGAAGGTTAGGATGAGGGGGTTAGTCTGCAACTGCAAGACTAGCGACAGCAATGTTAATTGGAATAAAAATGCTGGCTGTTCCGTTTAGTAGTTATTTTAAAGCAGGTACACCCTCTCCCAGGGGGAGAGGGTGTAAAAATCCCCAGCACAGGAATAATTTCCTGTGGTGCTTGCCCAGTTATCACTAAAAATTTCCGCCATACTCCATAAGGTACCTTGCGTTTGCCTTGTTTAAACTCTCTTATACGACGGTCACTGGATACACCTAATAACGTTGCTAGCTTTTTATCTGAGTTATATTCAGGAAAATATGCTTGAAAATGACGAAAATAAATGCTGACATAAATTAGTATGTAGTGGCTCCCAGCCTTCGTTTTTAGTTAATAAATGGGTATTAGAATAGCGGCTTTCATCTAGCGCAGAAGGCTGGGTAAAACAGGTGCGGTTAGATTTTTCTTTAACTGATCCATAGCTATTTTATTACCAGCTTCTAACATGGCAACGTGTTTATTCATTTTATTGGAGGATGAACTACTCATTAATGAGGAATCCCAGTACTACCAATTACCGTCTGAATAATATTATCCTCATGCATTATGCAATAACCACACATAATGCAAGCAGTATAGTCGGCAGGTTCTGGCAAACAACCCAGTAACTCCATAAGTTCTTCTGATGTGGCAGTTTTTTCAACCAGTAGGCCACAAGGTGTGGTGTAACGAATTGAAAAAATTACTGGATTAAGCTGGTATCTAT
The DNA here is from genome assembly GCF_011009015.1 of Spartinivicinus ruber. Classification (NCBI taxonomy): domain Bacteria; kingdom Pseudomonadati; phylum Pseudomonadota; class Gammaproteobacteria; order Oceanospirillales; family Zooshikellaceae; genus Spartinivicinus; species Spartinivicinus ruber. The sequence continues at coordinate 760,688 of NZ_CP048878.1, forward strand.
AATACCAGGGTTGTTCATTAACAGGCTCATGTTCAACGGCTACCCAGTTTTTCTCTATCCAACTTACATCGACTAATTGCAAGGACTACTCCTTTTATTTTTGAAAGCAAAACTCAGGCTGTTTCTATCTGGTAGAAATGTAATTTTTACACAATAAAATAGTTAATACAACGTTCATAATGTGCGGTGTGGTTAAGTTGAGCAAGCGTTAAAGGTTAAATAAAAATATTTATTATCACATAAATATTTTTATTATATGGTTTGCCTGAATTTTGCCTAATTCAGCTAGACACTTGATTTACCTGTGCTACTGACATACTTCAGTAGTGGCACGCCAATTGCTTTATAACTAATCGACTGCAGACTTATATAGCACTATCAATCATTTATATGAAATTTTCTTAAGGAGAAAACCATGGCTACTAATCCTCCAAAAGGCGACGGACATCGTAATGGTGCTGTTCGTGGTTGGTCTCAAACCAAAACCCCTTCAGGTAATTATGTGAAAAGGGATATGCAAACAGGGCGTTTTGTGGATGTGAAAACATCAAGCAAAACGCCTTTTAAAGGGGTAAGAAAAGAAAAATAACTGATTCAGTTCAAGGGCACTTCTTAGTTTCTATAAGCTGTCAAATATGGCTTATAGAAGCTATTAGTTATTTAGTTTATTAAACAACAATTGGAGTATTGAATGGATAAATTACTGTCAAATTATTGGTTAGGTATTTTAGTATTGGGGCCTTTAGCTGGAGTATTTTGGAGTTGGCTTTTTACGCGGAATAAAGAGAAGGCAAAGCATCAGCAAGTGGAAAAAAATAACAATACTTCACAAAAAACAAGCATTAAAGGAAATAGTAATCAGGTTAATCATATTAATCATTCAAATAACCGCCATGAGGTGCATAATTATTATCACAGTAGTAATAACACTAACGATAGTACTGATTATGTATTTGCTATGGTTATCGGGTTTTTCTTTGTGAGTGCTGTTTTAACCTGGGTATTTGCCAAGTATGGCCACTGGTTGGTAGACATTATGTTTGCGAGCTCTTTATTATTCGCAGGATTTATTACCACCTACATTATTCATGGCTTCTTTAAAAAAGGCTTTAATGATGAAGATATGCCTGTGTCATTAATAATAGCTTCAATTGCAGGGCTTAATATTTCGGCAGTATATAACTTGAAAGGTAATTTAAGAGCTGAAGCCATAGAGTTTGCTAATGCTCATACTAATATCGTTGAGTTCTTTTTAAACTTGTCAAGCTTTGGTAAAAGCCTGTTACTAACCCAAGTGTGGTGCTTGATTGTGATTATAGCATCGTTACTGGTATTGGTGTTTCGTACTTATAAGCTAAATAAAGGTGCTACTTCCTGGGCACTTGAATTACTAGTAATGCTGCCAATATTTGGTGTGTTACCTTATTGGCTAAGCGAACCTGGTTGGGCTGTTAAGTTTTTCATGAGTAGCTTAGGTTAATGGGTTATTTTAGGAATGCTCCTTTGTAAATTGTAAGACTAAGTTTAGAGCTTATTTAAAAGCTGACTAACTCAACATTTTAAGTGAACTTTTCTATTACTCAACTTGCTATGGTTTTAACCAGTCATCATTCCAGTTAATAACTTGAGATCTTTGTAAGAAGCAAAGCTGGTTAGAAATTGACTAATTTTTATTAGTCAATTTTTCTATGAAGAAGGTAAGCATTAAGTTAATGAATACAGTCAGTTATTGGCGATTAGAAGTATTACCAATCCTGTTAGTAAGAATAAACTCGACCTTTCCATCCAAGCCCAAAGTAGCTCTGTCAAACGATACTTTTATTCCATCAGGAATGTGGGCTTCACAGAAATCTGGCTGAATGCGTAGGACCGTTACAGAGTGTGGTGAAGCAGTTTTATCTACACTAATAGTAAAACTATTGGTACTCGTGCAGCCACCTGATGCAACGTGTAATTCAATGGAGTTTGGTAAAATATCAACCCCCATTAATACTTCTTTGGTACCTTCAGCTGAAACAAAAGGTGAGGTAATAAGTGCACCTGCTAAAGCAGCGATGTTTGTGATTTTCAAAATACTCTCCTTGATTATATAGGGGCGATTACCATTTAATACCTGTTGATATAGGCATAATACTACGTGGTTCCTATCGCAGTTTATAGAAAATGACTACTGTTTTCTGTGGCCATTTAAGGCAGGTTAAGCTTTTGGCTCGTACCAAAGTAATACAATAGTTGTGTGCTATATTTTAACAATACTTAGTTGGTTTGGTAAGTTTTTTAATGCTTTTTTGATTGAAGTCAATTTGTATGTTATAAATCGTTTGACTTTAGAACATCTTTAATAATTATTCATATTCTATGTGTAGACTTAAAGGTTAGTGATTTTTTTGTTTCTTTCATAACGATTACTGCATTAATTGGTTTTTCATTATCTTTATTCAATGTCATCTTCTATTCCTTTTAACCATCTTGGGAGTGTAGAGGATATCAGCAATGCAGCTTTTTTTTTGCTGCCGATGAAGCAGGTTAGACTATAGTAGTGGATGGCGGACAGAGGCTGCCTGAATCACTAAGTTAGTAAGTGGCAGGTTTCAGTGCTACATACTCATCAATCAGGGTTAGATCGAGGCATGACCAAACAACTATAATGGTCATGCAGTTAAACATACCTATTTTTATGGTTTTAATATTGGCATTTCTATGGCAGCATTTAAGTCAAGATAAACTGGTTTACTGCCTGCGTTTAACTTAAAGTCTTTAAAACGTACTGTCCATGTTCCAAGGCTATCGTAAGTCGCTAAATGTAACTCTTTTTCAATGGGATCACGAACTATCCACCACTGTGTATAATCGCCAGTGCCTTCATTTTTATGGGTTTTACATACACCTGGCGCAACGACTACGCCAGCTATAATGTTGATTACGTAAGCTAGTAGTTTTTTCGGGAAATGACTGTTATCTTTAATCCAGTCAATACCAAAGTTTAAACTTTGTACGGTACGAAGAAAGCGGTCAGCTGGTAAAGGTGATGAACTAAGCCCTATAGTACCACTACCGTTTCCAGCCGCTTTAACATGCATTCCTATAATGGGTTTGCCTTCTTTGTTGGGTTCGATATTAGTAACATTTAAGTAATTTTGTAAGTTTGTACGATGCCAGTCATAAAAAGGAGCATTTGTTAAAACACCTAAATCAGTATTATCGGTAATCTCCAGTTTTCTATTTCTAAATTCCAGCAATAAACTATTCCCTTGCCTATCATGAAATTGAAAATGAAGTGGCATAAGGTTTACAGTACTATCAGAGTTGAACTGTAGTGGGTCCCAGATATAGAGTTTTGTACCATCTTGTATTGGCTTTCCTTGACTAATTTGTTCTAAGTCAGCTTTTAAATCAGGTATATTTTTATATTGGCTTAAAGCCCAACAACAGATATCCATCATTGAAAGTAGGTAATAATCATCACTAGGTACATTATCTAAATGAGGATATTCAGAGCCGGGTAACCATAGTGCTGCAGCTGTAAGCCCTTCTGAATTAAGGCCATCAGATACTTTGCTGGGCAAATCTGATACAGAGTCGAATACTTTACTTAATACATTTTTTTCTGCACGAATTCCTACTCCTATATAGGCGTATTTAGACTCCCATTTATAACCCGGAAGCCTTTTAGCAACAGGTAAGTCTTTGCTACCAACAGCATGTAGTTTAGTTTCTTCAGGAATTGCCGCTACTGTCCAGTCAAAATTATACTCAAAGTCCATAGTTCGACCAGAAAAAGGAAAGTCTTTTAACTGTGGTGAAAGTTGAGATGGTAAGATAAATTCAGTGCACATTTTCTAATTTCCTTATCAATTTTATTGCAAATATTTTTTAAACTCAGTTGAATATTAGCATATTTTGAATATTTTCAATGGGTAGTGTGGCGCGCGCAAAAATACGACTTATATTGTCTATAATAATAACGAAAATAAAATGTTATATACTATATTTGAAACGAATAATTCATTGAATGACTTTGTTCATTCCATATAAGTGGCGAAAAATTGCAAAAGTTTGTGTCAAGGTTGCGGCTTAGTGAGGGGAGCCTGCCGGTAAGCTAAACAATGTGCTGCTTGGCTAGCCTGTAAAACTTAAAAACTTAAATTACACAGGATTGCTAAGGGACCATTTATTTTCTATTGTATTTACCATCCTTGGCATTCAGTAATAATACCAACTTCAACGTGTATATTGAGATAGTTATAAGTTGTTATTTATTCTCCAAGATTAACTGGTTGAATTTGGCTGGAAACGGCATCGACTCGGGATTTAGCTTCGATGAATACCCGTTTTACATTTGGATAGGTCAGCTTTATGGTTTGATCTAACCTAACGATAATACGCTCGATGTCTGTTGCTTGTAAGTCGTCATCAAAATCAACACTGAGGTTTGCTAAAATAAACTCTGGCCCCATTTGCATGGTGACCACCTCGTTAACATATTCTACGCCGGATTCGCCACTGGCCAATTGACGTATACCTCTTACGATATGGCCTCTGGCACTCTCTCCAATGAGTAAACTTTTTGTTTCATAGGCAAGCCAAATAGCGGTCGTAGCGAGAATAATTCCAATTAATACAGAGGCGATGCCATCAAAATATAGGATACCTGTCATCTGAACTAAAATAACGCTTATTAAAGCAATTAATAATCCTAAAATAGCAGCAGAATCTTCAAAAAATACGACAAATAATGAAGGATCTTTACCTTTATGTACGGCTTCTACATACCCAAGATCACCTTTAACTTTTTTAAATTCTTTCATTGCCACCCACCAGCAGCCTCCTTCAAAAACAATAGCCAAAGTGAGAACGATATAGTTAACCATTGGGTTGGTAATAGGAGTGGGGTGTAAAATGTGGTGAATGCCTTCATAAATAGAAATACCAGCACCTACTGCAAAAATTAAGATAGCGACCACAAAACTCCAAAAATACACCTCTTTGCCATGACCAAAAGGGTACTCTTCACTGGGTGGCTTTTTAGACTGCTTTAGCCCATACAGCAATAAAATCTGGTTGCCAGAATCTACTACAGAATGAATAGCTTCGGAGAACATGGCAGAGCTACCAGTTAGAAATGAGGCAATAAACTTGGTTGCAGCCACTAAACTATTGCCAATAAGTGCAGCAACAATGACTTTCTTGGACCCTGATGCCATATGAATCTCCTCAGCAAACAAAAAAAGCTAATAATAATCGATCTACTAGCTTAGTTACTTGAAAGATACAGCAAAGTTTAGACGATTATTGCCGCATACCGATGGCCAATCGGTTCAGCGCGTTCATTAGAGAGATGGCAAATGTTAAGTCAGAAATTTCTTGGTCTGAAAAGTGATCTTGCAAAGGTTTGTAGGCATCATCATTAGCATACGTTGATTCGATGCGAGTAACTGACTCAGCCCACTCTAAGGCAGCTTGTTCTTTATCTGTATATAAGTTGCTCACTTTCCAGCCTGCTAGGGAATCAATACGCTCATTGGTTTCGCCAGCTTTTCTTAGTGACTGAGCGTGCATTTGAAGGCAAAAAGCGCAGCCATTAATTTGAGAGATACGTAAGTAAATAAGCTCAACAAGTCTTATATCTAGTGAACTGCCAGCCAGGTAGTTTTTAACTTGGCGAAAATGATTGAGTGCTTCGCTGGATAGTTCATAGTATGGCAGGCGCATTGCGTGGTTCCTTGTTTAAATAGCTAAAACTCTGTTTAGTAGTATGTTATATGCTATTTGTTGCTGGAGAATAAGACACAAGTTGTATTGACAGGCTATTTAAACAGATAAAGTTGTTAGGAGTTAGTAGCAAGCTTAGTTGTTTAGGGGGGGGGCACGCTAAGTAGGCTCGGAAGGGTGCAAAGATATTGGTAGTGTAGGATTATGCCTGAAAACTATGTGATCTGATGAAATATTCAAGCTAGAATGGCCTGCTTTTGTCGCAAACAGGGTTAAGAGGTAATAACAAGGTGCGTATCTGTTTAGTAGCTGCAGTGGCAGCAAACAATGCTATTGGCATTAATAATAAGCTGCCTTGGTATTTGCCAGGTGATCTGCGTTATTTCAAGCAACTCACTATGGGTAAGCCACTGATTATGGGGCGTAAAACTTTTGAGTCTTTAGGTAAGCCGTTACCTGGCCGGACTAATATTGTGATTACTCGCAATCAAGGCTTTGCAGCAGCGGGAGCAAAAGTGGTGCATACCCTTGATGAGGCAATTGACTTGGCTGAAAGCATTGGGCTGATTGATGGTTGTGAAGAGATGATGGTGATTGGTGGCGCACAAATTTATCAGCAGGCACTGCCTTTGGCGAACCGGCTTTACTTAACGCGAGTGCACCGAGCTTTTGAAGGCGATACTTTTTTTCCTGAGTTTGACGACAATCAGTGGCAGCTGGTAGATGAGCAGATTCAAGAAACGGATCATCAGCCGCCGTTGAAATACTCCTATCAAATCCTAAATCGAGTGTAACCTTCCGCCTAGGCTTAGAAAACTTTGGATTGCGTTACAAAATTTTACATTTGTTTAACTCATTGATTTGCTGGGTTTAACTTGACTTGACTAAATGGTCGTTTAGAAAAGGGACGATTAAATGACCATTTCTCCCTTTTGTTTTGTCAGTTAATTTTACGATAACTGTTTCGCTATTATTGCGTGATGTGAGTTGGGTATCTACAACAGTTATCAAGTCTTGCTCCGCCACCTACTACCAAAGGCTTCAGAAAATAGCGAAATAACTAAGCCAAGTATGGCATGATTTTTTAATAGCGAAACGCGATTATAAAATAGACAAGGAACAATTCATGTCAATAAAAAAACTTATTACTGCGTTAGGTTTTGCGGGGGCAATTCTGTCATCTCAGGCGCAAGCATCATTTGATATTGGTTTGTTGAATAAGACCGAAGGGCAAGACCCGGCAATGACGCTTATCAACAGTATGCTGGCCAATAATAGCGGGATTAAAATTATTGAAGGTAGCGCTGAGTTTCATGGCCGCTTAGGTGATGAAAGTAATCTATATACTGCTCAATCTGGTACGTTTACAAACCTGGATATGACCCATGCAACCAGTGGCAAACGTATTCAATTAAGTCGAGGAGCGGTGCTGTCCACTGGATCGGCTAATGTACCGAAAACCAATAACTATGTTGACTACAGCCACTCTCGTTCTGGTGCACCACCTTTACCTTCAGTTTCTCATGCTGGAGTAGGGAATATATTAAAAAACGCAGGGTTACCAAGTGCTAACCGTGACTATAACTCGGTAAAAGTAAAATTTACGGTGGCAGAAGGGATTAAAGCTATTCAATCAATGTTTGTGTTTGCCACTGAAGAATTTCCTGATCAAGCTGTGACGGATATTTTTACGTTTATTGTGGATGGTAAAAATTACGCCTATTTTCAGGATGGCTCATTAATTTCCTTTTTAACTGGGGCTAATGCTCATAACTTTAATAATAATGAATTGGGTACTGATAATTTACCCATTGAATATGACGGTGTTTCTGATGTGCTAACTGTGATTGGCTTGTTAGATGAAACCCTAGATGAGCATACGTTGGAAATAGTTATTGCTGACACAGCTGATACTATTTATGACTCTGTAGCTTTTGTGGGAGACTTAAGGGCCTGTGAGCAAACTGAAAAATGTAATCCTGGCATTGTACCAGAACCTAATATGATTTCATTGATGTTAGGTGGTATTTTATTGATGTTGGGCTTTGGTGGACAGGTACGCAGGCGAAGATTTGATAGTTAAAGTTTTCTTTTAATTAGTTTTAAAAAAGCGCTTGTTGAGGTTAATTAACAAGCGCTTTTTGATGATAAGTAATTAATGTTTAATCCAACTGATCTAAGTTTCTAACCCCGCCTTTATCTGCACTAGTTGCTAATGCCGCATAAGCTTTTAACGCAGTGCTGACGCGACGCTGTCTGGGGTGAGAGGGTTTCCAGGCTAGTTTTCCTTTGGCATCCATGGTGCGGCGGCGGTTTGACAATTCTTTATCATCCACTAATAGTTGGATACTGCGGTTAGGGATATCAATTCTGATTTGATCGCCATTTTCTATCAAACCAATCGCTCCGCCTTCTGCGGCTTCAGGTGAAGCATGACCAATGGATAACCCGGAAGTACCCCCTGAAAAACGTCCATCAGTTAATAGGGCACACTGTTTACCTAAGCCTTTCGACTTTAAATAACTGGTAGGGTAAAGCATTTCTTGCATGCCAGGGCCACCTTTTGGGCCTTCATAACGAATAATAACCACTTCACCTGGTTGTACTTCGTCTTCTAAAATGCCTCTTACGGCGGCATCTTGGCTTTCATAAATGCGGGCGGGGCCTTCAAATACCCAAATGCTTTCGTCAACACCTGCCGTTTTTACAATACAACCATTTTCGGCAATATTGCCATATAACACAGCCAGTCCCCCCTCTGTTGAAAAGGCATGTTCTAAACTACGAATGCAGCCACTTTCCCGGTCATTATCTAAAGAAGCCCAGCGGGTGCTTTGGCTAAAGGCTTGTTGGGTAGGAATGCCTGCAGGACCTGCCTTATATAAAGTATGTACTTGCTCATCCGTGGTTTGGGTGATATCCCACTTTGTGATTGCTTCAGCCATGCTACTGCTATGCACAGTAGGAATGTCGGTATGTAATAACCCTCCACGAGCCAGTTCACCTAAAATTCCAAATACCCCACCTGCACGGTGGACATCTTCCATATGATATTGATGGGTGGCAGGGGCCACTTTACATAAATGTGGCACTTTTCGAGACAAGCGGTCGATATCTTCCAGGGTGAAATTAACTTCTCCTTCCTGAGCCGCAGCTAATAAGTGCAGAATGGTGTTGGTGGAGCCACCCATGGCAATATCCAGCATCATGGCGTTTTCAAATGCTTTAAAGTTGGCTACGTTTCTTGGTAAAACAGCCTCATTATCTTGATCATAATACTGCTTGGTGATTTCGACAATTTGGCGGCCAGCGGTAAGGAATAGTTGTTCTCTATCTGCATGGGTGGCCAATAGACTACCGTTGCCGGGGAGTGATAGCCCCAGTGCCTCTGTTAAACAATTCATTGAGTTGGCAGTAAACATTCCAGAGCAAGAGCCACAGGTTGGGCATGCGCTGCGCTCATAAGCTTCAGCATCCTGATCAGAAATCGTAGGATCTGCTGCAGCAACCATAGCATCAACCAAGTCTAGTTTTAGCTCCTGACCTGCCAGCTTGGTTTTACCTGCTTCCATTGGGCCACCAGAAACAAAAATAGTGGGAATATTTAGGCGTAGCGAGGCCATCAACATTCCGGGAGTGATTTTATCGCAGTTGGAAATACAAACTAAGGCATCAGCACAATGGGCATTGCACATGTACTCCACGGCATCAGCAATTAGCTCACGAGAAGGAAGGCTATACAGCATGCCGTCATGGCCCATGGCAATGCCATCATCCACGGCAATGGTATTAAATTCTTTAGCTACACCACCCGCTTGCTCAATCTCTCTGGCTACCAATTGACCAAGGTCTTTTAAATGAACGTGTCCAGGTACAAACTGGGTGAATGAATTGGCAATTGCAATAATTGGTTTTTTAAAGTCATCATCTTTCATTCCAGTAGCACGCCATAGGGCTCTGGCGCCTGCCATATTTCTCCCATGGGTTGAGGTGCGTGAACGATAAACTGGCATGAGACACTCCTGGATATAATAGTCATATTCTTTGGTTGAATAGTCTACGGAAGTGTTAGCAGCTAATAAAGAGTGTACCTTAACGTTGTGTAAAATATTTGGGTGTATACCTGTTGCGAATCTTTTTTTAGGTTTTGCTTTCTTTGTTACTCACCCCAACCACCTATTTATGTAAGCTCATAAGGGCTGTAAAAACTGCGGTAGCTACTTAAATTGTACTGGAGCTCGTTGATCGATAGCCTCACCTAAAAATCCTTTTTATTGGGTATAGCGCTCCACTTTGTTCAAAGCGGTATTTCCAGATTAGGAATATGTGGTTATATTGAGTACTTTATTATCAGCAAATAATAATTGTTCTCATTTATTGTTTTGGTGAATGAATTGCGGAAAATACGTATTATTTAATATTGACTAAGTTACGCGATATTTATCTTAAACGTTTAAGTCTCCGTAATTTATGGCTATTCTGCTTTTGTCTTTGGTTAAATTAATACAACTGTTTCAAGTGGGTGTTAATTCTTTTGTCTAATTTATTCTTACAAAAATATTTTATTTAATAGAATTTGCTATTAAAATTACCTTTTTATACAGATAATGTCTTACAACTATGGATGAGTTATTAGGCTTTGGTTTTTTGTTAGTTGCTATGTCTCAGTCAATGGCTAGCTTGCAAAGTGATGGAACCGATATGGGATTATTTAATTTAGTGGCGACTTTTATGCTTGCTGTTGGTGGAGGGGTATTGTGGTTTACCAGAGCCCCATCAAAATAAGCTTCTATCATAATATATGAGTTGCGCAGTGCTACTGGCGGCACTGCTTATCTCCCCTTTCTTATACACCATTTGCTTTTGTTCTCTCTTTCAGAGTTCTTTTTTCTGGTTCTGTTGATGCTGAAATAAATTAGCGTTACTGGTTACTCTCATCTTTAATTAATAAACATGAAGTGATTGCTTAATAGAACAATCACAAGTAGTTTCATTTAATTAACTAATAAGAACGATGTCTACACACGTATTGATCTGTGATGATTCCACAGTAGCACGCAAACAAATGGCGCGAGCCCTTCCTGAAGAGTGGGATGTTGAAGTAACCTTTGCTAAACATGGTCAGGAGGGTATGGAGGCGTTAGCTAATGGTAAAGGGGAGGTTTTATTTTTAGACCTGAATATGCCGGTTATGGATGGCTATGAGGTGCTTAGTGAAATAAAAAATAACAACCTTGATGTAGTGACCATTGTAGTGTCTGGTGATATTCAAGAAGATGCTCGAAAGCGGGTTTTGCAGTTAGGGGCTATGGAGTTTATTAAAAAGCCTGTTGCAGCAGAAGATATTGAAGTAATTTTAAAACGCTATGGTTTATATGCTGCAGCAAACGATAGTGCCATTATCCAAACCCATCAAGCGCAAATTCAAGAATTAAATGCCAGCATTGATGAAATGGATTGTTATCAGGAAATCGCCAATGTGGCTATGGGGCAGGCTGCTGCTTTATTAGCAAAATTGTTAAATGTATTTATCTTATTGCCAGTGCCGAAAGTAAATATGTTAGAGGTAACCGAACTACAAATGGCGCTGCAAACCTCTGAAGGTAAAGATACATTTTCCGCTGTTTGTCAGGGCTTTATCGGTTCTGGCATTGCAGGTGAAGCCTTGCTACTTTTTTATGATTCCTCTTTTGAAGATATGGCCAAGCTGCTTCATTATGAAGGTAAATTAACCGAAACGATTGAATTAGAGCTAGTAATGGAAGTTGCCAATATTCTAATTGGCGCTTGTATTAAAGGTATTGCTGAGCAGTTAGATATTGCATTTAGTCAGGGCCATCCAATTGTGTTAGGACAACATGTCGATGTTTCAAGGTTGCTAAGTCAAGGTGCTTGGCGTTGGAAGCAAACGCTGGCCATCGAACTGTGTTATAACATTGAGAACTACGATATTAGTTGCGATTTACTGCTGCTGTTTACTGAAGATTCAATGAAAGCACTTGGAGAAAAAATTTCCTATCTATTAACTTGAGGTTGGTAATGGCTGTAGATACAGGTTTTAAAGAGCTGCATTGGATGATGGGAATGCTTCAGGATATTGAAGTAGGATTAGTCGTGGTTGATAGGGACTATAAAATCCAAATTTGGAACAGCTTTATGGAGAATCATAGTGGTAAAAATGCACTGGAAGTAAGGGGAGAAAATGTATTTGACTTGTTTGGTGAAATCCCTAAAGATTGGTTTTTACGTAAAACAGAATCAGTATTTTTATTAAAAAATAAAACTTTTTCCACATGGGAACAACGTCCGTTTATCTTTCGTTTTAAAAATTTTAGGCCGATTACTGGTACTGAAGAATATATGTACCAAAACCTGACAATCAATCCATTAATGTCAGCAGATGGCACGGTTAATCATATTTGTATTCTAATTTATGATGTGACTGATATCGCTGTTAATAAAAAAGGCATGGAACAGGCCAATACCCAGTTAGAAATAATGAGTCGAACAGACCGACTGACAGGATTATTCAATCGGGGCTTTTGGGAGGAATGCTTGGTTAGAGAATTTAATCGCTATTTACGCACTAAGGAGCCGTCTACTCTAGTAATGTTTGATATTGACCATTTTAAAAAGGTAAATGATACCTATGGGCATCAGGCAGGTGATGAGGTAATAAAAACAGTAGCTGATTTACTGAGAAAAAATCAGCGAGCATCGGATATCAGTGGACGTTATGGCGGGGAGGAGTATGGCGTTATTTTAATAAACACCAAAGCTGAAGATGGGCTGAATTTTGCCGAGAGATTACGTCAAGACATTAGTGAAACACCCGTTACCCACCATAATCAATCCATTCAGTTTACGATTAGCCTGGGGTTAGCTGAAATTAATGGAAAGATAACAAGTATTAAAGAGTGGATTGAAGCAGCAGACCAAGCACTTTATAAGTCTAAAGAAGGTGGGCGAAATCAAAGTACCTTGCACACTGCCTCATAATTACTTCCAAAGAGGCGCATCCACTGAAAAAAAGTGGGTGTGAGAGCCATAAACACCTGAGTCATTATCATTCGTTAACAACAAACGATTTTTGTTAATAAGCGCCATTCCCTCAATTTTCCCAGGGTATTGTGTGTTAGGAGTATTAAGGGTGCTCCACACCAGGTTTTTTGGAGCTGGATTAAGGTTAAAGCTATTTAAATAGTCTAGTTGTTCTAAGCTTGGGGTTTGGGTTACATCATCCCATTGAGTATTTAAAATGTCAGTTGCTTGGTTTAGGTCAATCCGATAAATTTTCGTCGTGATATAAATACGTTCTAATACTAATAAAGTATCATTACTTAAGGCTGTTAAATCACTAGCTTTTACGTCATCTTGTTCAATACTAAAGTCCCCCTGAGTTTTATCTTTACTCATAAAGGTGGCAGGAATATCCAATGGATAGATATATTCGTTGACTACTTGTTGGATTGAACCATTCTTATTTAACCGTGCTTTAAACAGTCTTACCCAGCGAGATTGTTCATAGGTTTTTTTATTTGGGTTGGCTAAGGGGCTTTGCTGGATGAAAAATAGCCATCTATTGTTTGGGCTGATTGCAATACCTGCGATGCCTCGTCCTGATTTATGTTTATGTAGAATGCTCGGTAGTAAACCTACGACGGGTATTTCTTCATCCTCAATAAAATTGGTGGCGCCAGAAGGTACATAGCGGGTTAGAATTCGGCCATTTTTATTAAGGTGGAGTAATGAGGGGCCATACTCGTCGGAGATATAAAAGCTACCATCATGTAGTTTAACAATAGACTCTGGGTCAATTCCTTTGGTGGATATTGGAATAGGACGGCGTTTAATATCGATTAACTTGTGTGGCTTGGAACTTGGTAATGGCAAACCTAAAGCATGGGTGCCATATTGGGTTGTGATGGAAATTTTTTTTGTTAACTTGAATTTATTTTGTGCGCTATTATATTTCCATTGAAAAATAGCCGGTTGAAACTCAGGATTTAGAATAACACGCCCTTTGGAGCAAAAACTCGCTGTACCAAAAAAAGCCCTAGTATATTTGCATTTGATATTTGGACCACGGTCGCTGACAGTATATAAGCTTTGTGTAGTAAAGTCATAATAAGCACCACTGCCATGCTCTTGAAATAGCTGGATAGTTGTTTGGCCATTATTATGTTTAATTGTAACAAGCTTGTCTGGTATTTTAACCTCTTGGTCAATATAGTTTGCTTGAGTTTCTTGGATTGGTTGAGCAGTAGCAACGCTAACAAAGATTGCAAGTCCTAATACTGTTTGTTGCATGATTTACATCCGTATAATTAAGGTAGCGGGCTGATAAAAATAAAGCAGTATATGTATTATTAATAAAATTGGCAATCTTCGGCTGGCACATGAGGTATTGTCTATGCATTATTAGGCTTTGGATAGTGAAGGATGGGTTATAATAGATTAGTAAGCAAATAACAGTTAAAATGGATTTTCTTGAGGATGATGAGTATTTACTTTTGTTGAAGGCTTTGGCATGGCGAATCTATTGATATTAACAGTAGCAGGCGAAAACAAGGTGGATATTTTGCCTAGCTTAACTCAACAGCTGGCTGATGACGCTATTAAAGTGCTGGATCTGGGGCAAATGCAAATTCAAGATCAAGTTGCCCTGACGCTGTTACTACAATTGCCGCCTGCTTTTACGGAAGATGAACTTGTTGAGCGCTTGCAGCCTATTGAAGAAGTATGGCAAGCACATATAAGCTATCGTGAATTGAGTGAACAGGAGTACCAGGCCTGGCTGCAAGACAAAACACCTGAACATTATCAGGTCACTCTCTTAGCACCAGAAATTAACACCAAAGCGCTGTCTGATGTAATAGCAGAAGTTAACCAGCATGGTCTGGCAATAAGTCATATGAAACGGTTATCACAGCGTCAGCCAGTTAAAAGTGATAATACTGATCAAGTGACTTGTTTTGAGCTTAGACTAAGAGGTAAGCCTGATGACTTGGTTAAGTTTCGTCAGCAGTTATTGCATATCAGTAGTGAACAGGGGGTTGACCTTGCAATTCAAGAAGACTCGATTTTTCGTCGCTGTCACCGTTTAATTGCTTTTGATATGGACTCAACCCTCATTCAGACTGAAGTGATTGATGAATTGGCAAAGGCAGCGGGTATAGGAGAGCAAGTTGCTGCAATCACAGAGCAAGCAATGCAAGGGGAGCTGGATTTTAATGAAAGTTTTAGACGACGAATGGCGTTGTTGAAAGGACTTGATGAGGCAGTGCTAAGTGAAATAGCACAGCGATTGCCCATTACTCCTGGTGCTGAAAAATTGATCAGAACCTTGAAGCGATTGGGTTTTAAAACTGCTATTTTATCCGGTGGTTTTACTTACTTTGCTGAATACTTACAACAGCATTTGGGGATAGATTATGTACATGCTAATCAACTGGATATTGTTGATGGTAAAGTTACTGGAGAAGTAAAAGGCACAATAGTGGACGGCCAACGCAAAGCGGAATTATTAAAAATATTGGCTAAACAGGAAGGTGTTGGTCTAGAGCAAGTCATTGCTGTGGGAGATGGTGCCAATGATTTACCTATGTTAGGGATTGCAGGCATGGGAGTGGCCTTTCAGGCGAAGCCTTTAGTTAAAGCCTCAGCTAAACATGCTATTTCTTATTTAGGGTTAGATGCCATTTTGTATTTATTAGGCTTAACTGAGCATGATATACAGCAGTTGAGCTAGTTTAAGTAGAATCTCTATATGTGCCTTTGAACTCGTCTCAAATAAGTATCTCTCAAAGGCGCACAATGGATGATTGCTAAAAACCACCTAAGCAAGGATTATGGCGATCAAATCTAGGATCGTCTTCCGTTGTCGAGTCTGTGTTAGAACAGATACCCATGACTACATACCCTAGTGCCGTAGCCGTATCAGCAATAGCAGCAAACGGAACAGCTGCGTACCACAAAATTTCTTTGTCTATAGAAATACCGTTAATTTTTCTTAGTTTTTTGATTTTAAATAAAATAGTTTTATAGTTATTAATAACTGGGTTGGGGGAACTTAATGCTAGGTAGTTAAGCCGAGGATTTTTTTTCTTAATGAGATAAAGTGTTGTTTTATCGATATTCTTGGAAAGTAGTTTTAGCATTTGAGGTTCTGCTTCTAAAACAGGGAGCTTATTCTCATCACTGACTGTATTTTTACAGCCTTCAGAAAACTTTAGGTTGTCCATTTCATGAATAGTGAATATATCGCTTTTTACACTGTTATTGTTTTCTATATTGGACTCAGCTAAATCAATTGTATAGGTAAACTCTCGTTGAGAATGGTTGTCATTTTCTTTAGCGGCAAAACACAATGATAGTAGCCTGTTATTTTGTAAGCTGGCTTGTTTAACATATGTGATGGTAGGAGAGGAGTAAGCATATTGCCAGCCTACCTTAGCTTGTTTAGCTGTGTCTAATGAATAATTGGTATAGGTACAACCTGCGACAAGTGAGGATACAAATGCTAAGTATGAGATCGTATTTTTCATTGTATTACTACATAAAAGTGTTATTAGTGACAGCAAAGGTCGTTATTGTCGCATAATATGTTTATTAAATAAATTAGAGTCTTTGAAGTGCTTAATTGACTACTTGGATAGCTCATATAAATAATAAAGTAGTTTGAGCTATTGGTATGGAGAAGTGCAGGGGATTTAATAGAAGTAATAATTGATAAAATATAGAAGTATAGCTATATGATTTTAATTAAATTTATATAGCTCTTTATATTTTGTGGTTTTTTTGAAGTTTTCTAGCGATTGGCTGATTAACTCAACATCTTCAATGTTTACTGATTTTTTACTAAACATAAAATGCACTGGCCCTGACTCAACAATATAGGGATGTACAGAAAATTTATCTCTAATGCCATGTTGGATAGCTTTAGCATTAATTGCAATAACATCCTGAATCACCCCATCAGTTCTATTTGTAACAACCATTTTTATGCCTTGATCGGTTGTTCGTGTTCTTGTGACAAGTGATTTAAATTCTTCATTATGTTTGACTAGCTTGTCGAACTCTTCTCCAAACCAAGAGCCAAGAGTGGCTGAAATTTTCATTTTTCTGGTGATGATGTCTTCAAGACTATTTAGCTCCCATTTATCTTCTTCTCCTTTTCTAATCATTATTCGCATTTCTTCATTTCTATAAGGAGGAGAAAAGTAAACAAATTTTTCTCGCTCCTTTGTTTTTGATGCGGTAAGAAGAATATCTATTCTACCAAGTTTAATTTCATTCAATGATCGTTTCCATGCCATGACAACAATTTCATAGTTACACTTTGCAATATCAAAAACAGACTTGATTAATGTAATATCCAGCCCAATTAGCTTACCGTTTTCATTTACCACACCGTAAGGCTCATATGGATCCCAGCCAATGATAAAGTTATTTTTTTTGCATTGTGCATTAACGCATATGCTTGTGGTTGCTATTAAACAGACTAGTAGTTGTTTGATTGTGAAGGATAAGTTGGTCATATGTAACTGATAAAATGTAGGTATTATAAAATAGAGTAATCTAGAATATAAGAAATGTTAAAAACCCCCTTGATTTTTTTGCTATATGAATATTGTTTTATATAGGGAAATTATTTTCTTAATAGCTTATTAGAATAGGATGAAAACTAAAAAAAGCCCAGATAAACTGGGCTTTTGGTAAGGTTTTTACAGTGTGCTGAAATGATTACTCATCATCATCACTCGTAAAATCATAATCCATTTCGGCGGTGGGGCCTTGTAAATAATAACCCTGAATATAATTAACCCCAGCCTGCCACAAGGTTGCTAGCATGGTGGCGTTTTCTACCATGGGCACTATAGTGAGTTTGCCTTGTCCTTGTAATGAGCTGATCATGGTTTTTAAATTTTCTTGGGTTTCTGGGTTACCGATATCACCAGAGAAGCTACCATCGACTTTTACATAATGAACGGTTAAATGTTTTAAGGTGGTAAATGGGTTAATGGCACAACCAAAGTGGGTAAGTGATACTTTGCAGCGAAGCTCGTCAATGGCTTTGGTTAGTTCTTTAGCCTGCTTTAAATAAGTCGTGGCATCTTCTTCAGTTAATTGGAAGATAATTGAGTCGCCCGGCAATCTTGCTGCTTTTAGTGCCACGCTCACCCAGGGTAATAGGGTTTTATCCTGAATAGAGGAAGCGCTTAAGTGGATAAATAGCCTGGTTTTATGACCTTTAGCGCGGTGAGAGGCTAACAGCTTGACTGATTGCAAAATTACCCAGCGATCAATTTTAGTTGCCATTTGTGACTTTTCTGCTGCAGATAAAAAGTCTTTAGGGGGCACTTCTTCGCCATTGGGGTTGATTAACCTTAGCAGTACCTCATAGTGCTCTTCGCTGTCGCCTCGAAGACTAATGACTGGCTGGAACAATAATTTGAAAGAGTTGTCTTGCAATGCTTTTTGAATCATTGCAACGACATTGCCTTCAATGGCTTGTTCTTCTAAGTCGTCTTTTGCTGTATGGAAGTGATAGTTGTTGCCGCCTTTATCTAACACTTTTTCACGTGCTCGTTGGGCACGAGCTAAAATATCTTTCGCTTTAGCGGTAGTTTCGTTGATAATCGTAATACCAATACTACAGGCGGTTTGTGCTGTTTTGCCACCTACTTCAGAAAGGTGTTCTTCAACGCTTTTATTTACTTTGGCAGCTAGCTCTGATAGTTCTGTTTGATTATCTGTAGGGATTAGGGCCAAAAATAAGTCATCACCAGAGCGGGCTAAAATACTGGGAGCGGGGATGTATTCTTTTAATAGTGTGCCTAGGTCGGCTAACACTAAGTCGGCATCAGATATCCCCATTTCAGTTCTAATTTTATCGAAGCTGTCCAGTGTGATATAAAATACGGCACCGTTACCTTTGCCACCAACCGCTTTATCA
Source organism: Spartinivicinus ruber (assembly GCF_011009015.1). Lineage (NCBI taxonomy): Bacteria > Pseudomonadati > Pseudomonadota > Gammaproteobacteria > Oceanospirillales > Zooshikellaceae > Spartinivicinus > Spartinivicinus ruber. The sequence goes on from NZ_CP048878.1 coordinate 779,358, forward strand.
ATAGCTTTATCTAACTGCTCAGAAAAATACTGTTGGTTGAATAGACCTGTTAATAAATCTTGGGTACTAATTTCTTTCAGTTTTTCTTCAAGCTCAGCATTGCCTTGGTCAACTCGGATAACAATTTGAGTACAAGGTTCACCATCGTAAGAGGCGGGTGAGAAGCTCATTTTGGCTTTGAACTTTTCACCATTGTCTTTGATACCATGGCATGCCAGCTCTTCATCGGAGGCATTTTCAGTCGACTGATAGTTTTTTAGAAAGCGTTTAAATGCGTCTAAATCTTCTGAGGCAACCATATCAATAATAGGAACGCCAGCCAGGTCATCTGCATCGGGATAACCGAATAGATCAACATAGGATTGGTTGGCATAGATATGCATGCCTTCATGGACGTAGGCAATCGCGTCCATAGAGCTATTAAGTAATAGCTGGCAGCGTTTTTCCGTTTCTCGTAAATTTACTTCGGCAATACGGCGTTGGCGGCGATCTTGTAAATTTTGTAGTTCCCGATTGGCGACCAGCACTAGACGTTCTTCTTCGTTATACAGCACAACATCCTTAAAACCAGTTTTTAATGCATTGGTATAGGACTCACTGTTGTACTCGTCTGCCATTAAAATAATAGGGATATCTTTATTTAACCGGCTAATAGTTTCATTGGCAGTATCAGCATTTATTTCATCCATAGCATGGCACGCTAGTAACAGATCCCAGGTTTGGGCTTGGGTTGTTTCTTCTAAATCATCAACAGAAGTAACCCGGTGAGCCCGAGTGGCCTGACCAGCATTGCGAAATAGACTAACCATCTGCTCGGCCTCATTTTGAGAGGCTTCGACGATCAATAAGCGAATTGTATTACTGTCGTTCTGCATAATTGCTTTAAGTTAAAGGTATACTTCAAGGCTGGTACTTGGCAATAAAGCGCCAACCTGCCGGGTTATACGTCATTAATGGTTTAACTGACTTCGTCAATCTTATATCTGTGTGAGGTAAAATTTGTTTGTGACAACTTAGTGAAATTAACATAATACTCATCACAGATTAAATGTTAAATGACTTAATGTTATGTTTTTTTATCCAAGCATCACTATAGGATAGGTCACTTGGCAGCGGTTGGCAGATAACAGTCCCCAATTTTATATGGCCACTTATAGCATTTCCCATAAGCTACTAAAATCTTCATCACTACTGTCGTCTTTGCTACTGGTTTGTTTTTGGCCTTCTTTCGGTGTGTCTTGCCCGTGAAATTCAAACATTGAAAAACTCCCAGTACTGGTAATTTGCTGAACGAGCTGACCTTTGTAGATTTCTCCACCTTCGCTGAGTTTGACTTTATGACCAACCTGAAAAGGTACTTTAGGCGTAATCAAGCTAGCTGGTTGAGACAGAGCCTTAATCGGAGGAATAAAAAATGCTCGCATAAACTGGCTGTCATCATCGGTTTTTTTTAGCAAGGCAATTGCACAGGGCTTAGCATTAGGCGTTAGCAATTCGATGCCTAACTGTGCTTGTTGATCAGAATGCAATTTTATCCAGCGGATAACAGCTAAACTCCAGTTATCGCTATTGTTTTCATGCAAACCGACTAGCTCACCTGTTTGTAATTGGTTAGGCAAATTGCCCTGCCAGTTCACACAATAACCACCGGGGCTGCTATTAATTAAGTGAGTAGTAAATACCGGGTAAGGCTTCTTAGCTTGGCTGTCAGCTTGTTGGCTGGCTGTCGTGTTTTGGTTACCTGCTATTCGTTGAGGATTGGCTGCTGCCCCAAAGCTAGAAGACCAGGTATCAGCTGTTTTGTTATCAGGCTGTTGAGGAGCTGGAATATCTGGGCCATGAAGCCACTCTTTAAATTCATGCTCGCCAGTATAGTAGTAGTGTGTGGCACTTAAGCCAACAGTTATGGTTAGCTTACCAGAGCTACTAGCGCGCTTAAATGCCCGGTTTTGTAAAGGCCCCCAGGCTTTTACTAAGTGGTTAATTAAGTCATCAGTGAGCCCTTCTGGCACCGTCAGGGATAGGGTTTCCCGCTGCCCTGCGGGAGTATTAACAAATTCTTTCAATTTATTGCGTAATTCAGCTGGGTTAATTACCCGTTGGTTATCATTGTTTGACTCATTAGCAAGTGCCGTATGTTTGGGGCCAATATCATGGTCAAGGGCAATGATAAACTCACCATGGTGGCTGCTGGCTGGCGCTATTTCAATAATATTTCCCCATAATTCTAAACTATGAAATATTTGGTGCAGGCTTTGCTGACGCACTTGATTTGGTCTGCTGCAACTAAGCATGATGACCCGTTTGTAACAATCTGCAATAGAAATTGCGTGTTGATAAGTATTTTGTGGATCATCCAGTTGATGGTTAAGTATTTTCTTCTGCTCAGCCAGCAAATAGAGTTGGTTCAGCTCTAGCCAAATGCTCTGAGGAATTGGTGCAAACAGTTGCAGCGCCTGTAATAAGTTGTGGCTTATGTCGGAGATAGCACGATGAATGGCATTAGCTAATAAAGACTGTTCTTGTGGTTTGCTGCTGGTATACAAATTAAGTACAACATGTTTGTAACCGGTACCTAAGTGATACAATAAGGTAAGTGCTAAGTTTGCGACTTTACGTTGTTGGGGGCTGAGAACAATAACCTGACCTAAAAAATGTTGGCTGAGTTGGTGACAAACATAGTAGATGGAAGGGCGAATACTCTCCATCATCTCTTGCCGGGTTTCTGGGGCTACTTTCAATTGGTTTAACTCTACCGCTGCATGATAAAGTTGTTTGGACATCATCCCTAGGTTGGCCCTTGGTAGGTCATTAAGCCAAGCCTCTATTTTTCGCACATTAATGGGTGCGAAAGACAGCATGGTGCGTACTTGTTTAGGCACTTTTAGTGCTGGAGAGGTGATTCCATTCATGGACGCAAAGCAGCCGGTATTATATTTGTCGTTGTTATTACTATTTATATAGACCACATTCGCTGGGAGCCCTGAATAAAATTAAGATTAAATTATCGACAATGATTAGCTAATAATCATAATTGGCAGTTAAAGGCTAATAGTTAAAGTGCTCTGTCGTGAGCGTTTACTTAGTGTTGAATTTTTATGACAAACAGCAGGTTGTATCTGCACCCTACAAATAAGTAAATATTTACAAATAGAGTGCGATATTGAATAAAGGTGTGACTGTTGAGATTATAAGGCGGGTAAAATAGGCAGTTTAGTTGGTGCGCCTGCCTGTTCTCTAGCAAGCTTGGGCACTAGATAACCTGGGCATTGTTTAAGCATATTACCCACTAGCTGCTTAGCTGTAAGCTCTGACAACTCAAAGTGGGCTGCACCTGATACCCGATCTAAGAGAAACAGATAGTAGGGAAGCACACCTTGCTGGAATAAGGTTTCACTGAGTTGTATTTGAGTTTCCAGCTGGTCATTAATACCTTTGAGTAAAACCGCTTGATTAAGCAGAGTGACATTATGCTGCTTTAATTTTTGTAAAGCTGCTCTAACATCTTGATCGATTTCGTTTGGGTGATTGCAGTGAATCACCATCACAGGCTGAAGTCGGGTACCTGTAAACCAGCGAATCATTTCATCAGTAATCCGTTGGGGAATCATAATGGGTAATCGGCTGTGGATTCGTAGCCGTTTGACGTGAGGGATATCTGCAATGGACTCAACTAACCACGCCAGCCGTTTATCATTAACGGCAAGTGGATCACCGCCACTGAAGATTACTTCGCTGATACTATTATCGTTAGTGATATACTCCAGCGCAGATTGCCACTGTTGAGTATTCGGACGGTTGTCCTCATACGGGAAATGGCGTCGAAAACAGTAACGGCAGTTAACAGCGCAGCTGGTGCCAACAATAAGCAACAGGCGGCCCTGATATTTGTGGATAATTCCTTTAGCCACATTTTTATCTTGTTCGCCTAATGGATCGGTAGTAAAGCCAGGCTGGGGGGCAAGCTCTTGTGCAGTGGGCAACACCTGTAGTAGTAATGGGTCATCCCAGTTGCCAGGCTCTATTCTATTAATAAAGGGCAAAGGTACTCGTAAGGGGAACTGTTGAGTTGCTTCAATATGTGGCGGCGCTTCAGCTGGGTTTAAGCGTAATAAATTAAATAATTCATCGGCATTAGTGACAACACTGGACAAAATCTGTTGCCAGCGACTACTTGTAAAATGGGTATCTACACTGGCAGCGGTTCGAGTTATCATAGGTGCTTACTAAAACTTGTGGTGAGGAAAAATGGCAAGCTATTCTACCAATGAATTTCGTTCAGGTCTCAAAGTATTACTGGACGGAGAGCCTTGCTCGATATTAGAGAACGAATTTGTTAAGCCTGGCAAAGGCCAAGCTTTTAACCGAGTTAAGTTGCGTAACCTAAACACTGGTCGGGTATGGGAAAGAACCTTCAAATCTGGAGAAAGTCTGGAAGGGGCTGACGTTATTGATGTGGATATGGAGTACCTGTACTCTGATGGCGAATTTTATCACTTCATGATGACTGATGGCTCTTATGAGCAGTACGCTGCTGATACTAAAGCGGTAGGTGATACGGTTAATTGGCTAAAAGAGCAAGACGTGTACACCATTACATTGTACAACGGCAGCCCTATTTCTGTTACGCCCCCGAACTTTGTTATTTTAGAAGTTGCCCAAACTGACCCAGGTTTAAAAGGTGATACAGCTCAGGGTGGAACTAAGCCTGCAACATTGAGCACGGGTGCGGTTGTAAAAGTACCTTTGTTTGTGAATGAAGGTGATGTACTGAAAATCGATACACGTACTGGCGAATACGTTAGCCGTGCCACTAAGTAGCTTCTCATTTTAATACGTAACCCAAGGATGGGTGCTTGCTGCCAAACTTTGTAGCGCCCCATCTCCACAGAGAAATCCCATGACCCAACAATTTTGGCAACCTTCTGCCCCATTAGCCAATATCAAATTAAGAGCAGATATCCTCAAGGGGGTTAGAGATTACTTTGCTAATGAGAAAGTCATAGAGGTGGAAACACCAATATTGTCACAGGCATCGGTCACGGATATTCACTTAGATAGCTTTGTTACGCATTTTAAGCCTATTGGTGAGCCTGATGGAAAAACGCTTTACTTGCATACATCGCCTGAGTTTCATATGAAGCGAGTGCTGGCTGCGTTTCATGAAGATATATATCAAATTTGTCATGTATTTCGAAATGGTGAGGCTGGTGGTAAGCATAACCCAGAGTTTACTATGCTGGAGTGGTATCGAATTGGTTTAGATCACCACCAGTTAATGGATGATATGACCAAACTGTTGTCATCAATTGTTGATTTTACCGAACTAAGAAGAGTGTCTTACCAGCAAGTATTTGAAGAACATTTAGGGATTAATCCCCATCGGACAGCAACACAAAAATTAGAAAAAATTGTCCATGAAAAAATTGATGATCATTTAGTTGGCCTAGAAAGAAACTCGTTATTGGATTTATTATTTACCCACTATATTGAGCCTAGTTTGGGCTGGGCAGCAGAAAATAAGCTGGCAGGTGTCTATGTATATGACTTTCCAGCCTCTATGGCTGCATTAGCGAGAGTAGATACTGATGTTGATAACCAGCAAGTGGCTAGTCGCTTTGAGCTATTTATTAACGGAGTTGAACTGGCTAATGGTTATCATGAATTAGTTGATGGTATTGAACAGGCCAAGCGATTTAAGCACGATCAAAATAAGCGTAAAGAATTAGGTTATCCGCAAAACCCACATGATGAGCATTTATTAACTGCATTAGCTGAAGGACTACCTGATTGTGCAGGTGTGGCGATTGGTGTTGATCGGTTATTAATGCTATTGGCAGGCACCCAAGAAATTGCTGATGTTATTGCGTTTGATTTTGAGCGATCTTGATGTGCTACTTAAAGCGAGTGAAGCTGTTATCCACTCGCTTTTTTATAAGTAAGCGCTTCTATGGCTTGTTATTTTAGGCCAACGACTAACGTGCTATGTTTTAGCTCAGGGTATAGTTGGTTAATAAGCGAGTAAGTAAACTGTTTAAAATGTTGCTCATTGTTAAAATGGAATTCCCCATAGTTTGGATCAAACAGTGTGTATCCTGTTGTTTTATTTTGAGCAGTGGCTGACACTTTAACGGCCAGGCCATGTCCGCCACCTTTACCACTGTGAATACCAAGATAATATAATCCAGGCTTACTAATAGCACTTAAATCAGCTCCCTTGGTGGTATCTGATTTTTGAATATCCATCGATAATTGATAATTTTTAAAATAATCCATTAACGCATAAAAACCATGAGGTACATCAGCAGACCAATGTGCATCGGTGTTTTTATTTCCAGAGTGCCCGCCATAGTAACGAATGGCTAAATTCATTACTTCCTCGTGGCCGTCGGTGTGACCATCAGCCTTGATGCCATCATTAAAGCCGATATCTTCATAGAAATTGATGTTGGCATGTTGAGTAGTCAGCCATTTTGCTGAAAGGGCGGCACAAATACCCACTTTGCCAAACGTTCTGTTACCAAGAAACAGGTTTTGCTGGAAAGGGGTTATCTGTTTTGCATTGCTTTTTTGTGCTGTAACCACACCGGGGTTAACCAAAGTGCCCAGTGAATCAATGGAGTCCATTAGTTTACCAATGTTAATAGGACCATCATCTTTAAATTCTGGGTACCTATGTAGAATATAACTTTCTGCTTGGGGTGAGAAAGCATTAACGATAGCTTCACGAATGTCTGCATTACATCTTGGTCGGTTATTAAATTTAAGTCCTAGCTGTAACTCAAGAAGCTCTTTTGTTATTTCTTCAAGTTGCTTATTAAACTGTTTTTTTTGCACTAAGCTGGTTAGTTCTGTTTGTATTTCATCTCTTCTTTTTTTCTCAAAAGCTTGATAGTTTGGGTCTGATAATTGTTTTTGCTCTTTAATAGCAGTTTTTAGTTGTGGAATTAATTTGCCTCTTTGTTTTACTTCTTTGGGCTGTTTTTTTATCCAAAGCTCAAGCGCTTGTTCAAGTTGTTGCAATTGTTTGGGGTTTTGGCTTGTTTGAGTAAGTTTTATTTCTTTTTTTAGACTTTTAAGTTCGGGGCTTTGTTTGTGGAGGTTTAGTCTAAAAACAGATTTGCGAAAGGTATTATTACCCGCATCAAGCAGCGATATAGAACAGCCCAATGGAGATAGCGTTCGATTGCCGTCAGTAGCTTTCAAAACTGATGGTGGTTGATTGTTGATCAGGTGTGTGGATAGGCCACCTACGCTTGTCGTATACGTCATAGTTCCCGTTCTAGTTATCTTTGGTGTTTGCAAATAGTAACCCGACGTACTTAATTAAACTTGTGCAATTAATTAGTTTTTTTTAGAAAAGTTAACTGTAGTTGGTATGTGAGTCTTGTTTTGATGTTTTGTTGTACTATCAAGCTAGGTGAGTGCTTATAGAAGCTAACTGATGAGTAGGGTATTTTTTGAGGGAAGGATTGGGTGAAAAAGCGTCAGTTAGTTGAAGCTTATATTGCAAAATTTTAAATTAAGGTAATGAAATGGATAAATATATAATAAAAAAAACAGAAATTGATAATATGGAAGGGTTAAATAAAACCCATTTCTTAAATACCAATGCCAAGCGCATTAATAAATCATTAGGAGATTTAACGGGATTAACCGGGCTTGGTTTTCATCTTATTGAAGTGCCTCCTGGTGCTGAGAGCACAGAGCTTCATGCTCATAAGTTTGAAGAAGAATGTGTGTATATTCTCGAAGGAGAGGCATTAGCCGTTATTGGGAGTGAATCTACTAAAGTCAGTGCAGGGGATTTTATAGGCTATAGAGCTGATGGCCTCGCTCATACCTTGAAAAACACAGGTAGTCTCTTGCTTAAATGCATTGTTGCTGGGCAGCGTTTAAATCATGATGTGGCTGATTACCCTAATCAAAATAAACGCATCTATCGTAATGCAGGTCAGCCATGGGATTTGGTCAACCTTGATAATATAGAGCATCCTCAGGCGGGTAAGAAATATTAGCGATAACCTATGTTGGTTGTACGTTAATTGTTCAGAACTAAGTAAGAACAAGGGGTAGAGTTGGTATTTAATATGTATTAACATCCGCGCCTCGTAAAATGCTGTGTTTGCCTGTTGAGCTTATATTGCATTTCGTGCCGCTTTTTATTTATCCAACGAGGTATATTGATGTATAGGTTGGCTTTTGTTGCTTTAGCATTATCAATTTTGTCTGGCTGTGTAACTCCAATTCCCCTTAATGAACAGGCCCCTTCAGTTGAGTATGTAACCAAAGATAAAGTACTTATTGCTGTAGTAGATGAAAGAAAACGAGTAAAAAAAGGAAAGCCAAAAGATTTTGTGGGGTTAGCTCATGCATCCTTTGGTATTCCTGTTGACTGGCATGTAAAGCAGGTGTTGGCTACAGAAAAAGAAGATAAAGAACGTAATTTATCTGAGTTTTTAGCTCATCGTGTAGTTACTGGATTAAATAATAAAGGTTGGGCTTCACAAGCAATAGCGCTTAATAGTGTGCCTAGCGCTGCTGAAGCAAAGAGTTTACTTTCAAAAGATCAAGCCAATAAATTATTTGTGTTGCTATTAAATGAATGGTATTTCAGTATTAACCTAAATTGGGTATCCTCATTTAATTTTGATACAGACTCTAATGTCTATGTTTATCAATATGAGCAAGGCAAAACTTTGGAAAAAAACTTTGCTGGACGTGATGTTATAGAAGAGGAAGCAGGAGATTCACCACAAAATAAAGTATTGCAAGCATATCGTGATCAGTTGGCCGAAATTTTAAGTGACAAAGAAGTTCAGGCGGCACTGACTGAAAGCAATTGATGGCATACGAAGTAAGGTCGAAATAGCTACTAAAAAAGTAAAGAAGCCTTAACATTAAGGCCTCTATTAAAAAACTCATCCAGCTTTTGGTAACGTTCCACTTTCAAGAGGCTGTTATTTATTGTTTTAATAAAATTCGATATTTATTGACCAGTGCAATCACTTGTTTTTCAAGTTCCTGGTTATGGGATAACAGTTTGTCTTGCTGGGCAAGGGAGGTGGATAGTTGGCTTTTTAGTTCTGTGTTATGTGCTTTTAATTCAGCACACTCAACTTGTAACTGTTGAATTTTATCTTGGTATTGGCCTGTGGATTGGCTGTTTGCTTCTGTTTGTTGCTGGGTGCTTTCAAGCTGTTGTTTTAGATCATTTAACTGTTTTTGCAGTGACACTTTAGAATGCTCTAAAGTAATGGATTTCTGTTGCTCTTGATGTAGTTGGCTATACAGTTCATTTAATTCTTTATCTGCCTGCTGAGATTGCTGGCACAGCATTGTTTTGTCAGATTTTAAGTGGTCTATAAAGCTATTTGCCTGTTTAAGCTCAGACCTTAAGTTGTTCGTTTGTTGTTCAGTAAGGGACAGTTGTTGGTTGAGCTGCTGCTGTCTCTCAATCAGTGCGGTGTTTTCGGTGCTTAAACTAGAAAACTCATCTAAGCTGATTTGTGCTTGTTGTTCTGTTTGGTTTAACTGATGTTTGAGTTGCTCTATTTGAGTATTAGCTAATTCTAATTCAACTTCTAACTCTTCAATAGCGGAAGTTGCGTCCTGGCTAATTGTTTGATAACTACGGTGGAAGTTAGCTTCTAGCTTCTGCAACTGTTGCTCAAGACTGGTTGAAATAGCTGCTACAAATTCATTGGTTAGATTTGGGTCAATTATCTTTCTATCTGTTATATGGCGTTTCCATATTTCCATCAAGGCTTTTGGATCACCTGCTTTGAGGTTTTTGCGTAATGCAAAGCCTGTCACTAGCATGCCTGCATGCTCAAGCTGTTCACCCGTTTCAATAACCTGTTCAGGAGTAATATCGGTAGATCCCATACTGCTAACCTAAAATAATATTAAGCAACTAAGGAACGTTCACGAAAAGTTTCATTTTCGTTGATATTCCCAATTTATCCCGTTACTACAAAACACGACATAGACTGCAAAGTTTTCATTGCTTTTGTGCTGTGTCTTGTTGTAACTAAAACAGTTGGCACGAAAAGTCAGAGTGTTTTGTTTGCTTTCCTAGCTTGAGTTAAAGACATAAGCTTTGTCGGATAAATTATACTATAAAAAGTGCATAAACAAAGAGTTAATTGGTTCACAAAACCATGTTTATTTAAATGCGTTCCTTTATTAAGAAATGTATACAAGTTTTTGAGTGGGTGATTTTTTTGTGGATTATGAAAGTCGGTTATGCACTATATAATGTTTTTTAAAGAGCGTTTATATTAAAAAGTAAAGTTAGCTAGCAGCCGTGTTGGGGTTATTTAATCGCTTGAGCGATTATTTTTAATTATTTTCTAATTAAAAAAGAATTATTGATTTTTTTGTAAAGGGAAGCTACTCAAAGAAATAGAATGCTTTAGCTACTCCATTTTAATACCAATTTTATAGCTAAATTTAATTCTGAATGGTCTTTCTATGTGGTTTTATTATGCTAAAAACAAGGTTGGATAAGTAGTGTGTACTAGATCAATAATAGTATGATATGTGAACAATAGTGGTTGGGTATGAGGATGAGTGCGCCCTGTTTTCTTTTATGTTAGCATGTTGAACATTATTGTAATGGTTGATATCAGTAGTATTTTTTATGCAGTATTTTCTTGCTTTGATTATTCTGATTTTATCGGAAGTAGCAGTTGCAAAAACATTTCGAATTTTAAATTGGGTTGCTTACATTGATAAGTCAGTGCTCAATGATTTTGCTGATAGATACAATGTTGATATAGAGTACGACACTTTTGATGATATTGATGGCTTTAGGCAAAAATTTTTAGTCAAAAATCCTGGTGGATTATATGATATAATATTCCCTCCCGTTGATTATATACCAGCTTTGATTGAACGGAATGTTTTATATAAGCTTGATAATACACAACTACCTAATATTAAAAATCTTTCTAAAACAGCACTATTAGATCTGAAAAAATACGATTCGACTAATAGTTATGTGCACCCTTATCTGTGGGGAACAGTTGGTCTTGGTGTTAATATCCAGCAAGTAAAGAAAGCCCTTAATGTTGATACAGTTCCACTGTCTTGGGATTTGGTCTTTAATCCAGAGTATGCAACTAAGCTAGCCTCTTGTGGTATTTCTTATTTAGATAGTGAAATTGAGATTTTTCCTCTGGTTTTAAATTATCTTGGTCGGCATGGCGATAGCCAGAAGCGTTCTGATATTGTGTATGCCTCGAAATACTTAAGGGGGTTAGCATCAGGTATTACTTACTTTGACTCTGAAAGTTATATGGAGCGTTTACAAGAGGGCGAGGTTTGTGTTGCTATAGGCTATTCTGGTGATATTCTTCAAGCTATTTCCCAAGCCAAAAAAGCTAAAAAAGACTTTGAATTGCAGTATATTCTTCCAGAAGAGGGTACTTCTCGTTGGATAGATGCGGTCGCTATACCCAGTGATACAGCTAACCTTGAACTTGCCCATGCTTTTTTAAACTATTTAATGGAGCCTGAGGTAATTGCCAAAATCACTAACTATGTTTGGTACGCTAATAATGTACCTGCTTCGACATCATTAGTTGATAAAGCTGTTGTTAATGATCAGACAATTTATCCGACAGAGAGTGTACAAGCTAAACTGTTCTCTATCCCCAAATATGAGTTACGATTACAACGCTCAATGATAAGGTATTGGACGCGGGTGAAATGTGCTCATTCTACGGAGCAGTGTCGAGCCCCAATTTCTGGGCTACCAGGGCTATAAATGGACTTACCGACGTTTTATATTATTTAATCAATTTGACTTTGTGTTTTTACTGAAAATTATAACTGTCATGAGGTCTCGTCATGTCTATAACACGTAGGGATTTTCTTAATGGTGTGCTGATCAGTACGGCTGCAGCACCACTGGCCCAGTTTGGTTTTACAAATACGGCTATTGCTGGTGAATTGAAAGATTATCCTCCATTAAAAACAGGTATGCGAGGTAGTCAACCAGGTTCGTATGATGCAGCTCATTCCATTGCGTGGGCTGGAAAAAAAGACTTTGGTAAGCCTACTCAATTAAAAGAAGAGTATGACTTAATTATAGTTGGAGCGGGTATCAGTGGATTATCCGCTGCTTATTTTTATCAAAAACAGTTTGGAAAAAAAGCACGGATATTATTGTTAGATAATCATGATGATTTTGGTGGGCATGCACGACGTAATGAGTTTAATATCAATGGGCAAATGCGGCTTGGCTATGGAGGAACTCAATCCATCGAGAACCCTGGCTCTTATAGTGAAGAGGCTAAGCAACTGCTCAAAGAGCTGAATATTGAAACTTCCTTTTTCCAAAAAGCATATAAAAAAGACTTTTTTAAACGTAATCAGCTGAGTGGAATCACTTATTTTAGTAAGGCTGTTTATGGCAAGGATACAACGGTACCATTTGTGTTTAAGGAGCTTGCCGAGTTTATGGCCGGGATTCAGGATAATGCTATTAATGCTGAACAAGCCATTAAGCAAATGCCTTTATCTGAAACGGCGCGTCAGCAACTATTAAATTTGACTTCAAATAAGCCGAAAAAGATGTTATCCATGCCAGTCAAAAAGCAGGCAATATACTTACATAACACGTCTTATTATCAGTTTGTACAAGACGAATACGGGGTAACTGACCCATTGGTGCTGCGTTTACTTCGTTATATGATCGCTGACGACTGGGCAATGGGGACTGATACCTTATCTGTTTATGAGGCGGTAGATAGTGGTTGTCCTGGTATTGATGCTGATCAAATGTATGGAATATTGAAAGCGGCAGGTGAAGATCTAGGTGTGGATAAAGAGGAAGATTATATTTATCATTTTCCTGATGGAAATGCCTCGATTGCCAGAGCATTAGTGCGTCAGTTGATACCTGGTGTGGCTGATGGTAAAACCATGGAAGACTTGGTTACTGCCAGGTTTTATTATAATCGTCTGGATAAACCAAGTTCATTGGTCAGGTTACGATTGAATAGCACGGTTTATAATGTAAAGCGTGAAGCGAGTGGGGTGACTGTTTCTTATGTGAATAACAACAAAGCCTTTACAGTAAAAAGTAAGCATTGCGTGCTGGCTTGTTACAATATGATGATCCCACACTTGGTACCCCAGTTGCCTGATACGCAAAAAGAGGCTTTAACTGAATTAGTAAAAATGCCGCTGATTTACAGTACAGTTGTATTAAAAAACTGGCAGGCAGTGCAAAAACAGGGGCTTGCTGTTGCTTACTGCCCAGGTAATTTTCACACCATTGTTCAGGTTGATTACCCAGTTGATATTGGGAAATATAAACATAGTAGTAACCCGGATATGCCGATGAGTTTAACCATGATTGCTGTGCCAATGGGGAAAGTCGGTCAGCCTGTTAAAGAACAATTTAAGGCAGGGCGGAGAGAAATACTGAGTATAACTTTTGCTCAGTTTGAAAAAGAAATTAAAGACCATTTAAATGGTATGCTAGGTCCTGTGGGGTTTGATGCGGATCGTGATATTGAAGCAATCACTATTAACCGCTGGGGGCATGGTTACTCCTATTATTACTCTGATTTAAATGAAGGGGATGACTTTGAAGAAAATGGCCCACATATAAGAGGGAGTAAGCCTTTTGGACCAATTACTATTGCTAACGCAGACTCGGGTGCAGATGCCTATACGGATGTAGCTATTGACCAGGCTTATCGTGCTGTAAGTGAGTTGGTTACAAGATAAGGTTACATAAAAGATAAAAGAAAAGGGTGTTTAAGCCCTTTTCTTAACTTTAGAGGTGCCCTTGAGGTTAGGTAGTTTTTTCCCCGATTGCACTTCCCATTAATACGGTGCTATCAGCCTTTAAGCTTGCTTCCCAATCAATAGCATCTTTACCAAATAAAACAATTGCCGTAGAGCCTAATTTAAAGCGACCCATTTCATCGCCCTTGGCTAATTTGATGGGTTGTCTTGCTGCTTCGGTATAATCAGTTTGCTTTAACTGGCGTCTAGGTGGTGTGACTAATCCTGCCCAGGTAGTTTCAATGCTAGCAACAATCATTGCTCCTACCATTATTACTGCCATTGGACCTATATCCGTATCAAATATACAAACCACTCGCTCATTTTTAGCAAATAAGCCTGGTACATGTTCGGTAGTAGCTTTATTAACGGAAAATAACCGACCAGGAACATAAATCATTGAGCGAAGTGTACCACCATAGGGCATATGAACACGGTGATAGTCTTTTGGTGACAAGTAAATGGTCGCGAAAGATCCGTCATTAAACTCTTGAGCTAGAGTAACATCTCCACCTACTAACTCTGTTAGGCTATAGTCGTGGCCCTTGGCTTGGAATACCCGGCCATATTCTATTTTGCCTAATTGACTAACAGCACCGTCAGCAGGGCTTATAATAATATTGTCGTCTGTTGGAATCGGGCGGGCATCTGCTTTTAATGGACGAGTAAAAAAGTCATTAAAATGCTCAAATGATTCTGGATATTCATTTTCAGCTAAGCTCATATCCACTTGGTAGCGTTTAATAAACCATTTTATAAAAGCGTTTTTAAACCAGCTCCAACGACATTCTGCCACCCAATAGGCTGCTCTGGATAAACAGTGGTGTGGGGTTAAATGCTGTAATTTAACAAACAACGGAGATTTCACGCATTACCTCTTGTATAAGCTTATAAAACCAATACTACGAAAACAAAAAAGACTGCATAGGTTACTTTTCAATAGGGGTATCGGGTAGATTTCCCCACTCTGACCAAGAGCCATCATAGGCCTTAATATTTTTAAACCCTAAGGATTTTGCCACTAAATAGGTGAAGCCTGAACGGTGATGGCTTTGGCAATGAGTGACGATAGTTTTGTCTGCAGTAATACCGCAGTTTTCAAGTTGTTCCTGGATATCATCACGTATTTTTAGATTGTTTTGCTGATCCATACCGCGAGTCCATTCAAAGTTAATGGCACCTGGTATGTGTCCACCACGTTGAGCGAGCACTTTGATCCCTTGATATTCGGCTGGTGAGCGGGCATCCCACACTACAAAATCAGGAGAATTTAGTTGGCTTTTTATATAGTCAACGTCCGCTATAGGGGTGGTGTCAATTGTAATAGCAACTTGAGTGGGTTGCGGCTGAGGGGGAATTTCAGCAGTCACTGGTAAATCATTTCCCAACCAGGCATGTAAGCCGCCATTTAAGTAAGAATACTGTTTATGGCCAATAACATCCAGAGTCCAGATAAAGCGACCTGCCCAGCCACCACCTTCATCATCATATACAACTACGTGCTGTTTGCCAGTAAAACCAATGCTGCTGAGTAATTGTTCTAGTTGCGTTTTTGAGGGTAGTTTGCCAGGTGCTGGCGGCTGGCCTAACATCAGCTGTTGCGGCGCAATATGATGTGCGCCCAGCAAATGCTGCTCTAGGTAAGTTTCCTGTCGGGAAAGGTCAACTAACAGTATGTCGGGGTGAGTTTGAAACTGTTGAAGAGATTTTGGATCTATAACTAAAGGCAGTAGTGGCAAGGGCTGAGTCATTTTTTGGCATCGCAATCAGTTAGTATCAAGAGAATTGTAATAGATCGACCTAATAGCTACCAGTGATTAGGTTATCTGGTTAGCTTTGGTTGCATAATAAGCATTGCTATATATTAGTTAGGTTTATTTACTCTTGGGTTAAGTATTACTACTGATTGAGGTTAATGCTATTGAAGCCTATAAATGAATTAAAAGTAATACATAATCTTTACCCACGGCTTTGGGGTAAGTCATGAACAGTTTTAGATGCAACAGTAATATACAAAACCTTTTAACCATTTTACTTATTGGGTTTATTACTGCTGGCGTGGCTTCCAATTATAAGCTGGCAGTGGTTGATGTAAAGAATGATAGTAATATTGAGTTGTGTGCTGCTGAAGACAGCTGTACCTCTGATTTAGATATAGTTGCATCCCAACATCAACCCTTAATTACCCGCACCATCAATCAATATTTCCTTTTTGGAAAAGTTGTATATCCTTTTGAGCAGTTCAAATGCTTTTTAGAAGCTAGAGCCCCTCCAGTATAAAAATTATTTGCATAAATAACTTAGAATTAGCAGATAAAATTATAATTGAGGGTATTAAAATGACTAGCTTCAATGAACTTCCTGTTGTTAAACAAAATGATTTTCAAGTAAACAAAGCCTCAGTAATGACTAAACGGCTTCGGTTTGAAAGCCCTGCTGAAGAAGCCTTATTGCGATTTATTCAGCTTGAAGCCCATGTTATGGAAACAGACACAAATATTAATACTGCGTTATTGATTATGCATAATAGTCATGACTGTCTTAAATTTGTTGTAAGTAAAAATGATGATATTCTTGGCATTATTACTACTGCAGACTTAGAAGGACGTAAAGTCTTGGCTATTGCTAATAAAATGAATAAGCAGCGGCAAGAATTAACTGTCAAAGATATCATGGTACCAATTGAGCAATTGGGAATTTTAAAGTATTCTGATATTTGTCATGCTAAAGTTGGTAATCTAGTAAAAACCCTTCAGCAACAAGGGGCCCAACATCTTCTAGTGGTGGCGGGCGATGCAATGATTGGTGTGGTATCTGCAGCTTATCTATCAAGAGTCACTGACACTGCTTTAAATATTCCAGAAAAAGCACAGAACTTTTCTGATATTTTTAATGTGGTGCATAATAAACAAGCTCTTTAATAGTCGTTTAACAAAAAAAGGGGCAAATTTGATTTTGCCCCTTTTATTTTGCCTTTCTTTAATCACTACTATCCAGGTTAAGGCGCCATGATGTCATCCCCGCCGGGATTGTAGTCACTGGCTTCAAACATCACCGCGCGTTGATCATCAAACTCTTTAAAAGCCTGATATTGCTCTTTATTCATAGGTATGTCAGCAAGTGCTTGCCAGGCAAGCTCGCGTACAGCCCAGTCTTCCTCTGTGTCTTGCAGAGTACTGACTAGTGCACTGGTGGCCGAGTCATTAACAAAGCGAGAACGTGCCAAGGCGAATGCGGCACCAGCGCGAACATCTACAGAGCTATCATTTAAGGCAGTTACTACGGGTTGAAGCTGGTCAATGTCAGATGCCCAGTCGGCAATTGCGATTAAAGAGCGCCTTCTTAACTCTGGGTTTGGATGTTGGCTCAATGATTGGAAACTATCCATTATTAAGCGGGAATCATCAGGGCTGGTAGGGTGTTTCTGCATAGCAAAAATAGCAGCACCCAATACTTCAGGGTCAGTTTCACTATTAATTACATTAAGAATTTTGTCTCGCTGTTTTTGCTGGAAAATACCAAGGCGGCTCATTAATTCTAACCCAGCAACTTTTTCTGATTTAACAGTGCTTCCAGTCAGCTCTAAAGAAAGCTCTTCAACTTCCGGGTCCTGGATGGTGCCTAATAATACGCCCAGCATCTGCCCAGGGATCGAGCTTAAGTTAGAGCGGAACTTGGCAATAGCCCACTTTAATGCTGCTGGATTTTGCTGTATTTCTTGTAACAATTTTGCTTCTAATTGTTGCTGTAACCCTTCAGCAAAAGGAGTTGGATGTTCAGCTAGTGATTCTAGTTTGGCAAACAAATCAATAATTGCTTGTTCGGGACGTGTTTTAACGATTTCGCTGTTTTCACCAGACTTATTTTGCTCTGAGGTTTCTTCAGCTGCTAATTCTTGATTTTCTTGGGCAGGAGAGACTGTAAATGGATTGTCTTCCATAGTCGACTTGTCATTTTTAGTGGTGTCTGTATTTGTTAGCTGAGTGACCGGTACAACTGTATTATGTTGTCCAAGTGAATAACCCAAAGCGCCACTGATTAGGCTAGAAAGACAAATACCAATAAAAAGTTGTTTTTTTAGTTTTTGCTCTGTTTGAGTAATAAGACCTGTAACGTCCATATATATCACTTAATACGTAGGTGAAAGTGATCGTGGTGGTTAGGCCAGCACATCACATAGGCAACACCTGTTGCCCCTGGTTTTTTCCGGCAGTCGCCATAGCGTTTACCTGAGTGTGACGGTAGCATGCTAAACACTTTATTATCATTAAAGAAAATTAAATCAACTTCAAAGTGTTTTTTTAGATATTTTTTAATGTACTCAAGGCTTCGTTTGCTAGAGTAGTTTTTTTGGTAAATGGTAGTTCCTTTTGAAGCACCATCTCTGCGAATAAGTCTAATATCAACATCTTCTCCGCGCTGGTGGCTGACATGGCCTGATATTCGACCACCGTGTTTAAGCGACAGGTCGCCAATTCCAATTTTGCCCCAATTGGAGTGATCCCGGTGCCAGGCTAAAGAGGATTTTTGTAAGCCGTAAACTAAGCGAGGCAAGCCCCAAGAACGGTTGGCGGGCTTTGTAGAATAAAACCCTTTTCCTTGTGCAGGTAGCTGAATGAAACCAGCGTTAGATTTTGGTGGTCTGGGTGGGTTGGGGTTATTTAGAAATTTTCCATAAATCCAGCGCTGATTGCCTCCAAAGTAAATTTTATCCCATCCTCCACGAGTTTCGGCCACTGCCCACTCTGCATTACGAGAAGTTTGGCCTACAGTTCGATAGTGAGTACCAGGGCCACTTCTGATATTGAGTGAGCCCACTTTGACTTTTTTGGACTTTCTGCTGGCTTGGCTGACATAACTGTTGCTTATCCAGCCAGTGCGACTATCAAACCAAATTCTTCGCCAGCCACTTCGGTTATCAATGCTTACATAAACCTGACCCGCCGTAACAGTACCAATAATGCTAGCTTGGGTACTGGGGTTGGCACGAACATTAAGTGTATCTACTTTAATGCGAACTGTTTGGCTTGCAATTGCGGCGCTACTGAAAATGGTGCCCATCAGACAAAGCAATAGACCACACCATTGGTATAGCTTTGTGCTGATTGATTGGGTCATCCAGTTGCTCCTATTATTCTTCATGAAAACGCTGTTTATGTATTCCAATGTTGTTTAGGTGATATCAAATGTTTATTGACAGTGATCACAAATTTAGTTTGTTTTCTGTCAATGTTATTTGTATAACAGCTCATCTTATTAAATACGCCTTTTGTTTTTTGCTGCATTTCTCATACAGCTGGTAAAAAATGATTGCTTCTATAAAAGGCGTTTTAAATAAAATACTCACGCTAGTTTTTTTATCAACCATTAGTCATTTAATACTTTGAATAATTCCAAGGTTTTAGTTAGATTTATATTTTGCGTCGCGTATAATTTTTTATTGAATGTAAAATTGGTCAAGGTTTGTTTATTTTTATAATTTATGAAATAGTTCAGTTTTTTTGGTTTGCAGAATATATTCTAAAGTTGTAGGTAAAGCAGTGGATTTTTCGTAAGCAGTCTAGCAGTCAGTTATTCTAGTATATTGAGCTTAAATGATGACTGAACAAACTTGTCTAAATCTAGTGGTGATAACTGAATTTGATACTAAAGATAGGTAGTAGCGTATTTTGTCAGATTATTTTACATATGCATGGTTTTATTTTTGGTTACCGCTGTTTTTTTCGTTGCGCCATTTCCAGTAAAGTGACTCGGCAGGCGTTACCTAAGGCTTGCATATATCTAAAATCAGCTACTTTAAATAGGCTATTTGAGTGGGCCATATCCATATATAACATGCCAATTGCTTTGTTTGGCATAGTGAGCGTCTGTAGCATAAAGTGGTCGTGTCCTACGGCTTTTTTAAAAGGACCTGGTATTTTTGCCCAAATATCCGGCTGCTCTTTGCCTTTTACCCAAATGGTTTGCTGTTTTTTTAATAAATCATTTAAAAAAGGCGCGGTTGCTAAAACTATTTCAAATTCCACTTTTTCAGTTTTGGGATGGCAACGAAATACTTTTAATCGGGTCCTTTCTTTGTTGGTTAAAGCAATGACTAGCCGCTCGTAGGCTAAAGCTTCCATAATGGCTTCAGTTAATATATCAAGCAAAGAAGCAAGTGTAGGGTATCTTTCTGGCTGATTCTTTAGATTTTCTACAATTTGTTTGAAATGCTCAATATTGCCATGTTTTTCAGCAATGCTTTGTGGTGTGGGTGGAGCAGTTTTTATGGCTGGCTCAATAGTGATTTTGGTTTCTTCTGTTGGTGCTGGGAGAGGTTCGCTCGCTTTACTAACTAGTTTTGCCAGCTTTGGTTCATGGTAAAGCACTTCGGGGTTAACCAGGCCTGTGGCTGGTGCTGGGCCATAGCCATAGGTTAGCTTATGAGAAAGATGGACGGCTTCTTGGTGGATAGCTTGGGTGGTTTTATCCCAGCCCCTATTCAACAACGCAGCCATTATCCCGCTAAGTCGGTTGTTACTCAGGCTAAACCAACTATATCGACTGCTCTGAGCCAACGCATTTGCCCAAAATACAAATGCCGCAGTAGTACCCAGCAAAAGCCTAAACTGAGGGTCTTGTTCTTTTTTTTGTTGAAATCGTCTTTCTGCTCGTTGGCTAGCCAGTGTATACCCATGTTCTGGTTTCTGCCTGCCAAATCGGCTCATTGCAATCCAGCTAGTTGACTTGGTTTCCCTCAACTGCTCCCATGCATGGTGGCTAATTCCTGGTAGTGCCCAATAGTCATCGAGTGCCAATTGCAGCGTTGAGATGGTACAGCCCAAAATTTGGCGTTCTACTGTCAATGCATGTTTACCACCGTACTGTTGAATCGTCTGCATTTTTTCTGGGCTATGTAACGCCATAGCCCAGCGGGTGACGTTAAAGAAGAGGGCTGCCCAAAAAACTTCTTCGCTGGTTTTATGGGTTTTTTGTTTGAACCAATATTGGGCTTGGTGGGCAGCATGCAGGCTGTTGGTTACTTCTTTGATAAAACAGCTAACCTTTAAATTATTACTTAACGGATCAAAGGCTTTAACTGACTTGATAAATGCTTTAATGGCATCTACACCAAGCATGGCCATAGCATGTTCAAGGCTTTTTACTCGTGTGTCATGAGTAATGTCGCGGTTTTTATTGGCTTGGTGAAACATATGGAAAGCAGTCAGCGGGCAGTGTCGGATAATAGCAACCAACGGTGGCAAGGTATTATCTCCAGCTATAGCCTCTAATAAGGCAGCTTTTGTTGTTTGTGGAATAGGCAAAGCTTTTTTTTTCAACAGCTGTTGCCATGCAGCTACTCCATGCACGGGTGGTGTCGTTTCCATGGTTAGATTTGTCTAAAACAGTCTAATGGCCTTTACTTGATTATAGTCAGTCGCTATTAAATGTTAGTGAATTTTGGCTTTTTTGCTTAAACAATAATGACAAGGGAATGAGTGCAATAAGATTCACTACGTTGGTTATTTTACGCAGTGTCAAAATATAAAGTAATGATTATTAATTTATTACCAGGTGGTTTTTTTTTAACCTTAGGGCTTAAGCGAAGATGTTTAAGATCATAGGTATTTTGATTGTCATCGGCAGCGTGGCTGGTGGTTATGTACTTTCTCATGGCGAGTTAATGGCGCTGTGGCAGCCTTTTGAAGTACTGATAATATGTGGTGCGGCGCTAGGTGCTTTTTTTATTGCGAATCCTTTTTCTACATTTACCCATGTACTAAAACAAATTCCTACTGTCTTATTTGGTTCAAAATTTAATAATGATTTTTTTATGGATCTGCTGGGGCTTTTATATGAGCTTTTAAATAAAAGTCGTCGTGATGGGATGATGGCAATTGAAGCTGATTTGGAAGATCCTTCTGGCAGCGCTATTTTTACTCGTTACCCTACAATTTTACGTGATCATCATTTGACAGAATTTATTGCTGATTATTTACGGTTGATGTCGTCTGGTAATATGGCGCCTCATGAGCTGGAAAGCCTGTTTGATATGGAAATTGAAACCTTGGCTGAAGAACTTGAGCACCCTTTTCACGCGGTCACTAAAGTGGCTGATGGCCTTCCTGGTTTTGGGATTGTCGCTGCGGTTTTGGGAATTGTTATCACCATGAAAGACCTTGGGGGGCCTGCTGAGCAATTGGGTGCTCATGTTGCTGCTGCATTGGTTGGGACATTTTTAGGTATTTTATTTGCCTACGGTTTTGTAGGGCCGATGTCTCAGGCAATGGAACATAATGTACAAGAAGAACTCAATGCTTATGAGTGCGTAAAAGCCTGTCTGGTTGCGTCTTTAGGGGGGATGCCACCAGCGCTATCCGTTGAGTTTGGTCGTAAAGCACTTTACGCACATTCTCGTCCATCCTTCCTAGAGCTGGAGCAGCATATTAGATCACGGTAGTTATGGAACGTGAAGAATCTATAGTCATCAAGCGGGTCAAGAAAGGCGGGCATGGTCATCATGGTGGTTCATGGAAGATAGCTTTTGCCGACTTTGCTACTGCAATGATGGCATTTTTTCTGGTGTTATGGTTGATTTCTCAATCTACTGAGGAGCAAAAAATAATAATTGCAGGTTATTTTCAAGACCCTACTGGCCAAAGTGATAAAGCCAGCCCTTATGCAATCGATTTAGGTGGAAGCCCAGTAGTTTCCAATCAAAGTGGTATCGGCTCACCTAAGCAACACAAAACTCAGCAGGATGAAACGGATGAATTAACTGAAGTGGGCGCTAAGACCACGTTGGCTGATCAATTGGAACAACAAAGGCTGGAAGCACTGTTAGCGGTGCTAAAGAAAAAAGTTAACGAAAACCCGGTATTAAACAAATTTAAAGACCAGTTGATTATGGATGTTACACCAAATGGTTTGCGCATCCAGATAGTTGATGCTGACAAAAAACCAATGTTTGCCAGTGGTAGTGCCGAATTAAAATTTTATTTTGAAGATATTTTATTAGAGCTAGCCCCTATGATCGCGTCGGTACCCAATAAAATCAGCATCAGTGGGCACACAGACGCGACGCCATTTGGTACTAGGGATGACTATGGCAACTGGGAGTTGTCTGCTGACCGGGCTAACACGGCCCGCAGAACTCTAATATTTGGTGGTGTGAAAAAGCAGCAAGTGGCTCAAGTGGTTGGGCTGGGTGATTCTGTACTTTTTGATGCTAAAAAACCAAGAAGTCCGGTTAACCGTCGCATTGATATTTTAATTTTAAGTAAACAGGCAGAAACGAACTTATCAAGAGTTTCAGGTAAATCTAAAGAGGCTGAGAAAGGGTCTCCCAGTCCTCAACAGCCGCTACTTGATCGAAAGCGGCTGAATATATTCGATGCTCGAGAAAAAGCGAAACAAAACCAGCTTAAATAATACTCTTAGCTACTTTCTTCTAATGAACGAGCAATGTGTTTAAAGCTTGCCATCCGGTTGGGGTGAATTTTTCCCTCTTCAACTGCTTGGCGGAGAGCACAGTCAGGTTCCTGTTCATGTTTGCAGTCGCGGAATTTGCATAACCCCAGTATTTCTTTGAACTCTTTAAAGCCTTGTGCCAGGGTAGCGCGATCCATGGACCACAGGGCAAACTCACGAATGCCGGGTGAGTCAATCAGCTTACCCCCGGTGGGGAAATGAAAAAGAGTGGCTGCAGTAGTGGTGTGGGTACCCTTACCTGTGATGGCAGATAAATCGCCCACTCTAGCTTCTACATCAGGTAATAAAGCATTCACCAAAGAGGACTTTCCTACCCCCGACTGACCAACAAATACGCTAGTATGGGCATCTAGTAGTGAAGTTAGTTGATCCAAACCGTGTTCACGCGTTGTAGATGCATGTAAAACTTGGTAGCCAATCTGACGGTAAATATTCAGCATATCTGTCAGAGTGCTTTCAAACTCAGGCTCATCAGTAAGCAAATCGGTTTTATTAAGGAGAATAACAGGTTCTATGTCACTGAGTTCAGCAGCAACCAGATAACGGTCAATCAAATTAGCGTAGGGGGTGGGCCGTGGAGCAACTACAATCACAATATAGTCTATATTGGCAGCGACGGGTTTTAGTTGGCCACGGCTATCTGGGCGAGACAGCAGTGAGTTCCTTGGCAGGCTAGCGACAACGACCCCGGATTGATTGGCTCCTGCTCGCCAGACTACCTGGTCTCCTGTTACCAGGGCTGGTAAATTAGCTCGAATATGGCAGCGATAGCGGGTACCTGGTTGGTCTAATGGCTCGACATCAATTTGGGCGCCATAGTGAGTAGTAATCAGTCCATGCTGTTCAGGCCCTAGTTTGCCTGAAGTCAGTTGCTGTTCTAACGAGTCGCCTTTTCTTTCGGCTCGCTTGGCTCGTTCTTGCTGAATTTTTTCAATACGCCAAGCTTGGCGGCGGTTTAGACGGCGTTTACTCATAAAAGTGGTTTTTCATAATTCCAAACAGTTTGCTAGAAGCCATAAATCGGCATTATCATTGAGCGAAATTTGCGAATCAATACTATCACTATGTATTAAGGCGCGTTTTAATTAAATGTAAGCCGCTTTATCCGATTAAGGATGCGTTGATGTCGAAAGCTGAAAACCTGATCTGGATTGACCTCGAAATGACAGGGTTAGACCCTGAGCAGCACCGTATTATAGAAATAGCGACCATAGTCACTGATCAGGATTTAGAAGTTATTGCTGAAGGCCCTGTGTTTGCGATTCATCAGCCTGACGCACATATGCTGACAATGGACGAGTGGTGTACCACTACCCATGGCCAAACAGGGCTATCCGAGCGAGTAAAAAACAGCAATATAGATGAGGCCCACGCAGAAAAGCTCACTATCGAGTTCTTGCAGCAATATGTTGAGGCAGGGGTTTCACCTATGTGTGGTAATACTATCGGTCAGGATCGTCGTTTTTTAGTTAAGTACATGCCTAAGCTAGAAAAGTTTTTTCATTATCGCAGTATTGATGTCAGCACGCTTAAAGAGCTAGCCCAGCGCTGGACCCCGGAAATTCTAAAGCATATTAACAAGAAAAATTCCCACCTTGCCCTTGAAGATATTCGTGAGTCGATTGAAGAGCTACGTTATTATCGAGAGCACTTTATTCGCCTGGATGCTAAGTCCAAAGAGCCAAGTTAGTCTTTAGCTTGCGGATTTAGGTGCTGCTCCAAGGCCCACTCGATATGTTCTCTAACTAGCTCAGAACTATCCTCTAAGCGGCTCTTCAGAGCTTCTAATATCTTTGTTGAAGTGGGGGCATTGCCTAACCCAACGGCTAAGTTTCTTAGCCAGCCTTGGTAGCCTGAGCGCCGAATAGGCGAGCCTGCTGTTCGGTTGAGAAACTCTTCTTCAGTCCATAAAAACAGCTCCACTAGCGATGAGCTATCCAGCTTATGGCGAGGTAAAAAGTCGGTCTCCTGAGTGGGTTTGGCAAAGCGATTCCAAGGGCAAACTAGCTGACAGTCATCACAGCCAAATACTCGGTTGCCCATTTTTTTTCTCAACTCAATGGGGATTGCCCCTTTCAACTCAATAGTTAAGTAGGAAATGCAGCGTCTTGCGTCCAATTGATAAGGCCCGACAAACGCATCGGTTGGACAGATATCCAGGCAGGCTGTGCAGCGACCGCAATGATTTTTATCGGTGGGAGTGTCAGCAGGTAATGGCAAGTCGGTAAATAACTCACCCAGGAAAAACCAGGAGCCAGCTTTTCGGCTAAGTACCAGAGTGTTTTTACCTATCCAGCCTAGCCCAGCTTGCTCTGCGATGGCTTTTTCTAAGACTGGGGCACTGTCTACGAAGGCACGATAGCCAAACTCGCCAACCGCGTCGGTGATCTTTGCGGCAAGCTTGGCTAGGCGTTTACGAATCACTTTATGGTAGTCCCGCCCAAGTGCATAGCGAGAGATATAGGCTTGATCAGGCTCATTAAGAATACGTACGGTTTCCGTGTCACCTGGCAGATAGTCCATTCTGGCACTAATTACCGTTAAAGTGCCGGGTACCAGCTCTGCAGGACGGCTGCGTTTGGTGCCGTGGGCTGCCATATAGTCCATTTCGCCATGATAGCCAGGCTCCAGCCAATCTCTTAAATGCTGCTCGTGGGGGCCTAAATCGACACCACTGATGCCAATATCTTGAAAGCCAAGTTCTCTCCCCCAGCGTTTGATGTCGGTTGCCAGTAAATTCAGTTTGGCTTCAGGTAACTGCTTCATAATAGGGGAATGACTTGTCTACAACTATTGGGAACTTGAATATATCGCTATTGGTCAAATTAATGTTTTTGCCTAGTGATCTTGGCCTGTTTGTAACAGGTGTAGCCCCTTGAAATTAGCTCGCATTGGTGACAGAAGATAGCTGACGTATAATTGCTAAATACACTTAATAATCTCAACATTCATTGGAGTGACTTGTACTGACAACGCTTATGGCCAACAGTTTATCACAACCGCTTTACACTGCAGAACAAGTAAGGCAACTGGATCACTATGCGATTCATCAGCAGGGGATTCCTGGCTATACCCTAATGGAGCGTGCAGGCAAAGCCACATTCAAGGTACTGCAGCAACAATGCCTACAGTGGTTTGGCAAAGCGGGTTATAGCCTGCAAGTGCTTTGTGGTTCAGGCAATAATGCAGGTGATGGCTATATCGTGGCAGGCTTGGCCAAGCAGAAGGGTGTTGAGGTTGAAGTTATTGCAGTGGGTGACCCAGGTAAGTTAAAGGGAGATGCTCTTACTGCCTATCAGTGGTGCCTGAAGCAGTTAGTACCAATAATCCCCTGGCAAGAAAAACATGAACTAACTGCAGATGTGTTTGTTGATGCGTTACTGGGGACTGGGCTAACTGGCTCGGTTCGAAATACCTATGCTCTTGTTATTGAAACACTTAACGTAACTGAGAAGCCGGTCATAGCTGTTGATATCCCCTCTGGGTTATGTGCGGATACTGGGGCTGTATTGGGGGTAGCAGTTAAAGCAGAGAATACGGTCACTTTTATTGGCCGTAAGCGAGGCCTGTATACCCACCAAGGGCCTGAATTTGCGGGTGACGTTAGCTTTGCTGGTTTGGGGGTGCCTGAGCTGGTTTACCATGCGACCCCTTGCAATAGCCATTTGCTTGATCCAGCCTGTTTTTCAAATGCTTTACCCATACGTCGTCAAAACAGTCACAAAGGTCTTTTTGGTCACTTGCTGCTAATTGGTGGTGACCACGGTATGGCGGGTGCCATTACCATGGCTGCCGAAGCTGCTCTTCATACCGGAGCTGGATTAGTTTCAGTGGTGACTCGTCCAGCTTATATTTCTGCTATACAGGCACGCTGTCCGGAAGTAATGGCAGTTGGCTGTGATAACCCAGATCAGATTGCACGGGTGCTGGCGGGTAAAACTGCTATTGTGGTAGGCCCAGGACTAGGCCAAAGCCATTGGTCTCGACAGTGTTTGTTAGCTGCTATTAATTCAGGTTTACCCTTAGTAATTGATGCCGATGGATTGAATTTAATGGCTGTAGAGCCCACTTTGCTAGAGCAAAAGCAAAGCGACTGGTTATTGACACCTCACCCAGGAGAAGCCGGCCGGTTGATGGGGGTATCTACCCAAAAAATACAGCAAAACCGTTTTGCTGCTGTAGAGCTGCTGGCTGATCAATATAACAGCACCATTGTACTGAAAGGGGCAGGTAGCCTGGTTTGTACTAAAGGACAGATTCAGCTGGCTAATGTTGGGAACCCAGGCATGGCGGTAGGTGGTATGGGGGATGTGTTAAGTGGCTTGCTTGGCGCCTTACTGGCACAGGGGGTAAGCACAGTAGATGCTGCTGGCTTAGGTACCTGGCTGCATAGCCATAGTGCTGACCAGTTAGCAGAGTTGATTGGCGGCTACTATGGGTTGAGGGCAACGGAGCTTATTCCCCTAATCAGAAAACAGATAAACCAGATGGCAGTGAAGAGTGGGCATGGTTGAAAATATTACTTTTGTTCTGGCAAACGAAGCAGCAACCGTCGATTTTGGTAAGCAGCTTGCATTAGCTGCTGACGGTAAAGGTATTTTTTATTTAGAGGGTAATTTAGGGGCAGGAAAAACCACATTATGCCGTGGTGTGTTACAAGCATTGGGTCATCAAGGCTCAGTAAAAAGCCCTACCTACACCATTGTCGAGCCTTATGAGCTGGATGAGTATAAAGCTTACCATTTTGATTTATATCGGCTAGGAGAACCTGAAGAGCTGGAATTTTTAGGGGTAAGAGATTATTTGCTGGACGACAACTTATGTCTAATTGAATGGCCAGAAAGAGGGGAAGGTTTTTTGCCCCAGGCAGACCTTACTGTCACACTGAGTTATCAGGGGCAAGGGCGTACGGTCAAGCTTGCTGCTCACACTGAAAAAGGCCGACAGGTTTGTCACAGAATAACGAATAAATGACGACAAGTGCCTTGCAAAACACTATTGCACATGACATTTTGCATGGCCACTAATAAATGATCATAAGGAGTCATCAGATAGATGAGACTCAGTAGTCTTTTTGTTTTGATCTGGTTTTGCTTGGGGGTAGCAAGCAGTCAGGCGGCAACAGTTGAGGGGGTTCGGGTTTGGCCGGCACCTGACAATACTCGGCTGGTATTTGACCTGTCAGGCCCTATTGAGCACAAAGTATTTAAGCTGGAAAACCCTGATCGGCTGGTGATTGACTTAGAGTCAGCAAGCTTGAGCACATCTCTTGATAAACTGGATGTGAGTAAAACCCCTATTGCCAGGATTCGTTCAGGCGCTCGCAATCAGCGTGACCTTCGGGTGGTACTGGATTTAAAGCAGCCATTAAAACCAAAAAGCTTTGTGCTAAAGCCAAACGAAACCTATGGTAATCGGTTGGTCATTGATTTGTTCAATCAAATTAAAACCCCCGCAAGGTCTGTTGATCAAGTGGCCAAAGCGACTGCCCCTATTGGTCAGCGTGATGTCATCATAGCCATAGATGCTGGGCATGGTGGGGAGGACCCCGGCGCCGTTGGCTTTGGCCGATTGCGAGAAAAAGACGTGGTGCTTTCAATTGCCAGAAAGTTGGCGTACCTGTTGGAACAAGAACCTGGTTTTAAGCCGGTGTTGTTACGAAAAGGCGATTACTACATTGGCTTACGGCGCAGAACTCAAATGGCCAGAGAAGCCAACGCAGATATGTTTATTTCAGTTCATGCAGATGCCTTTAAAAACCGGCGTGCTTATGGTGCTTCTGTGTTTGCACTATCCCAGCGTGGTGCCACTTCAGAAACGGCTCGTTGGCTGGCCAGTCGGGAGAACAATGCTGACTTAATTGGTGGGGTTGGCAGCGTCAGTTTGGATGATAAAGACAAAGTGCTAGCAGGTGTGTTGTTAGATTTATCAATGACTGCCAGCTTAACCGCTAGCTTGGATGTAGGAAGTAAGGTATTAAGACGTATAGGAGGCTTTAATCGCTTACATAAACGGCATGTGGAGCAGGCAGCTTTTGTGGTGTTGAAGTCACCGGATATTCCTTCGATACTGGTGGAAACTGGCTTTATTTCAAACCCCTCTGAATCAAAAAAGCTGGCCAACAGGTCTCATCAACGGCAATTGGCTAGAGCGATTTTTTCAGGCATTAAAGAGTACTTTGATGATCGGCCACCACCAGGTACACTACTGGCTGCTCGAGTCAGTCGTGATCTTACTCATTACGTCATTCGCAGAGGGGACACCCTTTCTACCATTGCTGCTCGTCACAATGTATCGGTTGCCAGTATACGCCGAGCCAATAAATTGGCAGCTGATGTGATCCGTGAAGGGCAGGTGCTGCAAATTCCCAACTAAATGCTTGTAATAAAACTAGTCGCTTGATCTAACGCTGTATGAAACGAATTCAATTATTAAGTACTCGCTTAGCTAACCAGATTGCGGCTGGTGAGGTTGTGGAAAGGCCTGCATCAGTTGCTAAAGAGTTGTTGGAAAATGCCATTGATGCCGGTGCGAACCGAGTTGATGTTGAAGTAGAGCAAGGTGGTATAAAGCTGCTTAAAGTGCGCGACAATGGCTCTGGCATAATGAAAGATGACTTGCCATTATCGCTAAGTCGCCATGCCACCAGTAAAATTACTGAGCTTGAAGACCTTGAGGCGGTTGCCAGTCTTGGTTTTAGAGGAGAGGCACTGGCAAGCATCAGCTCGGTTTCCCGATTAACGTTGACCTCTGCAGTTAAAGGCCAATCCAGTGCCTGGCGTGTGCAAACTGAAGGACGGGATATGCAGCCAGTGGTTGCGCCTTCTGCTCATCCGGTGGGCACTACGGTTGAAGTTCGGGATTTGTTTTTTAATACCCCGGCCCGACGGAAGTTTCTCAAAACAGAAAAAACTGAGTTTGGTCATTTGGAAGAAGTGGTCAAACGGTTAGCCTTAAGTCGCTTTGATGTCAGTTTTAATTTGCGTCATAACCAGCGTACTATTCATCAGCTTAAAGTAGCTAAAACCCAGCAAGAAAAAGATCGCAGGGTGGCTCAGGCCTGTGGCCCTGAATTTATTGAAAATGCCGTTTGCTTGGATGTTGAGTCTGCTGGAATGCGTTTATGGGGTTGGGTAGGGTTGCCCACTTATTCTCGTAGTCAGGCTGACTTACAGTACTTCTTTGTAAATGGTCGGGTGATTCGTGATAAGTTGGTGAGTCATGCAGTTCGTCAGGCCTATCGAGATGTGCTCTATAATGGGCGACACCCAACCTTTGTTTTGTATTTGAGCGTTGATCCTGCCACAGTCGATGTTAATGTTCATCCAACCAAGCATGAAGTACGGTTTCGAGATAGTCGCACTGTCCATAATTTCTTGTTCAGTACATTGCATCATGCATTAGCTGAAGTACGCCCTGGCGATCAGCTATCTTCTACTGTTCAGCCATCAGCTATTGAGACTCGTTCAAGTGCTTCTACAGGCGCTGAAGCGGGTGAGTTTAAACAGCAAGAGCAAATCCGTTTTAATCAGCCTGCAGCTAGTCAGTCGATTTTTGGTAGTCAGCCTCAAACATACTCTCAACAACCTAATAGGTATCAAGTAGCTGAACAGCTGGCGGGTTATGGGAAGCTGGCCGAAGCTGCAGATGAAATTATTGCAGCACAGCCAGGGGTTTTATCGGAGCCTATAGTCGATGCTGGAAGTGAGCATAATGAGCCAGAAATACCACCATTGGGTTACGCATTAGCACAGCTAAAAGGAATTTATATTCTGGCTGAAAATCAACATGGCCTTGTGCTGGTAGATATGCATGCAGCTCATGAGCGAATTACTTATGAGAGGATGAAGCAGTCTTATCAGGCTGAAGGAATAAAGTGCCAGCCAGTATTGGTGCCAGAATCCATGGCAGTGAGCCAACGAGAAGCGGACTGTGCAGAGGAGTTCCAATCACTATTTGCCAGCCTTGGTTTTGAGCTGCTCCGGATGGGGCCAGAAACGGTGGTGGTTAAAGCTATTCCAGCACTGTTGAAGCAGGCTAATGTCAGTCAGCTTGTCCATGAAGTGTTGTCTGATTTGCTGGAGCATGGTACCAGTGATCGGATTCAAGCACATATCAATGAAATTTTAGCCACCATAGCTTGTCATGGCTCGGTGCGGGCTAATCGAAAACTCACTCACCCTGAAATGAATGCGCTGCTTCGAGACATGGAGCAAACTGAGCGTAGTGGTCAGTGCAACCATGGCCGACCGACTTGGACTCAGCTTTCTTTAGCAGAATTAGATAAGCTGTTTTTGAGAGGGCGTTAAGTCTTTTTAATGTTTGTTTCTGACTTGAAGTGTAGTGTGTAGTGGACCGCATCGAAAATACTGAGAAAAAAACGACTAGCCAGCCTAAGCCTGCGGTTATTTTTTTAATGGGGCCAACGGCATCGGGTAAAACTGATTTAGCAATAGAAATAGCGAAGCATCTACCCTGTGAGTTAATTAGTGTAGATTCGGCTCTGGTATACAAGGGAATGGATATTGGGACAGCAAAGCCAGCCCCTGAAATATTAGCTGAGTATCCACATCATTTAATTGATATAAAAGATCCTGCAGAACCTTATTCTGCTGCTGATTTTCGTTCTGATACATTGCAATTAATAGCAGACATTGTTGCCAGAAAAAAAATACCTTTACTGGTTGGTGGCACCATGCTTTATTTTAAAGCGCTTAAAGATGGGCTTGCGGAAATGCCTGCTGCTGATGACGCAATTAGACAACAGATTATGGCTGAAGCGAGCCAACATGGATGGGCTTATATTCATGCCCAATTAGCAGCAGTTGACCCTAAATCTGCGCAACGGATTCATCCAAATGACCCGCAAAGGTTGCAGCGGGCGCTAGAGGTTTATCAAAGCTCTGGCAAAACCATGACTCAGTATCGTCAGGAACAGCAACTTCAACAGCTGAGTTTTCCCTACCGGGTTATTAGTATGGCAGTTGCGCCACAAGAACGGAAAGTTTTACATCAGCGGATAGAAAAGCGGTTTTTACAGATGGTTGACCAGGGATTGTTGGCAGAGGTAGAGGCCCTTCGGGAACGCTCTGACCTTAACCCTAACTTGCCTTCTATTCGCTCAGTAGGGTATCGCCAGGCTTGGGAGTATCTGGCGGGGGAACTAAGCTATGAAGAGATGATCGAAAAAGGCATTGTTGCTACACGTCAGCTGGCGAAGCGTCAATTTACCTGGTTACGCAGTTGGCCTGGGCTCCATTGGTTCGACAGCCTTGATCAGGATTTAACTGCTCAGGCCTTGAAATTTCTGGAGCAGGAACTTATATAGAGCTTAGGTTTTAATTTTAAGCTATCATATACAGCTACTATTATTATTGTTTGGTTTGCGCTTATCGCTGCTAACGCTGGAAATGACAGGTATAGAACTTTAACTAAAGCGATTGGCTTTTGCTAAAGCTGTTGGCCTTACTTCTAGGTTTGAAGTTTTGTAAGCGGATTATTTTATTTATTAGTAAGCATTTTTTTAATTTTTTTGATATTTAATTAAAGGAGTACAGCAATGTCAAAAGGGCATTCTCTACAAGACCCTTACTTGAACGTGTTGCGCAAAGACCGTATACCTGTTTCCATTTATCTGGTTAATGGTATTAAGCTACAAGGGCAAATTGAGTCATTTGACCAGTTTGTTATTTTGCTGAAAAACACCGTCAGCCAGATGGTATATAAACATGCTATTTCTACAGTGGTTCCCACCCGTGCCGTTAGATTACCAATGCAAGGGCAGGAGCAAAGTGGCGAGCCTGGTAATAATTAAGGAGTTTGTCGTTGTTTTTTGAACGCCATCAAGGTGGCGAGCAAGCGGTATTGGTACATCCTGAGTTAGTCAGTGATCAAGATAGGGAAGACCCCCGTGAATTTAAAGAGCTTGTCAGCTCTGCGGGGGCAAACCCAGTAGCCTTTCTAACCATCCCCAAGCAGCAGCCTAATCCAAAGTATTTAGTTGGTACCGGTAAACTTGAAGAAATTCGTCATCAGGTTAAAAGCCATAAAGCTGAACTGGTGATTTTTAACCATGCACTCAGCCCCTCTCAGGAGCGTAATCTGGAAAAAGAATTACAGTGTCGAGTACTTGATCGTACTGGACTGATTCTGGATATTTTTGCCCAGCGTGCACGCACCCACGAAGGAAAGCTGCAGGTCGAGTTGGCTCAATTGCAGCACATGAGTACTCGCTTGGTTAGAGGCTGGACCCACTTGGAAAGACAAAAAGGTGGTATTGGTTTACGGGGGCCTGGTGAAACTCAGTTAGAAACAGACCGACGCTTGCTTCGCGCAAGAATTAAGTCAATTACCAAGCGTCTCGATAAGGTTCGTAAGCAGCGAGACCAAGGGCGCAGAGCCCGAAAAAGAGCGGAAGTACCCAGTATCTCGTTTGTTGGTTATACCAACGCAGGTAAGTCGACTTTATTTAATTATTTAACTTCAGCAGAAGTTTATGCGGCTGACCAGTTATTTGCCACACTGGATCCAACATTAAGAAAAATTAAAGTGCCTGATTTAGGTCCTGTTGTTTTAGCTGATACGGTAGGTTTTATTCGGCATTTGCCGCATAAGTTGGTAGAAGCATTTAGAGCAACTTTAGAAGAAACCGTAATGGCTGATCTGTTAATTCATGTAGTTGATGTTAGTGACCCTAATTATCAGGATAACATTGAACAGGTTGAAGCGGTTTTAGAAGAAATCGGTGCTAATGAGTTGCCTTGCCTTCAGGTATACAACAAGATTGACCAATTATCTGATGTACGGCCACGAGTGGATTATAATGAAAAAGGTGTACCCACCAGGGTTTGGTTATCTGCTCAACAAGGCAATGGCACAGAGTTACTAATCAAGGCAATTGCTGAGCAGATGGGGGATCAGCTGGTTCAGCAAACAATTACCTTAACGCCTCAGCAAAG
The DNA here is from genome assembly GCF_011009015.1 of Spartinivicinus ruber. Taxonomy (NCBI): domain Bacteria; kingdom Pseudomonadati; phylum Pseudomonadota; class Gammaproteobacteria; order Oceanospirillales; family Zooshikellaceae; genus Spartinivicinus; species Spartinivicinus ruber. The sequence goes on from NZ_CP048878.1 coordinate 813,593, forward strand.
TCGTTTAAGAGCACAGTTCTATGAGCTGGGGGCGGTGCAATCTGAGACAGTAGATGCTGCGGGTAATACGCTAGTAAAAATCAGAATGCCTAAGCAAGACTACGACAGGTTGTTAGGTCGCTCAGGAGTGAGTCCTGAAGCGTTATTATTGGCAACTCATTAATCTTTACTGTTGAAGGCGGCAACTGCCGCTTTTACAATGCACAGTCGTAGATTTATCCAAATTAACAAGTATTATAGCCATAACAAGAACTTTGTTAATCAGCCTACTAATCCAACACTGGTGTAATGGAGAAGTTTATGGCCTGGAACGAACCGGGTGGTAACGGAAATGATAAAGATCCCTGGGGCAGCGGGGGGAAACGTGGTAATAATAACCAGGGCCCTCCTGATCTGGATGAAGCTTTCCGTAAATTAAATGAAAAAATTGGCAGCCTGTTTGGTGGTAAAGGGGGCGGCCAGGGCGGCAGTAGGTCGTCTGGCTCAGGTGCTGGCGGAATTTTTCCATTAGCATTTGTTTTGCTTGGCATTTTATATTTTTGGAATGCTGCTTTTACCGTAGATGAAAAAGAGCAAGTGGTTATTTTGCGTTTTGGTGAGTACAAAGAAACCGTAGGGCCTGGCTTGCACTTTTATTTTCCTCCTATTGACTCAAAATATCAGGAAAATGTGACTGAGCTGCGTACCTACAATGTAAGACAGAAGATGCTGACTGAAGACGAAAATATCGTCGAGGTGTCTTTGTCCGTTCAGTACAACGTTTCCAATCTGAAAGACTATGTGCTGGAAATTGCCGACCCAATTAGTACTTTAGAACAGGCAACACAAAGTGCTTTACGGCATGTGGTGGGTACTTCAAAAATGCACTCGGTTTTAACCGAAGGCCGTAGCCTTATTGCTACTGAAGTAGCAGAAAGGCTTCAGACATATGTGAATGACTATAAGTCTGGTCTTTATATCAGCAAGGTCAACGTAGAAAGTACTCAGCCACCCCGAGAAGTACAAGCTGCGTTTGATGATGTGATTCGTGCTAGGGAAGACCGTGAGCGGGTGCAAAACAAGGCAATTGCATACCGTAATGCGATTATTCCCCAAGCAAAGGGTAAAAGTAAGCGGATAGAAGAAGAGGCTCAGGCTTATAAAGCAGAAATAATTGCTAAGGCAAATGGTGAAACTGCTCGCTTCAAGCAAGTGTTGGTTGAGTACCAAAAAGCGCCAGAAATTACCCGCAGCCGGATGTATATAGAAGCTATCCAAGACGTGTTAGGTGAAACCAACAAAGTCATTGTTGATGTAGAAGGTGGTAACAACCTGATGTATTTGCCACTTGATAAACTGATGGGAGCTAACTCAGCTTCTGCCTCTTCATTAGGTCAGCCTGGGCTTACCCAGCAAGAAATGAATGAGATTGCTGACAAAGTAGCGGACCAATTGCGTAAGCGTACTTCTTCTAGCCGGACGGGGAGGGTTGCAAGATGACAGGTAAAAGCTTAGCAACCATTATTATTGCGCTGGCTATTGTTATTGTTGGCTGGGAGTCTGCTTATATTGTTAGTGAGCGTGAGCGAGCAGTGGTTCTGCGGTTTGGGCAGGTAAAAAAACCGGACGTACCTGCTGGCTTGCACTTTAAATTTCCTTTTATTGATAAAGTGAAAATTTTTGATGGTCGATTACTGACATTAGATGCGGCGCAAGAGCGCTTTTTTACTCAAGAAAAAAAGGCGTTAGTGGTTGACTCTTTTGTGAAATGGCGAATTGCTGATGTGCAGCGCTTTTATACAGCAACATCTGGCAATATTGTTCAGGCAAATCGACTGCTGGCACAATTAATTGAATCTGGCTTACGTAACTTAATTGCTCAATGCGAGCTGAAAGAAGTGGTTTCAGGTAAGCCTAATATGAAAAAGCGCTCTCGTTTTAAGTGTGCTCAAGAAACTTTGGTGCTTGATAACACTGCTGTTCAGCTGGCTTCTGGAGTTGAGGTTAAAATAGAGGAGCAAAAAGCTTCTCAAAAACAACAAGCAGCTTCTAGTACGCCTGAAGAGGAGCCTGCAGATCTGCGTGATCGGTTGATTTTCAGTATTAAAAAGAGCCTGAATGAGCAGGTTAAAATCAAAGAAAAGTATGGTATTGAAATCGTTGATGTACGCTTCAAGCGTATTGATTTACCAGAGCAGGTCAGTGACTCTGTTTATGAGCGGATGGTAACTGAAAGGGAAAAAGAAGCTCAGGAGATTCGCTCTTATGGTAAGCAAAAGGCAGAAGAGATTCGTGCAGAAGCAGATCGTGAACGCCGTGAGTTGCTGGCGAAGGCTTACCAAATAGCAGAGCAGTTGCGAGGTGAAGGTGATCAGGAGGCCGCTGCCACCTATGCAGAAGCCTACGGCAGTAATCAAGAGTTTTATAACTTTTATCGTAGTCTGCAAGCTTATCGCCAAGCGTTTAAACAGCAGGGTGATATTATGGTGTTAAAGCCTGATAGTGATTTCTTTAAGTACTTAAAAGCACCTAATGGGGCGGCAAATACTTCCAGTGCAGTAAGTAGTCAGTAAGCTGAATAGCTGTAGAAATCAATAAGCTGCTTGTATTCACTTGATTAAAAACGGGGGCAGGTAGCTGGGAGCAAGCTGGTTGAAATCGCTTCAATTTTGCTGATAAATCATGTTAGTATCATCCAAACCGGGTCATCACCCGGTTTTTTTATTGCCTAAGGGAAATCATGAGTTTTTGGCACGAGTTATTAGTTGCATTTTGCCTGATGTTGGTGATTGAGGGGATAATCCCTTTCTTATATCCCAACCGTTGGCGAGACTTAGTGGCAAAGTTAGCAACCTTTGAGGATCGCCAGTTACGATTGGCAGGCTTGATCAGCATGTTAGTAGGAACTGGTTTGTTATATCTAGTTAACTCGTAAATACATCAAGAAGTATTTCCCTAATCATGAATTGTAAGTGTGCGCTAATTAAGCTAAATAAGTTGGTAGTTTGATTTTATTAAAGCAATTTAAGTTAAAACAGCTTAAAAGGCAGCAACAAATTAATTCTTAAAAAATTAAGAGAGACACTATCCATAAAAGGCCGGATATAACATGACAGTTGCAGATCGTTGGTTATTGCCGGACGGTATAGATGAAGTGTTACCGCCTGCAGCAATGCAAATTGAACAGCTAAGGCGTCAACTCCTAGACCTATACCATTGCTGGGGATATGACCTGGTTATTCCTCCTCACCTTGAATACCTGGAATCCCTCCAAGCTGGGGCAGGTCATGACCTTGACTTACAAACCTTTAAAATAATTGATCAGCTGACAGGCCGTTTATTAGGGCTTCGTGCGGATACTACGCCTTCTGTAGCAAGAATGGATGCTCATACTTTGAAACGGGAGGGTCCTGTCAGGCTTTGTTATGCAGGCAGTGTATTTCATACTAAGCCTTGCTCTCTTGCAGCTTCGCGTAGTCCTATTCAGGTGGGTGCAGAGCTTTATGGGCATAGTGGCATAGCCAGTGATGTTGAGGTTATTAGTTTATTGTTAGAGACACTCAACAGCTTAAATATCCAAAATGTTTATTTGGATATGGGCCATGTGGGTATTTTTCGTGGTTTAGTGGCCCAAGCTCAACTATCTGAAGAACGTCAGCAAGAATTATTTGATATTTTACAGCGTAAAGATGCTACGGAGTTAACTAGCTTTGTGGCTAATTATGTTGATGATGTTGATGTTGCCAATATGTTATTGGCGCTGCCTGAGTTAGCAGGTGATTTTGATGCTTTAAATCAGGCAAGAAAAGTTTTATCGAATGCCAATGAAAACGTGCACAACGCTATTCGCACACTTGAACAAGTGGGCTTAGCTATTCATCAATTTAGCCCGTCATTATCTATTTATTTCGATCTCTGTGAATTAAGAGGTTATAACTACCATACTGGGATTTTATTTGCGGCTTATGTTCCAGGTCAGGGGCAGGCAGTAGCTCAAGGTGGTCGCTATGATGGAATAGGTAAGGTTTTTGGGCGCTCTCGCCCTGCAACTGGGTTTAGTTCTGATTTGAAAGTATTACTTGATTTAATAACGCCAGTTGAGCCTGCTGATAATGCTATTTGGGCACCTATTGATGTGACACTGGAAGTTATTCAGGCATTACGAGCCCAAGGAGAAAGGGTAATCAGAGAACTGCCTGATCAAATTCAGCAGCCAAAAGAGATGGGCTGCAACCGAACAATGCAGCTTATCGATGGCAACTGGCAAGTGGTTGCACTGTAAGCTTTAAATAGGTAACTGATTGAATAGTTATTAAAAGGTGACTCTAAAAATTGCTATTTTTAGAGGTGTCCTGAAAGTTAATTGAGTCAATTTAAACTTTAGAGATGTGATCATGGGTAAAAATGTTGTTGTGCTTGGCACACAATGGGGTGATGAAGGCAAAGGAAAAATTGTTGATTTGCTGACAGAGCGTGTAGCTGCAGTTGCTCGCTTCCAAGGTGGTCATAATGCTGGCCACACATTGGTAATTGATGGTAAAAAAACCGTATTGCACTTAATTCCTTCTGGCATTTTGCGTGACAACGTCAAGTGTTATATAGGCAATGGTGTGGTTTTGGCGCCTGATGCTTTGTTAAAAGAAATGGCTGAATTAGAGCAAAATGGTGTTCCTGTGAGGGAGCGTTTGCGCCTTAGTCCTGCTTGCCCATTAATTTTACCTTTCCATGTAGCGCTTGATTTAGCGAGAGAAAAATTCCGTGGTAAAGAAAAGATTGGCACCACTGGTCGTGGAATTGGCCCTGCTTATGAAGATAAAGTAGCTCGACGCGGCCTTCGGTTAGGGGATTTGTTACATAAAGAACGGTTTGCCACTAAGTTAAAAGAGGTAATGGAATATCACAACTTTGTGCTTACCCAATATTACCAGGAGCAGCCATTAGACTATCAGCAAGTGCTGGATGATGTCTTAGTGATGGCAGAACAGCTTACTCCTCTGATCAGTAATGTGGTTGAAGATTTACATAGTTACCGTAAAGCAGGTGATAATATTTTATTTGAAGGTGCTCAGGGATCATTGCTGGATATTGATCACGGTACTTATCCATTTGTTACTTCATCTAATACCACTGCAGGTGGTACAGCAACAGGTAGCGGTTTTGGCCCTTTGTATTTAGATTATGTGTTAGGCATAACGAAAGCTTACACCACTCGTGTTGGAGCAGGCCCCTTCCCAACGGAATTAGACTGTGGGGTTGGCAAGCATCTGGCTGAAAAAGGTCATGAATTTGGTGCAACAACTGGACGAGCCCGCCGGTGTGGCTGGTTTGATGCTGAAGCGTTACGTTATTCGGTGCAAATCAATAGTATTTCAGGGCTGTGTTTAACCAAGCTGGATGTGTTAGATGGCTTGGAAACCATTAAAATTTGTAAAGGCTATCGAGCCCAGGGTGAAAATATGGCTGGCTCACCCTTTGATGCGGACAATTATCAAGATGTTGAGCCTATTTATGAGGAAATGCCTGGTTGGAAAGAGTCTACGATTGGCTTGCAGTCTTACGATCAACTACCTGAAAATGCTAAAGCTTACATTAAGCGCGTAGAAGAATTGGTGGGAGCGCCAATTGATATAATTTCAACTGGGCCTGATAGAAAGGAAACAATTGTATTACGCCATCCTTTTAGTTAAGCTACCCTCAGTTTTTTAATAAATAGTGCTACCTTGCTCTGCGTTATTAGATAAGCAAGGTAGTATTTAAATGGATGAATCCGTTAAATTGTAATTGTTAAGCAGTAGTGAAGTAGTCAGCAAATAAATATAAAAGCAAAGATAACGCTAGCCCGCCAAGTAAATCCTCTCAATTTTGAATAGCTATAGTGCAGGGTATATTCTTTAGGAATACTCGTGAAATAACTCGAGAATTTTTTGTCCCCGAAGTGCTCGCATCGCAAAGTGCAAAAGTGATGACACGTCAAGCATTTGCTATATAGCCAGGCGAGGTGGATTTGAGGGGAAAATTCAAGTTAGTTATTGAGAGTTCCTTAGTTGACGATAAGTGCTGTATCCTATAAACAAGGATGCAATACGACACATTGCTCACCGACAATATACATTTAGGTTTTTAATCGCAGAGGCTACGCTTTGTCGGTTTAAAGGTCATCCGTAATCCTTGTTACGACAAGTACAGACCTTCATCAAAAAGGAGGTTTTGAACTAACTTAAAGGGTCTAATCAGTGCTAAGTTGAAGCTGTTAGCCCATAATATTTTAGGAAAAAGAAAGTAATAATATGCCTGAATGGTGGAAAGAAAAAGATCCGCAAGCAGCGGAAGAAGCAGAAAAATACGAAAACCCAATTCCTAGTCGAGAACTTATTATGGAGTTACTCGACCAACGAGGAGCGCCTGCAAGCCATGCTGCGCTTTGTAAAGAGCTCGACATAATCTCTGACGAGCATAAAGAAGCCCTACGCAGAAGATTACGTGCTATGCAGCGGGATGGCCAGTTATTGCAAACCCGTCGAGGTGCATTTGGGCTAGCTGCAAAAATGGACTTAGTCCAGGGGTTGGTAATGGGCCATCGAGATGGTTACGGCTTTTTAATCCCACAAGATGGCAGTGATGATTTATTTTTATCTGCCAAGCAAATGCGTCAGGTATTGGATGGTGACCGGGTTATGGCTCGGGTTGCCTCAGTAGATCGCAAAGGAAAAAGGGAAGGGGTGATTGTTGAAGTGTTGGAACGCAACACCCATCAATTAGTTGGCCGCTATTTCACTGAAAGCGGTGCATCTTTTGTAGTACCAGATAACAAACGAATTAATGTTGATATTCAAATAGAGCCAGGCTCACTCCAAGCGGCACATGGTCAATATGTCATAGTTGAGCTGGTTGAGCAGCCTTCTCTGCACCGACAACCTATCGGTATTGTTAAGGAGGTGTTGGGTGATCATATGGCACCAGGCATGGAAATTGACGTGGCCATTCGTGCCCACAATATTCCTCATCAATGGCCGGAACAAGTAATTGGAGACATTCAGCAATTTACTGATCATGTTGATGAGGCCGATAAAAAAGCGCGCCATGACTTACGACAGCTGCCTTTTGTTACCATTGATGGTGAAGATGCAAAAGATTTTGATGATGCTGTCTACTGTAAAACCAAGAGAGGTGGTGGTTGGCGACTATATGTAGCTATCGCTGACGTATCTCATTATGTAAAGGTGGATAGTGCTTTAGATAAAGAAGCATTTTTGCGAGGAAATTCGGTTTACTTTCCAGAGCATGTTGTGCCGATGTTGCCTGAAGTATTATCTAATGGCTTATGTTCGTTAAACCCTAAAGTCGACAGACTGGCAATGGTTTGCGAAATGACGGTGAGTGCTAAAGGAAAGCTAAGTGGTTACAGCTTTTATGAGGCAGTGATTCATTCCCATGCCCGACTAACCTATAACCAAGTTAATAAAATGTTGACCCAGGCTCGCTCTCGGGAAGGTCAATCACTTTGCAAGCAATTTGCCTCAATCCTGCCAGATTTGCATAGTTTGTTCGATCTGTACCATGTGCTACGTGAATCCCGAGAAAAGCGCGGTGCTATTGATTTTGAAACGACAGAAACACAAATTATTTTTGGTGAAAACCGTAAAATTGAGCGAATAATTCCAGCGGAACGTAATGAAGCTCATAAGCTAATTGAAGAGTGCATGTTGTGCGCTAACGTTGCCACTGCTAGGTTTTTGGAAAAACATCAATTGCCGGCTTTATATCGTGTGCATGAGGGGCCAAAGTCGGAAAAGCTGCTTAATTTAAAGAGCTTTTTAGGTGAGTTGGGGCTGACCTTAAAGTCAGCCAAACCCAAGCCAGCTGACTATCAGCATTTAATGGAACAAATAGCTGATCGGCCTGATGCCCATATTATTCAAACCATGCTGTTGCGCTCATTAAGTCAGGCGGTTTACCAGCCAGAAAATAAAGGTCACTTTGGTTTGGCTTATCAGGCGTATACCCATTTTACTTCGCCTATTCGCCGATATCCGGATTTGCTGGTGCACCGTGCCATTCGTCATGTGATTCGCAGTAAAAATGACTCTGTGAATGTACAGCGAGTAAAAGGCGCTCGAGTGATCGCCAAGAAAAATATATTTCCCTACCAGCCAGCTGATATGATGGCTTTGGGTGAGCACTGTTCAATGACAGAAAGGCGTGCGGATGATGCCACTAGAGATGCTGTCGATTGGTTGAAGTGCGAATTTATCCAAGCTCATATAGGTGAAACTTATCCTGGAGTAGTCTCTGCAGTAACTGGGTTTGGTATTTTTGTTGAGTTAACTGATTTTTATATTGAAGGCTTGGTACATATTAGTAATTTGCCAGGTGATTATTATCATTTTGACCCTGCTCATCAGCGTTTGCGAGGAGAGCGTACAGGTGTCACTTACCGTTTGGGTGACTCTATTAGTGTTACTGTGGTACGGGTTAATTTAGATGATAAGAAAATTGACTTTGAGGTGGCTGAATTTACTCCATCTAAACGTAAAGGAAAGCGGAAAGGAAAAAATAAGGAAATAAAATTAACCAGTAAGTCAACTAAAAAAAACGCTAAAAGAAAATTTCACACGAAAGATTCAGAAGAAAAGACTCGGCGTGGCAAAAATAAACGTAAACCTACTAAAACTGAATTGGATAAAACGGGTAAAAAGAAAAAGCCTAAACATAAAATTAAAAAGTCAGCTAAAAAAGCGGCTAAACAAACAGAGTTTCGTCAGGCTGTGCCTGCAGATAATGTTAAAATGCCGAGAAAACGGCCTACTAAGTGAAAAACTGTAAATTAATAACATAGCCAGCTTTTTAACGTGCTGGCTGCAAAGTAGTTGATTGTAAAAATATGTCAAAACCTGATTGGGTAATAGGAATACATGCAGTTCAAGCGTTACTTGAACAACATCCTGAGCAAGTGGTTGAGTTAAACATTCAACGAGCTAAAAAACTTCCAGAGCGATTAGTTAAACTGACTGAGTTGGCTCATGGTCATGGTGTTCGAGTCAGTTATCCTGATAAAGACTACTTTCGGGATATTACTGGTGTGCATCAAGGGGTGTTAGCAAAAGTAAAACCGATTACTGCTGCTGGTGAAAAAGAGCTAACAAGCTTTTTGCAAAATTTATCCCATGAGCCGCTGCTGTTAATTCTTGATGGAGTGACTGATCCCCATAATTTAGGAGCCTGTTTACGTACTGCTGATGCTGCAGGCGTTGATGCGGTTATCATTCCTAAAGATAAATCCGCTGGTTTAAATGCTACGGTTCGAAAAGTGGCCTGTGGGGCCGCAGAAGTAATACCATTATTTTCTGTTACCAACTTGGCGAGAACTCTTAAGCAAATTCAAGAAAATGGTGTTTGGATTGTAGGTACAGCAGGAGAAGTACAACAATCGATTTATGAGGTTGAATTGAAGGGCGCAATTGCATTGGTTATGGGGGCTGAAGGCAAGGGTATGCGTCGTTTAACCAGAGAGCACTGTGATTTTCTAGTCAATATTCCAATGGCGGGCGCTGTATCCAGTCTTAATGTGTCAGTTGCCACTGGTGTTTGTTTATTTGAAGCGGTTCGCCAGCGTCGATTACAGCAAAAATTAACTGTGGAGTAATAGTTCATGAAAGGGATTATTCTTGATGTGGCTTCATTAGCACCGGATGATCTCAACTTGCAGCCAATTACCCAACAATTGCTAGAGTGGTGGTGTTATGAGCAAAGCACTGGTCAGCAACTCAATGACAGGTTGGCAGGTGCAGAGATTGTCTTAACCAATAAAGTTGCGATTACTGAACAAACTTTAAAAGATAATCCACAAATTAAGTATATTGGAGTACTAGCAACAGGCACTAATAATATTGATTTAGCGGCGGCAAAAGCACATCAAGTTATTGTAAGCAATGTGCGGGGGTATGGAACTCAAAGTGTTGCTCAACATACATTAGCGTTAATACTTAACTTAGCTACCCGTCAGCCAGATTATTTAATTGCGGTTAAACAGGGGCTGTGGCAACAAAGCGAGCACTTTTGTTTGCTAGATAAGCCTATTTTAGAGTTGGCTGGTAAAACCTGCCTTATTGTTGGTTTGGGCGAGCTAGGCCAGGCTGTTGCTGCATTGGTAAAAGCATTTGGCATGCGGGTAGTTGCAGCTACTTTTGAGGGGCACCAAAGTCAGCCAGTAAAGGGAATTGAGCGGTTGCCATTTGAAATGGCTTTACCATTGGCTGATGTTATTTCTTTGCATTGCCCGTTAACTGAGCAAACCGAATATTTATTTAACCGCCATACTTTACGTTTGGTTAAACCAGGTGCTTTGCTGGTCAATACTGCTCGTGGTGGGCTAATAGAAGAGCAAGCGCTGATAGATGCTTTAAAAGTGGGGTTACTGGGTGGGGCAGCCTTGGATGTGGTGAGTGAGGAGCCTCCACCCTTGGAGCATTTATTATTTAAGCCTGATATCCCTAATCTCTATATTACCCCGCATAATGCCTGGGGAACTCAAACTGCTCGACAAGCCTTAGTGAATATGGCTGGTGAAAACTTAGCGGCTTTTTTGGCAGGAGAACCAATTAACCAGGTCTGTTAGCACCTTTCTAATATAGATTGTCACTAAAAGGGACTTCTCTTGCCTCTATAGCTTGATAATAGCCACCAGTAGCAAATTCAGGCTAAGCTTGTAGTTGCTTGCAAGTTGTGCCCAGCTTCACTAGAATGCGCGGTTCACTTAAGCCTGGATATGCTTTCAACAATCAATTCAGGCTAACCAGTTAAGTTGCTTTAAAGCATTGAAATGCTATTAAGCAACTATTTAGCTCCTTGCCTTACTGCGGTTAATAGCAATAGTGCTGTTGGCTTGAGCAGAAGGCTATTAATCCGAAAGGAGATGCTATGCGTCATTATGAAATTGTGTTTCTCGTTCACCCTGATCAAAGTGAACAAGTTGGCGCCATGGTCGATCGCTATACCAAGCTGATTGAACAGGGTGAAGGTAAGATCCATCGTTTAGAAGATTGGGGACGTCGCCAGCTTGCTTACCCAATTCAGAAAGTTCATAAAGCACACTATGTGATGATGAACGTTGAGTGTGGCAATGAAGCTCTGGATGAATTGCAAAACTCTTTCCGTTTCAACGATGCAGTTATTCGCCATATGGTGGTACGTCGTAACGAGGCAATTACTGAGCCTTCAATTATCATGAAGCCAGAAGATACTCGTGAGCAGCGTCGTGATGATCAGTCAAAAGCTGATCAAGTTGATCAAACCGAAGAAGTTGATCAAGCGGAAGATTAATTCACCTGGGTTTTTCCTAACATTTTATAGGAGACGTTGCTATGGCACGTTTTTTTCGTCGCAGAAAGTTTTGCCGCTTTACCGCTGAAGGCGTAAAGGAAATCGATTACAAAGATACCAATACCCTGAAAGCTTATATTTCTGAAACTGGCAAGATCGTTCCAAGCCGGATTACAGGTACTAAAGCGAAGTATCAGCGACAACTGGCAACTGCCGTTAAGCGCGCACGTTATATCGCATTATTGCCATACACTGATCGCCACTAATTATTAGCCGGCGACAGTTGTTTAGTGTAAAGGAAACATAATGCGAGGCCTGGCTGAATTTATCATGCGTAGCCCTAAGCACGCAGCGGGTGTAGCCGCTGTGTCTGCTATAGTGCCTTTCACTTATTGGTTAAGTGCGGCTACGGTAGCCTTGATTATTTTACGTCGAGGTTGGCAGTCAGGCAGCATGATTTTGGCTTGGGGCTTGATGCCTGCTGTGGGGTTGGTTGTCTTTCGACAGGACTTCAGCCCATTGATAACTATCCTGGGTGCTAGCTTGTTAGCTGTGGTATTAAGGCGCTCAATGTCTTGGTTGCTGACTTTATTAGTCAGCATCTTGATTGGGCTGGCAATGATGTTAGTGTTACTAACATTTCAAGCAGACCTTTTAAAGACTATTGCTGATCAGCTACACCAAGTACTCACCCAGGCGGGCTTTTATAAGCAGCTCGATAAGCAGGGTGGTGCAGCAATAAGCCAGCAGTTTCAAGCGTTGTTATTGAAGGTGGTTGCTGGTGCTAATGCTTGGCTACATCAGCTGTTAGCCGTAGCTGCATTAATGCTAGCTCGGTGGTGGCAATCAGCACTCTATGTGCCCGGTGGGTTTCATAAAGAGCTGTTCCAGTTACGGATTCCTCCTAAATTGGCTATCGCAATACTGTTGATAGTAATAGTAGGGATGAATATCAACGTGGGCTTTGCTACGGTACTGCTGATTGGTTTAACACCCCTGTTTTTTTCAGGGCTGGCGATGTTCCACTCGATCATTGCTTTACAGAGTAATAGTGCCTTGGGTTTAGCCGTGTTCTACTTGATTCAGGTGGTTTTTGCCCAAGTTATGTTTCCTTTTACGGTTTTAGTTGCCCTCTTAGATAGCTTTATTGACTTTCGACGCCGAATGAATAAGCCAATAGGCCGCTAAGAGGGATAAAAATCTTGAGGTAAGCAAGATGGAAGTGATTTTGTTAGAAAAAATTGCCAATCTTGGCAATTTAGGTGACAAGGTTTCAGTTAAGCCAGGCTATGGCCGAAACTTTCTGATTCCTTTCAATAAAGCGGTTCCAGCCACTAAAACGAATGTGGCTGAGTTTGAAGCTCGTCGTGCTGAGCTGGAAAAAGTTGCAGCAGAAAACTTAACTGCTGCACAAAAGCGGGCCGAGGCTATCAGCGAATTGGCGCTGACCTTAACTGCGAAAGCCGGCGACGAAGGCAAACTATTCGGATCTATTGGTACTCGTGACTTGGCTGATGCTATTTCTGCAGCTGGTGTTGAAGTCAGTAAGAGTGAGATCCGTCTTCCTGAAGGGCCGTTGCGTCACATAGGTGAGTTTGATGTAAGTATTCACTTGCACACAGATGTTGATGCAACTCTGAAGGTTTTCGTAGAAGCTGAGTAATTTAATAAAATTAATTACTCAGTATGTAAAAAGCACTCGCACCCATTGCAATTGCGAGTGCTTTTTATTCTGTGTTATAAGCACTTTTCTATAATTCAATCTAACTACACTGCTTGTAGTGTATAGATTAATTATCTATTCCCTATCTTAAGCTGAATACCGAGTAGGCAATGGATCAAGGCCCTTCGCTAGAAACTGAACAAGCTGAACAGACAACCCTATCACTGCGGGAGTCACCTCACTCTTTAGAGGCCGAGCAGTCCGTCATTGGTGGGCTGTTATTAGATAATAGTGCCTGGGACTCTATATCAGACCGCATTACCTCTGTCGATTTTTATCATCGTCCCCATCAACATATTTTCCGCATTATTGCCAGTGCTGTAGCAGCTGGGAAGCCTTTTGACCCCGTCACCATAGTAGAAGAGCTAACTCAGCTTGACCAATTAGAGGGTAGTGGAGGCTTAGCCTATTTAACCGATTTGGCACAAAACACACCCAGCACCGCAAATATTCGTGCTTATGCCGATATTGTTTATGAACGGTCAATTTTGCGTCGACTGATCAAAGTTAGCCAGGGGATTGCTGATCGGGCTTATAACACTGGTGGGCGATCCAGTAGCGAAATTCTTGATGAGGCCGAGCGTGAAGTTTTTCAAATTGCAGAAGACAGGCCGAAAGATGGTGGGCCAGTTGGAGTAAAAGAACTACTGAATAAAGCTATTGATAGAATTGATGAGTTATTCAATGCAGGTGACAGTTTAACAGGTATCACCACAGGTTTTACTGATCTGGATGAAATGACTGCAGGGTTACAGCCTTCAGATATGGTGATCGTGGCAGGTCGTCCATCGATGGGTAAAACGACCTTTGCAATGAACCTGGTAGAGAATGCATTGCTTAACTCTGACAAATCAGTTTTGGTTTTTAGTTTAGAGATGCCAGCAGAGCAGTTGATGATGCGGATGCTGTCCTCACTTGGGCGAATTGACCAGACCAAAGTACGTACTGGTAAGCTGGAAGAAGATGATTGGCCAAAGCTGGCGGCGGCAGTAAACATGGTCAACGAGAAGAAATTGTTTGTGGATGATACGGCAGGTATCAGCCCAACTGAAATGCGCTCAAGAGCGCGGCGCATTGTTCGGGAACATGGTGACTTAGGCCTGGTGATGGTGGATTACCTGCAGCTGATGCAGGTACCTGGTAGCTCTGAAGGTCGTACCAACGAAATTTCTGAAATTTCCCGATCCTTAAAGGCGCTGGCCAAAGAGTTTAATACTCCAGTTGTTGCTCTTTCTCAGTTGAATCGGAGCCTTGAGCAGCGGCCTAACAAACGCCCAGTTAACTCCGACTTGCGGGAGTCGGGAGCGATTGAGCAGGATGCTGACGTAATCATGTTTGTTTACCGGGATGAAGTCTATAACCCTGATACTGAGCAAAAGGGAGTAGCAGAAATCATTATTGGTAAGCAGCGGAATGGTCCCATAGGGGCCGTTAAGCTAGCCTTTATTGGCAAGTACACCCGGTTTGAGAATTTAGCGCCTGGGGCTTATGAGGGTTTTGAGTAAATAGGCATGGTTTTAGTCCCTTGCAGCTGAAATAGCTTTAGCTCTGACTGTTATTAGTAAACCATCTAACCACCAGTAAAATAACCTGACTGGATATGCTATAAAATGGGTATCAGCCAAGGTTAATGGTGGGGCTTATACTATGGAAGTGGGTCATACTTCATCACTGGCGTCAAATAGGTTGCTTCAGCGTCCTGAGCTAAATCAGGAGCAACAGCAGCGGGAAGCCAGGGTACAGCAACCAGCAGGTATTGAAGTACAAATCAGCCGGGAAGCACGTAATACATTTGCCTCGCAAGCAAATTTAGCAACTCAACCAATCACCCTTTCAGAGCCGCCTCCCCCTAGTGCCCAGTCCACTGCTGTGGATGGACCACCTGTGACAGTCAGGCTGAATAATGAGCCACAGCAGGCTCAAGTAGCGGTCAGTAATGATGTTAGGGCAGATGAGTCTGGTGCCGCTACGCAGCCAAGAGAGACTTTGCAAGCACCACAGCAGCAGGTGCAACAGACTGATGCTGAGAGCCCCAATTCAACTACCGCTAATCCACCACCTGTACAGAACAACTTAACCACTCAGCAACCTACGGCAAATCAAACCTCTCTCAATACCTCAGCTAACAACAATAATAATGAAGTTGTGTTAGCAGTTGATATTCGGGAAGTCGTTCCTGATGCTGACGAAAATAATCAGGCACAACAAAATCAATCTAACACAGCTGAACAAAGTCTTAATGTGAGTGCTAATGTAGATAATGAAATAACAGCTGCCAATGAGAATAATATTCAGGCTAATAACGCAGATGTGGTGGCCATCCCTAATCCGAACCAGTCAGCTAACGCAAATAATCAGGTGACAGCTGACCAGGCTAACAGCAATACGGCTGATGCAGTTGTGGCCAATGAAGCAGAAGAACCAGTAGCAACAAATACGTCAGTTGCTATTGACCAGTTCAGGCAAGTAGCATTAAGTGATCAAGAGCGACAGATTATCGAGTCATTTGATGTTTAATAAGAGAGGCTAGCTTTCGACCACAGGTTCTACTCTGGGTAATGCCCAGACTTGTAGAGTTTCCTGAAGTGCGACCAGTTCAAGAGGTTTAGTGAGCTGGCCATTCATGCCTACTGCAGCAATCCGCTGCTTTTGATCCTGTATGCCATGGGCGGTAAGGGCAATAATTGGAGTAGGGGGCAAACTATGCTGTTGTTCCCATTGGCGGATGCGCTCGGTAGCCTCGAAGCCATCCATAATAGGCATTTCACAATCCATAAAAATAATTTGGAAACGTTGATTTTTAAACGCTTCAACGGCCTCATTGCCATTGGTTGCCACTTTAGGTGTGACATTCAACTTGGCAAGCATTCCTTTAATGACTTTGGTACTGGTAGGATTATCTTCAACCACTAAAACTTTTAAGTTTTGTGGAAGCTCATGATGAGTGAGGAAATCTTTAGCCATCATGCTTGACTGTGGCTGGAATTTAACTAGCTCCTCTTTTAAGGCACTTTCCAAGGTATAGTGAGCAATAGGTTTGGTTAGAATTCGTTTAACCCCGGCATTTCTGGCTTCAATAATACTAGGCATGTGGCTGACGCCAGTAAGCATGATTACCAATACATCATTACTAATATTGGGGTCTTCTTTTATTTTGGCCGACAGTTGTAGCCCATTCATAACCGGCATATTTTGATCTAAAATAACCAAGTCATAATGTGCTTGTAAGTTCGCTTTGGTTCGCAATAAAGCTAATGCTTCTTTACCATTTTTGGCAGAAGTAACATCCATGCCAAGGCTAAGACATTGCTGGGTCAGTACTTTACGACAAGTTTCATTATCATCAACCACAAGCACACGAACCCCTTTAAAGTCAAACTCCTGTTGAGGTTGTTTAGCTTGTTTGACAGGCGCAAGCGGCAGGGTAAAACAAAAAGTGGTGCCAATGCCGATTTCACTGTTAATACTAAAGGTGCCGCCCATTTGTTGAATCAAGGCTTTAGCGACAATAATTCCAATGGCAATATCAGGCTGGTTGCTGTTAAGTAATTCAGTTGTTGTCACTTTTTTACTTAGCAACTGTTGTCTTTCAAATTGGCTCATGCCATCGCTGGTATCTTTGACAACAATACGTAACTGTTGGCCTTGCTCGTATTGTTCGGCCGTACCTGCCAGTAATATTTCGCCTGCAGTGGTTTGTTTAAATGCATGGTTTAGCAACGAAAGCAAAATTTGCTGAAGCCGGTTGGGGTCGCTATTAATAATAGCTGGAACATCTGGCTGCAGATAGCTGATCAGCTCAATACTGCGTTGCTCAGCTGTTAGTCGGAACATATTAACGCAAGCTTCGATTAATCCTGGCAATTCAAAATCAGTGTTTTCCAGCTGTAATGCATGCTGTTCTAAGCGACTGATATCGAGCATTTGGTTTAGCTGGTTTAGTAGCTCATTACCTGCATGGTAAATCGTATTGGCATAGTCTTGCTGTTTGGGGGTGAGGCTGGTATCCATCAGTAATTCGCTCATCCCTAAAATTCCATTCATTGGGCCACGTAACTCATGGCTGATCTTGCCCAGAAAGTCGGCCTGATTAAGCTGGTTATTTGGGCGTCTGGCAAGTTGTTCTACAGCGGCCAGCTTTTCTTTTGCTTGTATATGAAACTGCAAACTGAACGCGTAGGATACACCAAACAAGGTTAAACTAGTGATACTAAGCAATAACCAGTCTGCTTTATAAGGCGCTAGCTGAATAATATTTAGAGTGAGAGCGATATTGATTAAAATAGCTAATGCACAAGGAGACTGGGCAGCTAGCATGAAACGGGCGCATTTATCTCCTTGCTTGAGGAAATACAGTGAGCAGCCAAAAATATTAAATACGATAAAGCTGGTTAGCCATAGGCTGAGTTTAGCTGGCTGCCAGGCAGGAAAAAGAGTACTAAATAGTGTGGCAAGCAGGCAGGCACCACAAAGCCAGGCAAAATAAAGGTCAAGTTTAGGGTGGTCGATCCCTATTTGATAGTAACGTCGATTCAAGTGGCTGGCAAAAGCGCAGCCAAGTAATAGGGCGATATCACTAAGCTGTGATTGTGAGGCAAAGGATAGGGAACTGAATTGGCTGAACACTCCTTGCCAGGAACCTTGGAATATTAGGGAGCAGCTAACTAAGGCAAACATATACAAAAAGTTGCGTTCTTTTAAGTGAAAAAACGCCAGCAAGTTATAAATAGCGACACAACAAAACAGGCCAAATAATAAGCCGCTTAACCATTGACTGCGGTTGCTGCTTACTAGTGCCTGGGCAGGTGACTTTAAGTAGCTGGTAAAGTTGAGGGACTGCTGTGACTGAACGCGTAAGAAGACCACTGCTGTTTGATTAGGGGCCAAGTGTAGTGGAATCAGCAGGCGGTGGTGGCTGGCTAATTGGCCATCTAACAGCTGTTGGTCTCCTGTATTCACTTTTTTTAGTTGGCTGTCCTGTTCAACATAAGCATCAAGCCAATTGATATCAGCACCTAGTAAAGTGATAAAAGGAGATTGAGCTGTGGCTGTGTTGTTATGAATCGTTGTACGAAGCCAGATTGCCGAATGGCTTTGATCAAACTGGAAAAATTTTTGCCGGTAGGGTGAAAATCGATGAGTGTAAGCTTCTGATCTTACCTGCTCAATAGTTAGCAGTGCCTTTTTGTCTTCATAAAATTCAAAATAATTGGCAAGGTCAACTTGGTAGTTGGTGTTTTTGATAACAACTTCGGCTGTTGCAGGAAGGCAAACCCAGAGCAATATCGCGAGCAGGCATCGGAGTATTTTGTGGCGGCTAGCCTGTACTTCAGACCTGTGCACGAGCGATATCCCTTCTAGATTAAATTAGCATTATAACGAACGTTAAAAGGTTGTCTAACCTGAGTATTTCATAAAGTTATTTAGTCAGGGCCTGTTGGCATTTGTTTGTATAGTGAGCAAGTGTCAACAGGCTCTTTTGATTATGACTTAGCTTGTTCTCTGGCAATAGCCTTGTGACCAATATCTTTTCGATAATAAGCATTATTCCAAGAAATTTGCTCGATTGCCTGATAAGCCGCATCTTGGGCTTGTTGAACAGTCTTACCTAAAGCCGTTACGCATAATACTCGGCCACCATTGGTAACAACCTGGCCATCCTGCTGTTTGGTGCCTGCATGAAAGACCTTAACATGGGTGAGATTATCCAGGCCGCTAATTATATCGCCTTTGGCATAGCTTTCTGGATAACCACCTGCTGCCATCACCACACCTAAAGCGACTTGCTCGTCCCATTCGCACTTGGCTTGATTCAGCTTGCCTTCAATAGCAGCGAGGCAGAGCTTGGACAGGCTAGACTTTAGACGCATCATGATGGGTTGCGTTTCTGGGTCGCCAAACCGGCAGTTGTACTCAAGCACTTTGGGGGTTCCGTCGCTGGCAATCATCAAACCAGCATATAGAAAGCCTCGGTAGCGGTTACCTTCGGCAGTCATGCCCCGAACTGTTGGCATGATCACTTCTTCCATGGCTCGCTGGTGAATTTCTGGAGTGACGACTGGAGCGGGTGAATAAGCACCCATTCCACCAGTATTAGGGCCTTTATCACCATCATCGCGGGCCTTATGGTCTTGTGAAGAGGCCAAAGGTAATACCTGTTCGCCATCAACCATTACGATAAAACTGGCTTCTTCTCCTTGTAAAAACTCCTCAACCACCACTCGATGGCCGGCTTCACCAAAGGCATTACCTGCCAACATATCTTCAATAGCGGCAAAAGCTTCAGCTTCAGTTTGGGCAATGATAACGCCTTTACCAGCAGCTAAGCCGTCGGCCTTGATCACTATAGGGGTACCTTTTTCTTGGATATAAGCTTTGGCTGGCTCAATTTCAGTGAAGTTTTGGTATTCGGCGGTAGGAATCTGGTGTCTTGCTAAAAAGTCTTTGGTAAAGGCTTTTGAGCCTTCCAGTTGGGCTGCTCCTTTAGTGGGGCCAAAACAGGCTAAACCTGCTGAATCAAAGGCATCTACGACACCTGCCACCAATGGCGCTTCAGGCCCAACAATGGTAAGACCAATATTCTTGGCTTGGGCAAATGCTATGAGTTCATCAATAGCTAAGACGTCAATTGCCACGTTGGTCAGCTTAGGCTCCAGTGCTGTACCTGCATTACCTGGGGCAACAAACACTTCAGTGACTTGCTCACCTTGAGCTACTTTCCAGGCGAGGGCATGTTCACGCCCACCACTACCAATAATTAATACTTTCATTCTGTTACCTAACCTTAGTGGCGGAAGTGACGAACACTAGTAAACACCATAGCCATACCTGCTTCGTTAGCAGCTTGGATGACTTCTTCATCACGCATCGAACCACCGGGCTGAATCACGGCAGTAATGCCAGCAGCAGCTGCGGCATCAATGCCATCTCTGAAAGGGAAAAATGCATCAGACGCCATTACTGAGCCAGCAACGGTTAAGTTTTCATCTTTGGCTTTAATGCCTGCAATTTTAGCGCTGTACACCCGGCTCATTTGTCCTGCACCTACGCCAATGGTTTGGCCGTTTTTGGCATAAACGATGGCATTGGACTTCACAAATTTCGCTACATTCCAAGCAAACTTCAGATCAGCTAACTCTTCTTCTGTGGGAGCGCGGTCAGTAACAACTTTTAAGTCTTCCATACGAACCTGATGGATATCGCTGTCTTGAACTAGCAGGCCGCCGTTTACCCGTTTGTAGTCAAGCTGAGGGCTAGGCACTGTAGGTAGATCACCACATACCAAGACACGTACATTTTGTTTTTGGTTAAGAACGGCAAGTGCTGGCTCATCTATGGCTGGAGCAATAATCACTTCAACAAATTGACGCTCAATAATCGCTTGAGCAGTGAGAGAATCTAATGGTCGGTTAAACGCAATGATGCCCCCAAAGGCAGAGGTTGGATCAGTTTGGTAGGCTAGGTTATAGGCCTGCAAAATATCGCTGCTTACCGCGACACCACAGGGGTTAGCATGCTTAACGATGACGCAGGCTGGCTCTACAAAGGCTTTAACACATTCTAATGCGGCATCTGTATCAGCTACATTGTTGAAGGATAGCGCCTTGCCTTGCAACTGTTTGGCGGTGGAGACACTAGCCTCAACTGGAGTGGCTTCTACATAAAAAGCGGCTTGTTGGTGAGGATTTTCCCCATAACGCATGTCTTCTACTTTATTGAGCTGCAAATTCAATGTGCGAGGGAACGCAGTTGACTGGTCACCAGTCTGCAAGATCTGTTTGCCTAGATAGTTGGCAATAGCTGCGTCGTAACCAGCTGTATGTTCAAAGGCTTTTACTGCCAGGTCGAAGCGAGTGCGGTCATTCAAACTATGGTTGTTTTCAGCCAACTCTTCTAGTATGGCTGAATAGTCGGTGCTGTTAACGATGATAGCGACATCTTTAAAGTTTTTCGCTGCTGCTCGCACCATAGTTGGGCCACCGATGTCGATATTTTCTATCGCATCTGATAGCAAGCAGTCTGGCTTGGCAACAGTTTGTGAAAATGGATAGAGATTGACTACAACCAGGTCAATGGGCTTAATGCTATGTTCAGCCATCACCTGGTCATCTTGGCCTCGTCGGCCTAAGATAGCGCCATGTACTTTTGGGTGTAAGGTTTTTACTCGGCCATCCATCATTTCAGGAAAACCTGTGTAATCAGAAACCTCAACAGCAGGAATTGAGTTTTCCTTAAGCAGCTTAAATGTGCCACCAGTGGAGAGGATTTCAATACCTTGTTGGTGAAGTGCAGTGGCAAACTCTACAATGCCAGTTTTATCAGAAACACTGATTAAAGCGCGTTGAATAGTTGGGGTGTGCATAGCGATATTACAGGGTGGCAGATTTTTTAAGTTAAATAAAAAAGGCGGATAAAATCCG
Organism: Spartinivicinus ruber; assembly: GCF_011009015.1. Classification (NCBI taxonomy): domain Bacteria; kingdom Pseudomonadati; phylum Pseudomonadota; class Gammaproteobacteria; order Oceanospirillales; family Zooshikellaceae; genus Spartinivicinus; species Spartinivicinus ruber. The sequence goes on from NZ_CP048878.1 coordinate 835,034, forward strand.
CCTTTGTTTTTTGAACTAATTATAGCAGGCCATACTGCTTTAGCTTTTTCCGAAGTGTGCCTCGGTTCAAGCCAAGAATCTGAGAAGCTTTGGTTTGGTTGCCTTTGACGTAGCCCATGACCACTTCCAGCAGTGGAGCCTCAACCTCAGAAAGTACCATTTGATAAACGTCAGTTACTGTCTGGCCCTCGAGGTGAGAAAAATAATTACTTAGAGCTTTTTCTACACTGTCACGTAATGTCTGTGACTCTTGCTCCGGACTTGTCAAGTGTTGACGAAGCTCATGGTTTTCAGTTGCAGAGTGAGCTTGTTCTTGAGAAGTAGTTTCAGATGCAGTCATGCCGCAATGTCCTCTCCGTTAATTAAACGTTCAAAATACTCCTGAACGCAGGCGCGCTGAGCACTAATTGTTTCAAGCTGGTTAAACTGTTTGCGAAAACAGCTTCCACCAGGTTGCGCTGCCAGGTACCAGCCGACGTGTTTTCTAGCAATACGTATCCCCATATAGTCGCCATAAAACTGATATAGGTGATCCAAATGTGTGAGCAGTATTGCTTTGATTTCACTGAGGCTGGGAGGCGGTAAATGTGAGCCTGTTTGCAGGAAATGGTTAATTTCTTGAAAGAGCCAGGGTCGCCCTTGAGCAGCCCGGCCGATCATTACCGCGTCAGCACCGGTGTAATCTAAAACCGCTTTGGCTTGTTCAGGTGATCGAATATCTCCATTAGCAATAACAGGGATACTCATCGATTGTTTGATTGCTGCGATTGTGTCGTATTCAACTTCGCCTTTATAACCACAGGCCCTAGTTCGGCCGTGGACAGCCAGCGCCGCGATACCACAATCCTCAGCAATTTTAGCAATGGTTGTACCATTACGGTTTGCTTGATCCCAACCGGTGCGGATTTTCAGGGTGACCGGTAGGGGGACAGCCTGAACAACCGCTTTTAAAATAGCTTCTACTAATTGTTCGTCTTTCAGTAACGCTGAACCTGCCGCTTTATTGCATACTTTTTTAGCGGGGCAACCCATATTAATATCAATGATTTGAGCGCCTCGATCAGCGTTCATGGAGGCAGCTTCCGCCATCATCTTTGGGTCACCACCCGCAATTTGCACTGAGCGAGGCTCTGTTTCGCCAGTATGATCCAAGCGAAGTTGAGATTTTCGACTGTGCCATAAGCGGGTATCAGACGTTACCATTTCAGACACAACCAGGCCGGCCCCCATGCGTTTGCATAGCTGCCTAAAAGGCCTGTCGGTTACACCTGCCATGGGTGCAAGTACAACAGGCGGCTCAATTGTATAAGGGCCAATTTGGAGCACATTTAGCCTTTAGTGTCTGATTAATATTTAAGCAAATCGCGCCATCAATCAAACATATCAGATAATATTGACTGAATGAATAGCGATTAGGTTTTAGGGTTCGTCTTCACTGATTGGAAGGGGTGGCTATCATACTCTGTTGCTGGCTATGGATAAAGCACCTGAAAGAAAAAATTGTTTGTTTTAAAGTCAGTAATCGGCTGGAGGTGAATTTCTGGGTTAAGTAATCACTATAAGCCAGTCAGATTATTATGATTTATTGGGTGAGTCATTAGTTGATAGCAATGGTTAGTTAGGGCTTGGAGAAAAGCTAATATTGTAGTTAACCGCAGTGGGGCCAGGATCAACCACATCAAGTGACAAGCGTACAGGCACATTGGAAGGGATCATGGTTAACCCGGCTGCTTCTCCAGATAAGTACTCATCGGGTTGAAATTGCCGGGAGGCAACCAGCCGGCCACTTAAATCAGAAAAGCTGAATTCAATAACAGGGAAAGGCTGCTTAAACTGGGCTTTGTTGACAATGACAGTATCAATAATGAGTGCATTTTGAAATTTGGGGTGGCTCCTGACAATTAGTTTGCGACTCACGATTTTATCCACATCAACCAGTGGAGGAAGCTGACAGCCAACTATCTTACAAGCAGTTGCATAGTAAGGTCGCCAGCTTAATTTGGTGGCATATTCATCAAAGTTGTACCAGGCCAGTTGAGCCACAATAGCAAAAATGGCAATTAGGTTAACTGATAGCCAGCCAAGTCTTTTGAACCAAGCAAATTTACTGGGGTAAATTAGCTCAATAGGGTCTGCTTTAAGATCTCCTAATAAATCGTGATCATGGCTAGCAGCTAAGGCTTCCTTTGTTGGCCGTTGCTCTTTTTCATGGGCATCTATTGTAGTGTCAGTGGGTGGTGATATAGATACCACAGACTTTTGGAGGGCAGCTGCTTTATCATCGGTAACAGGCTGTTTAGCAGTAGGTTTATTAACAGCGCTTTTTGCACTTTCTGTCTGTGATTGTATGGGCTGAGCTGGTGACGCTGAGCCAGCTTGAGCGGATTTAGCTAGAGGCGGCTGATGAGAGCGTGTGAACTTGTGCTCCTTCGCTTTTTTTTGAGCACTATGCTGGTTAATGACTTCTGCTTCCCGCTGCTCTTCTTGCTCCAGCTCTTCCAATAAGGCTAGTGCCCATGACTCATCAGTATTGTTTTTCTGCTCTGGGCCTGTAGCAGGTTTTTTGCTTGGTGAAGGGCCTGCATTGGGCTTACTGCTTATCGACAGAACCTCATCACTCAGCTCAATGTTTTCGCCGTCATCATCATCCATATCATCATGAATGAGTAGACCATTATCATTGTTTTCATGATTATTTGTGGAAGGAATAGCAGGCTGGCTGGGCTTGGTGCTACTTGCGGGTGGTTTCGGGGTAGAGGGCTGTTGAGAAAACTGCTTATCACTAATCAGGTAGTTGGTTGCTAGAAAAACGTGCAAGCAGGAGCCACAACGTACTGAGCCGTTGGCTGCATTAAGTTGGCTTTTGGTTAACCTAAAGGAGGTGCCACATTGAGGACAGCGGGTTACCCAGGTTTCTGCCATAGTTCGCGTAACTTCCCAGCGACTGAATTGGTCGTAATACCCTTGGTGAGTGGTTAAACCCTACACATTGGGTATATCTTAACTAATGATTAATAATAATAGCCAGTATTGTGTAGGTATTCGTAGTTTTTATGTTGCTCTATAGGCGCCAAACTACTTGCTTTGGCTAAAAATATGACCTCGAATCTGTAAGGTGCTTCCATAAAGGTTTAAATTTTTAGCGACTGATTAGCCAGCTCCTACTAATACTTCTTAACGCCACAAATGCATACCCAGTCATCTTTGATAACAGGCGGTTTCATTGTAAACCACTGGCTATAGCATTCTACTACTGCTTCAGCTTGTTCTTTGAGAATGCCAGAAAGCACAATTTTACCACTAGTTTTGGTTAATAAAGCTAACCGTTCGGCAAGATTGATTAATGGGCCTGCTAATATATTGGCTAACATAATGTCGGCAGGTTGATCTGGAGCTTGTTCTGGTAAAAAAGTTTTTAAGCGGTCTGGTGCTATTTTGTTGCGCTGGCCATTAGCAATAGTAGCCTCTAATGCTTGCGGGTCATTATCAATTGCAGTGACATTCGTTGCACCCAAAATTAAAGCAGCAATACCCAGGATGCCAGAACCACAGCCGTAATCGATCACTTGCTTGGAAGTGACTTCGTGGTTACCCAGCCACTCTAAACAAAGCGCTGTAGTGGGGTGAGTGCCTGTACCAAATGCCAGGCCTGGGTCCAAAATCAAGTTGGCTGCATTTGGGTCGGGGATTTCTCGCCAGCTAGGACATACCCAAAGTCTTTTACCAAACTGAATAGGGTGATAGCTGTCCATCCATTCCCGCTCCCAGTCCTTATCTTCAACAATCTCTACTTTATAATTCGGCAGTGGCTGAGGGCTAAGCTCATTAGCTAAAAACGCCATGACCAGGTCAATTTCTGTATTTGCCTCAAACAAACCAACAACTTGGGTGTGGTCCCAGAGTGGTGTGGTGCCTAAGGCTGGCTCAAACACCGGCTGATCTTGACCATCTTGTAGCGTAACCGCCTTAGCGCCAATAGCCAGTAGTAAGTCTTCCAGCATTTCACTTTGGTCGCGGGTTGTATCCAGTTTGACTTGAATCCAGGGCATGAGAGGAAAGTTTTTAGCTTGATTGATGAAGGGAGGCGAGCTTAGTAAAGCTCGCCTCAGTCGCTATCTGTTAGTTATTGAGATAATTTCTGTTCTAGATAATGAATGTTAACCCCACCTTTGGCGAAGTTAGCGTCTCTTACTAGCTCAGCATGTAGTGGCGCATTGGTACGAATGCCATGAACTACCAGCTCGTCCAGTGCGTGACGCATTCTAGCCAAAGCAACTTCTCGGGAGTCGCCATAACTAATGACTTTGGCGATTAGTGAGTCGTAATAGGGAGGAACGCTGTAGCCACTGTATAAATGAGAGTCAACTCGAATCCCAATACCACCAGGGGCATGGAAGTGCTTTATTTCTCCAGGTGATGGCATAAAGGTTTTAGGGTCTTCTGCATTGATTCGACACTCAATTGCATGGCCTTTAATGGTGATATCTTCCTGTTTGATACTTAAAGGTTGGCCGCTTGCAATCAATAGTTGCTCTTTGACGATATCGACACCAGTTACCATTTCTGAAACTGGGTGCTCAACCTGAACCCGTGTGTTCATTTCAATGAAGTAGAACTTGCCATCTTCATATAAAAATTCAAAGGTGCCTGCGCCACGGTAACCAATTTCGATACAAGCATTAACGCAGCGCGTTGCAATATCATTGCGTGCTTCTTCAGGAATGCCGGGTGCAGGAGCTTCCTCTATAACCTTTTGGTGGCGGCGCTGTAGAGAACAGTCACGATCACCCAGGTGAATAGCATTACCCTGGCCATCAGCTAATACCTGAACCTCAACATGGCGTGGGTTTTCCAGGAATTTTTCCAGGTAAACCATTTCATTACCAAATGCAGCCAAGGCTTCAGACTGTGTAACATTAATGGCGCTAAGCAAGTGAGCTTCACTGTGAACAACTCGCATACCGCGGCCACCACCACCGCCGGATGCTTTGACAATAACGGGGTAGCCAATATCTCGGGCAATGGCGATAGAGCGCTCTTTGTCACCCGTAAGTGGGCCATTAGATCCAGGTACAGTGGGCACGCCTGCTTTTTGCATAGCTTTGATGGCTGACACCTTATCACCCATTAATCGGATTACATCAGGTGATGGGCCAATAAAGGTAAATCCACTGTTTTCAACTTGCTCTGCAAAGTCGGCATTTTCGGCTAAAAAGCCGTAACCAGGGTGGATTGCAACAGCATCAGTCACCTCTGCGGCACTGATGAGTGCTGGAATATTTAAGTAACTTTCGGCGGGGTTGTTAGGACCAATACAGACGCTTTCATCTGCAAGACGCACGTGCATTAGTGATTCGTCTGCCTTTGAATGAACGGCAACGGTTTTAATGCCAAGCTCTTTGCAGGCCCGTAAAATCCGTAGTGCAATTTCCCCGCGATTGGCAATGAGTACTTTCTCAAGCATGGTGGGTATCCTGCTACTATCGAGTCAGTTTAAACAATGGTAAATAGCGGTTGATCAAACTCGACAGGCTGACCATTTTCCACCAGAATTGCTTCGATTGTACCGGTTTTATCTGCTTCGATTTGGTTCATCATTTTCATTGCTTCGACGATACAAAGCACGTCACCGGCTTTAACATGTTGGCCGACTTCAGCAAAAGCTGGCGAGCTAGGTGAGGGCGCGCGATAAAAAGTACCAACCATGGGTGATTTAACTTGGTGGCCGGTTGACTTTGCTGGTTCTTCTTTTGTCTCGGTTGAAGCGGCAGGTGCACTAGCTGCAACAGGTGCGGGTGCAGCAGGAGCAGCAGGCATAGCATATTGAGCAGGTGCCATTACCGGAGAGTTAGAGTGCCGGCTAATCCGTACAGACTCTTCCCCTTCTTTTATTTCCAACTCGTCAATGCCTGATTCTTCAAGTAACTCGATTAGCTTTTTTACTTTTCTAATATCCATAGTGTCATCTCGGATAAATTGAACTTATTGTTAAAACAGTGGCAAAACAGCGAGAACTTGCTGCTATAAAGCATCCTCGCGGTTGTTACCTATACTCTGGTCTTAAATTTTGTCAGGGGCTAAAGGGGCTAAGTAGTAGCGATTTAGCATACTTTTTTAGCCTTTAAGGTGCTTGATGGCTGCTTGAAGCGCAAGCTCATAGCCTTGTGCTCCCAGCCCACAAATCACGCCAACAGCAACATCTGAAAAGTAAGAATGATGCCGAAAAGGTTCACGTTGATAGACATTAGAAAGGTGAACCTCAATAAAAGGTATGGCTACCCCTAATAATGCATCGCGCAATGCCACGCTCGTATGCGTAAAAGCCGCAGGATTAAAAATAATAAAGTTAACCCCTTCACGCTTTGCGTCATGAATCCGTTCGATTAACTCGTATTCTGCGTTACTTTGCAGCGTCTGTAAGTGGTGACCATGATCAACGGCCTGAGTAGTCAGAGTACAGTTGATATCATCCAAAGTCGTCGAGCCGTAAACGGCCGGCTCTCGAGTACCTAATAAATTTAAATTAGGTCCGTGCAGTACTAAGATAGTTGCCATAATTTAAGGCTCTCAGAGTTTGCGCTGTCTCTGCTTGTACTACAAATCTTACCGATTGTGGTCACACTCAGCTGCTACCAGAAACGGGTAATGACAGAGTCAATGATCAAAAATGTAACGGCCGATTGTGCATAAAATGGCAGCTGCTGTCCACTATTTGCATGATTAAAGACTTTAAAGGCAAAGTCTCTAATATTAGTTGCAAGATCGCGTAACTTTATCCAATTTATAAGCTGAACTTGTAATTATAGAAGCAAATGTCAAAGTTTTCAGAGTTTAGCTGCGATTTAGCGTTGATCTTAAATGATTTTCCAGGGAGTTTGCGGTGATTTCTCCCTGAACACGGAGGTTTGGCAGTTCTTCACCTGTCTTGTTAAAGAATAACAGGGCAGGCGGGCCAAAAATTGAGTATTTTTTGAGTAATTGCTGCTGTTCGTGATTAAAAGCAGTGATATCCAGCTTGATCAACGAAAATTGTGTGAGAAGAGGCTTTACGTTTTCTGCAGGAAGCACTTCTCGCTCTATAACTTTACAGGAAATACACCAGTCAGCGTATAGGTCAACCATTACTGGCTTTTGCTGACTTTTGGCTAATGCCAATGCTTGCTGTAGCTCTTGAGCTGTGTAGATTTTGGTAAAAATTTGATTGCTGCTGGAATTAGAAGCAGTGCTTGCACTGACCTTACTAGCAAAAGACAGGGGGCGAAGCGGGTCTTGCTGGCCTTGAGCAGCACCAATAATCAGGCAGAAACCATAAACCATCATAACAATGCCAAGGGATTGCCATAAGGCAGGCCAGCCTTTGGTTCTTTCAAATTGAAGTGCTCCCATATAAACAGCGCTACCAATTAAAAGCGCTGCCCAAAGCACCAGTGTAACAGGGCCTGGTAGGACTCTTTCTAGCATCCATACGGCTACTGCTAGCAGCATAACACCAAATACATTCTTGACTGAGTTCATCCAAGCGCCAGCTTTAGGTACTAAGCTGCCAGCTCCAGCACCAATTAAAATCAAAGGAAGGCCCATACCAATGCTTAAGCTAAATAAAGCTACACCCCCAATCAGTGGGTCGCCGGTTTGGCTGATATAAGTTAATGCGGCTATTAAGGGAGCAGATACACAAGGGGATACCATTACGGCGGATAACATGCCCATGATAAAAACCCCAGTAAAAGCCCCTGCTTTTTGCTGTTCGCTGATGGCGTGAATTTTTGCCTGTAGTGCCTGGGGTAAGTTCAAGGTATATAAGCCAAACATGCTTAACGATAAAACGGCAAAGAAAATAGCAAAGGGGACCAGCACCCAGGCGGACTGTAGTTTTGCAGGTAAGTTGAAGCTAATACCTAGCAACCCGACTAATACACCAAGAGCGGTATAAACTAGGCTCATACCTGCTACATAAGCAACACTTAGCCAGAAGTTTCTACTGTGAGAAGTAGAGTGCTTCTGTTGGCCAATAATTAGGCTAGATAAAATTGGTACCATTGGCAGTACGCAAGGGGTAAAGCTCAGAGCAATCCCACCTGCAATGAATGAGAAAATAATCAGTACCCAACTACCAGATGAAAGTAACGAATAGAGCTGTGACTCTTCGGAAGGAGGCACTGCAGAGACTTGTCTGGCAGACTTATTAGTTGATTGAAGCGCATTGGTAGTAGTTGAGGCTTCTGCCGATGAAGTGTTACCAGGTGTTAAGGCTAAATTAATGGTATGGGGTGGGTAACATAAACCAGCATCCGCACAGCCTTGAAAAGTGACAGCTACTTCTAAAATGTCTTTGGATTGGCTGAGGGGAAGTTTTACTACGACATCTGTTGGATATACTTCCAGATCTTTTTGTGCAAACTGGTCAAATTTAAGTTTCCCTTTGGGAAAGATTGGCTCTTTTAGGCTTATTCCTTCTGTGAGAGACTGAAAGCGAAAGCGTTCTTTATAGAGGTAATGCTCTGGAGTGACTTTGACAGTAATCAATGCTTCTTGATTAACGATCTGGCCGCTTACCTGAAAAGCTTCTTCAACAGGTAAAAATTCAGTATCACCAAGGTAGGCTGCTGGGTCGTCATTACCTCCGAATAAATCATCAAGCCCTGCCTGCAAATTAACTGAAAAGAAACTGAAAAAAATAACAAAAACAAGAGAAAGCCGGTGCATGGTCAGGTTATTCCAGTATTTTTTGGTGGCTGATGATTAAATGACGTTTGACTAAGCTTTTCAGTCGAGGTTCCTGCATCTGTAATTAGAGCTGTCACTAATAAGTATTGCTCTTTATCTACCAGAGCTGCTGATGAAAGAAAAACTTTCAGATAAGCATTATTTCCTTAATGTTGGGGAAAGAGGATAACACGGGATAAGGAACGGGTAGAAAATTTTCTAATCCAATCAAGTGAACTGCATGTTTAACTACCTTGATACACTTTTACGCAGTTTCGTCCTGCATGCTTGGCTTCATATAATGCCTTATCTGCCTGAACTGAGAGTTGCTCACCGTTACTGCCATTAAACATAGCCAAGCCACAGCTAAAGGTTACCTGCAAGTCAGTAGGGTGAGCAGGTTGTTTCATTTGTGAAAAGTGCTCACGAATATCGTCAAGAAGCCCAAGTGCAGCTTGTTGTTCTGTATTAGGTAAAATGATTGCGAACTCCTCTCCACCATAACGGCCAATGGTGTCTGTTTTTCTTAGGCGCTGTTTTAGGAACAGGGCAAGGCTTTTGATCACTCGGTCACCCATGGGGTGGCCGTAAGTGTCATTAACGCTCTTAAACTTATCGATATCAATCATGGCAAAGGCTAAAGGGTGTTTGTACTCTTCTGAGCGCATTACCTCAGTCTGTAACTGTTGTAAGGTATAGGTGTGGTTGTATAAACCAGTTAAACTGTCGCGAATCATTCGTGATAGCAATGTTCTAGCTCGCTCACCACGGTTGCGTACAGTCATTATCAAGTGACGGGGTTTAATAGGTTTGGTTAAAAAATCGTCTCCACCTTCACCCATTGCGGCGAGCTGCTTGTCAATATCTCCTTCTGCCGAAAGATAAATAATAGGGATACTAACGTACTTTTCCTGCTGCCTAATGACTTTTGCCAGCTCCATACCATTACAGTCGGGCATGTACATGTCCATGATGATCAAGTCAGTATCAAATTTTTCTAATACATCCAGTACTTCTAGCGGTTTAGTGACAACTTGAGTAATAATACCTGCCTTATTTAAGGTGCTTTGGGTGAAATATGCCTGGGCTTTGGAGTCATCAACGATGAGCACTCGATAAGGGTCGTTTAAGGTAATGCGAGTAAGTTGCTCAACTCGCTCGATTACATGGCCTGCTTCCAGTCCATGGGTGTAAAATTCGCAGCCATTTGCTCGGGCAGCGGCTAGGCGGGTGAGGATGTCATCTTCTTCCTCATGACAGTAAAACAAAATGGGGATAGGGGTTTCTTTTTGAGCTTGGATATTATTGATTAGCTCAATGCCAGCACGTTTTTCACCTCCGAAATCAACATCCATAACGATAACGGCAGGATGGCGGTTTTCAAACCCTTTCATAAACTCATCATGAGTGTGAAAAACTTTGGCCCTTAAGCCAAAATACTCCATTTGCTTTAGTAGTTTAGTGGCCATACTGAAGTGGTTTAGGCTGATATAAACGGGCTTACTGGTTGGGATAGAAGTGATTTGTACAGTGGTGTCGCCTTTGCGCAGGGCAGTATAACTGAGCTTGATAATTAAGTCGTTTAAGTGACGAATAACGTCGCTGTCAGGGGCTTTTTCTTTATTGAAGTTATGTAGTACATCACTGATTTGTTTGGCAATGTCAGAATGGGCTTGCTGTTTAAAGCGTTCAGCATATTTAAGTAGCTTTTCATTAGCGCGTTGAAACTCAGTTAGCCACTGTTTAGACCAGTGCTCAGTATTGAGTCGATGCCAGCACTCAATAACCTGGCGGGCACGGTTTGTTACGCGTTGAGCAAAATGGTCCTTTAAACGTGCTGTTTGTGAAGTGGTTGATGGCTTTACTACAAGCTCAGTCATAATAAAATTGAAGGCCCTTACAATAGCATCTAACTAACTGGCAATTTCTTGGTGAGTAAGCGACATGTTTTAATGTTAAGGTTTTCTTGTAAGTTATAGGTTATAGCTTGGTTTGACTCAACTATTCGCCTGCTTTCAATACCAGAAACAATACAATAGCTTAAATTAGATAAAGCAACTGGATACTTATTACTATGCTGCATAACGTAGTACATTTTTGGCTGTCAGTCGTCATGATAATTAGTCTCACTGGTTGTCAGCCGTTGGTTGAATATGCTGATGCTCAACAAACTGATAGCGATCAACCAGAGCAAGAGCAGAGTAATCTTCAAACCCAAATAGCTTGGCTTTTACTTGAAGCAGAAGATGCCTTCAAGGAACGACGTCTAACTACACCAAAAGGTGATAACGCTTTAAGTTATTATCGTGAAGTAATTCGCTTACAACCAGATAATGTTGAAGCAAATCAAGGGATAGCACGGATTGTAGAACAATACTCTGCTTGGGCTTATCGGGCAGCTAAGCAACAGCGTTGGGTTAAAGCGAAAGAGTATTTGAACAAGGCTCAGCAAATCCAACCAGACCATCCCAGTTTACAAGAAGTCGCCGACCTAATTAAGCAAGGCCAGGCTAAGTAATGTTTGAAGAGTGATTAATTAATAAACGACATTTAGTAACCTACCTGTATGAAGCGCCTTAATCTTTCCCTCCTCTCTTTGACTATGCTTACTATAGTGGTGTAACTCACTTGTAGTTACACCACATTTCACTGATAACAAAAAACCGGACTAGCCCGGCAAATCTGGGTTAGGGGGGAATGGGTGGAATGAGTGGTAACAATAGGAATTACCGCGAGATTTAAGCGCCAGCTAGGCACTTTCCTACTGATTACCAGCCTGCTGAGCATAACTTGGGCAAATGAATTGAGCTTGTCTCAGGAGCTTTTGCAGCAGGTTAAAAGTGGTTATGGTCAGTCAGCGGTTAACCGATTAAAGCAATGGCAACAGTTAGTAACAAAAAGCCAGAATTTATCTGAGTCAGAAAAGCTTGCTGCCGTTAATAGATTTTTTAATCAGCTACGCTTTGTTAACGATATTGATCATTGGAAAAAAGAAGATTATTGGGCGACACCTGTTGAGTTTATGGCATCTGGGGCAGGAGATTGCGAAGACTTTTCCATTGCAAAATACTTCACTTTGCGCCTGTTAGGAGTGCCAGATAAGAAAATGCGCATTACCTACGTTAAAGCTTTAAGCCTTAATCAAGCCCATATGGTGTTGAGCTATTTTCCTGAAGGTCAACGTATTCCCCTCATACTAGATAATTTAATTAGTGAAATAAAGCCTGCCTCTACGCGTAAAGACTTGTTACCTGTCTATAACTTTAATGGTGACGGTTTATGGTTGGCCAAACAGCGTGGTGAAGGTAAACGGGTCGGTAAATCCACACGAATTAGTTTGTGGGTAGAGTTAAGAGAAAGGATGCTAAAACAGCAGCAAGGTGAAAAGTTGTAACTGGTGCTACACCCTATAAATAGTAAGCCCTTTAAATTGCTGAAAGCCATTTATTTATAGGGAAGCTAATAAGGAGCCCTGAAATGACGGTGTTAAGGCTGTTACTGATATTTTTAACCCTAATTATTGTCGTGCTATTTTCAGCCAACTTTTTGTTGAATGTCTACGATGCCCGCTCCTATTTGCAAGAACAACTTGAGTCTCATGCCCAGGATACAGCGACGTCATTGGGGCTTTCAATTGCAGCTGTTGAAGGTGGGGATATTGCTACAATCGATTCGATGATAGATGCCATCTTTGACCGTGGCTATTACCAACAAATTATTTTTACTGATATTGATGGCAAGGTATTAGTAAATAGTCAGCAACCTGTTCGGCTGGAAGGTGTACCTAAATGGTTTGTTAATTGGATTCAATTGACTGTACCAACAGCAACATCTGAAGTTAACCAGGGCTGGGTAATGTTGGGTAAATTGGCGGTTACCAGTCACCCTGGTTTTGCATACCGAAATTTATGGCATAAAGCTAAATCAAATTTAGTATTGTTTGCTTTGGTGGCATTGGCTTCCTGGTTGGCGCTTACGCTTTTATTGAGATTAATATTAAGACCATTGTCATTGTTGGAAAAACAAGCCAAGGCTATTTGTGAAAAACAATTTGAAGTACAACCGCAGTTACCTAAAACCCGTGATTTAAGGCGAGTGGTTGAGGCCATGAATAACATGGCTAAACGTCTGCAATATCTATTTAATGAGCAGGTCGAGGTTATCGAAAGATTAAGAGATCAGTCTCATCGTGATTCTGTTACTGGGCTGCCAAACCGACAAGCATTTGATAATCGAGTCGGTGCTTGGATGGAGTCGGAGCAGGGAGAGTCAGGGGGTGGGGTTGTGTTGTTACAAATAAGGCACTTGCAGCAGCTGAATTTAGAGCAGGGCAGGGAAGCGGGTGATGCATTAGTCAAGCAAGTGGCGGAACAATTACAAGCTGTATTTCATGACTACCCAGGCAATGTATTAAGCCGACGCAGCGGAGGTGATTTTGCCGTATTTGTACCAAGGGTTTCAATAGAGTTACTGCAAAGCTTAACGGAAACCCTTTATCGTCAGCTAATAGGTTTGCAATTACTAGAAAGTATTCATGCACCAGATACCTTGCATGTGGCAGCAGTGTTGCGGCTAAATCGTTGTTCTTTGGTGCAGCTGTTAACTGATGCAGATATTAGTTTACGACAGTTGCAATCTAAGGGCGCAAGTGGCTGGTCTTGCAGTAAAGTCGAAGTGGAGCAGGCTGATTATATGGATTGGCCAGCAAACGAATGGCATCAGCAGTTACAAACAGTGTTAGCGAGTAAATCTCTGATACTTTATGGACAACAAGTGTATGACAATAAACGACAGTTAATACAAAAAGAAGTCTTGGTCAGAGTTAAATTAAACAGCGATATAGTCTCTGCAGGGGTGTTTTTGCCTATGGCAGAGCGTTTTGGTTTAGCAGAGGAATTTGATAAATTAATTGTTGAGCTGGTTATTCAGCATCTGCAGCAACAATCGGCAGACTGCCCTTATTGTGTGAATCTGTCTCCCAGGTCGCTACAGAGTGAAGCGTTTAGTAACTGGTTACTTGATAAGTTTGAGCAGCATCGACAGTTATTATCGCAACTAGTATTTGAAGTACCGGAATATTGTGTACAACTTGCGTTGCCTGTTATGCAACAATTAGCAACCAAGCTCAATAAGTTGGGAGGAAGCTTTAGTATTGATCACTTTGGCGTGGGGGCCAATGCATTTGCTTATTTACAAAGTCTCTCAGCTCATTACCTTAAAGTGGATAGTAGTTATTTAAAACAGTTGCTGGAGAGTAAAGACAATCAGTTTTTTATTCAGTCGTTGGTACAAATTGCCCATAGTCGAGATATTACTATTTTGGCAGAAGGAATTGAGTCAGAAGAAGTATGGGAGTTGTTGATAAGTTTGGGGATTGACGGTGGTCAGGGATATTTATTACACCGACCAGAGTCGCTTTAAATTACCCACATCGTTATGTAAATAACCCTTTGGGCCTTTCTAAGTGTTATTCAAATCAGGTTATACGATATATAATCTAGCTCTGTCGCGCTAAGTATGGAAGAGAAGCCAATATGTCAATTGATTCAGCAAAATTGAGTTTATTTAGATTTGTAGAAAAGGTCCCTTTGGTGAGAGGTAAACTGGCAAAAACGGTTATTGCTGTTGTTGTAGTGCTGGCTATTGTGAGCTTTGCAATAGGCAGCTATTGGAGTATTGAGCCAGACCTGTTTGATGTAAAGGAAGCAGCTAAACAAAAAGCTGCAGAATTGCAAATGGAAGTTGTGCCTGGTTTCACTACATCGACTACTTTATCAAAAGTTACAGGAACACTATTAAATAAGCCGGGCGGCTATCTTTCTAACGATGTGATGGTACCTGGGGTACTCTTGGATAATATTCCAAGTTGGGAATTTGGAGTATTAGTTCAGGTTCGTGACTTATCAAGAGCCATGCGAAAGAGTTTTAGTCGCTCTCAATCCCAGTCTGTTGAAGATAAATTATTAGCAAAAGCAGAACCTAAGTTCAGTTTCGATAATAAAAGCTTTATCTTGCCCAGCACTGAAAGTAAATATAAAGAAGGCTTGCAGCTGTTAAATAAATATATTGAAAAGTTGGCAAACCCAAGTGAGCCTGATGCACAGTTTTATACCCGTGCAGATAACTTGAATGACTGGTTGCAAGATGTATCAAGTCGACTAGGTAGCATGTCACAACGACTAAGTGCCAGTGTAGGGAAAGCCCGATTAAATACATCACTTGCTGGTGATCCTGATGCAGAAAGTGCAACTTACCAACAAACTATAGAACAAAAGAAAACGCCCTGGTTTGAAATTGATAATGTATTTTATGAGGCAAGAGGTGCTTCTTGGGCTTTGATTCACTTTTTAAGAGCAGTAGAAGTAGATTTTGCTGGTGTACTGAAAAAGAAGAATGCGTTGATCAGTTTGCAGCAAATAATCCGTGAACTAGAAGCCACCCAGGAAACCGTTTGGAGCCCAATGGTGCTTAATGGTGGTGGATTTGGTTTTTGGGCAAACCATTCATTGGTGATGGCATCTTATATTTCTAGAGCTAATGCTGGTATTATTGATTTAATGGACTTGTTACAGAAAGGATAAATTTAGTTTAGATTAAACTTTTGTCAAAAAGCCGTGTCAAAACCACGGCTTTTTTGTTTGTTATTTTTACAAGGCTTGTAGTTTATAACCAATATAAAATTTTAAGCTGCTGATTTATATCATATTCTAAAGCTGGTTTAAGAATTGCTTATTTACCGCAAATGATAACTGCTTAAAGCTAAGGTATTTTTAGGTATCGGCAGAGTATAACCCAGTTGTTTATCTCGGTTTATAGATAACTACGGTAGTATGCTTAGGTATTACAATTTGGGTGTCGTATGACTATACATACGTTTTAGAAAAAAGTAGAAGTTGAAAGAAGGAAATAATCAACCCGATTATTTATGAACTTCTTCACATTATAGCGTATTTGCTTATTGGGTATTAGGGTATAAACTGTCGTCTTTTTTTGGTTGCAGTAAGCTCAGGGCGAATGGTAACGATTGTTACAGCCAGAGTATTGTCGTTATGTCCAATGCAGCTATACCCACAATGCGAAGGATATGTGTATGAAGGGCAAATAGCCAATCTATGATTAGTACGAACGTTCTCGCATATAATAATAGGGAAGTGAACAAGTAGCAATTTATTTGTTAATAATTACTTATCTTTTGGATGTGCTTTATAGGCTGCTTATTAAAATTAAGCAATGAAAAGTTTGCAATGTTGATTATGAACTGTAGCCACACGGTCATTGAAGTATACAGTCGTGCTTCATTTTTAGATGTAGAACCAATAGCAGGAATACTCACGGCGAAAGGTGTAACTAGTAGGAGAGAGTTGAGCTGATGTTAAAATTAACCATTAAAAAAGGTCATGCTATTTGTATCGGGGATGATGTTCGAATTGAATTTGAACCTGAGCATTATAAAGATAAAATTCATGTTAAAACGAAAATATTTGCACCTGATGAGGTGCCAGTAAAGCGCTTAGAGATTTATGAAAATAGGGAAGAGATAGAAAAAGATTTAAATGATTATTTTAAGCGTGTTAAGAAAAATAAACAGAAAAAACAGCTGGTTAAAGGAAATAACTTTAAAAATAGTCCGCTAAAAAGCTCTAACTCGCCACAGTTTGGTAACTATAGAACTAAAAGTGTTCACTTACCTTTTATGGAGGAAACAAACACTAGCTTTGAAAGCGAAGCTCAAGAGAATAAAAAACAACCTAAAATTATTTTCAAAAAGAAGCGGGCATATAGTCATTTAGAAACCACTAAGCCAACTCGGCAGGCTCCTCAGCTTGAAGCAGAAACATCAAGTAGCTGAGTTTATCAAACTATATATCCAAATCTAACTCAAGTAGCTCCGCCACCTTACCTGTAGAGGGCTGACTATTTAAAGCACGAAAGCTAATGGGACGACTAAAATTAGTTGAAATGGTTAGTTGGGCTGGGTTATCAATAAAACTTTTTAAGGCATCAAGCCAGTCCTGGGCATTACGTTTGACAACTTGTTGTGACTCTAACTGTGTTAGCAGTTGCTGATAATGTGGCTCTGAAAGTAATTCAATAATCGTAGAGTCAGGGGTTTTGACTTGGGCCAATTGGAACCATTGTTGAAATTTGCGAATAAAGCCCTGATCCAGATAAGTCGCTTGCAGTTGCGTTAAGCGAACACTTTCCCAGTCTGTTTGGTTACTAAACAGGTTAACAATATTTAATTGTGCAGCGGCTGTCTCAAGTAGTGAAAGCCTATCTAAGGATAATTTGGCATTAATTTCGCCTAACTGATTTGCACTCGTTTTAAGGTTGAGTGTTAACAAGTCTTCAGCTTGATTGTAATTCCAGTCAACATGAAAATTAATGGGTAGTTTGTCATAGCCCATTGCAACCAACATATAAACAAATTGGTTATCACCAATAGTGCGGTATAAATCGGCGTCTTCAATTAGTTTGGCTTTATAGCCGGTTATCGCTAATTCACCTTGCTGTAAATGGGTAATGTCTTGCAGCTGGGTAAAGCTGGTTTGTAATGTTTCAGCCTCTAAATTAAAAGCGGGCAAGTTACCCCATTTACTTGCTCCACCTTGGTGTTTTAACACAGGTTTGGTTAATGTAATAACACCAGTGATAGGGTTCATTGATATGCTTTGATAGCTGAGATGTTGATCTAGCTCTATGTCTATTAAAGCCTTTTCAAACTGCTGTACAGCATTGAGTTGCAAATAAAACCAGCCACCAGTAAGAATACCAATAACACAGCCGATAATTATTAAAACTCTAATCATGCATCAATCCCTATGGGGCTATTGCCACTCGGTCATTTGGTAGCGTTCGAGTACTAAATGAGTGACATCATTGTATTCACGGCAGGCTTCTTGCTCGCAAGCTTTGACTTTATCGACAAATATTTGTGGAATAAGAAAACCACTGGGGGAAACTTTATTGGGGTTTCCTCTAACTTCTCCCCAAACCAAAAACCAACCCAGTTTATTAATATTGTTTGTGTTATGTAATTCGATAGGGTAGGGCCAGTCTACGGTGGCAGGGTTGCCAACTTTATTAACTTTAACCAAAACAAATGTTTTTAGTTTGTTTTGGGTGTAGAAAAATTGTGCTGCCTGTAATAACGGGTTGCTGATTTTATCGACATCATCATATAAATAAGTCAGCCGATCTTCTAAGGCTGCTTTTTTCAGTCGCTTAGTGTCTTGTTGAATGCGGCTAGCTAAGGAACCTTGTGATAGGGCTGTTTGAGTTGCTTGGTTAATATTACCTGCAATATAATTTTTGATAGTATCGTCAGCAGTCTGCCACTGTTCATTTTGCTTGGTAAACTGTGCACTATACATCATGTTACTATCTTGTTTAATAGGTAATTCAAGCTGATCCATTACGTATAGGTTATAGTTATTTGTTGCATGACTAATAGCGGCTGCTTTGGCACTGACAGCTTTTTCAAATTGTTTAATTAGGCGAGTATTTTGAAATAAAGATTTATTTTGGGTAAGAGCAATAACAGCGCCATTACTAAAACTCCAGCCCTGGTTGGTGTGAAATAAAACACCAATTAATTGTGTATCAAAAACAGGTAATTCACCAAGATAAAAGGAGAGGGCTTCTCTTTTATCAATACGGGAGCGATGAAGCAAAAACTTTTTATTTATTGCAACGGTATAGTCAAAATGGTAACCCAAATAAAAATTACCTTTTAACTGTTCGTAAGTTCGCCCGTCATAGAAGCTAATATTAGCGACACCTTGTCCATAGGCTAGGCGATTTTCATCACAGCCTAACCCTTGGGGTTTGAGCACAAGTAGTTTTTGTTCACGAGGATTATTTAGCTGATTAATTTTAAGTTTACAACGCCAGTCGTTTGTTGATATTTCAAAGTCTTGCGCGCCTGCTGAATATTTTATTGGCGGTTGTGATTTAGGAGGCTGCCAGGCTGCTACTGTTGTTTTTTTGCTTGGCTTAGCTTCTTCTGCAACCAGGGTGTTGGTGTCAGGCTGAGCAGTAGGAACCGTTGGTTGACTGGGTTCAACGGCGGTAGGGGCTGTTTTTAAAATAGTCACCTGCCAGGCAATTTGGTCTTTAGTGCTGGCTTCTGCAGTAAAGTGCAATTGGTTCTGCTGATCTTTACCCTGTATGTTTAACTGGTGGGCTTGCTCGCACTCTGTAGGCAACACAGCTCCTATTTTTTTAATAAATGCACTGATGTTAGGAGACTTAAAAATAGCTGGGTTGTTTGCTTTTAGCTCAATGTTAACAATAGGGTTACACCAACTTTTACCTTGGTATAAGGCAAAAACTTCAATACCAAACTTTTTTGAATAGGCAACGCGTTTTGTTTTCTCGCTAGCGTGTGCTAGCGAGAAAACAGCAGTTAAAAAGATACATAAAGCGAGCTTGGGAACATAACTAAAATGTGGGGGCTTGGTAGCTCGAGACCACTTTAAATAATTTCCCATGCACCATCAGCTCCTTTACAGGCGTTGAAGGTTTCTGTGGTTTCTTGTCCTTTATTGGTTATTTTGTAATCCACATTTCTACAGTCAGTTTGGGCAACGACTTTATCTTCTACCAGTTCGATATCGTCTAGGTTAACGCTGTCCAGATCAATTGCGCCAGACTGGTCTTTTTTCACTTGCTCCAGGGTAACGCCACCATCACGCATGGCGACTGCTTGATAGTCTCCTGATGAAGATGCAGCACTGTGAGGTTTTAGGAAAGAGCCACTGACGTAGCCAAGGGTGATGTTATTTTTTGCCACTAAAATCCAGCCACTTTTAGTGCGACCGACAGCAGTAATTACATCCCCAGAGTTAAGACCACCCACTTTATTGCCGATGGTACTGGGCATATTACGGATATTTACGCTTTTTACGACTTTATAAGGCTTGCCAATGAGTGTCATATTAGCAACAGGCTCTACCCGCTTATCTCTAACGATTGAAACAGGGCGATTTTCACTGCGGCTATTGGAAGGTGTAATCGTCGCTGAAGCGTCTGTTTTCTCGCTCTTCCATACAACAGGTTGGTTATCTTTGGTTTGGTTAAGTACTTCTACTGAGCGTTGTTGTAATGCGATACGATCTTGTTCATCTAGGTGAGCACCAATTCGATTACCGATATAAGCACCTAGTACAGCACCCGTTAAAATGGCTATTTTTCGACCTTTACCTTTGCCAATTTGAGAGCCAGCTAAAGCACCTGCAACACCACCTATCGCTGTACCAAGCGACTCTTTATTTAGATTCATGTTTTCGCAGCCAGAGCTAAAAGCAAGACTGGTGCAAATGGCGCATGCCAATAGTTTTTTCTTCATGTCATGTTCCCTGTACTTCTCTCTAAAGTCATTTGAGAAGGATATGTCTAATCTGGGACCAATAATAACGATAGTTTTACTATGGTCCAAAGCATAACCCAAAAAATGTGCCAATTGATCAAGGATATGTGATTTTCCTCAAACCCATTATTGTCTGAAAACAAAATGATGGGCTTACAATGCACATACAGCCTTATGTAAACATAGCTCTTTACCCAGGCTTTGACTGTTCATTTAGCTAGCGGTAATGCTGAACAGGATGCAGCATCAGCCGGTAACTTTAACCTGTGAATAGCTATTATGCTATTAGCCAAATTGGCAATTGGTATTTACTGATTAGTTGATCAAACTATTCCGGTTTCATTAAATGAGTAATTATTAACTTGGTAGATCTGACGTGGTGGCAGCTGTTGAGTGATGACTTGGCACTTTATCGGTGGCGATGATATTCGGATGTAATTGATCCAGTGGTATGGAAAGGCCGTTATCGGTTACTACGCGGGCATGATAGCGTTTTAGCTGGCGAGGTTCTTTCACTCCGCAAGAGTGTGCAATGACGCCAACGTAATGCTCCATGTTTTTTGCGTAGTTGGCAACACGTGTTGTTTTGTCCATAACGACTAGGCCTTTTTGTAACCTCGGGTTGTGAGTGGTGATGCCTGTGGGACAAGTATTTTTGTTGCATTGAAGTGCTTGAATACAGCCTAATGCAAACATAAAACCGCGTGCTGAGTTTACAAAGTCTGCGCCTAAGCTCAATGCCCAGGCAACATCTGCTGCATTAATCAATTTACCCGATGCAATAACTTTTACTCGGTCACGTAAGCCGTATTCTACAAGTTTATCTACAACTAGAGGTAAGCTTTCCCTTAATAGCAGCCCCATGTAGTCCATTAAGCTCATGGGGGCTGCACCGGTACCACCATCAGCGCTATCGATAGTGATAAAGTCTGGGGCGCTTTCAATGCCTCGCTGATTAATTAGTGCAAATAAGTCGTCCAACCAGCCATAGGCACCAATAACGGCTTTAAAACCAACGGGTTTGCCAGTTACTGTGCGAATCCGGTGAATCATATCCAATAAGTCGGCAACGGTTTTTATATCAGGATGGCCATTAGGGCTAATTGAACTTTGCCCTTCAGGAATGCCTCGAATGGCTGCAATTTCGGAAGTGACTTTAACGCCAGGTAATATTCCCCCTTTACCCGGTTTAGCCCCTTGGCTCATTTTAATTTCAAACATTTTGACTTGCTGATGAGCAGCGATTTCTTGAAGTTTTTCATCACTTAACTGTCCATGTTCATCTCTTACGCCGTATTTGGCTGTACCAATTTGAAAAACCAGATCACAGCCACCTTCTAAGTGATAAGGGGATAACCCTCCTTCTCCAGTATTTAGCCAGCACCCAGCTGTCTTGGCGCCGCGGGATAATGCTTGCACTGCAGGTTTGGAAATAGCCCCATAACTCATTGCAGATATATGAAAAAAACGCTCTGTGGTGTAGGGGTGGTGTGAGTAAGGGCCAATGGTGATAGGCTGGGGGGAAACTGCATCCTCTTCTAATGTTGGAAATGGACAGTTAACAAATAAGACCGTACCAGGAGTACTCAAGTTGCGAGTTGATCCAAAAGCAATTGTAGAGTCTACGTTTTTGGCGGTGCGATACACCCAGCTACGTTGAGCCCGGTTAAAGGGAAGCTCTTCTCTGTCCATAGCAAAAAAGTACTGGCGGAAGAATTCTCCTAGGTGTTCAAAAAAATAGCGAAACCGACCAATGACAGGGTAGTTACGGCGTATAGCATGCTTGGTTTGGGTAATATCAATGATATAACAAACAATAGTTATAATAATGAGAGAGATAATTGCGACTAAAATAACGGCAATAATAAAATCACTACCAAGTGTGAAAATTTCTTGCGAAGTGTTCATGGCTCTCTCTCATAAGGGCGTATTTTACGCGAATGAATAGTTTATTAGCTTAATTATAGGGGGCATATATAGCCAAAGTGAATGGTCCACTCAAGAAGGGTATAGTTATTGGTAGGTTAATACAGCAGTTGCTTGGGCTATTATCCCAGGTAAAATCTATGATTTAGATTACCCAGTATGTAGAGTGTATCCCCATATGACAAAACGTGAACCATCTGATAATAGTCGACTAGTGTATTCTACTGAACAAGGTCGGGTCAAACCAGAAAAGGTAACTGATACGGCGCCAGAAGTGTTTGCAGATGGGATTGCAAGAGTGCGCCGAGAAGTGAAAGGTAGAGGGGGAAAAACCGTAACCACTATCCAAGGTTTGACGCTGACAGGTAATGACTTGAAGGCATTAGCGAAAAAATTGAAACAACGTTGTGGCACTGGTGGAGCAGTAAAGCAGGGAGTGATTGAAATTCAAGGTGATCATTGCGATACCCTGGTGGATGAGCTGAATAAGTTAGGGTATCCGGCTAAACGGGGTGGGGGTTAAGCACCCAGTGGATAAGAAAATACTAATAGCAGATGACGACCCGCATATTCGCCAGGTTATAGTGTTTGCGTTAGAAAAGGCGGGTATGCAGCCAGTGGAAGCAAAGGATGGTCGACAGGCGTTACAGTTGTTTGAACAACATCAGCCTGACTTGATTGTTTTGGATATTAATATGCCGGAACTGGATGGATTGGAAGTCTGTAAGGCTATTAGAAAAACCTCGGAAGTGCCGATTTTATTTTTATCCTCACGGGATGATGAGGTAGATAAAATCATTGGTCTGGAAATAGGGGGTGACGATTATGTCACTAAGCCCTTTAGCCCTAGAGAGCTGGTTGCCAGAGTCAATGTGATTTTAAAACGGGTACAGCCAACCAGTGCTGATCAACAGCAAACGCTATCTCAACAAGCAGATGAATATGAAAAGTTAACTTATGGCCTATTAGTGCTTGAGCCAGAAACTCATCAAGTGTTTTGGAGCGGTAAGCTGGTTAAGCTGACAGCAATGGAGTTTTCGATTATCCATAGCTTTATACGTCGCCCAGAAAAAGTGTTTGATCGTGATAGCATCATGAATGCTGCTTATGATATGAATATCCACGTCAGTGGCCGTACTATTGATAGCCATATTAGGCACATAAGAAACAAGTTTCAGCAAGCTGGGTGTGAATTAATTATTGAAACAGTTCATGGTGTGGGCTATCGGTTAGCCAAAAAAACATGCTGACAGATGGCAAGCAATACCGAGGTAGGCTGCAATTACGAACGGTGTTTCTTATTGTCAGTTTGGCGGTGCTGGTTTTACCTTTGGGGAGTATATTTTTCTTTAGAATTTATGAAAACGAGTTGGTCAGGCAAACAGAATTATCGTTAATTTCTCAGGCGGCGGTAATTGCTGCTAGCTATAAACATCAAGTGTCGAGTTTATTGCTGGATAAATCTAATTATGGAATAAAAGTAACCAGCTATATTAAACAGAAAATTGATAATTATTATACACCTGTTTACCCGCAAATTGATTTGGCTAATAATCAGTTATTTCCTCCTAGGCCAAATGGAGTAACACCACAATCCCCTGCAGATGCATTAGCTGTTCAAGTTGGCAACACTTTATCAACCGTATTGCGAGATTCGCAAAAAACCACTCTTACAGGCATCCGGCTATTGGATTATCAAGGTAATGTGATTGCAGGGCAGCGAGAGGTTGGCTTGTCCTTTGCCCACTTGCATGAAATAAAATCTGCAATGGAAGGGCGTTACACCAGTGTTATCAGGCAACGGATTTCCGATGAACCACCACCTGCATTGGCTTCGATCAGTCGAGGCACTGGCATTAGGGTATTTGTCGCTTTTCCTATAATTCAAGGTGAACAACTGTGGGGGATTGTTTATTTGTCCCGAACCCCTAAAAATATTCTAAAACATTTATATGCAGAAAAAGACAAGGTGATTTTAGCGGGTATAACCATCATTGTTTTAACATTCCTGTTAGCACTTTTTACTTCTTATACTATCTCACAGCCAATTTATCGGTTAATTAAAAAAACGACCAAAGTCTCGGAAGGTGATCATCAGTCAATGGAGCCATTGGAATACCCTGTTACCAAAGAGCTGGAGCTATTATCAAAAAGTTTTTCGAAAATGGCTAAGTCATTGCATGAGCGATCAGAATATATCCGCGAATTTGCTGCCCATGTCTCTCATGAATTAAAAACACCGCTAACCAGTATTCAAGGTGCAGCGGAGTTGTTAATGGATCACATGGATGAAATGGAGCCTGCCACTAAGCAACAATTTCTTTCAAATATTCAGCAGGATACAGACAGGCTAAAGCGTTTGGTTACCCGTCTGTTGGAATTAGCTAGAGCAGACAGCCAAACAAGTGATAATGAAACGGCTGATTTAATAGCAATATTGAACAAATTGGCGCCACGCTATCGAGAGGTGGGATTACAGCTTGAACTACCTGAACAAAACAGTTGTTGGATAAAAATGGCAGAGGATAACCTTGAAACCATTCTGCTCAATTTATTTGATAATGCAAAACAGCATGGTGCTTCAATAATAAATATTGATGTTAAAACAACTAATCAATTAGTCGCATTGACAATTGCTGATAATGGTGAAGGAATATCTCTAGCCAATCGAGAAAAAATCTTCACACCTTTTTTTACTACCCGTAGAGAGCAAAGTGGTACAGGGCTGGGTCTAAGCATTATCAAATCATTAATGAAAACCTATCAAGGCAGTATTACCCTTGCTGATAGTGATAAAGGTGCCCGCTTTATTTTACAATTTGGAGCTGCCTCTTATTTATAGGATGCAGCACTAGTACTATCCTTAATGAGAAAATATAGTAGCCAATGCCTGCTGATATCAATTGTTGTTGCTAAGGAGTGCTTGTCTAATGTCTGCCCGTTTCACCTCTGGCGGAAAAACCTACGAAATACATTACCGCGGGTACCCCAGTGAAGATGACTTCTTCGAAAAGCCATTTACTACCTACAATGAAATGCGACAGTTTTTGGATGAATGTTGCAGATCTGATCCCATGCTGGAGAGCAAACTCGCCACTATTGCAGGATCGTCAGGTGCAGGTGATCTTAAAGACCAAGTAGTGAAGCGGGTTCAGGATGGCATTCTACAAATCAGTGTTCGCGGTGAACCAACCCGTATTCCCTTTAAGGTTAAGCCTCGTAAGCCGAAAGAACCAGAGTATGTACCGGAACCCGTCAGGCCCGATGTAGAAGAAAAGCAGGACCTTGATTACAAAATAGTCGTGGAAGTGGCTGGCATTTGCAAGGATATGAACCAAGTGGTGATCTCGGGTAATCGTCAGGATGGTTTGGTCGAGCTCAATGAGGGAGCAGTTCCTTATAAAAAAGACGGCACGTTGCACCGTAGCCTGGTCACTATCAGTAATATTCCGAATAAGCCGCGCAATTTGAGCTTACGGATAATGATGCATAAGTTCA
The DNA here is from genome assembly GCF_011009015.1 of Spartinivicinus ruber. Lineage (NCBI taxonomy): Bacteria > Pseudomonadati > Pseudomonadota > Gammaproteobacteria > Oceanospirillales > Zooshikellaceae > Spartinivicinus > Spartinivicinus ruber. The sequence continues at coordinate 860,535 of NZ_CP048878.1, forward strand.
ATGCCGGTGCTACAGAGCCTCCGCTTAATCTGCCGTTTGCTGAGAATGTCCAACCAGTGCATAAAGATACAGAAATGGAGGAATGGGATAATGTGATCATCCCAGTGAAACCTCTGGGCTATATTACTGAAAACAAGCTACGACGAGAGTCGGATATCCTACCTGAAGGCGGTTGGGTGTATGTGTTTAAAGGTAATGAGCTATGGCGTGAGCTGTTAGTTAATAAACACCAAACCTATCGTGACACCCGGTTACACTACTACCGTAGTATGCGCACCAATAAATTTGCCGTAGACAACCCGGAAAAGCGAGAGGCATTAGGCACTGTTTTCCACACCATTTGGATTCCATTTAAAGCCAACGGCAGCATAATAACCGGCTACCGAATGATGTATTCCCGTAAGCAACTAACCTGGGAACAAATAGACCAACTGGAAGGCAGCCCAGTAGAACTGAACAAACGTACCACACCGATTGATGCTATTGATGTATACGAAAGCGGCAAACACTTCGACCTAAATCAAGGCCCCGTTGGCCCAATAGCACCTGCACTGCTAGATCAAGACCCAGAAGTCGTCCCACCACCAGAAAACCCCAGAAAAAAGCATTCCAATTATTTGGATGAACATCGGGGCCACAAGTTTGCAGTGGCGTATTTGGATGCAGTGCCGCGTTCATTTATTTTGACGTATGAGTATGGCATTGGTATGCCTAAGCCAGTTGATATGTCGTTTACTTTACAAAGTAATGGCGGTTGGACTGAAACTATTTTTGTTAAAGATATGGAAGATGTAGAGCCAGGTTGGGTACAAACGGCATTTGAGGATTACCCAGAAGGGGATACCTTCGACTTAATTAAAGACCCAAATCAGCTGGATATACCACCACAGTTTTTATTTTATAAGATGACTATGGAGCAGTTAACTGAAAATGATCAAGTGGCTCAGTCATTCAGTACAGCTGAAGAGTAACATATGTTATTAGGGGTTTTAGAAAACAGGTTTGGGTGTTTGATATAGAGTTACAGGCCATTCTTCCTCCGTTCTTGAAGTGCCATCCTTGGCTCATCAAGAGCTAAAGCGACATCCTTGTCGCCGCTACAGAATCCCCTGTCACTCCATATCTCCAACTTTTGTGTGAACTTTAGAATGTAATAAGGGTAAGAGGAATTTTTAATATTCCTTACTAAAAAGAATGAAGGAAATAAACGGTAAACTAATGAATAAAGCAGTGATATCAGTTTTATGCAGCATATTGTTGCTATCAGGCTGTGAACAAACCGATGAGGCAGTGATCAATCCTGCTACCCAAGCTGCTATTGAAGAAGCACAACAAGCAGCAAAAGAAGCTGCCAAGCCTAAACCACCTGAGTTTAAATTTGCTAAAGAAGATATTAATGATCCTTCTATATATAAAACACCACGGATCCAGTTTTTGTGGAAACCTCCTACCAGCAAAAAGGCTATCAGAGAAGTTTGGAGCTCAGATTTAACTGGAGGAGATTTAAGGCAGGTTGCCTCAAATAACGAGCTTGGTGGTGGAGAACAAGGGCAAATAGGTCCTTTTGGAGCAACTATCTCTCGTTCACCAAATAATCGTTACTTAGCTTATACTTGGCTAGTCCCTGCAAAGTCACGCTATTATCGTTGTATTTGGGATCTAAAAAAGCGTAAACGAGTAGTTATTGAGGATGGTGTTGGAATTCCTTCATTTAATTGGAGTCAAGATAGTCGTTTTCTTCACTACTTGAATGCTCAAACTGTGAAACGCTACGATTTGAAGACAAGCGAAATAAAAGAGCATTCGCATAAATTTGGATCACCTTTTTATTTGTTTGATTCTGGGAAAAAAGTGTTCTCTGCTTCTGGTAAGGAATTTATGATATCTGACTTTGAAAGTGGTGAAGTTGTCAAGAAGTGGCAGTGGAGTGAAAAGATTAACCACGATGAGGTGTATGTAAATACAAATCAAAGTAGGTATATATACACAACCTATGGAGACTACTATAAAAGGGGAGTTTTTAGTTTTAGTGAACCAAAGAGCAGTCTTTATACATATTCAGCTCAGAAAAAATCATTCATTGGGCCAGATAATAAACTATATCTTCTCAGCTACCAAGCAGAGGGAGGTAGTTCAGAAAAGTCTTCATTTTATTTGCAGAGTATTGACTTGAAAACAAAGAAAATAACTAGGCTTAAAAACTTTCCAAGGGGAGGAAGTCTATTTAAATCTTTTTCAGTTTATAATAAGAGTTTTCGATGAAAAAAGTAAATAAAGACAGAGTTTATCTTTTATCGGCTTCGGTAGATAAAAGTGGTAATCCCGAGGGAGAAGTTAGCTTACAGCCAAATGTATTACTGGCTAAAGAGTCGATGGTGTTTGTAGAAAGGCAAAAATATGATAAGGGTGAACTAACTTCTACAAGAAAGTATGATAAAGAGAAAGCCAAGAAGCAACCAGTTTTACTGCAAACCGATGAAATAGGTGCGATTGTCACTATTGTTGCTGCTGAAGATGCTAATACCAATAAAAAAGAAGCATCAAAACTACAGGTTACTGTATCTCAAGAAAAGGTCCCCTGTTGGAAAATAGGGGAACCGATTAATATTTATGCTAAGAATAAAGAAGAAGCATTCTTTTTCCCACCATTATCGGCTGCTAGCTATATATATGCAGGAGCCAAGCCGGGTGAGAAAACTTGGGCAGAAACGATGGTGGAGTTATTTGATAAGCTGGATGGTGGTTTTAACGGTAAAGCGGTTAAGCTAAAAGCGGTTGAGGTTCCAGTAAAAAAAGTAACTAGTGATTCAAAAGTAGTTAGAATGAGGGAGCCTGATCAAGATAAAATAAGAAAAAAAGATGAAAGTGAGTTAAAATATCAAGATTGGTATAAGCAATATAATCGTAAAACCATTAGAGGGTTTTTAATTCCATATTATCAAGTGATACTAGTTGTGTTTTCTAATATGGACTACGTGGATACAATAGTAGAGCTGCTTGATAAAAATGGTAAGCCTATAGGAGTGAGGAAGAATGTTGAACCTCTAGCTACTGCCAATACAACGATGTATGTTGCGTTTATAGTATCTGAATCAAAATTGCCCCCCGATTTTTATCAACTTAAAATTATACCATCAGAACAGGCATGGCAACGTATAAAAAAAACTAGCTATTTAAATAAAATAGAAGAAGATGGTTTTTATATTCTAAAAGAAAAGTTTCGCTTTGGTATTAAAAAGCCTATTGGTGAATTTGAAATAATTAATGGTGATCCTTTTAGTGTAGAAGAATCTTTGGTAAAGCAATTTCCTAATTTATATGCTAATAGAGTAATGGTGGCTTCTGATCGGGGGGATGTGCCTGAGCAAAAGGCTAAAGAGGCTGATCATGGTCCTGAAGGAATAGAAACGGCGTTACATAGTTATAATGTTGCTAAAGGGTATACTGACCTTGCTACAGGTATTTTAGGGGCAGATGGCCCTAAAGCTTGGGCGATGCTAATAATAAGTAATTTGAAAGCTATAAGTACAGATTCAAACTTTAATACTGCAATTGATTTAATTACTTCAGGGAATGATTTAGTTAGTGCCTCCCGAGATTTTCTGGATCTTGTGAACCCTGCTACACGAGATTTGCCAGATTTTAGGCAATTTGCAACTCGTGCTTGGTGGATTTCTGACCCTAGCTATAACCAAACCTTTGCCCATACGGTTCGAATACCTGAGCGGTTTATGGTGCCTGTTATGAGAGGGTTGTCGGTGGCGGGCACAGTTGCATCTGTATTTTCATTATTTAATGATATAAAAGGGGTGAGTGACTCACTGAAAAAAGGGAGTAGTACTACCAGTGATTGGATTGGGGCAGTAAAAGCTTATGATGAGCATATTGCTGTGCCTGTAGAAGAAACAGAAGATAAGCAAAAAATTGAGGCTTATCAGCAAAAGCTCGAGGAGATAATTCAGTCTGGAGTAGAAACCCAGCTCATTGAAGATAAAACAGATGGCTCTCTCTATTTAAATGTGGTATTCCCTTTTGATCAAAGCTCCACTGAGTTTGACCGTAGTTTAAATCAGCTAGCTGAGGCAATGGAAAAGCTGCCTTATTTATCGATTACACTAAAAGGTCATGCTTGCCCTAAAGGCCCCACTAAATATAATTTAACCTTATCAGAGCGGCGAGCAAAAACTGTTCAGGAAAAGTTATTAGGTATTTCGAGTAAAATTAAAGCGCATCGGGTCAATGTAATAGGCGTAGGAGAGCAAGATCCTATTATTATTAGTGGTAAAGTAGATTATGAGAAAAGCCGACGGGTAGTGGCGGTTATTCCTAAATTCCCCCTTAATTATATATATCCCCCCAGCAGGGAAGGGACGGATATGTTAGAAAAGTTCAGGGCTAAAGCAGTAGCTACTAAAGCTGAAATTGATGAGAAAATTGTTGCAGCAGCAGAGTCGGCGTTAGATACTGTGTTAGGGGTTCTATCTTACGTACCTGGAGTACAGCTTTATGCAATTGGTATTAAATTACTTAAAGATGGTGTTAAAGCACTGTGCTCAGTAATGGATGAGTTGAATAATATTTTGCATGGTCATGGGGTGCAAGAAGCCAAAAAATTATTTAACCATTATCAAGAGCTAGACTATGTTAACCAAATTCATGCTTTAGAAAATAGTAGTAAAGAAAATGAATACTTCCGGCGCTTATATATACAGTTTCATATTCGTGCAATGGCACTAAATGGTTTAGTGGGCTTACTCTTTAGGGCTAGCATTTATGCTACGAGCAAAGGAGGGAGTGCTGGGCAAAATCAGAACTATGAAGAAGCATTGGAGAAATTTTTTGTTAAAGAGTATATCCAAACTTATGTATTAAGTGATGATTGGTATGCCGATTTTAATGCTGTGGTGCCTGTTGGACTAGATGAATACTGGGCAACTAGGGTGCAAATGGCAGAAATTATCGATGTACTAACTGGAGGCTCTATATCGAAAAAGCACTTAATGACTGAGTGGGCTTCAGATGATGTAGCTAATCAAAAAAGTTTTGTAGTAAAGGCTATGGAAACAGCTCAAGGAATACATGATATTTATTCGCCTGTTGATTTAAAGTCTGGAGGAGGAGCTGGTTTTGCCAGTTTCTTTTTAAACAGAAAATCAACATATTATATTCATGGTGCGAGTTATATTGGCGCAAGGTTTAATGCACCTGTTGATTTAGCTAGAAAAGCCGACTTTCAGCAATATTTCCCAATTCACTATATTGATACCAGCAGTATGACTGGACTAATGCAAAGTTTTAGGACTGACTTTGCATTCTTGGATTATAACTCATATGAGTATACATGTATTTATGTTCGTGATCGTTTTTCAAAAAATGATAATGATTGGAAGCCACTTCATAAATATGGTGCTATTTCACCCTACCATCAACTAAGAATAATTGTAGTTTTAAAACAAGAAGTGGGAGAGGAGCTTAAAAAACTAGATCTGGAAGGTACAACTTATATTCTCCCTGCAGAGTTTCAACCAACTCGCTGTGATTGGTGGAATATGAAAGGGCCAAAACAGGCCACTTGGGTTCGTAAGTTATCAAGTAAGGATTTAAGGTCTGAAGATAAAACCAAAGAAGTACTCGAAATGTTAAATAAGGATTGTTTATATGGGGTTATTTATCATCCTTCTTATCAGTATGGTAGTCAGGTTATTTTAGGGGTTAAACCTCTAGCCAGTAAGTTTTTTGCTGAACGTCGCAAAGAGTATAAAACATTTTTTGGGGCTTGGTGGATGGATTACTTCTTTGAAGTGACACTGGGGAATAACAGTTCAACTCGGCGTTACATTCGTGTATCTGGACAAGACTATCCTAAAGGCCATATCTATGGTGAGGATACAAGTCGCCTTGCCCATGAAGTAGGTTTTTCTTTTAATAGTGTGTTTCATGTTACTTTAGACCCTGAGCGAGAATATAAACATCCTGGCTCTAAGGGGGCAGCAATAAAAGATGAGCATTTATTGCTAGACCCTGATTTTTTAGCCATTGGTGAGCAAGGCTTTGAATATCCAGAGTTATTTGATAATCCAGAAGCTCATTTACTAATTCGGCTAAAAGGACAAAAACATTATATTTATCCTAATGCAAGTTACATCAAAGCACTTGGCTATAATAATGTACGTTATGATGATGACCGACCTATTAATACAGCTGTACATTATAACTGGGCATCTCCAATAGAGATTGTGGTGCTAGTCGTTTGTGATGAATTAAAACTTGAATCATATAAAAATCAAAATATTAACTGGAAAAATATTCCTGCTAAAGTAACTTTGGAGGAAGTTAATAGTGGTAATGAAGGGCCAAGTTTTGGTGTGCAGCTTGAACATGTTGGAGAGATTGTCCGTGAAGGAAGAGGTGAAAAATCCATTAAATGGCGTATAGCTGATATTAATAGTGTCTCTAGTGCGGCAAGAGATGTCGTTCAAGGCTTAACTGATAGTGCCGCCTTAACAGTTATATCTGATTTAGAGGAAGATCCGCTTAGTCAAGCTTGGGGTTTTAGCTTGTTTGGTCTGATGATGGGAGAGGATATTTATGAAGATAAGACTAAACAAGTTTATATGGCCCGGATTATACCTGAGTACACCAACTTTACGGGTAAAAAAGTACAAGCATTGAGACCATTTGGTATCACCTATAAACACTGGAATTTCAATTTAGACTCACGCCCTCATTATTACTCTGACCCTAATAAGCCAATTATGCCTAACGCCTATTGGGGGGTTAAAGCAAAAATCAGTACTACAGGTAACTCTGGGTTGAAAAATGAAGATATTAATGGTGAGTTTGAATTAACCTTACCTAATAAAATGTTGGATATGGAACGATGCCCGTGGGTGCAATATAAGGACTTGAAACAAACTAAAAAAGATGCTGAATGGTATTTGAAGAATGAAGAACAAGCGAAGCAAGGTGGAAAAACTTTAAAAGTAAATAAATCACTAGATGTCGAGTTTTACCTAAAATCAGTGAAAGAGAAAAAGCAAGCAATTTATAAGTGGTTGACGGAAGATAGCACTAAGATGGTCATTCGACAGGATTACTTTGAGTAAATTAAAGCTGTTCGTATAATGTGTAGAGTCTCAGACCTGATTGTACAGTTACCCACTTTTCTACAGGCCAACTTACAGGAAAACAGCGGTTGGCCTCCCTAAACCCGCTTATGAGGATTTTAACAAGTGATGTAGCTTGTATTCCTTGATATTCCCCAGTTACCTGCCATTATTATCATTATCTCAAGCGAGTAATAGAAGTGCCAACAATGAATACAAAAAAACTAGTTAATCTATCTACCCAACACCCTCGCCTTACCGTTAGGACGCTAGCTACACTTATGGCTATCAAAGACAACGAGGGTTGCTCTGTATCTGAGTTGTCTCAGTTTATGGGTGTTAATGAGAAAAATGTTGCTACTACGATTCGTCGTTTGGAAGAGGGAAGGGAAGGTAGTGGTAGTACAAAGCTTATCAAGGTTAAACAGGATAAAGAGGATAAGCGCTTCAAGCTAATTTGGCTGACTGCTAAAGGTAAATCTTTGTTAAAAAGACTTTAGCTATTGGATTGAAAAGCCAATTTAAAGCTTTAGCCCCGTAGGATACGGCGACCTTATATTGATAGGTTTGTTAAGGCCAACCTTAATGAGTTCCTATTGTGTTGTGGTAGGGGAGTTATCAGGTTTTAAAAGAGATATTTTAAAGTAATTGACTCAAATATCTGTGGCATTCTTTTGGGCTTTTCAAGCGAACAAAGTGAATATGCTGGTATGTTTTATCTTCAGCTAGCTTCGCATATTTAGCCTTATTTTTAAAATAAGTTTTGATTGTCCAAAGTACAATTGAGTCTTTTGAGAAAAGTTTGCTAAAACTTTCCCGATTGCCTGTGCCAGGCCATAGTTCTTGTTTGGTCAGGGATCTAGATAGGGGGCGCTTTATTGCTTGGTATAAAGTTCTAGTAAAGCTGTAGTCTATCCAAATAATGGTATCGACCTCTTTCCACTTTATCGGTGTAGTACGACGGTAGTTACCATCCAATACCAGTTTTTACTCCAAAATACTGAGTCCATTTCTATATATGAGTAATTTAGTTGTTGTGCTAATATTTTCGCAAAAGTGGATTTACCACTACCACTTGTGCAGATTACATTTATTTTTTTCATGTTTCCCTTATTAATACCGAATGTTTAGAGACTGTCGTAAAAATACTATGCTTGTAAATACTGAATTTAAAAATAGACTTTAAATGCTCACAAATTTAACTGGAACAAATCTTAACAGCTGTTAGCTCCTGAAAATTTTATTGTTGGGTGAATGTTATACAAATAATATTGTTGTTTTACTTTTATAAAGGATATACCTGCTTTTTGAAGAGTTGTTATTAGACTTATGTATCTGGGTGATTATATGTTTACAGTAAGTAGTGATCTATCATTCATTTGCTGTTTAAGGAATGGTTACTACTTGTGTATAGATTAAGGGTTTATCTCTTACAGGCTGTTTTCTGATCAAATAAACACCACTATAGGTGATATATCTTATCCAAAAGTCGTAGCTTTACCCTTTACTATTGGGTATGCATACTATATTCATGATCTTTTGAAGTTACGAACGTCTGATATACAGTTTAGATAGCTGAGTTAAATAGACCGTTCACAAAGTTTAAAGTGTTTAGAAAGCTAAAGCAGGTAATTCTTTATGAATGACATCGTGATTGGCGATGATGGGGTTGAGCGCCAGTCGCTACACCAGTACACAGAAAGTGCATACTTGAACTATTCAATGTATGTCATTTTAGATCGTGCTTTGCCACATATTGGTGATGGCCTTAAGCCTGTCCAGCGACGTATTGTGTATGCCATGAGTGAGCTTGGCTTGAAAAATACAGCCAAGTATAAAAAGTCTGCTCGTACGGTGGGTGATGTATTGGGTAAGTATCATCCACATGGTGATAGTGCTTGTTATGAAGCCATGGTGTTGATGGCGCAATCGTTTTCTTATCGTTACCCGCTGGTTGATGGGCAAGGGAACTGGGGCTCGGCCGATGACCCTAAATCCTTCGCAGCGATGCGTTATACCGAATCGCGGTTATCGGGCTTTTCGGAATTGCTATTGTCCGAACTAGGGCAAGGTACTGTCGATTGGCAGCCGAACTTTGATGGCTCGCTAGATGAACCAGTAATGCTGCCCGCACGTGTGCCGACGGTACTATTAAACGGCAGTACGGGTATTGCGGTGGGGATGGCTACTGACATTCCACCTCATAACTTGCGAGAAGTAGTGAATGCCTGTGTGTATTTGTTAGATAACCCCAAGGCTGCTTTACCTGAGTTACTGGAATATATCCCAGCCCCAGACTTTCCTACCGAAGCAGAAATTATTACCCCTAAGCAAGACATTTTAAAAATGTACCAAACTGGTCGTGGTAGCTTGCGGATGCGAGGGATTTACCACACTGAAAATTGTGATGTGGTGATTACCGCGTTGCCCCACCAGGTTTCAGGGGCCAAGGTACTTGAACAAATAGCAGATCAGATGCAAAAGAAAAAGCTGCCAATGGTAGCGGATTTGCGGGATGAGTCTGACCATGAAAACCCCACTCGGTTGGTGATAGTACCTCGCTCAAATAGGGTGGATATTGAACAGCTGATGGCGCATTTATTTGCTACGACGGATTTAGAGCGCACTTACCGAGTTAACCTGAATATGATCGGGGTAGATGGTCGCCCACAGGTTAAATCGTTGGATGTTATTTTAAATGAGTGGCTTGGTTTCCGTCGGGATACTGTTACTAAACGACTGCAATACCGTTTGGATAAGGTTAATAAGCGGATTCATTTATTAGAAGGTCTGTTAATCGCTTACCTCAATATAGATGAGGTGATTGAGATTATTCGTACTGAAGACCATCCTAAAGCAGCATTAATGGAACGCTTCGGCTTATCTGATGAACAAGCTGAAGCCGTTTTAGAGTTAAAACTACGCCGGTTAGCCAAGCTGGAAGAAATGAAAATCCGGGGTGAGCAGGATGAGTTAAGTAAAGAGCGAGATAAGCTGGAAAAGACTCTTAACTCACCAGCACGGTTGAAAACCTTGATTAAAAAAGAGCTGCAAGCGGATGCTAAGCAATATGGTGATGACCGTCGTTCACCACTGGTTGCCCGTGAAGAGGCCAAAGCATTAACTGAAGCTGACTTATTATCTTCAGATCCAGTAACGGTTGTGCTGTCGAAAAAAGGTTGGGTTAGAGCAGCTAAAGGCCATGAGGCTGATCCTACCGCGCTAAACTATAAGTCGGGTGATGACTACATGTTTTCAGTGCGCACCAAGAGTAATGAACCTACCTTGTTTATAGATTCCACCGGTCGCTCTTATACTGTTGCAACCCATACTTTGCCATCCGCAAGAGGTCAGGGTGAGCCGTTAACCGGGCGCTTATCCGTACCCTCTGGTGCCAGCTTTAAGGGCATGTTTAATGGTGATGAAAATACCTTATTGTTATTAGCATCAGATGCAGGCTATGGATTTGTTACTAAAGCCACAGACCTGTTGACGAAAAACAAAACAGGTAAAGCCGTATTGACCTTACCTGCAGGGGCAGAGGTGTTAACACCATCAGTCGTTCGAGATATAGAGAATGAAGACCTGGCGGTATTTACCAATGAAGGTCGGTTGTTGGTATTTGCAATTGCTGACTTGCCAATGATGGCTAGGGGTAAGGGCAATAAAATTATTAATATCCCTGCTGCTCGTGCAGCAGAGCGGGAAGAGTATATTGTCAGCCTACAAGTATTGGGTAGAGCAGACAGCTTAATGGTGTACTCTGGGCGACGTAAGTTGGTGCTTAAACCTGAAGATATTGAACATTATGTTGGTGAGCGAGGGCGTCGAGGTAGCAAGTTGCCGAGGGGGTTCCAGAAAGTTGATGGTGTAGAGGTGATAGAGGCAGAAGAAGAGTAACTCAAATAAGTTCTTTCTCCCTTTCGGGGGAGAAAGAACTTGCTATTTATCTAACCAGCTTGGCTGTGTTGCTCATCATCGTCATCAAACTCAATAGCAATAATCCGCTTGATTTTTGGTAACTCTAAGACAGCCTCTGTCTGGATTCTACTGTCGTCAAAGATTTCCAATGTTGCTTCATGAATAAATAGCTCTGCTGTTGCCAGGTTTGCTAGTTGTTTGGCTTCACATGCGGCGCTGGCTTGTAAGGCAGGGTGTTTGGTAAGGGTTGGGTGTTTGTGTGGTTGGTTATCAATGCTTACACCGATACCCATAGTAATTTTATTGGTGTGTTGGTTGCCTGGCTGGTAATTCAAAATATCAATCGCAGCTTGCACCGCTTTAAAAAAGAAGTCTTCCGCTTGGTTTTGCAAGAAGCTAATAAAAATATCACCTTCCGTTGAGTAGTTAATATGACCATCATGTTGGCTAGTCAGTTGTTCAATATAGCTAAGTTGCTGGGTAAGGGCTTGATTAAACAGCTCACTGGTTAAACACTGTTTAAGATTATCAATATTTGAAAAGTGTACACAAATTGTTGCAGAATAATCGAGGATATTACTAGGAACTTTCGCAACAGGGGGCGTGGTTGATGAGGCTGGTGGTAATAAGTCAGGAACTGCTCTAGCAAGCTGGCCTAATTCATCGTTGCGCGTTGTATTTTTTAGTTTATAAATAGCATCTTTGTCTTTTCGCTGAATGATAGCTGTGAGCTTTCGTAAATCAAGGCTGAGCCGGTTAGTTTGCTGGATAAATAATAGCAAGCCGCAGATAAGTAACATAATGCTAGTAAAAACAACCATGGTAGTGGCGTCTTTTGCTGGCTTGCTGATATATACATCATTGAGTTTGATTCTAACCAGGCCAACAAACACTTCCTGGTGATGAACGGGGGCTGTATAAGTTTTTTGCGTGGCGAGTTGTTGTTTGCTTGATTTGGTAGTAGCTGAAGCTAGCAGCTGGTTGTTAGCGCTGTAAATACGGGCACTATGAAGGTAGGGGTTTGCTACTAAGTCGTTAAGCAATACATTTAAACTGATTCGGTCATTGGCCATCAGTAGTTCTCCAGCCATGTTTGCTGTTTGTTTACTAATGGTGAGTCCAAAGGCTTCAGCCTGTTGATGGGCGCTGGTATTAATTTCTTCATAGGCGATATAACTGAAGATGCTACAAAACAAAATCAGTATAACGCTAAACAGCACAGCTAATTTTTTGTTTAAAGTAAAATGCGTTTTTCTGACTTTCGCTATGAAGGTAAGGAATATGTTGTTGGAAATTGCCACAGTATAAAACCATTGGATAATAAGAGGGCGGAGGTAGATATTACTATCAATGGCTAAAACGAACTAGAAGTGATGCCTAAAATCTTTACCTGGTTGTACAACTGACACCCTATTTTAGCCGTCAAGTGGTTGCCAAAGTGAGTGATTGTTCATATATAAAAGTTGAAATTGTTATACAATGCACGTCAAGGAACATGTATAAAATAATTTTCCAGTATTTATTTAAACGTGCTTTGATAAAGAGTAGTTTTTCAGGGAATTCCTTTGCTTGAACAGTATTTTGCAAGTAAATGGCTTTGTAAGTAGGGAGAAAACAGGAATTATTTTACATATGCTCCTTATAATTCATGCTGGTTCTTGTAGTATATCTTTACTGATAATGATTGCCTTGCTGATAAATGATCGTGGTGCTTATAAATGATCAGTGGTGTTTTAAATAAGTCAACAGCTCTGCCTGGGGGAAATAAACTTGCGACTAACCCGTCTTACAAGGCGATTAGCAATCTTTTAGCTAAACAACTGACTGATCAGGCATCACATCAAGAGCTAACTAAAGCCCTTGTACGTGCCATTGAGATGAAGCAGAAAGGTGCGTCATCACCTGCACCCACCTTAGAGGTGGCGGCCAAACTGAAACAGGCAATTCTTGATAATGATAAAATTAATCCTGAATTTAAAGGGTTAAAAGACAAGCTGCTGACTATTTTAATAGGTATTTCCCGCAAGCTGGAAGTAGAGCCTGAATTGCATCGGGCCATGGATAGTCATAAATCTTTCCAGGCATTTGATAAACAGCAAGCCTGGCGGTTAATGGTTAATCATTATCAGCAGGCGCTAAAAGGCGAATATGGTTTTGAGGATGAAGCCGGTTATTTAGCCGCCATGTATAATGGTTTTGGCTTCATGCTTTCTAATGTTGAGCAGCCATTAGATGCTGCGTTATTGGAAAAATTGCATGATAAGGCGGTGGCAGGGGTGTTACCAGTGGGTAAAACCATGCAGGAACAACTGATCCAGGCACAATATGGATTGCCAGAAATTACCCTGCCAGCCAGCTATCAGGACCAGCAGTCAACATCCAAAAGCTTAGTTGTTGGTGACTCTTTATTAGACCTGAAGAGTAATGCATCTGAAGCAGGGTTAATTGAATTAATTAAAGGATATCAACTGGAGCCTTGTTTTGAAGTAGCGGGTGTGAAATTAAAGGAAGGGACGCTGGAATATCAGGACCAAAACCAAGTTAGCTTGAATATTAATCCTAAAACCACTGCCCAATGCGTGGATTTAGTTGAAGATATATTAGCAGAGTACAGCCAGGCACAAAGCTTGTCCAAAACGGAATATGATAAATTATCGGCTATTGCCCGCTGCTGTCAGGAATTGGCCAGAGCGAGGCCCTTTATTGATGGTAATATCCGAACAATTGGTGTATTGGTTGTCAATAAATTACTGCTGCAACAACAGTTAACGCCTGTTATTATGCCAAATCCTAGCCGTTTTGTAGCATTTTCAGTGAAAGAGTTAGTAGCAGAAATGAAGCTAGGCCAAAGCTTATTTGAAAATTATACTTCAGGTAAATATCGACCTGTTAATGGGGCTGAGGGTATTCCTACATACGCTAAGTTTGTATAGCAATTTATGATTGGCCAGCTTGGGACTTTGCAATATGCGCAGATAATGGCTCTGGTTTAGCGTAGTAGAAACCTTGTAAAAAGTCGCATCCTGCTTCAATGAGTATAGATGCTTGCTCTTCTCTTTCTATCCCTTCAGCAGTCACTTGAAAACCTTGTTGTTTACAATACTTGATCAGAGCCACCACCATGGCGCAGCGGCGCTTATCTACCATCATATCAACCAAAGATTTATCAATTTTAATGGTATCAATTGGATAGTTTAATAGTTGAACTAATGAAGTATAGCCTGAGCCAAAGTCGTCTATTGCTAAGGATAAGCCAAGTTTACGAAGACTATGTAGGTTGGTTTCTACTTTTGTTAAATCTTGAATTTCAAACGTTTCGGTTATTTCTAGCTGGAAAACAATTTCTTTAAGATTAGTTTGATTAAATAGGTTAGTTATTTTTTCACTAAATATTTGTGAGCTAAGTTGTGCTGAAGAAATATTTATAGAAAGCTTTATATTGCTGTTAAATATTTTGAGTAAAGTATTCGAGTCACGAATTACTTGTTGAATAACCCATAAGTCAATATCTTCAAAATAGCCTCTACTTTCTGCAATGGGGATAAATTCTGCGGGTGAAACAAAACCTAAGGATTTAGAGTGCCACCTTAATAGAGCCTCAACACCCGCAACTTTGCCTGTTTTTGCTATGACAATAGGCATGTAATAAACTTCAAACTCAGAAAAATTTTTCTTTTTAAGTTCAGTTTCAATTTCTTTATCTCTACGTGCCTGTGAGGCAAGTTCTTGAGAATAAAAGGCATACTGATTTCGTCCACCATGTTTAGCTTGATACATAGCTGCATCAGAATTAGAAATAAGCTCTGTTGGGTTAGCACCATCATCAGGGTAAATAGCAATGCCAATACTGGCGGATATAGGAAAATGGCCTACTTCACAAGTAAAGCCATTATCAAATAAAGATAATATTCGTTCTGCTACTTTATATAATACGGCTTCTTTATTGAAATCATGCAGCAGCACTGCAAACTCATCACCAGCCAGTCGTGCTAAATCATGGTTGTAGAACTTAAGTACAATGTCGGTAGTACGTACTGTGTCTTGTAAGCGCTCTGCAAAAGCTTTTAATAAAATATCACCTGTTTCATGACCATATTTATCATTAACGAACTTAAAGTTGTCTAGGTCAACATATAACAAACCAACTTTTTGCTGTTTATGCTCTGCTCGGTTAAGCACTCGTTCTAAACAGCGAGTGAACATGCGACGGTTATAAAGCTTAGTGAGTGCATCTTTTTCAGCCATTTCTTTGGTGACTTCATAAGCACCATGTAGTTGGCCATAGAGTTTAGAAAAAACACGACTTAAGCTGCCAACTTCGTCATCCTTTTTTGAAGGACGTGGTTGTTCTTTATGTCCTTCAAGTACCTCGGTGATTTCTTGTTCTAATCCTTGAATAGGACCAGTTATATAGCGTTTTATCAGGTTGTTGAGTACTACATAAGAACATAATGTTAATAGTACAAATGAAATTGAAATTCTTAAATAAAGTTCATTGAGCAATTCTTGAATAAGTTTGTTGTCAATTTCTAAGTAAATTGAACCCAGTTTAGGGATTGTTTGAGAAACTTTGACCATTGCTGTTTTCTTCAAATGAGCTGGCTCTTTACCACTAGGGTATAGCTGAGCGACTCTACCATTTT
Source organism: Spartinivicinus ruber (assembly GCF_011009015.1). NCBI lineage: Bacteria > Pseudomonadati > Pseudomonadota > Gammaproteobacteria > Oceanospirillales > Zooshikellaceae > Spartinivicinus > Spartinivicinus ruber. The sequence goes on from NZ_CP048878.1 coordinate 876,205, forward strand.
CTTTTTTTAAGGTTTCTCTCAACTGATCGAAACCGGTTGCATCAAATGCCATTAATATTGCAACTGATTGTGGCCATTCTTTCATTAAAGGCTTGCGTAATGTGTAGCGGTCAATAAATCGAACATAGACTAGCCGAGTGGCTCCATTATTGTTTATTAAAGTTCTGCCACTAGCGGTATAGTTTTTTCGCATATCTTTAACCATTTCAGGTAAGCGTGGATCAATTTCACTGAAAGGGTCATCGCTGTTTTCGTAATAAAATTCAACACTGTTATTTGGTGCTAAAATAGCCAGGGATAAATAACCTATGTTAACTTCGTCCAGTTCTTTGATAGCTTCTTCTAAGTTGCCCTCAATAGCTAATGCTTTAAAACGTTTATCTTCTACTTTTAGAAATTGATGGATTTCTGTGCTGCGAATCAATGAAGGGAAATAAGTGTCGGCAAAACTTAAATAGCGGTTTAAATTGGCAACTAGCTGGTTTAATTGCAATCTGGCTTCACTGGATTGAAAGTGGATGATTGATTGCTTTTGTACTTGGTAAATTCCAATAAAAGTAACCAGGTAACTAAAAACTAAGACAGGTAATATTAAAACACGAACGCGTTTATTTAGTCTCATGCTCTTTACTTAAAGCTCTCATGATCCGGTTACGCTGACTCATACTTTTATCAGAGATAATGCGGTAAGGCTCACTTTTATCTAATATTTCTAAGCTAGGATAAAGACTCTGATCACTTTTTAGTTCTTCATCAATAAAAGGCATGGCAGCTTTGTTTGCGGTAGCTGTGCCAGTATCATTTGCATTTAGTGCAGCAATTTCTGATGAATTCAAAAAATTAATAAAAGTTAAAGCCTGTTGTTGATTTTTGCTACTGTTGAGTACTGCTATACAATCCACCCATAATGACGTTCCTTCCTTGGGGACTACAAATTTCCAAATTTCTTTACCAATTAGGTCATTCAGTGAATATTCATCACCACTATAAGCCAGAGCCATGAATAGCTCCTCGTCATTAGGTTTAGCACTGATATAGCTAATTATGTAGTTATAAGTAAGGACTTTGGGTAGTTGCTGCTTTAATAACTCATAAGCTGCTTTTAGATGATTAACATTTTCACTAAAAATAGGATAACCACTTAGTTTTAACGCTGGGATCAATGTATCTGTAAAATCCTCCACCATGCCAATGTGTCCAGAAAGTGCTGGTGATGGATAAAGTAAATCCTTCCAAGATGTGGGAGGGGAGCTGACTTTATCTGCACGATAAACAATGCCTGTTGTGCCCCAAAAGTAAGGAACACCAAAGTTACCACAACTGCGTAGCCAGCGCTTTTCTATATTGGTAATATTTTTTACTTCTGAGGTTGTTAGTGGTAATAGCTTGTTGTTCTTACCAAATAGCTGAGCAGAAATACTATCGATGATTACCAGATCGAATTGCTCAGCACTTTTGGTCGCTAGGACCTCATCACGCATTTCATCGCTGTCGTAATAGACTTCTTTTAACGGGATACCAGTTTCATCCTGCCACTTTTGAATGACTTTGGTTGATAAATACTCTTGCCAGTTGAAGAGCACTAACCCTGCAGCATAGCTTTGTATATTTATACAAACTGAGCAAACAAGTAGAGTAAGAAATTTCATGGCGGATAGCCCCTTTTACTTCTTTTTAGGTACTTCCTAGTATTGAATTATTTTAAAGTTACTTGACAGTGTAGCTTCCTTCAGGATGCTTTTGTATTAGCGATACATGTATACTCTTCGCGAATGACCTTTAGGGTTTAAATTTATGAAAAGAATAAGCAGCCGCAACATAACAACAAGCAGCAATTAACAACAAGCTGTTGTACCCTAGCTCGATTGCTATAATGGGGGACAATAAAATACTAGTGACGGATGCACTGTTATTAATGCTCCATGCCCAAGGAATCAATTGAGCGGGTTGTTGGTGTAGAGATGCTAACCCTGTAGCAAAGGGTAAACCCATTGCTAAAGCTAAAGGAGAGATACTGGCTGCAGCAACGACACTTTTGGCTAGTAGAGAACTATCTTTTAACCACTCAAATAGCATTGGTAGGATAAACCAGAGTAAAAGCAGTGATAATAAGATCCAAATTATTGAAGTATTTATAATACGTCCATAGCTAAGTTCTTTATTAATGAGTAAGTTAGTTAATAAGCTTCCTGCACCAGCAAATAATAAAAAACTACAAGTGGTTACTGTAACGGCTAGTAGTATATTATTGAACCATAGAATAAAGTATTGAATAAATGCTACTTCTATGAAAAAGAAACTAACCCCAACTAATAAGAAATAGTCGGTAAAAGCTAAAGCACGGTTTTTTAGTAAATAATGAATAGTATAGTGATTGGCACGTAATATAACGGGGATAATGATAAGTAATAAACTGAAAACTATACAAATTATTAAAATAGCTAGTTGCAAAAGGTAACTGGTTTCAACAAGTGATATGCCGCCAGTCTTTGAAAGCTTAATAAACTCATTCAAGGAACCCCATTTAAAAAAATGATTAAAAAAAGGCTTTTGGTCTGATGTTGGAGAAATGTTGAACTTATAGTTTGAAGTGAAAACTTGGCTCTCTTTGCTGAGAACCTGATTAATAAGCTGGTGAAAGGTTGGTGTATGAATAATATTATATTTATTTGTTTGTTTTGATGTGATACCTGGATAATAAATAGTATCAAACCCTCTGGTATTACAAAATCCAATAACCTTTGTAATATTATCAGAAGTGAATGGTTGTTTGCTTAGTAAAATTGTTAAGGTCTTCCAGCTACGGATTAACAGTAAATGGTTTTTTGGTGTGCTAATAGCTTGTTTACTAAGCATAACTTTAATACTATTGACTAGTTTAAGACTGCTGCGAGCGGGTAAATCTAGTGACTGAGTAAACTGAATGACTCCCTTGGGGGTTAGTGCTTGCCAATACTGTTCCAGTGCTTCAAGCGTGTAACTGTAATTTTCTGAAAGTGAATAAAGATTGCTACCTATATGGCTACCATCAAGAAAATCAAGCTGAATAATGTCATACTTTTTGTCTGGATAAGTTAAAAAAAAGCTACGAAAACTTTGGTTATAAAGTTGAGCATACTTATTGATATAAGTCCAGCCGGTATAGTTGACCAGTTTTTTGGTAAAAATATTGATAAGTAGAGGATTCGGCTCGATAACATCTATATGCTTAGCTTGATGATAAAATGCCTGAAGTAAACTGTTGCCGCCAGATAAACCTAAAATTAATTGCTGTGGTTTTTTGTTAATTTGGTATGCCAGTGCTGATGTTATGTCAGCCAAAAATGCTAGCTTGTTTGGTTGGTTTTCAGAAAACTGGTTAATAGCAGTAAAATGATTGGCGTCTATAAATAGACCTAACTGTTCTGGAATAGCTGCTGTTGATTGGAGACTTAAGCCTGCTGCTGCACGAAATGGAATTATAGGGCTTTCTACAATATTTATTAAACCCAGGGGGTTAGATAATTGCAAGACAACTTCTGCTTGTGGTAACTGTAAAACTTGATGAAATGATTTAAAATGATTGACTTTGAGTGGCTGCTGTAGTAGTGGTAAATTTAAGCAAATAGTCACACTAATAGTGATGCTTAAAAGTAGCTTTGAATTTAATTTGGCTGTTAATTCATAATAAGCAATAGATAATGTGCAAACAACTGTACTTGTTAATATAAGTAAAATAGTTTGAGGTAATAATATTTCTAGTAGGATGATAATGCTGCCAGCTCCTACTCCTGAGCCTACTAAATTTATTCCGTATATTGTAGGTATACTTTGTTTGAAATATTTTAAACACAGCACTATGCAATTTGCAGAGAAGAAAAAAGGAATTAGTAGTAAAAGAAAAATAATCGTAAACTGTAGCCAGGCTTGATAACTCCAAAGCAAAGCTTGTTGGTGAAAGGGAATATTTTGTATTATATAAAAACAACCGATTGTACTAATACCAAATAGCAAATAACTCCCTGTAAAAATTAGGGTGAAGTGTTGAGTACACCATTTGATATAAAGACTAATAAATGTTCCACTAATTGCTATACCTAAGATAGCCAGACTAATGAACATGTAGGCAAAGTGGCTCCATTGAATAATGGCAAAAAGCCTCATAAGTAGAATTTCATAACTCAGTAGTGCAACTGAGATAATAAAAATACTTATATAAGGTACTTTAAAAGGTAAAGAGTGACGGCTAATATCAACCGAGCTTTTGCCCATCATGTAGAAATGACTAGTGTTTACCCGTTAATGGCACAAATCTAACTGGCAGCACTTGACGGGTTATTACTTGGTTGTCTGAAGTTTTTTCAATTAAAATAAGGTGTTGGGTAAAAAACTGGTCACCGACTGGAATAATCATTTTACCACCAATTTTCAATTGTTTTATCAAAGGTGGTGGAATTTGGCCGGCAGCAGCTGTAACAATTATTCCATCAAATGGTGCATGTTCTGGCCAACCGTAATAACCATCACCAAGCTTGGTCATCACATTATCATAACCAAGTTTAGCAAGTCGTTCCGAAGAGATTTTGGCAAGCTCTTCAACGATTTCTATGGTATATACTTGTTTGACCAATGAGGCTAACACTGCAGCTTGATAGCCTGAGCCGGTACCTATTTCCAAAATAATATCATTGCTGTCTGGCTCAAGCAGGTCAGTCATTAAAGCCACGATATAGGGCTGTGAAATGGTTTGTCCATAACCAATGGGGAGAGGGCGGTTATCATATGACCAGGGTTGTTCTGACACGGGCACAAACTCATGTCTTGGCACCGTTGCAATGGCCTTCATTACTGTATCATATAAACTGGATTTGCCTATAAAATAGCTGGTTTCTTTAACTTCTTCGGCTATTTCTTGCACCATTTCTTTACGCATAGTTTTCCAGTCTTCTCCATAGCAAATACTTAGTTGGTTAATTGTTAGACCAACAATGATAAAGATAATATCGTTCAGCAAGTGCTTCATGATTATGCATATTTTGTTTTAATAGTAGGTTTATTAGTTGTATGACGAATAAGCTACTATTTTCCTGATGCTTACAGTGTAGTACTAATAGGAAGAGGTGGCAGCTACACTCTGTTCTGTTACTCTACATAGTTCTATGCCAGCTGACAGCCAGTACGAAGGATGTAGCAGAGGCAGATAAGTTGATTGTTTTTCACGGGTTTAGGTTTTATTGCATGCTAATCATCCCAGTAGAGCATCAAATTAACTGGAAAAATCCACCAGTTGCTACTTTATTAGTCATCTTGATTAATGTAATTATCTACTTTGGTTATCAGATTAATGACGATGAAAAGTATTACCGTGCTTTAAAGTATTATGAAAACCATGGATTGTACAGCTATGAGCGGGATGTTTATTTACAATATTTGAAACAAAAAGACATTGATCAATATAAGCATGCAATCAGACTGGTAGATCATGAAAAAGATAAGATACTTCGTTTAGACATTATGAATGACCTTGGCTTTGACTATTATTTGAAAGCAAAGCTTGACAACAAACCAAGAACACAGGAAATCAATAATTGGATAAAAAGCCGACAAGAATTTGAAGTATTAAGGAATGATGCGAGCATTATCCGCTTTGGAATTATTCCAGGTAATGTTACAACAGCAGGGATGTTGGGTTCTATTTTCATGCATGGCAGTATTGACCACTTGCTTGGGAATATGATTTTTCTGTTTATTCTAGGGTATTCCTTAGAAATTGCTTTTGGTCGTTTAACCTACTTCAGTTTATATATGCTAACAGGTATATTTGCCAATGTTCTCTATGTGGTTTTAGAATGGGGAGAGTATCGGCCTGGTGTAGGGGCTTCTGGGGCAATCTCTGGGTTGATGGGCATGTATGTTGCCTTATATGGAGCAAGAAAGATACAGTTTTTTTATTGGGTGCTTTTTTATTTTAACTATATAAAAGCACCTGCGTTTTGGGTATTCCCATTCTGGGTTGGTAAAGAGCTTTATGGGGCGCTAGCTGCTGAAGATCATGTCAATTATTGGGCGCATTTAGGTGGGCTGTTAAGTGGCTATTTCATAGTACTAGCGACTAAACAGCGGTTAATAACAGTAGATACAGACTATATTGACAAAGTTGATCCTTTAGCTGAATATTATCAAAAAACTGAGAGATTAGATCAGCTAATTTCGGATATGAAACTTGATCAAGCTCGCTCACTTTGCAAAAAAATAATTGAAGATTATCCAGAACAACTCGATACTTATCGGCAGTATTATAATTTATTAAAAAACCGTCCTGTTTATCAAGATCCAAAAAGTGAATATAACCAGCTGGTTTTTTCTGTATTTAAACTGCCTGCATCACCTGATAGTATTAAGTTAATTAACGAAGTGTTTAATGACTATTATAATATAACAAAGTTTGAAGGTATTTTGCGGGTGCCTAAACTTAGCTTACTCTTGGCTAATAAATTTATTAATCATAATTATTTTGCTTGTGCTGAAAAACTGGTTAAAAATCTTTTACAGAAAAACCAGTTTCCGGAAGGTATCCAAAAAATTATTTATTTGCTGGGTAATAGCTATGGTAAAAAGGGTGATAAAAATACTCAGTCGAAGTATTTTAATTTACTAATTAAACAGTTTCCTCAATCTGAAGAGGCAAAATTGGCTAGAATGTCATTAGCTAAAAAGTGACTGTATTAAATATAAGTAGCCTCTTCTTTACAAAGTTGTTGCGTAATCCAAAATAAAACTCTTCTTCCTCAGAGGGAGAAGAGTTTATTAGCTACTACCTAATGAGCGATAGCAACATCTAGTTGGGAAATCAGAGGGGGTAAATGATCCTCTGGATCAGGCTCTGCTCTATAAGCTGTTAACTACTTTAATAAATTCCATAGCTTCTTTGGCTTCGATTGTTTTTGGAAATTTTTTTGCAACAAAGCTCAAAAGCTGAATAGCCTGTTTATCCATATGTAGTCGATCAGAATAGGTTTTACCTGCCAATAAGTAGGCTTTTGGTAAGCCGGGGTATAGAGGGTCGAGCTGATGAAGGTTTTTCATTACCAATAAACCTTCCTTGGGCTTACCTGATTTGATAAGGGCTTCTGCCATTTGATGGCGCATTTTAGGTGTTTCAATTAGATCTTTGATTGATAATGAGCTAGCCCCTTTTCGGCAATTTAAATAAACCTGCGAAGACTGGTAGCTGTTATTGGCTTGGAGTAATAGTTTAAGATAGGCAATTCCATGGTAAACAAGGCGCTGTTCATCATTCGATTCTGTTAATAACTCATGAAAGCGTTTGTGGATATCCAAATTATTGGGGAACTGGTCTATTTTGCTCTGTACTACTGATAATGCTTCGTTTAGCTTGCCTTCTTTAAAATAGATTTCAGCATCTGCAAGTGTTTGTTTTACGTAATATTCTTCTTCTGATAGTTCATTATCATCTTCCATATCTGCCGTATAGCCTAGCTTTTCCTGGCTTTGGAAAAGGGTGTATCCCATCATACTAAACATAACTAAAACAAAATAGCCATTAAAAAAAGTACTGACACTTTGTAATAATAAAGGGTGGACTTTGGATGCAATAAATGTTTCGACTAAGGTATTACCAATAGATAAGATAAATAAAAATATACAAAGAATACAATAGGGCCAGCCAATACCGGAGATGATAAACCATAACCGGGTAGGATCAATAGCAGAACGTACTGAGTGATCCCATGCAAGTGCCATTATACTGGCAGGAAATGTAAAGATGACCGCTACTAGCCCGATAAAAAACAAAAAGATACTGATTTTGGCTAGAAAAAATAACAAACCACCTAGAAGAAAAAATACAATGAGCTGCCTGAGAAACAAACTGAAGCCAGTGCCTGAAAACAAAGTGGCAACACTGGGCGGATTCATATCTCCCTGGCTGGTTAATTCGATAATAGAATAAGAGTATTTAAAGATAATGCTCACCAGTATTAGCCAGCTAACGATGCCTAATAGTCCGGTCAGGGTTAGTGCTGCAAATGCAAACGATGCTATCAATAGAAATATTATTGAATCTTGGTTGAAAGGATAGAGAAAAAATAGGTTAATTTGCGTCCAAAATGGAGGGATTTTATTAGAAGAGCCAAGATAGGTAAGTGGCTCTGCGCACATTAAACACTTGGGCGCAGCCAGGAACTGAGGTGGTTTGATAACACAACAATCACCATAGAGTTTTAAACATTTTCTACATTTCCAGGTAGCAGGCTCACGTTGATGATATTTGCAATAGTCTTTTTTACTCATAACTTCCCTTCAGGGTAATGCTCGTTCCGAAGCAATTTAACTATATTGACTATAGTTATTAAAGATAAAACTGTTTTTGTATGATTTTTGCCAAGGATGTATAGCAGAGAGTTGAAGGGGCAAATAGGAACTGTAGACTAACGTGTAACCAGAATGAATAATAGTAGCAGAGTATTAGGCTCTCATAGAAAAGCTTTATGGAACGCAAAAAGTTTTGTGCTCTTGCTGTTTTTTCTCTTCCAGTTGGTGGGCGTAGTTAAATTTAGTGCAGCTGATACTATTCAAGATGATGCTTTGGTAATCCAGCAAGCAATATGGGTATTGGAAGTAAAAGGAGCTATTGGGCCTGCTTCAGCAGATTATATCATCAGGGGTATGAATTCGGCTGCAGAGGCAAATGCATCGTTAGTTGTATTGTTGCTGGATACTCCGGGTGGTTTGGATATGGCAATGAGAGATATCGTCCAGGCTATCTTAGCCAGTAAAGTACCAGTGGCTACTTTTGTTTATCCTAAAGGTGCCAGGGCAGCCAGTGCAGGTACTTTTATTCTTTATGCTAGCCATTTCGCAGCGATGGCGCCTGCAACCAACCTGGGAGCCGCAACCCCAGTTCAAATAGGGGCCCCACAACTACCTAAGCAAACGGAAAAAGAAGAAAATCATAAATCAGAAAGTAAAGAGGGTGGTAACCAGGATAGCCCTAACGATGCACACACTACTATGGAAAGGAAGCAAATTAATGATGCTGTTGCTTATATTAAAGGCTTGGCAAAAGAGCGTAATCGTAATAGTCAGTGGGCAGAACAAGCAGTAAGAAATGCGGCGAGTTTAACAGCTAAAGAAGCATTAAAAGAAAAGGTTATTGATTTCATTGCCAATGATTTAGAGGACTTGGTTACTCAGTTACATCTGAAACAAGTCGCCATTAATGAAGCTACAGTGACACTTGAGGTTGCTGGTAAGCCTCTGCATTATGTAAAGCCTGATTGGAGGAACAGGTTTTTACAGGTTATTACAGATCCGAATATTGCTTATATATTAATGTTAATTGGCATCTATGGGTTAATTTTGGAGTTTTATAATCCTGGCATTGGCGTGGCAGGAATTACTGGCGCTATTTGTTTATTACTAGCTGCTTATGCTTTTCAAATGCTGCCCTTTAATTGGACGGGATTTGGACTAATTATTTTGGGGGCTTTGCTTATGTTAGCTGAGGCATTTTCTCCAAGCTTTGGCATTTTAGGGATTGGTGGCATTGTAGCATTTATTTTAGGGTCAATTATGTTGATTGACTCGCCAGAGGTTCCATACCAAGTGGGCTTGCCCGTTATTGCGGCTTTCACTTTGGTATCAATATTGGTATTCATTGTAACACTAAAAATGCTGATTACCAGTCGCAGGCAACCTGTCGTGTCAGGCATTAATACAATTGTAGGGCGTAGCGGAGTTGTTATCTCGGATTTTGACCAACAAGGTATGGTGAAAGTTGATGGAGAATTATGGAAAGCAGTAACAGATTTACCCTTAAAACAGGGGGACAACATTATAGTAAAGGCTGTTAGTGGTTTAACATTAACAGTAATACGGGGAGAAACCTAATGCATTATTTTTGGGCATCAGTTGTTTTGTTGGCTGTGGTAATTTTAGCTAATACCTTTCATATGATGAGGGAGTATGAAAGAGCTGTTGTATTTTTATTAGGAAAGTTTTATCGAGTAAAAGGTCCTGGTTTAATAATTGTTATTCCTCTTATACAACAGATGGTGAAAGTAGACTTACGAACAAGAGTGCTGGATGTACCTACGCAGGACGTGATTTCTCGTGATAATGTGTCTGTAAAAGTGAATGCGGTTATTTACTTTAGAGTTGTTGATGCAAAACAAGCCATAATCAATGTGGAAAACTTTTTGGAAGCAACCAGTCAGCTTTCGCAAACAACACTGAGATCTATACTTGGGCAGCATGAGCTGGATGAAATGTTAACCGCTCGAGACCACCTCAATGAAGCTATTCAGTCGATTCTAGATGAACAAACTGATAACTGGGGAATAAAAGTTAGTAATGTTGAGATAAAGCATGTGGACTTGGATGAAAGTATGATTCGTGCAATTGCCAAGCAGGCAGAGGCTGAGCGTGAAAGACGAGCTAAGGTAATTCATGCAACAGGAGAGTTGGAGGCTTCTGAAAAGCTACTTCAAGCAGCTAAAGTCCTGTCCCAGCAACAGCAAGCACTACAACTGCGTTATATGCAAACCCTAACAGAAGTTGCTGTAGATAAAAACTCGACTATTATTTTCCCTCTACCTATTGATTTGCTGAAACCTTTTATTGAAAATAAGTAAAATCTTTAGGTTTATATAGTCAAAGTGAACGGCTTTTAGGGATGGTCGTCGAGCGATGAAGCCCTATGAGTTTATGTTTCAATAAATGATTAGGGTGAAGACTGTTTATTGTTCCTGCATAAACTGAATTCTTAGCGACGACAACAAATCCTAAAAACCATTCACGAAGAGTATAAGTTTGTTAATAAGCATTTTAATGAAGCAGAAAGTATTGATAAGCAGTTGTTTGCTAGGTGAGAAGGTTCGTTACAATGGTAGTGATTGTCTTGCATCCCATTCCATTATTACTGAATGGCAAAGACAAGGGGTTATTGTTGCCTTTTGTCCTGAAGTAGCAGGAGGGTTGTCAATACCTCGCTCACCAGCTGAAATATTAAGGGGAACAGGAAAAAATATTTGGAACAATACAGCTGTTACTATAAATAACAAAGTTGCTACAGAAGAAGAAATTCTAGCAAAAGCTGAAGTTGTAACTAACGAAGGTGCAATCGTAACCGAGGCGTTTAAAATAGGAGCTGAACAATGTTTAACGCTGGCTCAGCAGTATCAAATTCAACTTGCTGTTCTCAAGGCAAACAGCCCTTCTTGCGGTAATGAAGCAATATACGACGGAAGGTTTTCTGGTCAGTTAAGACCAGGTGAGGGAGTAACAGCGGCATTGTTGGTTCAGCATGGAATAAAGGTTTTTAATGAGTTGCAGTTGGAACAAGCCTACGAGTATTGGTTATCCTTATAAAATTTTCATTACTGAGTCTCTAGGTAATAAATCAAGCCCGTAAATGTTGTATTGATTACGACCTTGGGCTTTTGCTTCATAAAGACTATGATCTGCATCTTTAATGGCTTGGTTCAATGCTGTGCTGCTGTTGGCTGCCATTAAGCGGGCGCCACAGCTGATGGTAATAAAATCGCCGCTTGGAGAGAAACCATGGGGAATCTTTAAATCGTGGACACCTGTTACCAACTTTTGACAGTATCTTTCCAGTCCTTCCATGTTAATGTCATATAGGATTACTGCAAACTCTTCTCCTCCATAACGGGCCACTACATCCATTGGACGTTTTGCTAGCTTTTGTAAAAAACTGGCAACTTGTTTTAGTGCCTCATCACCTTCGCTGTGCCCATAGTTATCATTGTACTGTTTAAAATGATCGATATCTAATAAAAGGATTCCAAGGCATTTATTTTCACGGCATGCTTGTTTCCATAGTCTTAAGCACTGATTATTGAAATATCGGCGATTGAAAATGCCAGTTAAGCTATCAGTATCTGCTAGCTGGCTTAGCATGCCTTTGGTTAAAAAACTTTCTCGTGTGCGAAACTCAACTAAGTAAGATCCAATAGCGCAAATGATGTATGCACCAAATAAAATAAGGCTGCTGGTCATGGCAAGGGCAATATTCCCTATGATCAATAGCTCAATGCCGATATAGCATATAAAGGGTAGGAATGTAACCAGAATAGCTTCTCTCACTACCATGCCAGAGAGAAAGAAGCAAAATAGCCAAATTAAAATAATGCCTTCATAAGGGTAGTCCGGATTATAGAAATGGCCTACATTAACAATGATAACAACCCCAGCATTGACAAATGCCCCTACTAGCACTGCGTAATATCGTGTATAAGCCTGCCAGCGAATGGAGTAAACCACTTTCAACATAACTAACAATATTGGCATTACTACAGCTAATCGAATAAACAAGAAGATAGATAAGTGTTGTGCTGGTGCGATAAAAATATCCATAACAGTGAAAAGTGGCCAGAGAACACACCCTACTAAAATGGCCAGCTGTCGCATACGCAGGGTTTCTTCGTCATAGTAACTTCGAAATACCGTTTCTATATCAGGACTGAACTTAAGCCTGCGAAAGTCATTATTTAGCTCATCGGCATAGTTTAGGTTGACTGGAAAAGATAAAAGTGAATGGTGGTCTTTCATAATTAGCGTTATTGCTAAACCATCAAAAGCAATGCGACAAAGTGTAGGCTATCACTATAGTATAGTCAGTTTGAGGTTTGTCCTTCTTAATATGCTCTAAACCCTGTTAGAGCAAGTTGCACTAGCTTCTTATTGCAATTCAGTATAAGGGCAGTTGCTGCTGATTTGCAAAAGTTATTTGAAAAAGAGTTTTTAAACATCAAGTATGGTAGGACAAAATCAGACTCAAACTTTGTTAGAGTGGGTTATTCTAAACATTTCTGGTTGATAGGCTGCAAGTAAACGGGCTTAGATGATGCTACGGGTTTTCTTGATAAATTCCTGCATTTTTTAATAGTGTATTCCAGTCGTTATTATTTTTTAGGGTTTCAAGCTGGCTATTAATAAAGTCACGGATACCAGGAAGATTTTTAGTTACTAAAATCTTTCGTTCGTAGACTTGATGAGGTGTATTTGCAATATAGATTTTATCTTTCACTTGGTTTTTATTCATTAGATGAAAAAGTTCTCCGCGGGGGATAAGAATGACATCGACTCGCTGACTTAAAAGCTTTAGAAAGTTTTTTTCAAACGAAGCGCTGTCTTTGCGGTTAATTTTGCCACTTTTTACTAAGTCATCAATACCAATGTAGCGGTGCCCTCTAACACCGCCAAACTTTTTACCTATGAGCGAGCTGGGCTCTTGGTAAGGTACAGCGTTTTCTTTTAGTGAGACGATTTCATTTCTACCTAGAACAACACTATTGGTCCAATTGTAGCGAGATTCGTTTTTATCGCCAAACCAAATAGGGTTCGCCCATATTGCAATACCTTTTTGGTTCTCTTCCAGATACTTATTCAAACGAGTACGAGGTAGGTATTTAGCGCTAAATATCCACTTGCCGCTGTTGTTGTTTGTTAAGTGGTTCGCCAGGAAGTTGGTAATATCGCTGCCGTCATTATTAATACCGAAGGGTGGGGACTCATAGTAGGTCCAAATAGAAATTTCTTCTGCAGCCAGTGTAATCCAGCTGAGTAATGCTAAAAAAACAGCAGCTAGATACTTTTTGATGTTCATGATTATTGTTTCGTCAGCAAAGCTAAAAGTGGGATTTGGTTTATCTACTTTATAGTGAGTGACTGAGTAAATAGCAATTTAGAACAAGTGATTAGGCTGATACAAAGACTAATCAATGAAGTCCACCTAATGATTTTTGGTTCTGGTTACGGCTTGGCCTTGTATCAAATAGCTTTATAGGCGCAAGCCTTTATATGTATAAAACTCATAAATATCAATTAGTTACTCTGATATAGCCACCTAATATAGATAGGCTATGAACTATTGTTTTGTTGTTACATGTAAAAACTTGTGGACAAACTTTGCTCTGACATGTAACATAAAAATCATTGTTACAGGTAATGGTGGTTAAGGAGTTATCCCACACCCCAAATACAAGCAAAACTTGAATAGAGAGAGGTAAAAGCGCATGGGTATTTTAAGTAAATTAATGACAGCTATTCGTGGTGCGGCAACTGAAGCTGGAGAAGCGGTTGTTGATAGTCAGGCGCTTCGTATTCTTGATCAGGAAATTCGAGATGCTAGTGAAGAGTTAAATCGTTCTAAAACCGCTTTAGCGAATATTATGGCTAAGCAAAAACTTGCTACGGATAAATGTAATCAGCTAACCGCTAAAATTAAAGAATATGAACAATATGCTGGGCAGGCATTAGACAAAGGTGACGAAGCTTTAGCTGTAAGTATTGCAGAGAAAATTGCGGAGCTGGAAGCTCAATTGACCTCTGAAGAGGAAGTAAAAACAGGGTATACCAAAAGTGTCGAAAGCTTACGTAATGCCGTGAAGCATGCAGAAAGCAACTTGAAGAGATTAAAACAACAGGTGGATACGGTTAAAGCTACCGACAGTGTGCAAAAAGCACAAGCAGCAGTTGCGGCCCGTTACAGTGGTGCAAACTCTAAAATGACCACTGCTGCAGACTCTTTAGAGAGAATTAAGCAAAAGCAGGCTGAACGTGCTGCACAAATGGAAGCTGCACATGAGCTATCAACTGAGCAGGGTGACAGTGATTTAGAGAGTAAAATGAAAGCTGCAGGTATTAAACCGAATGCGTCTAGTGCTAATGATGTGCTAGCCCGATTAAAAGCGAAAAAGCAAAGTTAAATAAGTTTCATGCCCATCAGCGTTTTGCCCCTTTTTAGGGGCTTTTTTTGTATGAGAAAGGAGATAAAGTTTATGTACCCATTCAGAGTATTCTTTTCTACAACCTTATTTATCACTTCTTTCTTTTTACTTATGTTGTTATTAATCAATGGCTTCAGCTGGCTTGTTCTAATAGTATCACTGCTAGGCTTTATTGCTGCACGTTATATTTGGCCTAAAAGAAGTAGGCATATTAACCATTGTGATAGGTATTGGTGGATTGACATGCTTGAGTTATCTATAGAAATTTCAGCTGAGATTATAATGCTGCCTATGAGGGCGATAGGTAAGTTAATGGATTAGTTTAAAGTGGCATATTATGAATAAAATTTCAAAAAATATCGAATTTGATAACTATTGGCTTAGTTATTTAAAGTCTCACACAAATCCCGCTAATCGAATGTGCCATTACATTGGTACATCAATTGGTGTTGTTGGGGGACTACTGGGTTTTATTTATATAAATATTCTTGTTGGTATTTTGATAGGTATTGTAGGGTATAGCATTGCCCTGATAGGTCATTTTATATTCCAGAAAAACTCACCTCATGCAACCAAACCACATCTTGGAGTTCTTTGCGATTTCTTAATGCTGTATTTATATGTATTTGATCGAAATCGTTTGAAACAGCAATTGGAGAGACTAAAAGACTAGTTAGCTTTTATAACCTTGCAGGTAGTGGTATTCTGCAGAATTTAAGGTGTACCATATTTAGGAGCAAGTTTTGACAACAATTACAAGTTTAACTCCTACATCCCTTTGGAGTATTTTTTATCAAATTACCCAAATTCCCAGGCCATCAAAACACGAAGAAGCCGTCGTATGTTACGTTGAGTCCTTGTGCCGAGAGCATAATCTGTTTTATGAAAGAGATAAAGTAGGAAATTTGATTATTCGAAAGCCTGCAACTCCTGGTATGGAGAACCTACGTGGAGTGGTTATGCAAGGTCATGTGGATATGGTTCCACAAAAAAATGCTGACTCAGACCATGATTTTCTCACAGACCCAATTACCACATTAATTGAAGGCGAATGGGTAACGGCTAAAGGCACAACTTTGGGTGCAGATAATGGGTTAGGGGTTGCGGCAGCACTAGCTGTTATGACTGCAAGTGATATTGAGCATGGGCCATTAGAAGTGCTATTAACGATAGATGAAGAAGCGGGAATGACTGGTGCTGC
Source organism: Spartinivicinus ruber (assembly GCF_011009015.1). NCBI lineage: Bacteria > Pseudomonadati > Pseudomonadota > Gammaproteobacteria > Oceanospirillales > Zooshikellaceae > Spartinivicinus > Spartinivicinus ruber. The sequence continues at coordinate 892,159 of NZ_CP048878.1, forward strand.
TGGTTTAGAAGCTGGCTATTTGGAAGGTGATATTCTGTTAAACATGGATACTGAAGATGAAGGGGAGCTTTATGTTGGTTGTGCTGGTGGCATTGATATAAGTGCTGAGATCACAATGAATTGGCAAAATACGGATAATGATGATATCGCTTATGAAGTGAGAGTAACAGGACTTCGAGGTGGGCATTCAGGTTTAGATATTGACCAAGGTAGAGGGAATGCCAATAAAATAGTTAATCGATTTTTACTTGAAAGTATAGATAAGCTGAATTTAAAGGTTTCGTCATTCAATGGCGGTACTTTGCGTAATGCTATTCCCAGAGAATCATTCACAACTATTGTTGTAAAGAAGCATAAGGAAGTTGAATTTAAGCAGGCATTAGACGGCTTTGATCAGGTTATAAAAAAAGAGTATGGTTCAGTCGAACCTAATTTATCAATTAAGGCTGTTAAGGTGAATCTACCTAAAAAAACTTACACTGATGAAAGTATAAAAAAGGTAATTTACTCTGTAGCTGCTTGTATTTCTAGTCCATCAAGAATGAGTCATGAGTTCAAAGGTATTGTAGAAACTTCAAACAACCTTGCAATTGTAAAATCAGATAATAATAGGGTGTTGGTATTGTCCCTAGTGAGAAGCTTGATTAATTCAGCACGAGATGACTTGGCTAACAGTATAGCAGCTACTTTTAAAACTATTGGTGCAGAAGTATCCTTATCAGGTGAATACCCAGGCTGGAAGCCTAATCCTAACTCGAAAATATTAAGTCTGATGAAGGATCGATATGAGAAATTATTTGGAGCTGTGCCGAAAGTTAAAGTTATTCATGCAGGACTTGAGTGCGGTTTACTGAGTTACCCTTATCCCCATTGGGATATGATTTCTTTTGGACCAACTATTAGAAATGCTCATTCTCCTGATGAAAAAGTACATATTGCATCGGTTGGTAAATTTTGGGAATACTTGATTGATATATTGAAGTATATTCCAAGCAAATAAAATTATTGTTGATTTTTATACAATGATTCTTGTTTAACAGCTATTATTGGTTAGTATAAATAGGTCAAGCAGGATGCTTATAGCTTGTATGCTTGACTTATTAAAAACATAATATGAAGATTTTATGATTCCACAGGTATATGAAGTAACAAAAATTGGTAATGGACTGTTATACGTTATGCCTAAACCCTCATCAGAGTGGTTAAAAGAAGATGTCCATTACTTGTCTTCTATTGGAATAAATAAGGTAGTTTCACTACTTGAGACAACTGAAGAATATGAGTTGGGGTTACAAAAAGAGCAGAATGAGCTTCATCATTTGGGAATTAAATATCTTAGTTTTCCAATTAAGGACAGGGGGTTGTCTCAAATAACGCCATTTAATGAGTTAGTTAATAGCTTATATAAAGAGCTTGTCAGTGGCCAAGATATTGCTATTCACTGTCGTGCTGGTATAGGACGCACAGGTATGCTTGCGTGTTGTTTATTAATAAAAGATCAATATAGTGCTCAAGCTGCTATTGATATGGTGTCAGCTGCACGAGGTGTCAGTATACCTGATACCCAGGAGCAATATGATTTTATTTGTGATTATGAACAACGAGTCTGAGCTTTTGTTTTGGTGTAGATTAAATTCATCAAATTTAGCCTTGACCAACAAGAAGCAAATAAAGCGAAGCATATTGGGTATTAATTGTATAGAAGTAATACAACAGGAGGCAAAGCCTCCTTTATGTTAAAAGCATTTGTTGTATAAAGAAAATACTAGTTAATTGGCCCAAGCTGCTGGCACATAGCCTTCACGAATTCGTTGAGGATGGTTTCCAACATCAATACGAATCACTTCTTCAGCTGTTTTATAGTTGATGACTGATATTTGATCGGTTCCACTCCAGGAAACATAGCAATTTTCCCCAGTCTGGTCACTAGTGACCCAGTAAGGTTTTTCTCCTAGACCGGTAAGTACTTTATACTCAAAAGTAGTACGGTCCACTAGCGCAACATAGTCATCCATGGTGCCCGCTACACATAAAGTGTCACCAGCGCTATTCATCGCAATACCATGATGGGCAGAGTCATTAACATACTGGCTGATTGGCATAGCAGGAACTAGGTTAGGCAATTGTGCTAGCCGGGTGATTTTGTCTTCCTGCATATCATACTCAACAAAGCCATGAAGGAATGATAATTGAAAATAAAAAAGGCGTTCGTCTGGCGTATGAGTCATCGGTCGAATAGCGGGGCTTAGCCCTTTAAGACCAGCTTTTTTTAACTTATTAGCCATGTTAAATTGTTTAATTATCTCGAGTGACTTGGCATCTACGACCTGAAATGTACGCTTTCCTTTGGTGAAATCCAGAAAATATTCATCTAAAGGGGTAAATACCATACCAATACTGGCATGATATATTTTATTGCCGTCTTTAGAATAAACATTCTCATGGGGGGAGTCGCCACTTGGAAATTGCCCTAATTCCTTCCCTGTTTCCACATCCAGAATATGAACCACTTTGCCTGTTGAAGCGGATACAGCTACCTGAGTTCCATCTGGAGACAATGCCATATGATCTGAACGGATACCTTTCACAGGAAAACGCCAGGCTATTTCATTAGTTACGATATTTATGCCTACAACATCTGCAAGACTAGGTCGGGAAACAATCAGCAGCTGGCCATCTTTGGTGCTATACATGTCGTCAACAAGTTGATCATGACCTTCGCCAATCAGGTGTCGAATTGCCTGAAAAGCCAACAGCTTTATTGGGTTAAATATAATTTCAGTTATTCGCTGTTGTTTATCTGGAATGCCGTTGATACGTCCTACTTTGTCATAAGTTTCAGCATCTATTACATCAATCATCCCCTCCCAGTTATTACCTACAAAAATAACTCGGCGGGTTTCCTCAGGGTTTGATTTATAGGCTGACAAGGCATTACTGGATACTCCGTAAAGGAGCAAGCTAGCAATTGCTAGATATAAGGAATAGGGCAATCGTTGAGATGAGATTTTAAGTAGGAGCCAGTGGTATAACAACATCTTTCCCTCCTTGATTATTGTTTTATTTAGTGTTCCTTAGGTCAAGATACGCTTGTTAAATTACCTTGTAATGACCAGTAAACGCTATAAAAATTAAAGGAAAAATAGTCAGGAGAGGGTAATGATGGTTAGATAGACTACTACGGCATAACGTATAGCCTTACCCATGAACGTCAACAAAAAGAATATCCAGAACCTGACTTTCATCAAGCCAGCGATAAACGTTAATGCATCTCCACCTACAGGGGCCCAAGCCATAAGCAAAGACCACACACCATACTTCTGAAACCAATGTTGAGCTTTGTATAACTGTTTTTGTTTGAACGGAAACCACCTACGGTCTTGATAGTGAAGAAGATATCGACCAATTAGCCAATTTACCGCAGCACCCAGAGTATTTCCCACAGAAGCCACTAGCCAGATTAAAAACCAGGCTTCAGGCTTTTTGAGTAATTGAGCAATGACCAGCACTTCTGAATAAAACGGCAGTAATGTTGCTGCCAGAAATGCGCTGAAAAATATCAACAGGTAATCCAACAAGCTGATAATCCCGAGAATCAATGGTTAGAAATGAAATCCACCACCTTCACCTTACATAGAGAGGCAGCGTAAATTATGCTTGTCTTTTAGAGGACCATCTAAACAGGTAATATCTTCTGATTGTTGGATCGAGAATTTCGCATCACCATAAGGATTATTTATAGCAACCTTTTTATCACTCAACATGTGATTAGTTAATGCAATTTTACAGCTTAGGTCATGTAATCGGGCTACGTATTCCACATAATTTGGAGCTACTAGCTTATTCATTATTGAGCCAATGATATTGTCTAACTCTATATCAGGCTGTTGCTCTAATTGTATTTGTTGGAGTGAATTTGTAAATTCTGTTGCGGGTATAGTAGATAGCTTAATAATTTTTGCAAAATGTTCAGCTGAGCGGTTGGCTGTTTTATTCAAATTAAAGCCAAGTCTTACAAGCCAATTGGGTAGTTGTATGTCTTCACTATCTAAGTACTGTGGGTCATTTTCTATAGCGGCATAGGCGTTATAAAGCATCACAAATTCCCTAGCCATAGGTGCTTCTAAGCTGGTTTCTGCTTTTGTTAGCGGTGGTATTTCTAGGTGTGTTTCAATCTGATAAACAGTCTTTATGTGAGCAATTACCTCTAAATTATTTGAAATTAAGTTGATTAAAATCATTTTATAAATAAGGTCATCTGATAGTGCTAGGTGTCTTTTTAGTAAATGAGTGTCCTCAATTAAATTTTTAATACCTTCAAGAGCATTGCCTTTTTTGGCACTATGAAGTGAAGAGAAGACTTGTAAACGATTAGCATAATTAAGATATTTATACTCAGGCAATGGTGTAAAAAAGGTTGGCTCTGTTAGTGTTGAAAACTCATTATAATTAAAGAAATGTTTATATCGACTCAGCAGGGTTGCTCTGCTATCAATCTCATGTTGCCATTTTGATGAGGCACTAACCACTTTTTTAAAACAGCCATCCTCCCAAAACCGACAGTAAAGCTCATTGCTCTCCATTGGTTTAGAAAGTGTTTGACTATCATTGGTTGAAGAACTTGCTTTATTTTTTAGTTCTTGTGGCTCAGCTAATAGGGCTTTACCTTTGATAATAGGGTCTTCACCTTCCAAAGCAGAGATGCCATACAAGAAAAAAAAAGCTTCGCTGCCTTGTTCGATTCTACTTTGAATCAAATTTAAATAACTTTTGGATTGATCGCTTAGATCGTCATCCATTGACATAAAGGCGGCAATTACTGCCACAATGACGATGACTATAATAATTAGGTATCTCATGTACTCTAATATACCTGTCCTTAGAAAAAGGGCAAGCAGCAAAAAGACCGGATATGAAGGGACTTAGCGCTATAAAGTATAGTCTAATGTAAATGTTGGTCATCCTGTGGCCAAAAGCTTGTAATGAGTAGGTGACCAAAGTAGTCTATAGAGTCATTCAATTAGTTATTGAAGCTAAGTAGGTCTCATCTCTTTGCGTAATATGTCAAAGGAAACTAGTGATGGCTATTGAAGTTTGGCTAGCTTATTTTGTTGCAACAGTGATACTAAGCATTTCCCCTGGGGCGGGCGCTGTAAATACCATTTCAAATGCAATGAATCATGGTTTTAAGGTCAGTTTGATTTCTAACCTAGGATTACAATTTGGTAATGTCATTGTTATTACGCTGGTAGGTGTTGGTCTAGGTGCCGTTTTAGCCCAGTCTGAAACACTATTTCTTTGGATCAAATGGTTTGGTGTATTGTATTTGATTTATTTGGGCATTCAAAAGTTCAGAGAGGTTAGTACTCAAAAGCAAACCACGTCTAACTCAAGTTGCATACCAAAAAACTATTGGGTGCTCTTCTTTCAGTCGCTCTTAGTCAATGTCACAAACCCGAAAAGTATTGTCTTTTTGGTTGCCCTGTTTCCTCAGTTTATTGACCCTGATTTACCGCAAGGGATACAAGTTTTTATCTTAGGGTCAACCTCTGTGCTTGTGGACCTAGTGGTGATGATTGGTTATGGATTGCTGGCCGCTCGTTTAGCTCAATATGTTCACAGTGAGCGCCATATGAAGATACAAAACCGGGTCTTTGGTAGTATGTTTATCGGGGCTGGCTCTTTGTTGGCGCTAGCGGGGCAGAAATGACAAATTTTTTCTTATCGCCCGATACATAAGAATGGCTAAACATGTTAATGAAATAGTTAGTACGGCAGTAGGCAATGCCATGATACTGCTTTCTGCATAATTGCCACTCACTGAAACACATATACCTGTCAGCAATAAGTTGCTGGCACTCATTAATCCTGCCCCACTGGCCTTATTTTCAATACAAGATATTGCCAGTGTTGTTGCATTAGGAAGAATTAATGCTACTCCTATAAATAGAAAAAATGCTGGTATAAATAAGCTGTATATATTTATTGTATTTATGCTAAAAAAAACAAATAAAATAATACTACTGATGAGTAGTATGGTAACCCCTAACGTAAGTACTCTTCTACCACAGTATATAAGACTAGCTTTATTAGATAGATAAGAGCCAATTAATAACCCTACTGATGTAATAATACTTAGCAACCCAAAATCTTGAGGGTTAATGTTAAGAATATTGATAGAGATAAAGGGAGATAGGCTAGTAAAAATATAACTAGTTGCTGTACCTGCTGTTGCCAGTAGAGTAAAGGTAAAATAGCTAGGACTTGTTAAAACTTTCATTACCCCAGTTAAACTACCGGATAGCTGAATTTGCTTATATTGGCTTGCAGGTAGTGTTTCATTCAATTGAATGTATATAGCTATTAATATAGCGACAATGTAAATACTGGCGATATACAAAGTACTTTGCCATCCATAGTGTGATGTTAAAAATCCTCCAATAGCGATAGCTATACAAGGCATAAGAGCAAAAGCAAGAAACAGTGTAGATAACTTTTTTCTAGAATTTTGTTCATCATAACAGTCAGATAATACTGTCAACGCAATCACAGGGCCACATGCACCGCCAAAAGCTATAATGGCCCTGGCGAATACCAAAAGTGAAAAGCTGTTTTCAGCAATGGCTATTGGTTGAATCAAACTACCTAATAAGGCTACTCCTAGGCCAGCCAAAGCGGCTTTTTTACGCCCATAGCGATTCGATAATGGCCCATAAGGCAGCTGGCCTAATGCATATCCAATCAAGTAAACAGTAACTAGCCAGGTTGAGTGTGATGACTCTAATTGAAAGGCTTCACTGATATCTGGTAATGCGGGCGTTATTAATACTGCTATTAGAGAGGCAAAGCTCATTAATAGCATCAGTAAGTATACCGGTGGAGGAGAGAGTTCATCACTTGCTACTGCTGTGTTCATTGTTATCACTGACGTTCTTGTATAGAAGTAGAAGTATATTGATTGACAACATTTAATTAATATGTTTTCTTTTAACTTATTATTAAAAAATATTTAATAATAGAGAAGGCTGCTCAATGATAGCTGCACTACCTTACATGATGACTTTCATAGAAGTAGTTGAAAAACAAAGCTTTAACCGCGCTGCTAGTAAGCTAGACCTATCTGCAGCTGCAGTCAGTATTCAGATGAAAAAGCTTGAACAAGAACTTGGCTTTTCGTTATTACAACGAACCACTCGGATAATTAAACTAACGGAACAGGGGGCTCGTTTTTATGAGCACTGTAAGGAGCTGCAGGAGTTGTTAGCGGTTACAGAGTCATTTGCTGAGCGTTCCCATCAAGAGCCTGCAGGTAAGTTAAGAGTGGTTACTTCAGTTTATACTGGGCATCGTTTTTTAATTGAACACCTATCAGAGTTTTATAATCGCTATCCTAAGATACAGCTTGATGTAGAAATATCTGATCGAATCCCTGACTTTAGCCGACAAGAAGTGGATATATTAGTTGGATTTAGCAACCGTTATAAAGAGGTACCTGGAGACTTATATTGTCGGCGTTTATTATCAGTTTCTGCGATGTTTTCGGCATCACCGACTTACTTGAAAAAATTTGGTACCCCTAAAACTTTAAACGAGTTAAAAAATCATGAGTTTATCTATCATAAAACTCGATCACCACAACAAACATTGAAATTTTTCGCTGACGTAGAAGCTGTTATTCCACCTGCAAAAATTATGTTTAATTCTGTGGATGCTGTTATTTCTGCTGGCTTGCAAGGCTTGGGGATCATTGATTGCCCTGAGCTAATATGTAGGCCTTATTTAAAATCAGGGCGATTAGTTTCGTTGTTTGAAGATATATTTTCAAAAAAAATGGAAGGCTATTTGTTTTATGATAAGAAAAACGCTATGTTGCCAAAATTTAGGGCATTCATTGACTTTATGGTTGAAAAGACAAAACATTTACGTGACTAGTTTTAGCTTGTTTTATTAATATGTCTTTGATAAAAATAAAGAAAAGTAAGCAAGTCAAATGATGAATAATTATTGTAAGTAAATTATGAGCTGTAACAATGAAAAAATTAATTGTAGGGGTTGTAGCAGTATTGACTCTTTCATTAACTGTTCTTTACGCGGTTGGGACACAGCTCATTCGTCCAACGTTGAGTAATATCATTAAGCCTGAAATGAGCTTACCAGTAGAAATAATAACCTTTAGAGGTATAGATAATATTCAGCTTAAAGGATGGCTTATAAGGAATTCTGTCTCAAGTGCTGGTGTGCTTTTGATACATGGTAATCAAAGTAATCGATTATCCATGTTATCACGAGCTAAATTTCTATACCAAGCTGGTTATTCAGTGATGTTATTTGATTTACGAGCTCATGGAGAAAGTGGAGGAGATTATAAAACGTTTGGATATTTAGAAGCACAAGATGCAAAACTAGCTATTCGACTTTTTAAGCAAAAAGCGAAACTCCAGACAGTTGGGATTATTGGAACGTCATTAGGTGGTGCAGCTGCTGTATTGAATGATGTGCCATTACCAGTTGAAGCAATAGTGATAGAGTCTGTTTACCCAACGATTAAAAAGGCAATTACTAATCGGCTTACCGCTCGAATGGGAGAATGGGGTACTTATTTCGAACCTTTGCTTACTTACCAATTGCCACTGCGACTGGGAGTTAAGCCAAGTGACTTACAACCAGTGAAAGACATTGAAAATATAACAAAGCCCATCTTAGTTATTGGAGGCGAAAAGGATACGCGAACAACACTAGAGGATACACAGTGGTTGTATAAAAGTACCTAATTATCACTATACCTAAGCCATTAACTGCTGTATATTTGAACAGCATGGAAACTTAATTGAGAAGGTATAAATAATGGCTATCAACAAAGTTCAATTTCAAAAAGGCCTGAGTTTAAACGAGTTTCTCAAACAATATGGTACAGAAGAACAATGCTTTAATACCTTATACAAATTGCGATGGCCAGAAGGTTTTCAGTGCCCCAATTGTGGATACGACAAATGCTGTCAACTCACTACTAGAAAGCTTCAGCAGTGCTATAAATGTCACCAGCAAACATCTGTAACTGCAGGTACTATCTTTGAATCAACCAAATTACCATTAAAGACTTGGTTCCAAGGGATGTATTTGATCTCCCAAGACAAAAAAGGTATATCAGCCATAGAATTACATCGCCATTTAGGTATTTCCTATCAAGCTGCCTGGAGAATGAAACATAAGCTCATGAAAGTGATGCAAGAAAGAGAAGGCACCAAGCAATTGTCGGGTTTTATTGAAATTGATGATGCCTATCTTGGTGGTGAGCGTACAGGTTGCAAAAGAGGTAGGGGAGCAGATGGGAAAATACCTTTTGTAGCAGCCGTAGAAACAACAAAACAAGGTCAACCGACACGAATTAAACTGAGCATTTTAAAAGGGTTTAATAAAGAAGAGATAACGGCTTGGAGTAGGCAGAATTTGGCCAAGGGCAGTACCGTAATCTCCGATGGACTGGCCTGTTTTAATGGTGTCATAGAAGCAGGTTGTCTTCATGATAAAATTGTATGCGGTGGTGGTCGTGCATCAGTAGAGGAACCTGAATTTTATTGGGTTAACACCATCCTTGGAAACTTAAAAAGTGCTTTACGTAGTACTTATCATGCTATTCGCGCTAAATATGCACAACGTTATCTTGCTGAATTTCAGTATCGATTTAATCGAAGATTTAGCTTAGTAGAATTTATTCCTAGGCTAGCATTTGTAGCACTGAGAACACCTCCACTACCAGGTAAGCTACTAAATATAGCTTAGGTATGATGATAATTAGGTAAAAGTATTCGCTCATCTAAAAAAAGCTTATGGCTGATTCCTGGGGTGGGCCATGTTAATTTTCATCATGTAAAAAAGAAAACTTATGAATATCGTGTATTAACATTTTTTGAGAAAAACTTAACTATGCAAAAAAGCAATAAGTAAGGAAAATAAATAGAGATTTCTTTACAGAATCTTACTGTAAAATTTAAGCCGCTTACAAAAAATTAAGCAGTGTAATTCAATCGTGCAAAATACACGATTGAATTAGCCGCAGTTATAGATAAGTTATGAATAATATAGCTTAACTTAACTGAGTTTTATTTTTCCTACTATTTTTTACGGCATCTTATTAAAGAAAATAACTAGTCCCGCAGTGGTACTTTGTTAGATTCTTCAAGTTCGTCTTCATTATTAATGTTATGTGGTAGCAGACGCTTGGTTCTACGCTGTTCCTGCATATTGGCTTTGAGTGCATTAAGCACCTGATCATTTACTGGATTAGGACACAATGGGCTGAGCAGATTGTTTTCTTCGGTGGGATCCGAGGTTAAATCATAGCATTCATATTCGCTGGGAATAAAGCGACTGGTGGTGATGCCGTCTGGGTTGCTTGCACCAATCAGGTTGCCCGCATTGTGTCGATTGCCGGTTTGTCCTGCAAGGGTCCCTTCTCCAGCGTAGTAACGGGCGTTATCGAAATAGTGCACATACTTCCAACGTGTATCTCCGGTTAAATCCGGTAGTTTGGTCACTATAGCTTCAATATAGTTGGGCTGAACAACACTATTATAGGCAACACCTGTCACTGGATTAGTCATGTCGGCGCCAACTTCTACATTATCGTTGGTCATGAAGTAGATAGTTTCTTCTACTGGTACTTGTTGGTCTAGTATCACTTTCGATAAGTCACGTCCAACCAAAGGCCGGGCTTCACTATGGTTTTTAGCTAAAGCACAGCGTGTGCTTTCTAAATCAACATCTACTAGGCCTAGTAAAGTTGGTAATAAATCGATATGAGAAGTTGTTAGGTCTAGCTGTCGAGATTTTTCAAATAAAATCGGGTTAGACACTATCAGGGGCACGTTCAATACTTCCTGATAAGCGGTATACCATTTCTGGTGTAAGCCACCATGTGCGCCTAACAATTCACCATGATCAGATGTAAACACTACTATGGTATTTTCATAGAATGAAGTTTTCTTCAATGCTTCGTATACGGTGTTTATATGTTTGTTCACTTCAGCCATTAGAAAGTAGTAAAACTGACGGTAGGTTTCGTCTGGTGGTTGGGGAACATACATACGGGGATAGGTATATAGATAGTCTTTTTGGCAGCGAGGTTTATCCGCTAGGCTTTCATTTTGACTTGGTGCTGCAGCTACATGGGGCAGATTGCCTGCTTTTTTTTGTTTATAAAAGTCTTCAAACCAGGTCTTTTGGCGTGGTAATACAATATCGTGTGGATTAACAAAGGAAGACACCAACAAAAATGGCTGTTGTTCGCCTGTTTGCGCTGCTTTTTCCAGCATTGCTAGTGTTCTGCATACTTGGTCAGCAAATCCTGGATCACGAACTGTACCACAGTTGTTTTCTGCTGCCCCATGAGGTTCTGGGCCAATCCATTGGTCAAATCCGTATTTATCTAGACGATTGGCTTTATCATACAGTTTGATTTTTTCTGGGTAGGGTTGGCCCGTTGTAGAATTACTTAACAGTGTAGTTTGAGTGCCTGGAATATTAATGTCTTCATCAGACAAGTGCCACTTCCCCCTATAGTATGTCTGATAACCGGCCTGACGAAACCAAGACCCCATGGTTGGTACAGTGTTTGGTTCCAACCAGAACATATTCTGGTCGAATGATGATTTGCCAATACCAGGAGTCTGACTGACACCATGTAGTGATGGGTATTGGCCAGTATAGATAGATGTTCGGCTTGGGGCGCAGGCAGTTGATGCTGCGTTGTGATTAATAAATTCTATGCCGTTGCGGCGCATTTGGCCAAGACACAGGCTGTTCTTTAGTCGGTATTCTTTGGCTTCAGGGTTTTCGTAAGGAGGTGGAAATCTTTCCTCATCAGTAGTGATAATCAGAAAGTTAGGTTGTTTACCGTTAATTTTCATCAAAATTTCCCTATAATTATTAGATGTGGGCAGTCCCTCCTCCAGTGTAGACTGATATCTGTCTCAATGGTTTTCACTCTGTAGCGACAAATTTCCTAAAGTGAGGTGTCCGTTAAATGAGGCTAAAATCAGTCACAGGTGGGTGACCACGGTAGCCTGAATTTTGTCTCTTAGCGTACTTGCAGTCACAACAATGATATTCAAATAGTGCTAACAAGCCCTAGTAGAGTTGTAAAGGTATTTTATATTTTAGAATGCAAAAACTGAGTTTTATAGAGGATTTTTGATACCAAATAGCAACCGGTTGATCAGAGTTAGTAAAAATTCATAAGTCAAAATATAAAATGCAACTATTGCATATGCAAATATTTTGTAGAATAATTCGAGCACGCTACGGATGGCTTTTATGTAATGGACTACTAATACGTACGAGTAATTACATTAATTTTCATAAATTTTAGTCAAAGGAAAGGTCATGTTAAAAAAATTGTATTTGCTTTATTTATCTTGACGATTTCATCCACCCAAGCTAATGAGTTTCAGATTGGCGTTAATATTGATTATAAAGGGGAGGTCGCTTGTATGACGTGCATTAGCCCTGGGCACTACGATAAGTATGAAGAAATTATTGAAGAAGGTAAAACAAAGCAAGAATTATCATAAAATATAATTAAGATAACCTCTCCCCCCGTTTTTACTAAGGGGCTCCCACAGATTTAACCGTACCCATATCCTTTTTATTTAGTATATTGAAATCAATATGAAGGATACATTTGTGATATTAAAAGTGAAGCAGTGATGTGGCTCTAAGCCTTTCTGTATATGGGGTCTAGGTACTAGCTGCTAATTTCACAAAATGCATAAAAGTGAAAATTTGTGCAATGGCATTAATGGAGGTCCCCTTGATGAGCTTGAATAGTTTAAAATGTAATCAAATGAAGTTGAATACAGCTAATCAGTAGTTACAATATGGTTACATTTATGATGACACTTATCGTGTGTTTAGGGCATTTTATTTTTTGTATTGGAGGTAGTACAGGGAATGCTGAATATTAGATTGAATGATTAAATGGGTTCCTGAAGTATTCTTCCCATTTGAAGGCTGCCTAGAAAAAGGTGCAAAGAAGGTAGCTCAAAGGCCATGGTGGAAGTTTTGGTAAAAGAAAGCTCTAACAAGGTGCTGTTTCGATAACTTTTGAAACTAGCTGCAAAGTGCAGCGTTATGCTTCAAGGAGAAAATTGTGTTTTTAAATGGAGTGGGGGTTGTTCTTTGTGGTACTCAAGAAGATTTCTTCGGCATGTCTATTGCGTGGTTGACTAAAGTTGAAAAGGAACATGTTTTGGTTTCTTTGCCTAGAGGCGCGTTAGGAACTCAAAAAGCTTTGGTCGATAAGCGATTTACACTAAACCTGCTTGCTGAATCACAGATAGAAATTGCTCGTCAGTTTGGGGGTAGTAAACAGAAAAAATTGGTAGATAAGTCGCATGCTGTAATTGTTAACACAGAATGGGGGATTCCTGCTATTCGTGATTGTTGTTCTACATATTTATGCAAAGTCGCTAGTGCTCAGGAGTTGAATGAACAAATGTTAGTTATTGCAAAAATATTTGCCTGTATTGATAAAGGTAAGAGTACCCCTCTTACCTACAAGCAATCTGATTTTTTTGTGTAATAAGAGTCATAATAAACAAATCACTATGACGTCTGGTGCGCACATTATTAAGCTAATTTGGTGATTTTTTTGTGAAAACATCGTTTTCACCTGTTTTTTTCTGATTCTAGTAAATATCGAACTGTGGTTTTTTTAACCACTTTTGGTAATATCAATGAAACGCTCACCCCATGAGCATAACATATTTAAAATAGGCCTTAACTCGTCAGCTAGTTTGGTACTTTTGTATTCAACTTTAGGAGGGACTTCAGCATAAACTTTTCGCTCTATCAGGTGGTCTGCTTCCAGTTCACGTAACTGCTGAGTCAACATCTTCTGAGTTATTTTGGGAATCTGTTTCTTTAGCTCGCCAAATCTTAAAGTATTGTCTCTAAGGTGAAATAAGATAATCAACTTCCATTTTCCTCCAATTGCGTTCATTGCTGTGATTATCGGGCAGTCTAAATTTTCAAGATCACAATTATTATTTGTTAACTCATTGTTTTTATTCATAGGTAACTTTTTCCATACTTAAACACATTTTTGTGCCTACTTGACCTTAATTTACTGTATCACTATGGTATATAAAACATACCAAGGGTGGTTTATACACTATGTATAATTATTATACTATGAGAATAACATAAATACCCTTAATTGGTAAGTTATCTAAAAAGCAACAAATACCATCAGAAATGACTAAAACAGTCAGCAGATGGCTTCACAACATAACTCTTATGAAGTACGAAGATAGGGTTATAACCACTAAGTAAATATAAAGTAGGAAACAATGAAAAGGATTAATAAGAAGAAGGTACTAGTGTCTGTATTTGCTCTGTCTTTAGTTGGGAGTACAACAGCTGCAGAGTTTATCTACAAACCTGCATCTCCTATAGAAATTGCTTCTGATTTGCAGAAGATTGAAGGAGGGCAACTTGATCGATATCACAAGCCATTTGAAATTCAACGGCTGAGTGAAAATGTCTATTGGGTATCTGTATCCTATTACAATGTTACTGTAATTGTAGGCCAAAATTCAGTCTTACTTATTGATGCGCCTATGTGGGGAGGCAAGCGGGTACTTGATGCGATTAAAACAATAACAGATAAACCACTGAGTGCTATTGTTTACTCTCATTCACACGCAGATCATGTTGGTGGTGTAGGAGAAATCATTGAAGAACTTGGTAACAGAGTTATTGATTTGTATGCAACTGAAGAAGTTAGAAATTCGTTTATTGCTCATAAGATGAATATGCCAGAGCCAACAAAAATTATTTCTAATAGAATAAATTTTGAGGGGCATGATATAAAGGTAAATAAAACCCTTATTGGACATGCGTCAGACAATACGATATTTTTGATTAAAGATGGAAACCGCAAGATATTACATGCTGTTGATATAGTTCATCCTGATCAATTAGAGTTCAGAAATTTTTCATTAGCTGAAGATCCCATATTGTACCAAAACGATATAGATACTTTATTAAGTATGGATTGGGATGTTATGGTAACAGGTCATAGTAACCTAGGGTATAAAGAGGATGTTAAGTTTTTGCAAGGGTATATTTCAGATATCCGAAAATACTTACATGAAGGTTTTAAAACGACAAACCTTCATGACCACCTAAAAAGTGATGTGCCTTTTGAGTGGTATGACTCGTATAGCAGGGAGGTAATTGACTATGCATATCGCTTATTATCTAAGAAATACCGGTTAGGTAGAGAAAAGGAGTTTGATATCAATGCAAGGACTCATATTGACGTTTATCTTTGGGAAATGATATCCCGAGGTTTGACCCCCTAATTGAGAAAGTAAGCCAGGCTGAGCTGTATTATGTGTAATGGTAATCATAATCCATTACACATAATATTAATTGTTAATAAATATCCTTAAAACTAATAGCTAAGCAGTAGTTGAGTGAATCAATTTTGTTGGAATTTATTAACTTAAAGTTAGTAGTAAATTCTAGTCTTTAAAGACATAAAAATAAAGTATCTGATTTATTCTAAAATGAGAAAATAATGAAAAAATTTACTGTTATTAATTTAATTCATCGTCCTGAGGGAAAAGTCATTAAACCTGAATTATTTGAGGTAATTCAAAAAAAATTACCTGCAGTAAATTCTGGTGAGTTTTTAGTCAAGCAAACTCATATGTCATTAGATCCTGCGATGATTGGATGGATGAGTTCGGATACTAAAAGTTATATGCCACCAATAAAGCTTGGATCTGTAATGCGTAGCTCAGGCATAGGTGTGGTGGTTGAAAGTAAGAATACCGATTTTGCTGTCGGTGATCGAGTAATGGGGCAAATGGGTTGGCAGGAATATTTAATCACAAATGGTAAAGCTATTAATAAAGTTGAAGTTCAATTACCTGATGAAACCATTTTATCAGTTCTTGCACTACCAGGTTTAACAGCCACTCAAGGATTATTAAATATAGGTAAGCCTAAAAAAGGTGAAACTATTGTTGTCACTGGTGCTGGAGGTGCTGTTGGTTCAATCGTAGGTCAGCTTGCTAAAGCTAAAGGGTTAAATGTTATAGGAGTTGTTGGTAGTGATGAAAAAGCAGACTGGATTATGAGTGAGTTGGGTTTTGATGGTGCGATTAACTATAAAACAGAAGCTTTTGATAGCCAATTAACCAAACTTACCCCTGATGGCATTGATTTATTCTATGAAAACACAGGAGGCTTTATTCAGCAGCTGATTATTGATCGTATGAATCCTCATGGTCGAGTCATTGTCTGTGGTTTAATTGCTGACTATGGTAAGGCCGTGCCAGCAGCTGGGCCAAGCTGGATGAATGTGATTAAAAGGCGACTAAGTATACAAGGTTTTACTATGACTGACCATTACAAAGATATACCAAGCTTATTAACGAAACTGACTCCTTATGTTGTGCAGGGTAAAATTAAGCATCGTTCTCATATAATAGAAGGTTTAGAGTCTGCAATCACCGGATTGAATTTACTCTTTACTGGTGAGAATAGAGGTAAACTAATAGTAAAGTTATAGTATAATTTTTTAGAAAATAGTTTTATGTATAGTAAAAAAATAGTGGCTGGCTCACGCTTTCCTGTATTAAATACAATACTAGAAAACCTCAGCCAAGAAGAACTTGGTAAACCTGGTGGTAGCTTTGACTGGAAAATGATAGTAGCTTATCGAGGAAAGCATTGCCCATTGTGTACAAAGTATTTAAATGAGTTGCAAGAATTTAAACAAAGATTGGAGAAAATTGGAATTGACCTAATAGCTGTTTCTGCAGATAGTAAAGAGCAACTAGAAGATCATAAAAAGCAATTAATAGTAAATTTTAAATTGGCTTATGGTTTGACTATTGAGCAAATGCAACAACTGGGTCTATATCTTTCATATCCACGATCAGAGCAGGAAACAGACCATGTTTTTTCAGAGCCTGGTTTATTTATTGTTAATAATGAAGGTAATATTCAAGTTGTGGATATCTCAAATAATCCATTTGTACGTCCTGAACTTGAATCATTAGTACGTGGGCTGGAGTGGATTAGAGAACCGAGTAATCAATATCCTGCACGTGGAACCTATTACTATGAAGGCGATTAGTCAATATTGCTGCTAAAAGTTTCATTTGTTTAGTCATTTTATTTTGCAGAGTCTTACTGCCAACTAGATACGGTACACCAAAGTACCCAAGATTAAACCACTCAAGTGGAGTATTGCAGGGAAACTATTTAGTGCCTGACAGAAAAAGCCGTAAATTGCTCTTAGGATTATAAATTGTTTAACAATAGCTATTTTTGCTAGCAAAAATAGCTTTCCAGTAAAAATAGGGTTTTTTATCCACAAGAAAGGGTGGAGTTGCTTAATTTTAAGCAGGCTGCCCCCTCTAGAGTGACTTTATGACTAGATGATAATGCTTTGTTTATTGGCAAAATATTTATTACGCGGCTTTTCGACGTGAACTTTTTGCTTGGCGATAGCGTTTTTCTTTTTCTTGTTGGTAAAGAATAACCCCTAACTTTTGGATATTCCGTCCCAACACGGCCAGTGACACATAGCGCTTAAACCCACGAATGCTATGGTCAGGGCATCGATCAAGTCCATGGACTTCTAGGGCATTAATGGCAGACTCTACAGCTGAATGTTGTTTTCTTGCTTTTTTAAACTGGTCTTCATTTTCATCTGCTTTTTCTTTAACTGTTAAACGCCCTTTTTTAGGTAGCACAACCTGATCTAATTCTTTCTCCAATTTCAATTGGTTTTTCGATGAATAAAAGCCTTTATCAAAGCTACACTGACGGAGTAAAGGAAATTTAGCCTTTGTGGCTTTCACCATGTCTACTGCTACGTCGACATCTTGCTCATTTTCCATCACGCGATGGTACAGAATAAAACCTGCTTGGCTCTCTAGTACACAGACTTTGATGCCTAATTCAACAGGCACGCCAGCCTTACCTTTACTTATCCACTCTGTATGTGGTTGAAAAATTGAATACACTTTTTCATCTTGGGGGATGACTTCTCCTTCAATCACCCGTCGCCAGCATTGAGAGGCTTGGCGTTGCCCATGGCTCAGGTAATGATGAATGTTTCGTAACTCCCAGACCGGCGCAGACAATGCTGATAATTTGGCTAAGGTGTATTGGGCCTTTTGCATAAGCCCTTTGGCGTGGGTGACATAGTGCCGATAGGCAGCCTGCTTGGCTGCCGCTGATTTTTTACCTTTCGCTTGATTGCTTTTCTGCGCTTGTCTGAAACATCTTTTAAGTGCCTTTAAATTATACCGATATTGTCGCCAATCACTCAGCCCGTAGCATTCACATAGCCGACTGATCAGCAATATCACTTTTCGTAAAGCATCCCATAATAAATGAATATCGGTAGGGTAATGGACCGTCGTTTTAACTACAAATGAGTCACAGCGGCCCCGCAAGCTTTCTTCAGTGTTTTTTTTAACAGGGCATGACCTGACTCAACCACGAGGGTATTAATTTTATCTAGCATCTCCGGGTTAGCAGCGGGACATTATCTTTGAGTGTTTGGATATGGTAGGGCGTTAAATCTTCCCAATGCTCTCCATGACCCAACATGGCCCTGATGGTTCGATGTTGATTCACCAGTTCATGCAAACGGTCAAAATCACAATTTAAATTCAGCCGGAGTATCCCCATCACCAGTATTTTCCACCAATCCATCCCAGGGCGCCCTAGCATTGGGTTGGCCCGGCTGGCCATCTCCTCTTCAATAATGCTAAACACCTGGTTTCGAAGCTCATCAGTACAATACAGGTGTTGTAAGCCTCTCAGCGCTTGGGGAATATCATCTCGGGATTTAGGGTCAAAATGAATCGTTGAGATGTCTGTTTGACCAAACTGAAGTTGAGGGTTGTGTACGTGCCGCATACTGTTGTATCCACCGAAGTTTTGCCTATTTTAACTGAAAAATGGCTGATTTTAAGCATTCTCCAAACATAAGGCTGTAAACTTCAGGTGGTGTTTACGTATGGTAAGCCTTGTCAATGAAGGGATTAAGGAGTTTTCGGTCAGGCACTATTTAGTACTAAAGACATATGGGGTGTTAGGCTTGTTTAAACTGTATTCGAGTGTTGTTGCAGAGCTGGTGGTTATTTTGAAGGTAGCCACTGGTGACGATAGTCGTTCTAGTGCAGGAATACATAACGGCATTTAAGTGAGTTAGATCAGAACTAACTCACTTAAGCGTGTTTTTTTCGGTCTATCGTGTCTTCAAATAGCCATTCACAATGTGCTTGCATGACTTCACCAGGTCAGGGCTGACACACCTGTGATTTGGGCGTTTTGTGAGTGTCTTGTTAAAACAAGAAGCTTGTTCTTATTGCTGCAAACTAGGATTTGAACCTGGGACCTGCCGATCATGAAGTGATAAGTAATCTAAAAATAAATAAAAAGCCCCAAAATAATGGGGCCTCATAGGGTGATTTATTTATTAGGAGTTAATAAAAATTGATTGTCTATTAGTTATTACTCTGAAATGTCAGTGATGGATAGAAGCTCTAACTCTCCGTCAAGAGATTGGTAGACTTTGATAACAACAGCATAGGGAGCGGCATCGGGATAAGTAGGTTGTGCATTACAAATGAACTTATAGTTAGTACCTGCAACGACTTGGGTAGATACAGCAAAGGGTGTATATCCAACACCGACTAGACCATCTAAGGCTCGGTTAAATACAGTCATTTCATCACGACTTAAATCTGTTCTATATAGTGTCCAACCTCCAGGAATAACGGTATTTGCTAATGAAGCCGCTTCGTTAGCTCGATATTGATAATCAGAAAACTGTTGAGATAGTGCGATACCAGGTAGCAGGCAAAGTAGCAGTAATAATCGTTTAGTCATATCAAATTCCTTTTTGTCTGTAGTGATTGACGAAGCTTAGGGTAATACAAATGGTTAAATTTGATTTTCCTGATAACGACGGTAAATTGATTTAAAACAATAGAATATTAATAGTTATTGATTAAAAGAATAAGATGCTACATCAGTACTTATGTATAAGTGTTCGATATTCTTTGAAAAAGTGCAAGACCTATATTAGGGCGAAAATTTACAGATTTTTCTTGTTGTTAAACTTCAGTCAATAACTCAGCTGTTTCCCACCAAGACTTGAACCTGGTACCTGCTGATTATGAGTTGAGAAGTAAGTTAAAAAGCAAACAAAAAAGCCCCTGTGAAGGGGCATAAATGGAACTTTGTAGGGAATATATTTAACCAGGAAGAAGATAGATAGTGAACATTAGTTATTATTGATCAATTTCAGTAATTGTTAGGAACTCAGGCTCTCCCTGTAAGGGACGATGAACTTTTATTATTGCTAAACTGGGAGTTCCATTAATTGACTCTCCATTACAAATAAACTTGTAATTGATGCCTGCAACCACTTGGGTGGATACAGCAAAAGGAGTGTATTTGGTACCCATGAAGCCACTCATAGCCTTAGTAAAGACGTTATAGTCATCGCGGCTGATATATCAGTTCTATAAAGTGTCCAACCACCAGGAGTGAGAGTGTTTACTAATGAAGTAGCTTCATTATGATTGTCTAAAAGTTGTTGGCTGAGGGTAATTCCTGGAAGTAAGCAAATAACAAATAATAGTCTTTTAATTATGAAGCAGTTCCTTTTGGTTTTGAAGTAACGAGTGCCAGGTTTAGCGCGGCTAGTGTGCCTCACCAAGCTTTTTGGGATAACACTTAAACTTCTGGGATAACAAGTGAGACTACTGGGACGACGTGGGTAACTAAAGGGATAAGTCAAGTATTTCAATTGAGTCTGTAAGATGAGATATATATTTAGAACTGGTGTTTCAGTGTATTGAGGTGCCAAACTATAAGAAATTCAAACAAATCATGGTTTTATATAATTTATCTGGCATCTCATAGCATAGCTCTATTTTTTATAAGCTTGCTGATGAAGGGAGGAAAGTTGTAATGTTGAACCTCGTTAAAACTCCGTAGCTGAATATTTAGTGAATTCAGGAAACCTTACGGGGCTTTATATAGTGAGATAACGTAAATTGAACCTGTCCATCTAAGCAAATAATTCCTTCAGATTGTTGGATTGAATATTTCCTATCGCCGTACGGGTTGGTGGGGGCTGTGTGTTTATAATTAATATGTAGTTGGTAAGCATTATCTTGCAATTAAAATCATGTGATTTAGCAATGTATTCTACATATTTTGCCACAATTACGTGCTTTTCTGCTGGAATATGTCGGCTGTAAGCTTCCCAGTTATCTGTAGAAAATAACTTAATTCCAAAAGGCTTCATCCTTGCGAGAGTCGAGTACATATGTTAGGGCCTGTTAACACTAATGTTGTTACAATAGGCTCATGGAGATTACAACACAACAATTTAAAATGATCGAACACTTGCTGCCTGTTCAGCGCGGCAATGTAAAACTATCGAATATACAAGTACTCAACGCCGTTCTCTATGTTGCCGAGCATGGTTGTAAGTGGCGAGGGTTACCGAAATATTTTGGCAACTGCACAGCATTTATACACGCGTTAATCGATGGGCCAAAAAAGGTGTTTTAGATGATGTTTTTTTTGTATTACAAGAAGCTGATGTCATCAATATCCAGGTTGACCTTGTGTCGCTCGATAGCACAATCATACAAGTTCATCCTGATGGTACAGACGCGTTAAAAAAAACGGTCCACAAGCGATTGGTAAATCAAGAGGAGGATGGTCAACTAAAATTCACCTGGTAGCAGCAGATGATCAAACGGCGGTCACTTTTTCATTATCTCCAGGTCAAGCAGGTGATGCATCGGAAGGTAGAAAGCTATTAAAAAGGCTTGAAAACTTTGGCTGGGAAGGTGCGCACGTCATTATGGATAAAGCCTACGAAGGTGACGAAACCAGGCAACTCGTATTTGATTTAAATATGCAGCCTGTGGTTCCGCCAAAAAGTAATCGGTTATCACCTTGGAAGTATGATCGTGAAATGTACAAGAAACGTAATGAAGTTGAACGCTTATTTCGTAGGCTAAAAGGCTTTAGACGTATATTCTCTCGATTTGAAAAATTAGATACTGCTTTTCGCTTTTTTATTCACTTTGCACTTATCGTCGACAAACTAATTAGTGTTAACAGGCCCTAGCTCATGAGCAAAAATGTACCTAATTATCACTATACCTAAGCCATTAACTGCTGTATATTTGAACAGCATGGAAACTTAATTGAGAAGGTATAAATAATGGCTATCAACAAAGTTCAATTTCAAAAAGGCCTGAGTTTAAACGAGTTTCTCAAACAATATGGTACAGAAGAACAATGCTTTAATACCTTATACAAATTGCGATGGCCAGAAGGTTTTCAGTGCCCCAATTGTGGATACGACAAATGCTGTCAACTCACTACTAGAAAGCTTCAGCAGTGCTATAAATGTCACCAGCAAACATCTGTAACTGCAGGTACTATCTTTGAATCAACCAAATTACCATTAAAGACTTGGTTCCAAGGGATGTATTTGATCTCCCAAGACAAAAAAGGTATATCAGCCATAGAATTACATCGCCATTTAGGTATTTCCTATCAAGCTGCCTGGAGAATGAAACATAAGCTCATGAAAGTGATGCAAGAAAGAGAAGGCACCAAGCAATTGTCGGGTTTTATTGAAATTGATGATGCCTATCTTGGTGGTGAGCGTACAGGTTGCAAAAGAGGTAGGGGAGCAGATGGGAAAATACCTTTTGTAGCAGCCGTAGAAACAACAAAACAAGGTCAACCGACACGAATTAAACTGAGCATTTTAAAAGGGTTTAATAAAGAAGAGATAACGGCTTGGAGTAGGCAGAATTTGGCCAAGGGCAGTACCGTAATCTCCGATGGACTGGCCTGTTTTAATGGTGTCATAGAAGCAGGTTGTCTTCATGATAAAATTGTATGCGGTGGTGGTCGTGCATCAGTAGAGGAACCTGAATTTTATTGGGTTAACACCATCCTTGGAAACTTAAAAAGTGCTTTACGTAGTACTTATCATGCTATTCGCGCTAAATATGCACAACGTTATCTTGCTGAATTTCAGTATCGATTTAATCGAAGATTTAGCTTAGTAGAATTTATTCCTAGGCTAGCATTTGTAGCACTGAGAACACCTCCACTACCAGGTAAGCTACTAAATATAGCTTAGGTATGATGATAATTAGGAAAATGTATGCCTTTTTAGCTCCCCCCATCTTAAATAAAAATCGCTTTTCTAAAGGTATGTCGTCTAGAATCTCTTTACTTTAATGGTATTTAATTACTTCAGAGTAAAGTTGTTCGCTAATATCATCCTCTTCATCATCATAAACATCTTCATCTTCATCTTCATCTTCGTCGTCTTCTTCATAATCATCAAGGCTTTTAATAATAGATAAGTTTCTATCCCAGCAGTCCAGTCATTTAAAAAAATTGAGATACCAATAACTTTCATGCCAATTATATATATACTGCTGGATAAACTTGCATTCCATCAATGTCTGATAGGTGTAAATCCTTTTTTACTCTATCACTAATAATTAAGCTTGCTCCATCCAGCATAATATCAGTTAGGTTACGTTTTCGATTAGCTTTTAAGTCTTCGTCTTTAAAGCCATTATAGAAAAAAACAGTGGAGCTCCGCCAAGAAGTAAGCGCTCATGTGAATAGTCTCTATTAAATGTTTTTTGATCTGGGTAGGGGTGAATTTGATTATCATCATAATATGTTGTAACTATATAGTATTGCTCATTATAAATATTCAAGCTAATCATCTTATGGAAATAATTGGGATTTCTCTAATATTGATCCCCTTCCTCAAACTCGGATACTTAAAAGAAGCGTACTCATGTATAATTACGTCTTTTAAAAATGTCAACTAATCTTTCATGCGCAAAAATGTATGACTCTGTTGCTCCTCCCATTTTGAACAAGTAACGTTGCTCTTCTGGGATTGCATCTAGTACTTTTTTATCTAAATAATACTTGCGAATCTCTGCATCAAAGTCGTCATCTTCATCATCAAAAGTTTCAAGTACCGATAGCTTTCTATCCCAGCAATCAAGCTTTTCAAAGAAATTTAGATACCAATAATTCTCATGCCAGTTTGTATCGTCATCAATGTATATAGCAGGATAAAGCTGCATTCCTTTGGTGCTAAACATTTTTAAAAAATCATGTATTTTATAAACTACTACCAAGCTTGAGCCATCAAATAATACATCAGTTAATAGACGCTTTCTACCTAAAGCTTTTTCTTTATCTTTAAAACTATTCTCAAAAAAAAGTGGTACGCCACTTGGAACTAGCTTTTCATATTCATAGTTTCTATTTGATGTTTTATTGTCTGCAGTAATGTGTAATTGATTATCGTTATAGAATGTATCCAGTATATAATACTGCTCATTATAGTTAGTCATTTATCTATCAAATATAGGTATACTTTTTAATCCAAGGTCTAAACTGATCACCCTCTTTGAAGGTTGAAACCTTCATAAAGCGCACACCAGAAATTTTTCTAGATGTAAAAAAATCAACAACTACTTGATGAGCAAATATATATGCTTTAGTAGCTCCTCCCATTTTAAACATTAAACGTTGATGCTCGGGTATTTCATCTAGTACCTTATCGTCAAGGTAATACTGAGTCACTTCAGCATCATAGTCAATATCATCATCTTCGTCATCATCATCTATATAAATTGCGGGATACAGCTGCATAACCTTAATGCTGCTCAATACTAGATGATTTCTAATATTGTCATTTACCAGTAAATTCGAACCTTCCATAAGTACATCAGTTAAATGACGTTGTTTACCTAACCGCTTATCTTTTTCCTTAGTTCCATTTTCGAGAAATAGTGGTGCCCCTCCAGGTTGCAATTTTCTAAAATCATAATCCCTGTGCTCAGTTTTTTTATCTGGCTTTAGGTATAATTGATTGTCATTAATTGGTCTTATGGTGATATAGTACTGTTCATTATAAATATTCAAGCTAATCATCTCATGGCAATAACTGTGCTTTCTCTAATCAGTATTAATATTGATCACCTTCCTCAAACTCGGATACTTTAAAGAAGCGTACTCCTGTAAAATTTTTCCTTTTCATCAAGTCAACTACTAACTCATGAGCAAAAATGTATGCCTTTTTAGCTCCCCCCATCTTAAATAAAAATCGCTTTTCTAAAGGTATGTCGTCTAGAATCTCTTTACTTAAATGGTATTTAATTACTTCAAAGTAAAGTTGTTCGCTAATATCATCCTCTTCATCATCATAAACATCTTAATCTTCGTCGTCTTCTTCAAAATCATCAAGGCTTTCAATAATAGATAAGTTTCTATCCCAGCAGTCTAGTTCTTTAAAAAAATTGAGATACCAATAACTTTCATGCCAATTATCTTCATCATCTATATATACTGCTGGATAAACTTGCATTCCATCAATGTCTGATAGGTGTAAATCCTTTTTTACTCTATCACTAATAATTAAGCTTGCTCCATCCAGCATAATATCAGTTAGGTTACGTTTTCGATTAGCTTTTAAGTCTTCGTCTTTAAAGCCATTATAGAAAAACAGTGGGGATCCACCAGGAAGTAAGCGCTCATATGAATAGCTTCTATTAAATGTTTTTTGATCCGGGCAAGGGTGAATTTGATCATCATCATAATATGTTGTAACTATATAGTACTGCTCATTATATTCATTCATCTTCCCACCTTTAGTACATACCTGTTTGCAGGTTTTTTCTTCGTAATTTTCTGGCTATCTTTACCGCTTTTGAAAAGCGGATGCTCTTCACCATAATGGTCTCGTTGAGATGTACAAGCAAGCGAGTCTTTTTCATGCTCTTTTACATTGATGCAATTTCCGCAGCCTACCTCATTACCTGACTTGAATTTTTTCATAATAGAAGTTAATGGTATTCGAAAATTTTGTATTTTCCTGAGTATTTCTTTACTTTCAATATCAAGTAACTTCTGAATTTTTGACTCAGATGCATTAGACCCACAGGTCCTTACCGATGACTCCAATCTTCTGATTCTATCTCTTACTTCAAGGTGATAACTTATTGGGTGTTCATCATCATGGTATGTATGGTCACCTCTATGCGGTTGTACATTCAAATGGCAGGCGCCAGGCAAGGTGCATGGAAGAAATACTAAATTTTTTATTGCGTTAATATTATATCCTCTCATTTTTAGCAGATTCCCCATGCCAGATAAATTTACTCCTTTTTCGGAAATTAAATGATGAGCTTGCATGTAGATTCCATTATTTAGTGGATGGCTAGCTTTACCTTCAACTCTGTTTAAAAGAGATTTTCTATAGTCGCTACTGTCTTTATTTATAATTCCTTCAGTCATATTAATTCTCTACTTATAAACAACACAACCACGCTGACTTCGGGGTGTGGTATGATCGCTTTTATGACAAATTCTACAACGAGAGTTTCTTTTCTGATTTTGCTTTTTGATTGTCAAGGTGCTGTTAACGGAGCCTTTTTGAGTAATACTACCATTACGCGCTTTATGTAATGTTTCACCTAAGTCTTTCAATATTTTTGTGGAGTCTGCAAAATCCTCAAGAGTTCGTTTAAATGCTTGGATAGCGGCTTGAGCTTGGGTTATTTTTTTAGTCACACCAGCCACTCGTGCACTACTGGTAGCCAGTCTTGCCCCAAGCATTGTAATTCTTGCTATGGTACCTGTGCCTAGAGTTAAAAATGAAAGGGCTATCAGTAGCAGTACTTCAATTGCAATATAAGAGCCGCCTTTACCAGCAATATAGGCATAAAAGTTAGGAGGAACTGCCTCCATAAATAAATCAACATACGCAAAGTAAGTTAAAGCACTGTCATGGTCTGCAATAAGCTCTAAGGCAATATAAAAATTAGGATTATTTTTTACACTGTTTGCTAGTTCAGGATCAACATCCATCAATACAGTATCAACAAAGTTTTCTACTTTGATGGGATCACCTTCAGTGATGTATTGAGGTAGTTTTAATATCTCCTCTTTATACTTATAAAGCTTTTCAACCTTTTCCTTGCTTTCTGATAAAAAGTCTGCGGCATCATCCAAGTGTTGTTGTACTTTTGCTTTGTGATCACGATAAGCTTTTTTAGCCTCTTCAATAGCTGTTTCTGCTTGGGTAGACCACCAATGAAAATTGTGTAACTCATCGCTATGCTCATCTACCCATTCAGCCGCTTCGTTAGCATTTTTTACTGCACGCTCATAGACTTCCTGGGCATAATCGGCTGCTGTATCAAAGGCTTTACCTGTAGCTTCTGAAATTGTGTCACCTAATTTACTCCAGGTTTCTGCTTCAAATAAGTCGGCTTGATCATCTATCCAATCTGATGAGCCGGCGTAAAGTCCTTCACCACCACTGAGGGCGATTGACATATAACCATAGGTTTCCCATTGCCCCTGAAACTCCGACATTTGTTTTACAGTGTCACGGTAGGCACCATCAAGCTTCATTTCTAATGCTTCACGCAAACTGGCGATCTTTTTTTCTAAGCCTGGCTGGCGTTGAAAATCAACCTGAGCACTACCAATTGGCAAGCTTTCTATAAATGCAACGCCAGGTTCTTTTGCAGTGGTACGAGCTTCATCAATATTGCTAGCGATAGAGTTTATTCCAATGCCTTTATTGAGTGTTACTTTGTCATTGATTAAATTACTCATGATGCTCAGCTGGACATTTTCTGCAGGCAATGGTGTGTTCCAAGCATCATCATAGTTAGCTTGTATTTTTAACCAATTGGGAAACTCTATGTCAGTATCAGCCAAAGACTTATCTTGATTATCCGCTTTTAGCTCAGCAGCATCTTTTTGAAGTTGGTCAATTGATTTGTAGTTTTGAGTCGTTGGGATATGTTTCTTTTCTCTCACAACAAAAGGCATGAGTATGGACTCTTTATTGCTGGCAATATAGAGCCGGTTCCATTCTACAGCTTCGACAAATCGGTCTTCTAGTTCTTGTTCTGAAGCACTAAAACCGAGCAAATACTCCATTATCCTTATGCCATCAAGCGTACCATTTGGTGATCTGCTAGCGGAAGAAACACACTCTTGAAAGAACTCGCGAATTTCTCTTTCACTGCAAAGTCCTATAGGGTTGAAGCCTTCGCTAGGTTCTTCAATGGACGTGTAAAGCTCGTATATGCTGCCACGAAAGGTTTTGATTCGATAGGTCATTTTAGGGCTGGCTCTCCTCAGAAACATCAATATACAACAAGGCCAGTATGTTTCTAATAAGAGTAGACGAAATTGTGAGGGGAGAATGGAGGGGGTAACCCAGAGAAGTTCTGTTACAACTCCCTAACAGGACTGGAGCCTACTTTTGTTTTCAAGAGTCTAAGTGGCTTTCCAACACATCTCTTATCTTATCAGATGTCATTAGGGCAAGAAGCCGGACCCAGAATCCAAAAGGGCGTGAAAAAGCACTCATCCTCCCCCCCTGGGGGTTTTGCGTCATTAGCATTTTGTGAAATCAAAAGTGATGCAGTGGTGTGACTTCAGAGCCCGCTGTATATGGGGGCTAGGTGTTAACTGCTAATTTCACAAAATGCAAAAAAGTGAAAGGAAGTGCAACGGAGTGAAAAGTTGTGCAATGCCTATCGAAGAGGGCATTTGATAGTCCTGATCTGTTCGAAATTTAGTTGGATGGGTTCGACAGCGGCCAATCAATAGTTATTGGCTGACTTTGATTTGTAATAAAAGTGTGACTTGGTTAAAATATATTCGGCTGTTATGTGGCAGTGTGACGTATATTAATAGCTTTCATTAAACTGCTAGCGGCAAGTGCATAACAAAAGGTTTAATCTGATACTTGGTGGTGAAGATTACCCAAGTGCTACGTGTTTCGAGTAAATATGCGAAAAGCAGAAGTTACTGATATTGAAGATTTATATGAAATCTACTCAGATGAATCTGTAGCTCCCAATATGGGTTTTGATCCATGTTCTAGACAAGAGTTCGATGAAATATATTTAGAGCTCATCAGTGGGGGAGAACTCATTGTAGAAGAAGGTTCAATGGGCATAGAGGTTGTGTGCAAAGTAATACGGCGAACTCGTCGGCTGAATCATTCTGTGTATATTGGCTCTTTGGCAGTAAATCCGAAATTTCAGGGAAAGGGCATCGGTAAGAAGTTCTTTAGTGAATTATTAAGTAAATTAAAGGGTGAGGGGTATACAAGAATTGAGCTTTTGGTGGCTTCTGACAATCAGCGGGCACTTAGCTTTTTTCGTTCTTTTGGTTTTGAAATTGAGGGTACGTTAAGAAATTATTTTTCAAGGGCAGGTTCTGAAAAGTTGTTTAATGAAAATATTATGGCATGGGTGCCGAACACGTAAGTAACTATGTTCTTTGGAAAAAGTCAGATTTTGCTATTGAAGCAATGATAGAGCCACTATCCCATCCATGGGGGCGGTTATGTATATGAATGTGTGACTACCAGACAGATAGGAGATTTTGAAGGTCCTCATTGCTTTATTATTTAGTGTTGTTTGAGTTTGCGTATAATTTAAAATGTCTTGGTAAGGGATTAATAAATGATTTGCTAGAGTTTATTAATCTACCCCACCAGAAATCCATATTGAGCCAACGAAGTTATTTCATTTTTATAAAATCAAGTTGAGTATACATGGTTAAATAATCTCCAGAACCCCAGTGTTCTACTAATTTACCATCTTTAAAATGCAATATATCAACAGCACTTATACTGAAAGTTTTACCTGAGCCAGGCTTACCTATTATTTCTCCTTTATGTGTGCCAGTAACATTCAGATATACAGCCACTTTATCACCATCAGCCATCATAAATTTTATATTATGTTTACGGTCAGGAAAAACCTTTCCTGTATTAGCAAAAAACAGTTTCATTCCTTCTTTAGTTGGAGGAACGCCAGGTACAACTTCATGCTCAACATAATTATCGATAAATAGTCTGTCAATGACATCATAATTTTTATTATCTACCTCAGCATAAAACTCTTTTGTTAGCTTT
Organism: Spartinivicinus ruber; assembly: GCF_011009015.1. NCBI lineage: Bacteria > Pseudomonadati > Pseudomonadota > Gammaproteobacteria > Oceanospirillales > Zooshikellaceae > Spartinivicinus > Spartinivicinus ruber. The sequence goes on from NZ_CP048878.1 coordinate 922,232, forward strand.
TTATTTTGTTCTTCTGTTGAAGTCATGTCAGCAATAGAACTTACACTTAAAAAAGTAAAAGATACTAGTATAGTTTTTTTTAACATTCTGTTTTCCTTAATTAAAAGCGGTAAAAATAAGTGTTATTTTAAAGTATAACCCAAGTATGGGAAGTATTTATTAGCTGGTTTGCCTATGCTTTTTCAAACACAAGGCGCCATTTTCCGTTAAAGCGATAGGTGCCCTCTGGCCAATGGCTAGCTTTTTAGGCTAATATTGAAAAAAGACATACCCTTCTCTTGTCCTTGTAGTTGTCCACAAAGAATAAATGATAAGTAAATAAATCAGTAATTTCTAAAACAGAGAGTATTGTTGAAGAGGAGGTGCGCGTGCTGGTTGTGCAGTTAAGGCCACTGGGAAGTGACTTAAAATAGTTGAAATAATCAGCGGATATTCGATACAAGTAATAATTCGCACAGACCCCTGGTGGCATTGAGGGAACTGGGAGGTATCAATGCTGAAGACGCGTTTAAGGCGTTCCATCGACATTTGATCACGAGCAGTCAACATCAAAATAGGTGTATCATTACCGCTAACCCGTAATCGCTGATAAACAATCAAGCCATCCAGGCGGGGTAAATTCAGATCTAATAATAAAGTGTTGAAATAGTGCTGACCCTTTAGCTTAGGCCCATCCACCCTATTACTGGCATAATTACAACGGATATCTTCCAGTTCTAAATCCTTATCATCTTCTACCAATAAAAAAGTTAACATACTACTTTTTTTCTCTTGAGTCTGTATATAAATTTATAGATCACTACTAACAACATTCCACTTGTTCAACTGAGGCAGCCGTTATCTTCATTTTGGTGTAGGCTAGAGTAGTCCAAAAAAACTTTGTTATTACTTCGGTAATTTTATAGAAGGAAGGGTTAAGGAAGGGTTAATAAAATTTTATTTATCATCTTCAATTGGGTAAATTGAGATTGTAGGGCTTTCACAGAAAATACTTTCATGCAGACAACGGTCATTATATAAACCTTCTTTTGACCCTCTGGTATCTTTCAGAAAAGTATCTAGTGAACAAAACAATTTATTTATGAATTATCAAGAAAATATGTATGCTTAATAACAATTGCTAACAGGAAGTTCAACCAAGGACGCACTGAAAGTGTTGCATAGCTTGGCATTATGCCTTACGGATTGACAGCAGCACTCATTGAGGAATAGAATCTCACCATGTTTATATTCAAATGCACCTCAGTTCATATTCATCACTCACAGCCACATATTTGGCTGGGGGAGCTATTGCTTGGATGAATACTAAGCCCATTCACTAAGAAAGCTCTCCCAGCCTGGCTGCGAGGGCTTTTTTAATGTGAAAAATTTGAGTGATGTAGCATGGAATATAAAATTGATGCCCAGGCCAGAGGGGTTAGGATAATATCTGGCGAAGAAGCGAAGCAAAGGCGAGAACTACTGAACCGGCTTATTAATGTTGCCGAAGAGTATGGCTTTTCTGAAATTGTGCTTCCAAGTATTGAACCTACTACGGTTTATACAGATAAGGCAGGTCCAGAGATTTTAGGGCAAATGTATGCATTCCCTGATAAAAAGGGGCGTGAGCTATGTTTAAGGCCCGAAGGAACCGCAACTATCCAGCTTTTAGCAGATAAACACTTTAAAAGAAAAAAGGATGTCAAGTTTTGGTATTTTGAGCGTTGCTGGCGATATGAGCGTCCTTCCTTAGGTCGGTATCGTGAATTCTTCCAGTTTGGATTAGAGATTCTCAATCCAAGCGATAAAAACATTGCGACAAACGAGTTGATTGTGATTGCTCAAAAAATGATTTCAGTTAAAACATCTGAATATGAGTTAGATTCCGCGGTAAAAAGAGGCCTTGATTACTACACTGAAGATGGTTTCGAAATCTCTGTGCCTGGTCTGGGAGCCCAAAAACAGATATTAGGTGGAGGGGCTTATAGACAAGGTGTGGGGTTTGCCATTGGTTTTGATAGACTTATGTTAAGTTAATTAAGCTGTAAAGTTGGGGCTTGTGACATTAAAAAATATCAAGCAAGCCCTGGTTTAGCTGAGTGTTATAACCCGATGGAAATCTGTACAAAACTATGAAACTGAGCAATGATTTTAGTGGTGCATTACGAACATTTGCCTATTTTATGGCAAGTGGTACCCACTCCATGTTAGAAGACGTTGAGTACTTGGATCTTTATGGCTCAGAGCCGAGCGCAATTGAAATGGTTTTTGCTATATTTGCAAATGTCATAGAGCTTGATGAAGAAGGAAATGTTTTAAACTTCACGCATGCTCAAAAGCGAGCAACTGACTATTTAAAATCATATTGCGATCCATCATATGAGGTGTCACCACCATATGAAGACTGGGAGATAGAATTATATGGTGCGCCTGTTTTTCAAGACAAAATATAGTGTTATAACAAAGCCATCGAAAATTGTACTTTCGGTGCTGAACCTGCAACAAGTTGCTTGAATTTTATGGCAACATGGGCAGTCATTGAAAATGAGAAAAAGATACTATTGATTAGGCGTAGCCTTAAAACGTCTCGATCGGGTCAATGGTGTTTCCCAGGTGGTGGGATTAAAGAGAATGAGTCACCGGAAGAAGCCTGTATTAGGGAAGTAAAAGAAGAAACAAGTTTAGATATTAAAGCTTGTCACCTAGTCGCCAAGATTAATGGTAATAATTACTTTAGGTGTCAACTATCGGATCAAAATCAAAAAATATGCTTAAAGCTAGATGAATGTGATGAGTTTTTATGGGTTTCACCATCTAAAATATTGGAAGTAGGAACTATTATGGATCTCAAAAATGTGTATCGCATTCTATCTTCAATGAGCTATATGATTGAGCTGAATGATGAAGCTAGGCAAATTATCGGCTTAAAAAATTAGTCAAGGTTTGGAGCGGCGTAGTTTATTAAAGTGTTGGACATATTAGTTAATTAAAAAATAGGCATAAATAAGTGAATAAAGATTTCTCTAACTTGGAACTACAGCCTTTACGTATTCCTGCTGGTTGGTTTATAAATTACAACAATGGTTTTTGGGAGATTGATCCTGATGACTGCCTAATTCCTGAAGATGACCGATGGTGGATTTTTAAGGAAGACATGCTTCAAATGTACCATAAGAATTATAACTGCTTACTGGATCTTGGGTGGTATCCTGAAGGCGATTTAATCAATGGCTCTTATAAGTTGCAAGTTTTTGACGGTGACTTTCATGGTAATCAGCTAGCCGAACTACGTTCTAAAGGTAGGTCAATCGTAGTGTCCAAAATTGAAAATATACTTAAATTGGTAGCTGAAGGTAAGCTTGATAAGATACGTGGCTAACAAGGAAGTCAAGCTGACAACTGGTCATGTAGCTAAAAGCATTAAGTATTTTATGAACATCAACCATGTATTAAGCGTTGAAGAATTAAGAGATGGTGGCTCTCTAATTATTAGCTTTCAGTCAGATGATTCCTGTGAATATTGGCTAATGCTCACAAAATTCAGTGATTCTGGTAAAGGTGTCATACATGGCTCCCCTGTGCTAATAAATAGAACTACGAGTGTTGAAGTTAGCTTAGACTGGAATGCTGCTAATGTTTGGCTGCATAAGCTAGAAGCGTACATCACCAATAGTGAGCAGCTAGGTATAATAGAAAAGATGAAGAGTGTAATAGGTGCCCACACTTAATAAGAAACTGCAGCGGATCAATTTATGTCACCTGCTGAGCAGAGAAGTAATGTGTTAAAGATATCATGAAACCAGAAAATAATATTTGGATATTTATTGGAGAAGGTGGAAGATTTCCATCATCAGCCTTCACTGAAATAAAAAAAGCTGAAGAGTGGATGTCTAAACATCAATTAACAGGTATGCTTAGTGCTATGCCAATAAATCAAGGGCTATTTGAATGGGCTGTGGAAAATGATCTTTTGAATATAAAACCAGAGAAACTCGTAATCAAGCAAAATGATCCTGATTTTATTGGTACATTCACCACAGCAACTTTAGATCATTATCATTATAAAAATGGTATTAAAGAGTAAATATATAACAAATTTCTGTTTGGTATCCAATGAGCAAATTTAAATTCCAGGTGAAATGGAAAGAAGAGCTAATTGTGATAGGCGAAGGAGGCCAGTTCATACTTGAGCTACCAATGGGAGTACTCTCTGTATATTTACCTTCAGAAAGTACCTGGCAACTCAAGGCACCTGAATGGGCAAGAAATAGTTATATTGAGCTAAAAGATGAGCTTGAAAGTTGGTGCATCGAAAACAAAGCAAAACTTATTATTGAAGAAACGGCTAGTGTTGACTTTGATGGAAAGTGATTATAAATACCTAATAAGCAAAGGCCCAAACCAGTCAAACGGCAGTCGCTGAGCATAGCACCGAAACGATTGGCGGCACTAAAACCATAGAGGCGATGGGCTCATTAAAACTACACTCGGGCGGTACAACTGAACTAGCCGCTATCGATAACCTAAAAATAGCGACAGGCAACGACAGTCATACCGTCGTAGGTAATGATATGCAGGAACATATTAACGGCATTAAACACAGCCTGGCCAAACTCAAACAAATTACTCAAGTTAAAGACGGCGGCAAGGTCTGGTTGGGAAATGAAAGTGATAATGTCCTGCAACTGCTGTCGGAGTTTATGGCTGTGGTTGAACATGCATTTTTAGACCTTTCAACGCATGGTCATACGCCAGCAGGGCCGACTAATAAACCCAGTCTTATACAACAGGCAGGCAAGGTAAATCAGCAGAATTCTGATTTAAAGGTAATGCTTTAGGGCAACTTGCAATCTATGCTATTGATTTACAGGGGGCTGAACGCATAAGTTATCTATATGAGTCTGGATGATTTCTTGTGGACTGTTCAGCTTTTGATTATTAATCTTAAAGTGTTGATGCTTCCCTTTACCGCTATTAAATAGACTTAGAGATTTCTTATATTTTTGACAAGCTGCAGGTAATTTATTCAAAGCTCGATATGCTTGTCCAATTTCAAATAGTACCTTTGAAGCTTGTATATTTTCCTCCAAAGATAAAAAGCCTGAAGCAGAAGAGGTTAAATGTTCTAATGACTTATTCAAAAACCTTTCAGTTGGCACATTTTTCCAATTAGATTTATATTTATAAAAAATTCCCAAGAAAAAATTTGCTTCAGATTGACCGAATACATCTTTATTTAAAGTAAATATTTTTAATGACTCTTTAGCTAGTTTCTCAGCAGGTATTGGACGATTCATTAAAACTAGCTCATTTGCTTGAGCTAGTTTTTTACCAGGATCAGAAGTATAGATAACTCCAGCTGCAGAACACCCTGTTATGATGATAATCAATATAATCACAAACAAAATACGCATTTTTACTCCTAACAAGTATTACTCTTTTTGCGGGAAGCTGATTAGTTAAGCATCGTTACCAATTTAGGTATTAGCTTTCACTACCCTATTGGTAACGATACGAATATTACTTATAAACAATATTTAAGATACTAAAATAATAGAAGTATCATATTTTAATACCTTATATTGAAATATGTAAAACTAGTTATTGATGAACGTTACTCTGACGCACAACTGTGGTTGCATTCTGAACTCTTCTGTGGTGTATAAATCTAAGCCACAAGGTTATAAGATCTACTGAGTGATCCATTATCAACTTACCCCCCCCTTCAAAACTGGTCCCAAAACCGGAAATGCCCAGTCTCTACTCACTAGATACCTCACTTAAACTCGCAATCATCCCTAAGCCCCTGACAGGGCGTTAGTCCGCTTTTTACTCCTATCTATTCAACTGCATTAGTGGTGTCTCAAACTCATTCCTAATCCGTTGTCATTGCGACAAAAAATTCTGACCCGGAATCCAGAGGAGCGGAAAAAAGCACTCATCCTCCCCCCCCCTTCGGGTTTTGCGTCATAAGTATTTTGTGAAATTAAAAGTGATGCAGTGATGTGACTCTAGGCCCCACTGTATATGGTGGCTAGGTACTAACTGCTAATTTCACAAAATGCAAAAAAGTGAAAGGAAGTGCAAAGAAGTGAAAAATTGTGCAATACCTATCAATGGAGGCCATTTGATAACCCTAGTCTGTTTGAAATGTAGTCGAATGGAGTTGGGAACAGCTAATCAGTAGTTATTGGCTGATTTTGTTTTGTAATAAAAGGGTGGCTTGGTTAAAATGTATTCGGCTGTTATACGTCAACGTAAAGGGATGTATTACGCTAGAGTGAGACTTACTCATAGCAATGGTTTGAAGGTTTGCAGTGAAGAATCCAACAGGTAAGAAAATAGGAAAGAGAGGCTCATTTTTCGGTGGAGGAATGAACCATGTTCGCTATGATCACAAGAGTCGGCCAGCTCAGATAGATATTAAGTGTTTTAAATGCGATGGTTTGGCCATTGCCCAAGATACACTCGCTAACCCAGACTTTGAGCTTGTGGGGGATATGTCCCCGAGCTGGCGACAGTCCCCATTTTTGGTGACTTGTACAGAGTGCGGCTATAGAAAGAATAGTCTCTGTTATCTAGATTTGACTGAACCGTATTATCAAATACAAGGTCGTGGTGAAGTGCTTTGGGCTTGGAACAAAAAACACTTGGATATGATATATAAATACTTACAGGGTTTGAGCATTACTGATCATCCTTATAAGTTCTATCAAACATATATTCATGGTGACTGGAAGAAGTATCGTAAGTCATATATAAAACGGATTGCAAAGTATATTGACTACTCGCAATAAGGCAATTAAATTCGCGATGGCTGTAGGCCCTCATTGGATGCAGTAAAGCTGGGCAGTTTTAAATATTATGAGTAATCCAACACGTTCAAATTTAGTTCCCTATACTTGTTTTAACTGCCGGAGCACATATAAACGCCCATTTGAGGGTGTACTTTATCGTAAGTGCCCTACCTGTGGTGGTCAGTCATTATCAATGGACATAAGATTTCGTCCGCCAAAAAAGTCCAATGATAAGCAGTGGAAAAAAGTTCAGTTTCTAGTAGAGAATGGCTTTAATTTTCAAAAGGTATACCGTAAAGAAGGTTCTGTCTGGCAGCGGGAACGATATCCACAAAATCTAGAGCAAGCTAAAGAGTTTGTTATTAAATTTAAGGACCAAGCATATGATTTCAACATTTAACAACTAAATATAAGTAGCACACTTCATGTGCTGGAGCGTTGTTCTTGATAAAAGCGTTAGTCTTATAAAGCATGAATATCAATGAGTCGAACATAAGAAAAATTGTAGGGAGGTATCCGGTTGGTGACTTCCCGCCTTTTTCTAATTCAGATACTAAAGCCTGTAATCAATATGCTAGGAAACTATGCAACAAAATTGAGAGCAGCAAAGTGTTGGAGGTAATATTAGAACCTGATAGTTATGGTTCTGGTTATGCTTCATATTTTGATTTATTCATTACGAAGAAAGATAAAAGCTTTTATGTGCAAAAAGATGGTTATATAGAGATAAAAGGCATTAGCCTTTATATTTCTCGTCTTGCTCCAATTGCGGTATTTGGTGAGGGTGAAAAAGCAATAAATGAAACTGATGGTTTTGCTTCCCATTTTTTGGACTGTTCATGTATCTCGTCATATCCAGTAGGGGATTGGAGCATCGAGTTAAATGAGGTGCGAAATTTTCTGAATATATACAAATATACGCTGCTTTTAAAGAAAGAAGTTCTAAAGCCTCTATGGTTTTCAGTCGAGATACCTACAATACTGGATTCAGAGCATGTTTTTGATGCACTGTTTTATTGGGAAGACTAAACATCATAGAGCCATTAACTGCGTTCTTATGGACGTTGAGTTATCTATTTCCACTCTTACGAATAAAGGAGAAAAGCATGGGTGCATGGTCCCACGAACCGTTTGGAAATGATACTTCCTGTGACTGGAAATATGATCTTGAAGAATATAGCGATCTACGATTTTTAGAGCAAACGATTGATAAAGCATTGAGCGCAGATCAGGACTATTTAGAGGCATCGGAAGGTGAAGAAGCAATAGCTGCTGTCGAGGTTATTGCTAAAATTCTTGGTAGAGGAACTCAATCTGATGCTTATACAGCAGATGTAGATAATTGGGTGAAGAATATTGGCTTAAAGCCAAGTAGTGAACTGATTGCAAAAGCAAATAAAGTATTAATTTTAGTAATGTCAGATAAGTCAGAGCTTGTAGAGCTATGGGAAGGCCAGGACAAGTGGAAAAGAACGATTGAAAAATTAACAGAAGCTATCAATGCTTAATAAAAGGGTCATATGAAGTTACGGATAGCCATCACAGTACTTATTTTTTGCTGCTTTGCTGTTATGTACTTAACGCATAGTATCAGTGCATACTTGCTTGTTGGTAATTGGACAGCGGGAGTTACCGATCAATATTGGTGGATCTATATTATTACGTCGGTACTCTTATGCCTCATATCTTGTTTCCACCCTAAATTTCGTAACTTGCTTTTAGTTGTAATTGCACCATTGCTCGTGACACTCATTTGTAAATCACTTTCGGTAATTTTTATTCTAATTTTCCAGCAACTGTCTTTTCTGACATTGGCTACGGCACTATCGGGACTACTGTTGGCTTATTTATTCTTTGTTTTGTACTGGCAGCTTGGCGCTGATTTTTATCAAAGTATTTTAGTCGCAGTAATAATTACTATCGGGTTGTCTCCAGTTGCTTATGAGTTTACTCAACAAATGCTAGAGCAACCCTTAACAAGTCAAGTCAGCAATGTTACTTCGTGGCTGAGTATGCTAGCGTACACTACTGATTGAAGTGTTAAGACTCAACATGAATATTGATGATATAAACAAGAGAGCGAAGTTATTGATAGATGAAACTTGGCAAGATAGTTCCAAGTGGCATCAAAATTTTGATGAAGCAAAAAAATTACTTGAAGGTGTCTTAGATACAAGTCCAAATGATGAATCTACCCTTATAAACTATGGAACTATCGGCTAGGAAGTTTATGTATCCCAATATAGAGTTAGTAAAAAACTCGATCGAAAAAATGGCGAATGAAATGGGCTGTGAACCTTTGCCAGAAGAAAAAGCAGAACTGCTCATAGAGCATGTGTTGTATGATGGTATTTGGAAAGGTGTAGAAGGAAAAGATGGCTGGCGTTCTTTTGAGGCAATGCTAATTACTGAAAGAGAGATTAGAAATCTCTTAATGCAGCACTCACGCACTAAAATTGCAAAATTCAACGGTAAATGTGAATTTGACTTGGCTTGCCCATTTACGAAAACGGTTTGCCAATCCTTTGAAATTGCTCTTCTAGGTAGGTTGGCGAAGCTGAGTGGAGATGAAAACCTTGATTACTGGGAAGAAACTGCATAATAAATCGATCAATTCTACATGTATTGCTTCGTTTCATTTCTCGGTATGCTTCCTTCTATATTACTGAAAGTTTGACTTCCGCAACGCAGTTAAATTACCACAGTGTTATGTGTCGTTACCTAATTATGAATAGACCAAGATTAAAAGTAGATTTCAATGAAATGGTACAAGAAAATCTTGTACTACTTTCAAAAGTAGATGATGTGATTGACTCAGAGGGTAAATCTTTAAAGTTAAGCGAGGGTTTACCTATTTCTATCTATGAATATAACGAGTATTTGGACGGTACAAAGGAATATTTGTTAGCAGATGGTTTCGTAGAGTTAAATAATCCCAATATTAATGGTTTGTGGAGCAAGGCAGCTAAATGGTGCTGTCGTATAAATGAGAACGGCATTGTTTTTAAAAATACATAACAATTTGCATCACAAAAAATGCCTCTTCGTGGCTCGAACCTCCGAGTGAAATTAAAGACGAGTGCCTTAACTACCAGCTAGATACGCTAAACCAACAAACAAAAGCCCAAACCAGTCAAACGACAGTCGCGGAGCACAGCACGGAAACGATTGGTGGTACTAAAGCCATAGAGGCGATGGGGAGCCTTAAACTACACTCGGGTGGTACAGCTGAATTAGTAGCCGCCGTGGATAACCTCAAAGTCGCCACTGGCAATGATAGTCATATTGTCGTAGGTAACGATATGCAGGAACATATCAACGGGATTAAACACAGTCTGGCTAAGCTAAAGCAAATCACCCAGGTAAAAGACGGCGGCAAGGTCTGGCTGGGGAATGAAAGTGATAATGTACTGCAACTGCTATCAGAGTTTATGACTGTGGTTGAGCAATTAACCCAAGACCCGAAAGCGGCGACTAACCGCCGTGGTTTTACAGGCCATGTGCAAGACCGTGACCTGGGCTTGGTGTACATGCAAGCACGCTATTACGACCCTGTGTTGGGTCGGTTTATGGCGATTGATCCGGTGGATGTGCTGGATTATATCAAAAAGGATAACCCTGTTTTTGGGTTTAACAGATATGCTAATAATAATCCATACGGGTACATTGATCCTGACGGGCTAGAAATAAAAATCATTGGAAGTTCTTCTGTAATGGAAGATGTTTTAAAAGATGCTCTAAATACTCTTAGAAAAAACTCTGCGAATGCCGATCGTATAGTTAAAGACATTGAAAAAAGTAAAGAAGTTGTTGTTATAACTGATGGACCTGTAAACAAATATGATCCCGACGAGAATCTGTTACAGTACAACCGCTACTTTAAATCTAAGAGGCCAGATATGCAAATACCACCTGAGATTATCCTTGGACACGAATTAATTCATGCTAAAAGAGATTTAGAAGACGATACTAGTTTTACAAGATTCTTTGAGGAGAGAGAAACAGTAGGAAGTTGGCCATTTGAGGGTAGTGACACAGAAAATCAGATTAGAGAAGATTATAGAGAAAATGGAATTGATGTTCCTTCAAGAGATGGATATTAAAATATGTTCTATAAATTTAGAATACTAGTCTTAGCAATTTGTGTTTTATTTTTGTCAGTATTTGCTAACGCTGCTAATAGTAGCAGGCTAATAAGTACTACACTTCTTTCTAAGAGTAATCTGGAAAAGTCTGAAAAAACACTCAAAGTTTTTAAAATGAGACCACCGTATTTTGAATTAACAGGGTTGAAGCATGATCACATAGTTCAAAATTTTAGTGGGTTAGTGGAGTCTAATAAAGTTGATTTTCTAGAAGACCAAAAATACCATGTGCAGTTATTTGGTAGCTCAAGATGGTTTATAGGTAAGAAAGTGGTAGCAATTGCAGTCTGTGATAGCTACGTTCAAAAGCTTATTATGCTAGGTTTTGGAAAAACTCCTAAAGAAGTGCTTTCAAAACCGAGACTTGTTTTTGATGGGCAAGGGTGCTTTTTATACGCATTTTATAATATGGAAGGTGAGCTTATAGAAGTTCTAAATTAAATTATTAAGCATTTTTTAGTAATTACTAAAGAGTTAGCTCGTTCAGGTGTTTTTATTTTTCAAGGGATTTACTTGAATGAGCAGCTATATAGACTAAATTTCATTCATGCATATACATTTTTCGGTAGTTGTTGCTAAATCGCTTCTAAAGTAGCCTATTCAAAGTATACCTGAAACCAAATCTTAACATTCCAACTCCTTGACACCTAACACACCCCAGATGTAGCCTTAAATCACTAGAACCAAAAAGCGGTATCCGCACCCGATAGATTTGCGGTTTTTTTGTGCCTGTAATTTGAGCACAATTATAGTTTTGCCATGCATGTTTGTTATGCCGGGTGGAGAGGCGTTAATAAAATACCCTTTCAGGGAAATAGCGCCCGGAGCACCTTTTTGGGCTCTAGTTGACACCCGGCTTTCCCAAAAGCCACGCAGATACTTAAACCAAAAAGGAGGCCAGGATGGCTACTTTAAATGCAAGTACTCCCTTTCAGCTAGTACCAAACCCTTATCATATTGTCCCCAATCCCTTTGAATATAACCGCGCTAAAATCCGCACAGCTCTACATCATAGTGGTGAGATTTGGTTTTGTGCTAAGGATGTGTGTGAAGCGGTGGGGCTACGTTGGCAGGGGGTAGGTAAATCCCTGCGGAATATTCCAGCCGAGTGGATTAGTATTGCCAGCTTGCCCGATGGTGAGTTTAAGCAAGACATGTATATTATTTGCGAGCCAGCTTTATACCGATTGGTGTTTCGTTCGAATAAATCCCTGGCGATAGATTTTACCAATTGGGTGTGCTGTGAAATTATCCCTACCATTCGTAAGCAAGGCTGTTATGACCAGGTAAGCAGGGAAGAGCAAGTTAACATCACTAAAACCATCGTGAAATTAGTGAAGGAATTAAGCCATACCCAAGATGCATTTATTTTTGATTTATTAAAACGTCGTTTAACAAGCTTGTGTAATTGCTTAGGTGAGCCTATGCCTAACCTAGAATTATTAGGGCAAAACCGTAATCAATTAGGGCTAGGGGTGTAACGATAATGGAAGCGATTCAATTAACCCCGGAACAAGAACAAGCCTTAGCTGCAGGTAAAATCCAGGTAGTCGGTCAAAATAAAGTGTATTGGTTGTGTGAGGCAGAGCTACACGAATTAAATCCCTTTATTCAGCTGTCAGTAAAAGATGCAATTGCTCAGGCTGAAACCCTGAATTTCTTGCTGCAAACTTTGCTGGGTGAACAGGAAGCAGATGGGAATATTATTAATTATGCTGTCGCTGATCGGGAAGGGATGACCTTGGTGATTGATTATATTATGAAGCTAATGCAGTTTTTAGCAATCAAACATCCGGCTGAGACTACCACCTTTTAGCGTTACTTTTTAATTCTGCTTTTTTGTGTCAATCAATACCCAATTGCTTCTTTAGCTGTTGGGTATTTTTTTATCCGATCTTTTGTCAACTGTCTTAGGGGTATGTAGATATTTACCTATTTTAACCTTATTTAACTGATATTGACTGAAATAGGTTAAATTTTACATCGGTCTTTTTTTAGTCGTTAGTGCAATGATAATTAATGGGGTTATAAGGGCAATAAATAAACAGGGGATTTAATGGGCGTTTTTAAACAAAAAAGCCGACATAAGCCGGCTTTGTAATAACCATCTCGGTGCGTTAGTCGAGATAATTGGGTAACCCCGGGTCAGGGCTGACACTTTGTTGACACACCCGTGATTTGGGCGATTTGTTAGTGTCTTGTTACAACAAGAAGCTTGTTCTTATTGATGCAAACTGGTGGGCCCACCAGGACTTGAACCTGGGACCTGCCGATTATGAGTCGAGAAGTAAGCTAAAAAAGCAAATAAAAAGCCCCGATATAATGGGGCTCGGTTGCGGTTTGTTACTGGATATCGTTGATTGACATGATCTTTGGATCACCATGTAAGGACTGGTGAATATTAATCACCACTGCTGTTGGAGCAGCGCCAGGAGCAACAGGCTCACCATTACAAATGAACCGGTAGTTAGTTCCAGCAACAACTTGTGTAGATACGGCGATTGGAGTGTACTTAACACCCACGGAATAACGTAAAGCTTCACTAAACACAAAGTACTCATTCATACTAAGGTCGCTTCTAAATAGTGACCAGCCACCAGGAATTACATTAGTTGCTAGTGGGTTAGCCTCATTAGATAGTTGATAATCTGAATATTGTTGAGATAGAGCGATACCTGGTAGCAGGCAAAGTAGTAGTAAGAGTCGTTTAATCATATCAAATTCCTTTTTGTGTTGAGTGATTGACGAGACTTAGACTAATACAAAATGTTTACTGAAATTTGACTGATAGCGACGGTAAGTTGATTTAAAACAAGGAATGTAAACTAATTTCCGTTGATAAAATAAGCTTGTTCATATTGTTGTACTTTGATGAGCCTTTCAGGACTTGAACCTGGGATCTACTAGTCATTCGTTGAGAAAAAGCCCCCATTCTGAGGAGCTTTAAGGTTCTAGTTAGTCTCATCCATTCAATAGAATATGTACCCAAATACTTGCACCATAGCCAAGCGCAATTATTGGTGTCCATTTCAGGTGACTAAAGAAAGTATACTGGCCCCGAGCTTGTCCCATAAGTGCTACACCTGCAGCTGATCCAATAGATAACAGGCTGCCGCCAACACCTGCAGTTAAAGTAACAAGCAGCCATTGAGTGTGTGACATTTCAGGATTCATAGTAAGTACTGAAAACATCACGGGAATATTATCAACTATGGCGGAGAGTATACCGACCAGCACGTTAGCATAGGTTGGGCCTAACTGCCCGTAGATGATTTCTGAGACTAAACTTAAATAGCCGATAAATCCAAGTCCCCCAACAGCTAGAATGACGCCGTAAAAAAAGAAAAGTGTATCCCACTCGGCGTGAGCAATTCTGGTAAAAACATCGAAGTTAAATGGATCGTCTGTTGAGCCTGGTGGGTTTTCTGTACTGTGAGTCCAGGTTTTTGATTTACGTCGTAAGTAATAGCCATAAAATTTCAAATAAGCTAACCCTGCCATCATCCCAAAAACTGGTGGTATATGTAAGTAATTGTGAAAACTCACTGCAGTGATGATGGTAAGTAAAAATAAAATTACGATCGGTATACCTCCAACCTTAAGTAGCCTTTCTTGTGTTCTTGAAGGGGGAGGACAACCGTTAGGCAATACTAACTGCATGATGAGTGCGGGCAACAGAAAATTTACTAAGGAGGGAACGAAAAGAGTAAAGAATTCACCGAATTCTACAATACCCTTTTGCCATACCATCAACGTTGTGATGTCACCAAAAGGACTGAAAGCACCGCCGGCATTAGCAGCAACAACGATATTGATGCAAGCGATAGCAACAAACTGGGGTTTACCATCACCAACGGCTAACACTACAGCACACATAATTAATGCAGTTGTTAGATTGTCCGCAATGGGGGATATAAAAAATGCAAGTAGGCCGGTCAACCAAAAGAGGGCTTTATAGCTAAAGCCTTTTGTTACTAGCCAACTTCGTAAAGCTTCAAAAACTCCTCTCTCTAGCATGGCGTTGATATACGTCATAGCAACTAACAAGAAGAAAAAAAGCTCTGCATATTCAAGAAAATTATGGCGTATTGAAGACTCCACCACGTCAGTTAACTGGTGGTTATGGTACATCAATGCTATTAGAGCCCAAATGATGCTTGCTGCTAATAAGACGGGTTTAGACTTTCTTAAATGTAGCTTTTCTTCAAAAATGACTAGTATATAAGCGATTATAAAAACAGCTAATGCTGTAATTCCCACCCAGCTTTGCGTTAAGTTTAGAGTGACTACTTTGCTTTCACTGGACCATGCTGGTGAGGTCAGTAACATTAAAAAAGTAAGTAGTGGAATATTCTTCACTGATATCCTTTCCTGTTAATGTATTTATTAGTCGGCTGCATCTATGCCAGTTATAAATCAGGGTGTTTTTATCACAAAAATTTTATTGGGGCATAATGAATTTAAAAGTTGCTAGTAATGGCTCGGTTTTGTTTGCTTTATCTGCTTTTTTAGTATTAAAGTACTATGTTGCTGGACTGAAACTCTATGATCCTAAGAGTTAAAATTTTATATAAAAATAAGTTTGTGTTTACTGTTATTTTTAATGTTTTTAATGAGGTGAATAGGTATTAATTGATACTTTTTAATATTGAATCATCCTAAAGTTACACTTCGGGCAACAGCTCAGCCACTTCCGCTTGATCTACCTTACGGGTATTAAAGTACAACATGGTAGTTGCCAAGCTGCTATGGTCCGCCAGTTGTTGTACTTTATGAGGCTCAGCACCGTTTAAGAGTAAATGGGTGATCATGGTGGCCCGCATCCCCCAATGAAAGGGTTTAATCGCAGGCAACCCACATTCCTTACAGAGTTTGGTCGCAAACTTCGAGATATCACTTTTATCGGCATACCAGGGTTGGCCTTTACCGTTATCTAAAAAATACCGCTCTTGTGGTGGACGAGTGGCTAAGTCGGCCATTAAAAAACTGAATAAGTGCTGGTTAATTGGTTTATTTGGCCACTTCAGTTTTTTAGGTTTCCAGTCTAATTCCAGGTTATCCTGAATTCGGATTAACTTACTGTCTAAATCAATCCACTCTAATTTCATCGCCCATATGGCCCCAATGCGCAGTAATGATTGGGTGGCCATCTTATAGGCCCGTAGCATGTTAGCTAAGTGACGATGTTCTCGGGTAGTCTGTGCATGGGTTAAGCGAGATTCAATATGCTTACCTAAGCGCTCCAGTAACTCAATATCGAGGGTTTCCATATCCTTCTGGGGTTGTACTGCCTTTTTTAATTGATGCCGCTTGTTAATGATCTCATGCTCATAGGCCCACATTAAAAACGCATTGAGCTGGCGCATATGGTAATTTTGAGTCGCCGCACTGAGGGTACCCCCATTGGGTGAGGGCATCGCCTGTAAATAATTAAAAAAGGTAATGTTATGGCGACGGCTAAACTGTCGTAGGACATGATTACCACAAGCGGCTAAATATAAATCGATGGTCCGCTTATAATTCCGGTAAGTCTTGGGGTTATTGGTGGCTAATATCTCAGCTAACCATTGTTTACCGGCATCCTTCACCGTCATTTTTTGTCGGATTAATGTTTGTTGTTTATCCTGGGCTTCTTGTTTTAATTGGTCATGCCGTATAGCCTTTTCCTTTGTCACATACAGCGCTTGCAGTCTTTTAATGCGTTCCTCGTTTTTCATGCCCCGCAATTCATCGACTTTACATAACCGCCGTCTTAACCCTCGTTTTGATGCCTGAAAACCAATCTCCGCATCATGGGGGAACTCCCCGATAAAATGTTCCCCCTGAATAAATACTTTCTGTCTTGCCATTACAACTTGCCACTACGCCATATGACTTTAGCGATTAAATTAATTTGTTGGTGCTGATCAGGGTGCAATTCAACATTCTTATACGCACTGTTATCGGTGATTAACTCAATTGACCCATCAATTTCGTACGCCAACCGCCGTATCATCACCACCCCATTCGCTTCCAGTAAAAACAGCCCATTGGATTTACTGAATTTCTTGGTGGCTAACACCGTATCTTCGGGGTGTAAGGTGGGTGACATGGCATCGTCTGGCACATCAAAACGCACCAAATCATCATTGGAGGCTTTCAATGCGTAGAGTAGGGTAGTGCTGAACGCCATATCATCATGAGGGTGGCCTTTCACATCATCAATAAAACACAAGGTGCTGGATACAAAGGGCAACTGGTCATGATTAGCGGAGCCTTCTCCAGTGAGTAACCAGTGTGCATTGATCTGCGCCGCCGTCGCAATCTGCTCAATCCGTTTCACGGTCGGCTTGGAATGGCCGGCTGAATAGCGGTTCAGCTGAGACGTTGAAATCCCTGATAACTTCGATAATTCCAAGGTGCCCACCTTATCCTGCACATAGCGAATCCGCTGTTCTAGCGTGCTGGGCATAGCAATAGCTGTGGATGACATGACCGATGAGTCCTTTTTTGTTGATGGTTTATAGTTGTTGACAGACCCTCTTTGTGCGTTAATATGATTCTAAGAGGGTTGGTTGACGTAATTATACCTGTTTTTACCTACTTTAACGGAATTTACCCATTTCCTTCTTAAAAATTAAAACATAAAAGGAGCGGATATGCGAATGGATATAAGCAAGGATGAGCTTTTTACGCAGGAAGAACTCTGCGACAAGCTCAAGGTGACCCGCCAAACATTCCATAAGTACAAGAAGAAAGGCCTAGTGCCCCCTCACATTGAGGTGTTAGGGCGCGAGCGTTACCCAGTCAATATCGTCAATGAGTGGTTAAAGCAAAACAACCCCTCATTGGACATGACTGGCCCGATAGACGAGTCACTGATCAACGTGGCGCAAATAGACAGTGTGTTTAAAGACGAATAATAAGGAAGGTAAGTCAATGGTCGAACAAAAAAAGCTAGACGCCATCATCCAGCGTCTAACCCAAGATCAAGAATTTCGTTTTCAATTAAACCAAACCAAGCGTTACTTTGAAAAGGGGGTATGCCCAAATTGTCGTAAACGTTCAGTGTTTATTTCCTATCGTAATCCCTATCAACTGAAGTGTAATCATGAGAACAAATGCGGTTGGCAACAAACAACTTTTGAGCGCTACCGGGACAGCTTAGGGGATAGCAGTGATATAGCCCCACCCACGGAAGAAGACCCGAATGCCACCGCTAAATTTTTTCTTAATAACCGGGGCTTTGATATTGCAAAATTGTCTGGTTGGTATGAACAACACCGTCCCCGCTTTTTAGTGGATAGCAACACCCAACAGTATCTGTATGCCAGTACGGTGCGTTTCTATTTAGATGCTGAAAGAACTCGCTGGTGGGAACGGCTGTTAGACAATACCGCCATCCGTAGGCTCAATAAAAAAGCCCACTTCGGGGGTAAACGCAAAGCTGATGGTAGTTTATACCGTAATGATGGTTGGACTCCACCAGGCCAACAGATAAACCCCAAAGACACGGTATTTATTGTTGAGGGAATCTTTCATGCCATTGCGTTTTATTTAACAGGTAAAAAAGCCATCGCGGCGTTTAGCTGTAAAAACTTACCTAATGAACTGATTAACCAACATAAACAAGACCAAATACATTGGGTGTTGGCTTATGACGATGATAAAGCTGGACGAAATGCAGCATTAAAATATTACCAGCAATTAAAACAACAAAAACAATCGGTGTGTATTGCCTTAACCGGCAATGAAGATCTGGATTGGGATGACTGCTATCAACGACAAAAGCTCACGGATGACTTTATCGAGGACTGTATTAGTCGGGGTAATATTTTTAAGGCTAAAACCCCGGAAGAACGAGCTTATTATTGTTATCTACAAAAGCCGATTAAACATCGGGTGTTTGAATTTAATAATAAAGTCTACAGTGCCAAGGTCAGTGATAAACTCAATGAAGAATTAGAAGAGGGCGATATTGCGATTGATTCACGGGAAGGGCGCAGTAAGTTCTATGGCAATGTTAATCTACGGGAAATCAGTAATTGTTACCCCGAATTCTTATACATCGAACAAAATGCTTTAACTCAGGAGCAAAAATACTTTTTTCTGGTCAAGCACGCCAAGCAGAATGCCCCGCAAAAAGTACCGTTAGACGGGCAATCACTGGAATCCCCCAGCAGTTTTAATAAAGCCTTATTAGCCAGAACGGCCGGCGGAACCTTTGACGGTGCTCATTACGAACTAAAAAAACTCAGGGATCAGTGGTTTAGCCGCCAGGTGCATTATGTGAGGACGGTGGATTATATCGGTTATGACCGGGAATCAGGCATTTATATTTTTGATCAGTTTGGGTTTTATCAAGGGCAATTACTCCGTTACAACGAGTTTGATTTTATTACCGCGAATCAACATAAACTCAAAACCAACGTCAAAAATTACCAGGTAAAACTACAACCGCAGTTTGAGCCTAGCTGGTTTAATGACTTCGTGACCTGTTTTGATTTAAATGGCGTAGCCGCGTTAGCGTTTTGGTTTGGGACTTTATTTGCCGAACAAATCCGCGCCGAGTTTGAATCCTGGCCCTTTTTAGAATTAACCGGGGAGCATGGCGCGGGTAAATCCACCTTGCTGGAATTCTTATGGCGGTTAGTGGGTATTGAAAACTATGAAGGGTTTGACCCGGTAAAAGCCACCCCAGCCAGCCGGGCGCGTAATTTTATGCGGGTCAGTAATTTGCCGGTGGTATTAATCGAAGGGGATCGGGAAAACGATAAAGCCAAACAGCGTAGTTTTGATTTAGAGGAATTAAAAACGGCGTTTAATGGCCGGGGGATTCGGGCAATTGGGGTAAAAACTCAAGGCTCAGAAACTATTGAACCACCTTTTAGAGCGGCAGTGGTGATAGCCCAAAATGCCCAGGTAGACGGCACCAAAGCCCTGTTATCGCGGATAGTGTATTTGCATTGCACCAAAGAGCACCATACGCCAGAAACACGACAGATCGCGACTAACTTGCACCGGATGGGCAGTGATGAATTAGCCGGGTTTTTATTTCAAGCGTTGTTAAAAGAGCGAGGGATATTACAGGCTTTTAGGCAAGCCTACCCAGAATATTCAGAACGCTTGTCGCAGGCTAAACAAATCCAGGAATACCGGGTAATCCAGGTGCATGCCAAAGTGTTAGCCGCTGCAAAGGCTTTACAGCAGGTCATTCCCCAGTTGGATAACGCCTTATTAGAAAGGCTGTATCAGCATCTTTATAAAAGGGCTGTGTATCAAGACCAACGCTTAGGGGGAGATCACCCGACAGTAGAGTTGTTTTGGGAGCTGTATGACCTACTCAACGAGGCAGAAGAGCAACAACCGGGAATGGTTGGCCCGAATATCGTTACCCGGCAACGACTTAACCATAGCTTGGATAGCCGCGTGATTGCGATCAACCTCAATGAGTTTAATCAGCTTTGCCAAACCGCACGGGTAGAAACCATTACCACCCGGGAATTAAAAGCCGTCTTACCCAACTCACAACGCCATCAATTTATCAAACAAGCAGCGATTAAAAGTGCCATCACTGGCAAAGGTAAGTGGTGTTGGTTATTCAGCAAAGGAGCACAGTAATAAGAATGCAATACTTTTATTTAATCCCTTATTTTCAAAAAGTAGGGTGTGTATCGGAAAAACCTGACTTTCATGACCACGCCCAAAAAGTACCGAAAAACCTAACTAAAACAGAAGCTTATAGTAAACCTAAAAACCTGACTTTTACCTGACCAAAACCTGATTAGTCAGGTTGTTACTGAAGGCTTAATAGTCTTGTTTGGTCATGAATATAAAGCTAAGAAAATCAATTAGTTATGGAAAATGGTTAGGAATGGTCATGAAAATTCCATGACCCTAAAACCCTATAGAAAACAGTAAGTTACAAACGAAAATCGGCCAGGTCATGAAGGTCAGGTTTTTCCGATACCTGGGTCGAGCAAACCGCTAAAACAATGAAAAAGGACCTTTGATGAACAAAAAAGATACAACGAGTGAAGACTATAAGTTGGCCTGCCTAGCACGGCACTTACTCAAACAGGATAAGACCACCATTAGCACCTTTATGAGTAAGCAAACCCCTGCCATGCAAGTGGCAATGAAAGAGCGGATGCGCCAGGAACTCACCCGGCAAGTATTGGCTTTACCGGTTGCACAACGGGCGGTGTATATGAAGGGATTACCCCAAGCACTGCGACACGACATCAGTCGTCGGTTGGCTGAGCAGTATAACAGTCAGGTATTACCAACACAGACAACAACCAACCAGGAATAAAGAAGGGAGTGTTATGGAAATGACCCGTTCGGCCACAGACTTTCGAGTGGCTTGTTTATTACCGTATCTGGTCCGTAAAAAACCAGGGAGCATCCGAAGCTATATCAATAAGCAACCACCCGCGATGCGAACGTATTTAAAAGAGCAAATTTATCGAGAAGTGATGGCATTAAGCCCTGCACAACGGGCGGTGTATATGCAACGGTTACCGCGCTTTCTTAAATACTACATCGGTCGTCGAATCGCGGCTGAGTATCTACCCGGTAAGACATTGATTATTAATCAATAACAGGAACTACTCACTAACAACAAGGAGAAACCATGCTTTTTAAACTCTGTGCGAAGCTACGGCCTAGCTCTAAATACTATGAACAAGGACTCGATCGAAACGGTCAACCTCGACTCATGCAGGTGACCCAAATCGA
Source organism: Spartinivicinus ruber (assembly GCF_011009015.1). NCBI lineage: Bacteria > Pseudomonadati > Pseudomonadota > Gammaproteobacteria > Oceanospirillales > Zooshikellaceae > Spartinivicinus > Spartinivicinus ruber. The sequence goes on from NZ_CP048878.1 coordinate 943,872, forward strand.
AAAGGATTTAAATGGCTATCACTTTTGGTGCTTAGGGCCTTTGGTCAGTGATTGCTACCGTCGGGAAGACCTGGAATTTTACGCCTGTGGCAATCAAGGCATAAAGGTAGTGCAATTAAGTTAAAACCAGGCCCTTATCCGATCGCCACAATCCTATAAGGGCCCTGACAACCAACAAACGTTGCTCTTTTAGTGTAAAAGCCTGTCACTGAAGGAGCAACCTAACGTAAATCATCCGGCTTTTTTTTGGTAACGCCTAAAGGTGTGTTTTTCTTATTTATTATTTTTGCCCATGTTTTCCTCGAATGCTACAACACATTTCAAGTGGATGTAGACCGAAAAATATGACATCTAATATTTATAAATACTCAGCTTCTGTTGTATAAAATAAAAGTGAGTGATCGCCTTTAGATGTTATCATTTAAGTCCGTATTGACTATTTGAATACAGTATTAGAGCATCGACTTGGCGCCATTTTTATATGGAGTATTTCAGTTATTATAAGGAGAAATATATGAAAGAATTATCATTAATGGCAGGTTTGGTTTTAGTAGCAACTTCCGTTTATGCAAATGATCAAAACTTAGCCTCGAATTTAGAAGTACACATGGATACAGATGCAAGTGTTATTGTTATATTGAGTATACCAAATACAACAATGACACTAGTTAATGCGAGTGCTTTTGCATTTGGTGACAATACTGATAACGTAACTTTCAGCTGGGATTCTAATGGAGACAATGTATTTGACGATGCTAAAGGTAGTTTTGTAAATTTTGATTATACTATAAATGGTGCGGCGGAAGCATTTGATGATAAAAGCAACCTTCCCAAATTATCTGTAAAAGCTACGGCAACCGATGGGACTACAGCAACAATTTCAAGGGTTCCGTTTAACTTGTGTATTGAGCGGCGTGATTATTACTTAGAACGATATAATATATGTATGTCAACTGATTCCAGAGGACATGACTACTGTGTTGCTTGGATGGGGTGCTGGGGAACGGTTTCTGGAAATATTAAATATCCCTTTCATTAAGCTTTGAATTGAAGCATGATCACTTGCGCGCCATTCCTGATTTAGGGATGGCTTTTGAAGCAAACAAGAGCTATCACAATAAACAACTGTCTTTACTAATACGCTATGTAAATTATCAAGCCTTAGAACGTGTTTTAAAAATAGTGAATGCATACCGTTTAGCCATTAACCTATCTTACTTCAGCGAATCAAAGTTAATACTTGCTTTTACACTATAAATCAAAATCCCACCCTCACATGAGATGACTCATAGATTGCAAACCAAACATTATTTGAGTGAGTTCTACATTTTTTTATTGTTAAAACATGTTCTAAGGGCCCTGACAACCAGCAACCTAGCGTAAGTCATCTGGCTTTTTTTTCTGCCGATACCCCGCTATTTTATTATCCCGATTATCTTGGCGTAGTGATTCAATTAAACGCACCACGGATTGTTGTTGTTCCTTCGTTAAACCCTTTAAAAAATACCACTCATCGCCGGTCAGTAGCCAATCCGTTGATAATGATAATAAATCACAGATGTGGATAAGGTGAGTGACTTTAATTTCTTTACCTTGTCGCCAGTGTGATACGGCAGTGGAAGAGACTTTGATTTTTTGGGCCAAATCTTTATTCGAAATTTCCCGAGTGCGCATGGCTTTCGTTAAGCGTTGGCCGCGTCTTTTATCTATATACATATTATTTTACTTCTCTTTACGGCATGTTAAGTAATACTTAATTTCACCCCTCAATCAGTAAGGAGCACTTCATGGTTGAGACTACATTTAAGACAACAGTTGTGATATATATATCACTTGAAAATAAATAATAATTATCGCGCGGCTAAGCGCGAAGACCTATATTGTTGAGCGCTATTTCCTCCTGTTGAAATAGTGGAAATTGAATCATCCATACAACCTCATTAATCATCAGTACCGAAAGGAGTACAACGGAATGCCTGTAATGGACGATATAACACAATTAACAAATGAACTTGAAAAATATAAAATGGAAAACCAACAATACCGGGAGCAGCTTACCCGGAATTATTTTCGATTATTGATCTTTCAATCATTATTTTCTGATATCCCGCCGGATGAAGACTGCAAAATCGTCAGTCGGCCAGAGGCACAAGGCTTATGTTACTGCCTGAATGATGCCATGAACGATTGTAAAACGTAATCGAAAAAAGTGGAGACCTTAACGGGTCTCTGCTAACGCTTTAGTGATCGCTTGCTTTTTTTGTTTAGGTAATTCCCGAATAAATTCAATCACTATTTGGTCCATAAGTTTCGCCGGTGGGCTTAATGTATGGCTAAAGGCCAGTTTCATCACGAAGGAATGGCTGCAATGCACATTGGTACATTGACAATATAAATCCGAGACTTCCTTACTGAGACTGGCGCGTGACTTAATAATCGCTTTTCTTTCACAGCTGGGGCAGATAACCCGCATCGGAAAATCCCCCTGTTTATTGTTCGATTCCATTAAACCTGTAGTATACCATAAACTGTCATAAGGTGTTGATAAATAATAAAAAAATCATAAATCAAAGTGAATAGCTGCTGTACTTAAATAATCGTTGAGCTGTAAAAAAATTTCCGATAATGGACGAATTTCATTATCTGTATACACCAGAGAAATTTTTTCAATATCCCCAAAGCCACCGGTATTTTCTGGCATAATCCCCGCCAACGCCGGCGGCATTCGCCAGGCACTGATAATGTCATTGCGGCTAATATTTTTAATTCGCTCGAATTCATCTTTGGTGGCAATATCCCCGACCGGGATAATTTTGACGGAATGCTCTGTGCCACCTGGGATATGGAGAAACAAACTCCGAAAATTCCCCACCCCTTTCGAGCGTTGGATTTTCTCTTGCAAGACGTCTTTGCTTTCCGGGGATAAACCCGGGTCATTGGTATAAAAGATAAATCCCGCATGGGCGCCATTATTGTAATAACGGCGGCGGAATAACGTGGAAGCCTCATTCAATAAAATAGAATGCATGGCACTGAAATACTCGGGTAACCCATATAACTGTTGACACACGTCGTATTCCATCAATCGGATAATTTCCCCTTTTTTAAACCAAGTAACGGTCTGATCCGGTTGCACCCATACATAGCGATCTGGCTGCACCCCTTGGCGGATATTAATCGCTGGCACATGTTGTAATCGAATTGTTTGCTTAAACGGATTTAATACCCGCTTAAAATAACAATGGCCAAACACCAGAAAGTCATAGCAGGCGCGATGTAAATCAGCGCGATGTAATCTGTCGGTTGGCACATAATGCTTGACCAACATATTACGCTTAAACCCCGCACATGCCCCGTGGTGGGGATTAGCCCGTAACAATTTGGCTAACCCGGTTTGACTAACAGGGGGCTCGTAATACTCCCCATTGGGTTGGATAAATACCCCTAACCGGTCGTGTAAGTGATCCATCAACACCGATTCTGGTTCCCCAAAACTAAACACCGTCAAGTCTTGGGGCGGTGTTGGGGTTTTAATTGATGCAACAGATGGGGTCGATTTTTTGCGCATATTAATTAATCCTCAAAGGCCCAGGTCGAGGTCTGTTGATACTCGGTATTAATCGGCTCATTAAATAAAGCGTGTAAAATGGCAAAGGCCACATCCGCATGGCCGGTTTCTTGAGTGCGGTTAGCGCTATAAGTCATTTGGCCACTGGGGGTCGTGGTTTGTTTAATGGTCAAAAAGGCATGGGGAATATCGGTCATCTCAATATCCCAGGCTATCCGATTTTTACGGACCACATCCAAGCCTTTTAACACCAACTGGTTTTTGCTATCGACGCTGTAATGAATGGCTTGGGTATTGGGAAAAAAGCCTTTCACTAACTCATAGACGCCGCGACCAATCCCGGTAATATCAATGCCAATGTACTGCACATTAAACCGCTGAGTGAGGGCTTTAATTTGCTGGGCTTGATAAGAAAAGTCTGCGTTATACCACTGGTGTTTTTCCAATACCCGAAACCGGTCGCCATATTCCGGGTCAGGGGGCGCCATTACCACACAGGTGGCCGCGTCCTGGGTACGACTGGGATCAAAGCCAATCCACACCGTTTTGTCGCCAAATGGCCGGCTATGGTGGGGCTCAAAATCCAGCCACAAGGTGCGATCAGAACAACACTGCTCAAGCTCATTTAACTTGAAGACACTTTGTTTATCATCAATAAACTGACACATCAGCAAGTTATTGAATTCATCCTCGGAATATTCCAAGCGCAATTGGTCAAGATCAAATAAATCACAGCCGCCGGTGATAGCATCTTCAATGGTAATGATTTGCCGGTATTGGCCATCGGGACATAAGGCCCCCTCACTTAATTCGGCCTGGCTGGGAAATTCAATGTCTTTATTTTGCTTTTTAAAGGCTTCCCCCATCCAGAACGGGTAAGCCTCATGGCCCATCGCACTGGGTGTGGAAAAATACGTCTTGCGCCAATCTTTTTGCATGGCCATACCCGAGGCCACCGAATTAATCTTTTTAAACTTGGGTATCCAGAAATACTCATCGGTGTACACATGGCCGTGATAACTTTGGGCGGTGCTGGCATTCGTAGAAACAAAGCGCAATTCAGCCCCATTGCTTAACACAATGGGATCACCTTTTAATTCAATATCAAACCATGTCTTTGCAAACTGGGTAATGTAACTGCGAAAGACTTCGGCCTGGGAACGGCTGGCCGATAAAAAGATTTGGTTATCACCGGTTAACACCGCATCTTCGAATGCTTCCCCAGCAAAATAATAGGTCAGGCCAATTTGCCGGCTTTTTAAAATATTGCGAATCCGGTTTAGCTGACGATTGCTTTTCACCTCACGTAATGCCCGCTGGTAATCAAATAATTGGCTAACAAACTTCTCTTCAAAATCCTGGGCAGTTAAGCTACTGATATCATTTTTAATCGATTTACGCTTTTTACGGGGCTTATCGGATCGATGACTAGGCAATGAATTATCGGCTAAAGCTGTCTGTGATAACTCGGCACAGGCTTTATTCTTTTGCAGCTTAGCCAACTGGCTAACCAGCCGGTCCATTTCGTTAAGTTCGCGATCGGTTTTAGCTTCTCGGACTGATAAAATAATTAGCCGCCGGGCTAAGGCCGATTCTGCCGTTTCGCTTTGGATTAAATCGGTCCAGCCTTCTTGCGCCGCCCAATAATAAATAATCCGTTTCGATGCAATGCCCAATTGTTTGGCAATTTCCGGCACCTTGTGTCGTTGTAAATACAACTGTTTGGCTTGTTGTTTGAGGTCGTCTGAATATTTCATGCCTTAATCATAAAAGGCTATTCACAAAAAATAAGCGGGTTTTATTGCGCATTTTTCCTAAACTACCCACCGTAGGAAAATCCCGTAAATCAAGCCGTTGCTCCTGATAAAAACCCTGATTATCTTTAAAACCACCACCACGCCACAATTGAAAAACGTAAGAGAAAACGAATATGCCAACAATCACGGATTGGCTTTGTATCATGAAAAGCGGCCCGACAGTGGATGGGCGCACCATTGAGGCCCAGGCCATTTTGGATATGGCGGCTGCCTATAATCCGGCAGAATACACCGCGTTGTTATGGTATGAACATTTTCGTTTTTACGGCAATTTTGGTCAGGTGGTTGAATTAAAAACCGAAGTGGATGATCAAGACCGACAGTGTTTATTCGCCAAAATAAAACCCAATAAACGGTTATATGAATTAAACGAACAGCAACAACAATTATTTTTTTCCGGGGAAATTCTGCCCAACTTTGCGAATACGGGTAAAGCCTATTTATTGGGCCTGGCCATTACCGACCAACCCGCCAGTGTGGGCACCTCACAATTACACTTCAGTCACCGCCGCCAATCGGCCGACAGTTATTTTAGTCAACCCATTCAGTGGTGTGTTGACGACATGAGCGAACAACCCGGCTTATTCAGTCGCTGGTTTAGTAAACCCAAAGACACCCAGGAACAGGGCAACCCGATGGATAAAGAGCAATTTAATCAAATGCTGGAAAACCAGCAAAAACAAACGGAGGCGATCACCCAGCTGACGACGACGCTAGCTAAACTACATACGTCGTCTGAGGAAGAGGGTGATAATAAAAACACACCGGCTGACAATAATCCCCCGGCAGATAAAAACACGCCACCGGAAAATAATACTGATAATACGACTGGTGTATCAGCCGAAGATTTTAATGGATTAAAAACCGCGATTGAACACTTAAGCCAACAATTCACCGAGCTAAGCCAGCAAGCCGTACCAGGCACTCAAACCCCAGCAGGCGAAGGCCCTGCTGATGAACACATTGAGGTGTTGTAATGCGCAGCGATACCCGAGAATTATTTACAACGTTAAAAACCAATATGGCTGCCACCTATGGGGTGGATGATGTGGCCGAGCAATTTAATGTGACACCATCGGTTGAGCAAAAATTGCATGACGCGATTGTAGACAGTAACCCTTTTTTACAAAAAATTAATGTGGTGCCGGTGGATGAATTGCAGGGTGAAAAAGTCTTTTTAGGTGTCAGCGGTTCGGTCACCGGACGCACGAATGTCAAAGAAAAAGACCGTGAACCCCGCAATGTGGCCCAACTGGATAATGATGGTTACCAGTTGTATGAAACGGATTCCGATGTCTGTTTAACCTATGCCCAAGTGGATACCTGGGCCAAGTTTAAAGATTTTAGCGCTCGCTACAGTAAAGCCGTCCAACATCAAATTGGGGTGGATCGAGTTAAAGTCGGTTGGTACGGCAAAGAAGTAGCCACCGAAACCAATCCTGATGACAACCCGTTATTAGAGGATGTGAATAAAGGCTGGTTGCAAATCATGCGGGAGAAAAAGCCCGGGCAAATCCTCCATAAGTCGGATAATAAACCCATTGTGCTAGGGGACGATTACCCGAACTTGGACGCCTTGGTGGTGGATTTACGTTATTTAATTAATCCCATTTTTCAGGGTGACCCGGATTTAGTGGCGTTATTGGGCAGTGATTTATTAGGCCATTACCATATGCGCTTATACCAGGCTCATGGTGAAACCCCCTCCGAAAAACAAAAAATTGAAGGGCAACAGGTGATTCAAACCATTGGCGGATTACCGGCGTTTAATTTTCCGGGGATGCCCCAACGGTTAGCCATGGTCACCAGCTTTTCTAATTTATCCCTTTATGTGCAACGGGGCTCCTGGCGTAAACAAGTCATTGATAATCCCAAGCGGAAGCGGGTAGAGGATTACAACTCACGCAATGAAGGCTATGTGGTGGAGCAGTACGAAAAAGTCAGCTTTGTGGAACCTGCCGAACTGAAATTTAAAGGTGAAACCTAATGTTAAGTTTGGCGATGCAGCAACGGCAACGGTTAGCACAAGCGGCGACTTATCCCCGCGAACCGGTGCCTTACAGTGCAGAAAATGCCTTTGCCACTGTGGAAAATGCTAAGCAGTTATGCCAGGTGCAATTACGCGCCTTGCGAGGTGACCTGGCGATTTTATCTGACATGCGTAACCGTCCGGATAAAGTGGCGTATAAGCGTGAAACACTTATTCCTAAATACCAGGATTATATTGATCGCTATATTGAATCTGGTCTGCAGCACCCGAATGAAGTTTTTAGCTATTTTGTGGTGTGGCATTTTGATACCGGTGAATTGGAAACGGCTTTTACATTAGCCTTAATCGCGATTGACCAGCAACAACCGATGCCAGACCGATTTAAACGCCGGGATGTGGTGACCTTTGTTTGTGACGAAATACTGCGGGCGTTGGATTTTCGGGTGGATCAGGCCGAGACGATTTTTCAGCAAGCCTTGTCGTTAATCGAAACGGACGCATGGGCCGTGATCCCGGAAATAAAAGCCAAGTTTTTTAAAGTGGCGGGCACGCAGGCAGAAATGAATAAAGCGATTGAAACCGCTGTGGCCTATTACGAAAAAGCCGACGCTTGCTGGGGTAAAGCCCAGGTAAAAACCAAGCTGGATAAATTACGCAAACAACTGGAAAAAGGCGACTAGCTCCCCCACCCAGGTCGGGCCGCCCAATAAAAAAAGCAATGGTATTTTACTTTTTGATTGGGCTGTGCCCTGACCTTTTTTAAACGACTACTAGCGAACAAAGCAGAATTAAATAAGATGAGTATTCACGACAGTCTATATCAACCGGCGACGGGTACCATTACCAGTGATGACTTTTTCCCTGCGGTGTCGGTGGGGGAATTTCAACAGCTTTACCGGCTGCATGAATACACGGAAGATTTAATCGAAAGTGAATTAATCCAAGCGGTAATTGCGATCAACAGTCAGTTAGATAATTTTAAAGCGACTTTGCAAGCAAAAGGGATTAATCAATTAGCCGATAAAGCTAGCCCCAACGTTGGTGGACAACATCGAGATAGCTTTTTATATCAACGGGCAGTAATGAGTTTGGCCAAAGCCAATGTGCTGCAGCAATACCAGGTAATTTTTACCAGTGAAAAAGCCGAGCATGTCGCCAAAACCAATGAGGAAACCTATGACTTTTGGTTAGCGGTGTCGCAGCGGGCATTGAGTCAATTACAAGACCAGCCGTTAATTACTGTTGAATTATTATGAATAAGTTGAATGCCTTAAAAAATTATTTAATTCAACTGCGCCTGGTGACCTCGGAAAAAATCGAGGCTTACCCGGAAAATGGCCGCATGGATATTATCAGTAAACCGGGCAAACAAGGCTTGGAAATTACCCAGGTTTATTATGATGGGATTATCGAATTAACCGAAGTGAAAGCGTCTTTTCATCATATTGCAGCGATTATAAGCGCTTGGCTAGTGGAACAGGACCATGACCGATTTACCCGGTTTGAGTTGGATAATCCTGAATTTGATTATGATCTAAAAAGCGATCACACCACAGATATACAACTGACTATTCCTTTTTGTGAGTCGGTCTATTTAGTTGAAAACACTGACGGCCCGATTGCTTACGATAACCAACGTTATGATACGGGCGATTATGATTTATGGGTCGCAGAAACCGGTGAGGTGACCGATGCCAGCACCCGCTAGTCCGATTCGACTCCAACACAATGGCTTGTCTGCAATCCAGCAATTAGAACTACTGCAGTTGCCGGCCAATAAAAAACGCAAATTATTATGGAAGGCGGGTAAGGCCGTCCAAAAAAATAGTCGGGCTCGCATTCGCCAGCAAAAAGATTTAACCGGTCGATCCTTTAAAGCCCGTAAAAACAAACGCAAGCGTAAAAAAATGTTGCGGGGATTAGGCAGAACCTTGGGTGTAAAAGCCAATGCCCAACAAGCCGAGGTGGGTTGGCAAAATCCATTAAGTGGACAAATTGCCAAGCGGCAACAGGAAGGCTTGCCGCAAACCATGACGAAGCAACAACTGCCGGCGATTCCCCGGTCTACTTATGATGGGGCTTGTAGCAAAGCAATGGCTAAAGCATTAATCCGGGCAGGCTATACCATTAAGCGTCAGCGGGGCAGTGGACGAAAACGGCCCACCATTGCTTGGATCACTCAACATTTAACGTTTGGGATAGCAGGGGCCATTTTACGGGAGTTATTAAATAAACCGCAGCAATCCCGTTGGCGTATTCCACTTGAAGCTAGGCCCTTTTTAGGGGCAACGAATCAAGAAATTAACCAACTGTTAGCGGACCAATTACAACAGTTAATGCACGCAATGAGGTAATCACATGGCACTGGGACGGGTCACGGTTAATAATTTAAATCTTTATCAGGGACCAATTACAGCAATTGAGCGTACTTTTTTATTTATTGGTGCTGCTTCCCAACGACACGGTGAAGTGTTATCCATTAACACCCAAACCGAGTTGGATAATTTGCTGGGTAGCAGCGATTCGGATTTAAAAACCCAATTAACAGCGGCACAAGCCAATGGCGGCCAACATTGGGCGGCTTATGCCGTCCCGTTAAAAGATGGGGATACCTGGCAAGCGGGCTTTGAATTAGCCATGACTCAGGACGTGTCACCCGAGGCGGTGGTGATTACCACCCCAGTGACCAATAAAACGGATTTACAAGCCATGCACGCGGCTTCATTAAGTGCAATCAATCAATACGGCCGACGGGTGATTATGATCGCAACGACATCCAGCATTACCCCCGAACAGTCGTGGTCTGAGTATTTAGTGGCGCAAAAAAAATTAGTCAATGAGGTGGCCGCCCCTCGGGTCTGTGTGGTGCCGCAATTACACGGTAATAACGTAGGGGTGTTAGCCGGACGGTTATGTAACAGCAAGGTGAGTATTGCCGATAGCCCGATGCGGGTGGCGACCGGGCCATTAATTTTATTAGGCCCAGTACCTTCAGATAAAGAAGGCCAATCATTGCCCACGGCTATTATTACCGAGCTGGATAAAATACGGCTTTCAGTACCCCAGACTTATCCCGATTACCCGGGAACTTATTGGGGCGATGCCAATTTATTGGAGCAACCCGGCGGTGATTATCAGGTGATGGAACACCTACGGATTGTGGATAAAGCCGCCCGTAAAATACGCCTACTGGCGATTAGTCGGATTGGTAACCGGTTATTAAATAGCACGGACGCCTCCATTGCTGCCAATAAATCCTTTTTTATGCGACCTCTACGCAAAATGAGTAAATCGGTGCGGTTTATGGATCAAGTCTTTCCCGGGGAAATTCACCAACCCAGTGAGGGGGATATTGAAATTATCTGGAAAAGTAAAAAAGACGTCGAAATTTATTTAAGTCTACAGCCTTATAACGCCCCTAAATCCATCACCGTCAATATTGCGCTGGATTTATCAACCGAAAAGGAAACCTAAGCCATGCATATTTCTGGCAAAAGTTTTGATATTCACATTGGTGACTTTATGGTGCACGTCAATAAAGCCACTTTGGATATTACCGATAACCGTAGCCCAACTTATACCCGGGGTGTGCCTGACGGTTATGTGGATGGTGACGTGTCTGCTTCCGGTGAAGTGGAACTGGATAGCGTGAATTTTCAGTTAGTCCTGGATGCCGCCAAACAGCAAGGTAGCTTTAAAGGCTTGGAACCGTTTGACATGGTGTATTTTGCTAAATCCGGCGACAACGAATTAAAGGTCGAGGTGTTCGGCTGCCTGTTTAAAATCTCCAGCCTGTTAGATATCGACAGCAAAGGCGGGGAAAAATCCTCCATTAAATTACCCTATGAAGTCACTGACAGTGATTTTGTGCGAATTAATGGCGTACCGTATTTACGCCCAGAAGAAACTGAGCATATTGTGCAATCTGATTCGTAATCCATTGCTGAATAAAAAATCATAAAGAAGAAAATGGAAACTGTTAAAACCATAAATCACCCCTGGCCGTATTTTTCTAGACATGAATTAGCTTGTCGTTGTGGCTGTGGTCAATGCGTAATGCAACCGGCTTTTATGGAACGGCTCATTACTTTACGGGAAGCGTGTAATTTTCCGCTGCCCGTGACCAGTGGCTACCGCTGTGCGAATCACCCGGCAGAAAAACATAAAACCCATCAGGGTACCCATCAATTAGGCGAAGCGGTGGATATCCGTTGCCGAGGGCAACAAGCGCTGCAGGTGATTCAACAGGCCCTGGTGTTAGGTTTTACCGGGGTTGGTATCCAACAAAAAGGCAGCAGTCGCTTTATTCATTTGGATGCTTCTACCGCGACAGTCTATCGGCCACGACCCTTTATTTGGAGCTATTAATATGTTTAGCGCTATCTTAAAAAAAATGGCTGATTTAACCAGTAGCGGTTTAGTGGATAAACTGGTGGATACGGCGGTGAAATATTTTCCGCCGGATATAACCCCCGAGCAAAAAACACAGTTTGAATTAGCGTGTCGTGAACTCCAAATAAAGCACGCCCAGCAGACGCAACGACTGATTAATCAAGCTGAAAAACTATTAACTGAACGCATTAGCCAACTGGAAGGGACCGCCAAAGATTTATTGTCGTTACCTGTATTAGGTCGGTTATTACTTTTTTTACGGGGTGCCCAACGTCCGGTGTGGGGTTTTGCCACGTTATATTTAGACTGGTGCTGGTTTGCTTTCTGGCAGCTGAGTGAACAACAAGAAAAGGCACTGACCATTATTAATTTACTGGTGTTAGGGTTTTTATTCGGGGAGCGGGCCATACAAAACGTGATGCCTTTTTTTAATCAGGTAAGCCGCCATGCTAAGTAATCACCCTGAATTAAAACATAAATTAGCCGTGTCAATCGTGGTGTTATTACTCGGTAATTTAGTGACCTGGAATATTTATTTATATAACAAAGTCGCCACCAATGAGCGGGAAGTGTTAAACCTCAAAGTGTGGGTGGCTGAAAACTACGCCAAAAAAACCGATATCACCACCTTAGATAGCAAATTAACCACGATTCAGAAGCGCCTGGATCAATTATTTAACCATCTTATTAAACAAGGAAAACCACATGAGTAACCAAACCTTTACCTTAACGATCGGTGAACAAGACCTGACGTTTACCATTACCCTGGATGAATATAACCGCTTCGTGAATGGGGTATCCCATAAAAATAAAGTGGCCATGGCTTATAACTTTTGTATGCAAACGGTGGTGGCTGACGATAAAGACCGCTTAAGACAGTTACTCAAACAACCTGCTGCAGAAATACAAATTGCGACGGCTTTAATGGAAGCCTATGTGCCGGAATTAAACATTGTGGTAAAGCCTGTAGTGACTACAGCAACCACCTAACCGAAAACCATTTATTGCAATTGCAGTGGCTGGCGAAAAAACATTTTCCCCATGAGCCGGTCACGACGGAAACCATGGGCGCCGCCTGTTTTTTTGAACACGATTATTGGCAAAAAATGCAAATCGCGGTGGCCAATGGGATAGCGAAAGCCTTTAAAGGGTAATTGATATTAACAGGCTAATGATACTGAAAAGGGTAATTGCAGTATGGCAAACGCCGCCACCGGTCGATTAAATTTTATTATTTCCTTAACCGACCGGCTGACCTCACCGATAGCAGGTTTACAAAATCGCCTTGACCAGTTATCAAGCGGTGCCACCCAAGCCTTTGCCAATGTTGGGGTGGGGATTGCTGGATTAATGGGGGTTGGTTATACGCTGAAAGCCGCCTTAGAGCCGGCCATTGATATGGATCGGGCATTAGGGGAAGTGAAATCACTGGGCGTTATCGACAGTGATTTAGCCCAATTAAAAAATACGGCCCTGGATTTTTCGGTGGAATACGGCAAGTCGGCCTCGGAGTTTGTGCGGGCCAGTTACGATATTCAGTCAGCCATTAGTGGCTTAACCGGTGAGGAGTTAGGTCAATTCACCAAAGCCAGTGGGGTATTAGCGGCGGCCACTAAATCCGATACGGCCACTATTACCAGTTATATGGGCACCATGTACGGTATTTTCAGTGAGCAAGCCGAAGTCATGGGCAATGCCAACTGGGTGAATACCGTGGCAGGTCAAACGGCCAGTGCGGTGCAAATGTTTAAAACCACCGGCGGCGAAATGGCGGGGGCTTTTACTGCATTGGGCGCTAATGCGACGGCAGCGGGTATTGCTATGCATGAACAAATGGCGATTTTAGGTCGGTTGCAAGCCACCATGTCCGGCTCGGAAGCAGGGACTAAATACAAAGCCTTTTTATCTGGGGTAGGCATTGCCCAAGACAAGTTGGGCCTGAAATTTACCGATAGCCAAGACCGCTTATTACCCATGGCGGATATTCTCGACAAGCTCAAAGGAAAATTTGGTGACACCTTGGAGGTTGCCGAGTCTGATGCACTCAAAAAAGCCTTTGGCTCCGATGAAGCCGTTAGTTTAATTAAATTATTAATGAAGGATATCGACGGGCTTAATAGCAATATTAATCAGCTGGGTGAGATTAAAGGCTTAGACAAAGCGGAAATGATGGCCAGGGCCCAGGTGGATGCCTGGGAGCGGTTTGGTGCCGCCGTGGATGCGGTATTAATTGGCTTTGGTTCTACCTTGCTACCGGTGATTAATCCCGTCATTGATCGATTGGCGGATATGGGGCAAACCTTACAACGCTGGACCCAATTATTTCCGAATGTTACCCGCTGGGTGGGGTATTTCTTTTTAGGCATCATGGGGCTTATTGCAGGGATGGCCACCTTAACCTTAATCAGTGGATTAGTGTATGGCTCATTAATGGGACTTAAGCTATTAATTCCGATCTTAACCGGCTTATTCACCTTATTAAAATGGGCCTTTTATGCGGTGAGTTTTGCGGGTAAGGTCTTGCAATTTACCCTGGTGATTTTACCCGGTTTGTTCGGCATTTTAGGCGTTGTGGTCAGTGGGGCTCTATCCGCGATGGGGGCGGCGCTAACGTTTTTATTAAGCCCGATTGGATTAATTATTGCGGCTGTCGCCTTAATCAGCTTCGGCGTTTATAAAATGATTCAGCACTGGGATACCTGTAAACAAGTGCTGATTGCTGTGGGTAAAGCGATTTTAGATGTGCCCCTGGGCTGGTTTAATTCCGCTGTCAGTTGGACGACAGACGCCATAGAGTGGCTAGTGAATGGCTGGCAATGGTTATTAGACGTACTGGCCAATACCGTCGTCTTTCAAATCCTGCGACAGGTTTTATCTTTTTTAAGTCCAGCCATCGGCTTGCTCAGCCAGGGCTTTAATTGGTTAGGGGCATTATGGCAACGTTTTACCACCCACTTAGCCGAGGTGGGTGTTTTTCAAGTCATAATGGAAGTGCTGGGTTTTTTAAGCCCGGGCATTGGATTATTAATTAAAGGGTTTCAACAATTAGGTGAATGGTGGGACAAACTCAAAAAGACCTTTGCGGATATTGGGGTATTTGAATTTTTAGGCAGCATTGTGGATTGGGTGATCGATAAAATCAATATGATCCCCGGCATTCATATTGAAATCGATAAAGCCGAGCTCACACCACAAATGCCGAAGTTAAAACAGCCATTGCAATCCCAAGTACCGGTGGGTGGTTTATCAAGCACCATTAACAACAATCAGCAACAACATAACCAAAATAATTATCAAACCAATCATATTTATACCCAATCGGTGGACAGTCAATTTTTAGCAAATGAATGGATAATGGCCGCGCCCTAATGAACTACATTGACTTATTAATTGAAAATAATGACCTGGCATTAACCATCGCGGGTGAACCGCAATTAATCAGTGATAGAGCCAGTATAGCGCAAGACATACAACATGCGATCCGGGAAAGCGGTTTATTGGTGGAAATGATTGGCGAGCGTCACCCAGAAAAACGCCAGGGATTAATTCAGCAACTCACCTTATTAATTGAAGACGACGAGCGATTAATACCGGGCACCATTGTGTTTCATGAATCCAGCCAAGGCCGTTATTTATTAACAGCAGACACTTATGACTATGGACCGGTTGAGGTACCCGATGCGCTCGCTCTTTAAACGCCTGGTGGCGGATGCCAATATACCCACCGAAGAACACCAATTAAAAAACCGGTTTAACCAATTGGCCAAAGCGGATGGTAGCCAATTAAGCAATGACAGCCGCTATTCCCCATTCTGGCGAATTATTACCGCTTTAGTTACAAAACCGGTGTTGTGGCTAATTGATTTATTGATTGACCAGGTACTGCCGAATGCGTTTTTACAACATGCCCGGGGCCGCTATTTAGATATTTTAGCCTGGGCGGTGCATATTGAACGCAAGCCCGCCACAAACGCTGAAGGGGTAATCGAATTTCACCGAGCAAATACCCAAGCCGCCATTACCATTCCACAAAATACAGCCGTTCAATCTGTTGCTATTAATGGCATTATTTATGAGGTGAAAACCACAACAGCCACCACTTTTGCAGAAGGGGAATTAATTACTAAAGCGCCAGTAAAAGCCACCGAACCCGGTAAAGCCTATAACCTGGCCCCGGGCTATTATGCGATTTTACCCAATCCCATTAATGGCATTACCCAGGTGACCAACCCGGATGGGTGGTTGACGACACCTGGTGCCGATGAAGAAACCGACGAGGCATTGCGCTGGCGTGCCCGTAATCAATTTGGCGCAGTCAATCAGTGGCATACCGATAGTGTCTACCGGAGTTTAATTGCGCAGTTTGCTGGGATTGATAGCCGTCATATTTATTTTGAGCATAACGCACCGCGTGGGCCAGGTACGGCGAATGCCTTTATTTTATTTGCGGCGGATACCCCTGCAGATGAATACCTGGAAAAAATAAACCAGTATATTCAGTCGGAAGGTAATCACGGTCATGGGGATGACCTGCAGGTATTTGCACTGCCAGAAAAAGCCTTTGATATCAAACTGAATGTGTGGCCGAATACCTTTTTAACAGAAGGCAATAAACAACAATTAAAAACCAATATTGAACACTTTATTAAAGCGGCTTTTCGGGAAAGCACCACCGATAATTATCAACCTACCCAAGTGAGTCCACGCAGCCGGTTTAGTTTTTCGAAACTCACCCAGGAATTACACCGACAATTTGCCGATATTGATTCGTTACATTTTGAGAATACCGATATTGTCAGCGAGTTATGGTTGCCCCAAATTAACAGCTTAACGGTGGTACTCCATGATTAAATTAACATTACCCTTTTGGTTAGGTGGGCCGGAATTAGCCAAGCTCACCAATAGCTGTGAGCAATTTTATTCGGAAGTGGAAGACTGGTTACGTTGGCCACTTTCGCAATTAGACCCGGGCACCTGTAGCGAAGGGGTGTTAAATCTTTTAGCCTGGCAACGGGACATTAGCCGGTTTAAAGAGGAGCCGTTAAGCCTGTTTCGAAAGCGGGTGCAGTATGCCTTTATCAATAATGTTGATGCCGGTTCAACCGCAGGCATTAAACGAATACTCGAACGGTTGGGGGTTGGCTATTGTGAAGTGGACGAACGCACCCCGGGACTGGACTGGGATATTATTACCCTGAAATTATCCGATAGTCAGCTCGCCCAACACCCGGAATTACTTAGCATTATTTTACAGATGTATGGCCGTACCTGTCGGCGTTATGTGTTTAGCACCATTACCCCGGTGAAATTATTTATTGGCGTTAATGAATTTAGTCATGACCAGATGACCCAAGTTGCACAATTACATAATACCGCCCATTTATACGGCCAAAGTCAATTACTAGACCACTCACAACAAGTGTTATGTGCTCAGTTATAAAGAAAAATGCAGAAATAAAAGGAAAATAAAATGCCTGTCATAACCCATGCCGGCGAGCGATTGATTGCCGAAAAACAAGGGATGCAACGTCCGCTGATTATTAAACAATTTGTGTTGGCTAATCTACCGGATTTAAATGACACTGATCCAGAAAATCGGCACGAGCCGTTGCCGAGTGATGATTTAATTCAATACCAAGCCCCAGTGACCCAAGCCGGGTTTATTAATCCCAATGCCGTTGTTTACTCCCTGGTGATGGATACCTCGGTGGGTGACTTTGAATTTAATTGGCTGGGCTTAGTGTCGGATGATAATACTCTCGTCGCCGTCAGTTATGTACCCAAACAATGGAAACGCAAAACCCAGGGTAGCCAGGCGGGGAACAGTTTAACCCGTAATTTTATGTTGGCCTTCAGCGGCGCCCAGGATATTACCCAAGTCGATGTTAACGCCGACACCTGGCAAATTGATTACACTGCAAGGTTAAATGGTATTGATGAACGACAACGGCTAGCCAATCTGGATTTATACGGCCATGACGTGTTTTTTAGTGAGGGATTTAAAGTCATTCGACAGGATGCTCATTATTTAATTACGGCGGGTGTGGGGTATGTGGGCGGTGTTCGGGTCACCACGGAAAAACATTTAATAAAAGTCACCGAAAAGCCCACAGCGATTTGGGTGGATGTCTGCCAACAAGGCAGTGTCACCAGTGATATTGAAACGGTAGTGGAGTTTAAAGTAACTGCTGAACTAACCGACTATACGGATCGGTTTGAACGCCGTCATTGGGTCGCAAAATTAGCCGAAATTAATAGCCAGGGGGAAGTGATTGATACCCGACGGGTCACCGATGGCTTTGCCGAGCATTTTATTAGTGATAACCCCCATAATCAGTATTTAACAAAATCGTTGGCGTTACAGCTGCCTATTATGCCGGAAGTCTTAACCCCTACCAATCGGTTAGCGGTCATTATTGAGCACCAACAATTAACGATTTTGTCGGATCAAGTTATTCGCTGGCGAGGCTGGCAAGATTTTAATACCGCTAGTTATTCAGAAAATCAGCGGCAATTTTTTATTGATGAAAGTAAAGTCTATCATTTGAGGTGGTCGCCACTAGGTGGGTTTGATTTAAAGGATTTAAATGATACTCCCTATAATCCAAATAATTTAGCTGAACATGATGTGCAGTTTGATACCTCTTATGATGATGTGTTGATTGGTAAAGTTGAAAACGGTGATTATTACCCTGCCATTATCGCCACTAAACGTTTATATCGTCCACAAATTTCCGGCAATGGTACGCTATGGTTGCCGCTAGGTTATCGTGATCGTTCTTTTCGTTTATTAGTCACAATTAGAAATCAACTGCAGCAGGGAAATGTTTTGTTTAAATCAGTTGATAAAGCACATACTGCATTATTTACCATGAGAGGAAACAATCATGGTGACAACATGAATGTTGAATTAGATAGTGATGATGAATTTTGGTTGACAAGCAATAATAGTAACGGTGAAGTCAGTATTAGTACATTAACCGGCGATATCATTGATGACTTGCTGTATATGCAAAACCATCAAAGCGAATATGTGAAAAAAATTCAACCAGGCAATACGATTGATGGTGATGAAGAGCTTTTTTCGATGGGAATAAAGCGTTTAACGACTGAAGACGTTCAAAAAGGGTTACCACTGGATTATGCAAATATTGAAAGTGCTTCAATCGTATTTGAAGTGTTTTAATCATGAAGGCTATCCATATTAAAACTCCAATGACATTGGGAAATGTAAAAGAAAAACAAGCTGCCGTTATAGTAAAGGCCAACGCCCCATTACAGGCGTTGGCCTCTAAAGTAATGCTCTTACACGATAATTATATTGAAAATAAAAATAAAGCTTCTGCTCAGACTATTTTGGACTTAAGAGTCGCCTTTAATAAACACTTACAGCAAAACATCCATTGTTGTGTTGTGCACCCCTACCAACATACGGTAGGTGAAGGGGAGGGGCATCACCGGTATTTATCCGCACCCAATGCGATTAAAGCGTTACAGCAAAAATACCAGGACAAACGCGACCTGCAGCAGCCACACAACAGCCAGGCGGCCATTGTGGTATTAGTCACTGCCTCGCATTTAACGCCGTTCTACCAAACCCTAACGGCATTTAACCAGGTGATGCCGATACCGGAATTACAACAACTCACCCGGCGCGTAAAAGCGTTAATTGAGTTGGAGACCACTAAATGGGAGCAACCCAAAGCACCCCAGATGCCGTATTGGCGGCAATTACAATTGACCCAGTGGCAAAGCCCGCAAAATTATTTAAAGCAACTGGGGGCAACTCAGGCAGCGATAGAAGCGATGGCCGATGATCAATCACCCAAAGCGATCTTAACTGAACTGATTACTAAAAAACGCCAATACCTCACCCAGCTTAATCAAACCTGGCAACAAACCACACAAACCCTACAAGATGTAGTAGGGCAGTACTTAATGGGGAATATCAGCCAGCAATTAACCCAACTGAGCGTACCGGGCCATGATCAGGTATTAACGGCAGGTGTTTTACTTGCTGGTACGACAGACGCCTTACAGCCGCTCAAGGAGGCGTTTAACTTATGATGATTGGTGACTATCAGGTCCAAGGTAGCAACCTGCAGGTCGTGGGGAGTTTACGGATCAGCAATGAAGAGTTAAGCGGTGCCAGTAGCGCCACCGACCGTGCTCATAAAGGGTTTAAACCCAAAACCCTAACCGTGTCTCTACAGATCAAACAAAGCCAACCCGAGCAATTAACCCGATTGATTGAGTTAGCCGAGGGCATGGATAAAGCTGGTAAACAAACGGTCTATACCCTGGTGGATAATACCGCTAAAGCGATGAATATCCGCCAGGTGCAGTTTAACGACAATTTGAGTGCGCGAGAATCCGCTGATAAACGCTTATGGCAGGTGCAATTTACCTTAGCGGAATACCGCTCTGTGCCGGAAAAGGTTGAGCAACGCCAACCGAAAAAAGACCCGAAAAAACAACAAGCCGATGGCCAGCCCATTGGACCAGACAACCAAGCAAGCAATGAACCGGAATTAACCGAGTTTGAACAGCTGTTAAAACAAATAGACGAGCAAATAGGTCCCCGTGAAACTGAAAAGCCAACTGATGATCAATCAGCAGATAATACCGCTAGTGCGGCATGATATCCGCTTGGCCTTAAATACGCCCGGTCGTGCCACCTTTGTGGTACGGCCTAAAGTCCCATTAACAGCAAAAACCGTAGTAAAAATGGCCATGGGGTATGGTGATAATTTACAGCAGGTATTTGTAGGCTATATCGAAAAAATCACCCCAGTGGATAAACATCAGCAGCAATTATTTTGTAGGGAATTAACCGGTATATTGCATTACCCGCTATCCATGAATTTACGGCATGTGCATTTAAATGACGTGTTAAACCAAATCGCTAAACAAACCCGACTGACGTTTATTACTCCCGAGCAAGTCTATTGCACCACTAAAATCCCTTATTTTTACAGCCTGAATAATGGGCTGTTTGCCATGAGTTCAATAGCGCAGGCTTTTAACATCAATGATTATTGCTGGCAACAGCAAGGGAATGGTCAGGTGTATGTGGGGAGTTGGCAGCACAGTTATTGGCAAAATAAACCAATAAAAATCCCTGAACAGTTTTTTATTAATCACCAATCCCATAACAGTGCCCAAATTGCAGCAATACCCCAAATACGCCCAGGGGTGCTATTGGAAGATGGCAACCGGATAAAACAAACTCAGATTAATAATAACCAAATGGTCATATCATGGTAGAGGCTATTAAACGTATCGTTTTAAGTTTATTTCCAGAGTTGGCAGGGAAATACCATTTACCCCGCTTTGGTCGTGTAGTGGCCATCAGTGATTTACCTGAGAAAGGGAGTCTCTGTGATGAGTTTAGGCCTCATTATGCGGTAGATATCGAAGTATTAAACGCACAAGGCAAACCCGATAAACAATTACCCATCTTGCACAGTCTAACTGTCCCTATGGCGATTGCAGGTCAGGAACAGGGTTTATATGGCTTACCAGAGGTTGGCACCTGGGTGGTGGTCGGGTTTGCGTATGGGTTGCCGAATAAGCCCTTTATACAACAGTTATTACCGAATGGTTTATCATTCCCTAACCTTGAGCAAAAAGAACAACGTTGGCAGCCTAATCCGTCAAGCTACCAACGTTGCGATCACAAGGGCGCCTGGGAACGAATCTCAGACAGTAGTATCAGGGATGAGAGTTTAAGTTATCAGCTGGAAACCCTACACCAGGAAACCAAAACACAAACCAGCCAAACGACAGTAGCTGAGCACAGCACTGAAACAATTGGTGGCACCAAAGCTATAGAGGCGATGGGGAGCCTTAAACTGCATTCCGGTGGTACAGCTGAATTAGCCGCTATTGATAATCTCAAGGTAGCGACAGGCAATGATAGTCATACTGTCGTGGGTAATGACATGCAGGAACACATTAACGGGATTAAACACAGCCTGGCTAAGCTAAAGCAAATTACCCAAGTGAAAGATGGCGGTAAGGTCTGGCTAGGTAACGAAAGTGATAATGTGCTGCAGTTGCTGTCAGAATTTATGACAGTGGTTGAGCAGGCCTTTTTAGACCTTTCCAGTCATGAACACACGCCAGCTGGGCCGACTAATAAACGTAATCTGATAAAGCAGGCAGGTAGTGTTAGTCAACAAAACTCTGACTTAAATGCTATGCTTTAGAGCTTAAGTTTTTAAGATAGCGCAAACCAAAAGCCTACAGGAAATGATTTTACGCACTAAAGCTCTAATTGTTAGCTGGATTGAGTGGATTCTATACAAAATTAAGCCAGACTTTGGATTGGTATTAATTAATAGATAGTTTAGACATAACTATCTATTAATTTTTTAGCTATTACATCTAGTTTATTTAGCTCAGGGTAATTTTTGTAACCTTTAATGGCGTGTTCAGCATTAAAGTACTCAAAGCCTTTTTTCGAGTATATTTTGTTAGCAAATTTTAACACTTTGTACTCATCTTTATTTAATAGTTTAAAATCCTCTTTTAGTGCGTCATAACATTTTTTCAAGTTATGGCTAAACTTATCTTTTACTGCTTTTTTAGTATCACCATGAAGATGCCTTGCTTTAAGTGTCAACTCTATTGACCTGCAAAGCAAGAAATATGGTACAGGTGAAAATTTTGATGGGCTTTGAAAATCTTGCTTACATTTATAGTAGTGGTTTGCCCAAAGCTGGAATGCATCTGGAGATAAATTTACATATGCACACTTAATTGTGATCATGTTTTATCCTTTCTTGTTTGTCTAGAAATCATAGAAGTCTAGTTGCATCTAACCCTTATTTCTTTACGGTTAATTCCAGCATACTCAGATAATGTTATATAGCCATTAGAGCACTCTTTTTTTGCTCTCTCATGACAAATCGAAAACGATAGCGCTGCACCACACTCAATAAGCAGAGCTTCTCTACCATTTTTTTCGTATACTTTGCTAGAATTAGTACATCCATATAAAAATGTGATAATACTTACAAGAAGGTAAAGTCTTGTCATATTTTGATTTCCTACTCAAAGCTAAGGTAGTTATTAAGAAGTATATGACAGATTGGTTATTAGCTTGGTCTTGACTGAATCTTATATTGAGTAAGCTGGGGAAAACTAGCACATTTTTTAATTATAATTTTGATATCTAGTTCCCGTTATTAAATGACTTTTAACCAATCCTTTGTTTGACCTCTCGATATGCATTGCGCAACATATTTCCTAGCGGAGTTACTTGGTAATAAATTTCACCACTATCATTCCATGCTTTTCCTCCTATTGACTTTGTAAGCCCAGCTGATGCCAAACGTTGCATCCAATCCTCCTTTGATTGCTCTGGTTCTGATTCGCTATTCACAAGGAGTCCAAGATCCTCGGCGTAAGACATATCGATAGCTTGCGACATGAGGCGAAGGTCACTATACGGGAAACTCTCATTCAGATAAGCGATAAACACTAAACCAAGGATTTCAGGTTTATCAACATCGGCTAAACGATCAATGACTAAAAATAGAGTTTCACCAACTTTTTTTGCTTCTTCTTGGTTTTGCTGGAGCTTTTCCAGGAAACGTTGCCTTTCATCATCTGAAAGTTCACTTAAAGGATTGGCAAATCTCTCCAACTTCATAGCAAAGGCTTTATCACGAACCGATTCGGCAGCCTTGAATATTTTAAAAGCAGTACCTACGAAAGGAATATTAGAAAGAACTTCATTAGAAGTTAGGGCGTCAATTAAAGCCTCTGAAGTTTCAAGGCTAGCTTCGAGTACTGGCCGCTCTTTCAAGACCTGCTCCTTTTCTATATTAACATTTAATGAATCGTACAAAACCTTGTTTTGCTATATCTATTAATTAAAGACTTCCCCATAGTGCACCTTGTGAAGTCTTTAAAGTCTATTCCGATGTTTGCCTATATGAATATATTTGTTTGATTATAGTATTGCCTTGCATCTTAGCAATCTATGTTGAGTAACCCATAGCTTTTCTTAACTTAAGCATTATCCTGCTATTTCACTAGCATCTGTCTCTACCTGCGTCAGATTATTTTCTTATTTATGTAACACCACTTCCATCCAGCCGAAGACTGAGACCGCTATGGAAGAGGGTCCCGGAATCCCAGGGACCGGAAAAAAGCACTCATCCTCCCCCCTGCGGGTTTTGCGTCATAAAAGTTTTGTGAAAATGAAATCAGTGCAGTAATAAGCGGCTAGCCCTTACAGATCAAGAAGTATGTCGGTGGGTGGTTTTTTCACAAAGTGCAAAACTGTGTAATAAAGAGCAAGTAAATGTAATCATTAACAGAGTCAGTAATAAGTCTGTGCAATATTGGCGATCTGCAATAGTCAAGAAATAAATTAAATCCATTGTTAAATTCATTATTATCCCCTTCATACAGCAGTGTAATCATTCTGTATTAACTCTTTTCTCTAGGATTGTTTCTAATTAAAGTGCATACACTATTCTATTAAGATAGAAAGTAGTTTAGTTTGTTGAAAGTGTTCAGAGTCACTACAAAAAGATCCCTTCCACAACAAGTAGGTCAATACAGCGATGGCATCAAACAATGGCGGAAGCGACACAGATGACCCTTGGAAAAAAAAGGCCACACTTATCCAACAAAGGCAGAACTGGCCCCGTCAGTTGATGGCAAATGGTGTTCCCTATGGTGCTGTCATCTTGGCTGTCATTGGGCTTGTAGGACTGGTTATTTGGACAGCCTATTATACCGTGCCAAGCGACTCTGTTGCTGTTGTCCAGCGGTTTGGTAAGTATTTAAAAAATGTACCACCTGGATTGCATTTTAAACTACCGATGGGTATTGACAAGGCAACAATTGTTCCCGTTAAACGGCAGTTGAAGCAGGAATTTGGTTTTACGACGCCCGGTGCTAATGACCCATACCAAAGCCCTCGTCCTAATGAGGAAAAGCGAGAAACGCAGATGGTAACAGGTGATCTGAACGCTGCCTTAGTGGAATGGGTTGTTCAGTATCGCATCTCTGATCCAGTTAAATTCTTATTTGAAGTGCGTGAGCCAAGTGAAACGCTTCGATATGTTTCTGAGTCAGTCATGCGCGAAGTGGTTGGTGATCGCACCGTAGATGAAGTTATTACTATTGGTCGACAGGAAATTGAAACAGAAGCATTAACTAAGATGCAAGCATTATCAATTAAGTATGTAATGGGCATTAGTATTGACCAAGTTCAGTTGAAAAATATCAATCCTCCCCAAGCGGTACAGGAGTCGTTTAATGAGGTCAATCAGGCTCAACAAGAAAAAGAAAAACTTATTAACGAAGCACGACGAGATTACAATAAGGTCATTCCTTTAGCTGAGGGGGAGAAAGACCAACGAATTCGTGAGGCTGATGGATATCGACTTAAACGGATTAATGAGGCTAAAGGCGATGTAGCTCGATTCAATGCGTTGTTAGCGGAATATATTAAAGCGCCGGAAGTGACGCAACGTCGTATCTATATTGAAACGATGCAGGAAATCATGCCTGGTATACGCTCTAAAATTATTGTGGATGAGCAAGCAAAAAATATTTTGCCACTATTAAATCTTAATGCTTATAAGAGAAGTAAACCATGAATGGCTTTAAGCAGCTTACATTTTTAGCAATTTTTTTCATTGTTATTTATGTGGTAAAGAGTTCTATTTACACTGTGAGTGAAGTTGAACAAGTGATTATCACCCAGTTTGGCAAACCAGTAGGCTTACCTGTAACCAATGCTGGACTCAAGTTTAAGCTTCCTTTTATTCAGGATGTTAATCCGATTGATAAGCGAGTACTTGAGTGGGACGGAACACCATCAGATATGCCAACCAAAGACAAGCTATATATTTCAGTTGACCTATATGCTCGATGGAGAATTACTGCGCCCTTACAGTATTTTTTGCGATTACGCGATGAACGCAGTGCTCAATCCCGTTTGGACGATATATTAGGCAGCGAAACACGAAACGCTGTGGCAAAGCATGAATTAATTGAAATTATTCGTACTACCAAAAATCGCGAGCCACTACGAGATGAATTGCTGACTGAAACAGAACGGGAACAGAAACTTGGTGCGTTAGTACCAATCAACAAAGGTCGCAAATTAGTTGAACAGGAAATTTTTAAAGCTGCTGCTGAAAAAGTACATGTATTTGGTATTGAACTGCTCGATATACGGTTTAAACGAATTAATTATAATGCCAGTGTACGCCCAAAAATTTACGACCGAATGATAAGTGAGCGCCGTCAAATTGCTGAACGCTTTCTATCAGAAGGCAATGGTGAAGCAGCTAGAATCCGTGGTAATCGCGTACGTGATCTGAACAAAATCCAATCTGAAGCTTATCATCAAGTTGAACAAATTCGTGGATTAGCTGATGCCAAAGCAACTGAAATTTATTCAAGTGCGTATAACCAGAGCCCTGAAGCTATTGCTTTTTATGAGTTTACCCGCATGATGCAATCCTATAAGTCTATTATTGGCAAAAATACAACCCTCGTTTTATCCACTGACAGTGACCTATTCAAGTTTCTAAAAGGTATGAGTCCTGATAATAACGTAAGTATAAACATTAAAGAGTAATACTGTACCGGATAAAATTATTAAAGGTG
This sequence comes from Spartinivicinus ruber, assembly GCF_011009015.1. Classification (NCBI taxonomy): domain Bacteria; kingdom Pseudomonadati; phylum Pseudomonadota; class Gammaproteobacteria; order Oceanospirillales; family Zooshikellaceae; genus Spartinivicinus; species Spartinivicinus ruber. Next base: position 970,282 of record NZ_CP048878.1, read on the forward strand.
CTCTTAAGAGAGTCTTTTAATTTATTTTTATTTTGAAGTTATTTTTTCGAATGATTGTCTGATATAAAAAATATGAAAAGCGATAACCAACTTAATGATAGAGGGCATCCAACTCAACTTCCCAAAGAACTCATTGACTGGTTAGCTAGGCCAGTAAAGCGGTTTTTGCACATTGAAACAGCTGTGGGCTGGGTACTTTTATTATTTACTATTGCGGCACTCGTACTTTCTAATTCTTCTTGGAGCCATATTTTTATGGCAATATGGGAAATTCCAATAGGTATTCATATTGGTTCGCTAGAATTCAGTCGCTCACTACGTGAATGGATCAATGAAGCTTTAATGACATTGTTTTTTTTTCTTATTGCACTAGAACTTAAACGGGAGCTTGTGCTCGGTGAGTTACGTACCCCATGTATGGCAGCCTTACCAATAGCGGCGGCACTGGGAGGTAGTTAATACCAGCTACCATTTATTTAATGCTGCAACTAGGTCAGCCAGGCCAGAATGGCTGGGGTACCGTAATGGCAACGGATACAGCGTTTGTTATTGGGTGTCTGGCATTACTGGGGGCTCGCATTCCCCAGAGTTTACGAATATTTATGCTGTCACTAGCTATTGTTGATGATATTGGCGCTATCCTAGTTGTAAGCATTGGTTATGGTAGTCGCATTCATTGGGAAATCCTTGCCTTATCTGCTATCGGCGTTGTTATTGTGAGGGTTATGACATTGCTTGGTGTTCGAAGCATAACTCTCTATTTTCTAATAGGTGGGATAATTTGGCTCATAATTGATGCATCCGGAGTACATGCAACAATTACTGGTATCATCCTTGGCTTGATGACACCAACCGTTAAATGGGTAACTGATAAACATCTGCATACCATTTTGGACAGTGTGGGAGTGATGCCAGAAGCTCATCATAAAAAAAAGCCACGAATCACCGAATGGCATTACGAACAGCGGAGGCTGCAGCACGTGAAGCACTATCACCAGTCGAGCGATTGGAAGCGTTGTTACACCCATGGGTTGGATTCGTTATTATGCCACTTTTTGCTTTTGCTAATGCTGGAATATTAATAAATTTCACAGATTTTGGAAACTCCATTACCTTAGCTGTTTTTTTGGGGTTTACACTAGGTAAACCGATAGGAGTACTTATCTTCAGTTGGATAGTTGTATTTACAGGTATAGCTTCACGCCCAGCGAACTTAAGCTGGTTATTATTATTGGCGGGAGGCTTTTTGGCAGGTATTGGCTTTACAATGGCGTTGTTTATTGCCAATTTAGCTTTTAGCCCAACCCTAATCAATTCTGCCAAGCTGGGGATTTTTTCAGCGTCATTGTTTTCTGCAATATTAGGTATCTCACTGTTGAGTTTATGGGCTGCTTTTGAAAAAAAACTGGATAATTAAGTGGGTTACTAACTTAGTAAGGTTTTAATTCGGCATAGTACGTACCATACCCACCTGTAAATACCCATTCATTATATCGAATAGGTGATATCAAAATGTTGCTTATAACTTCTAGCCATCCACAATCTCAAGGAGAAGAAATTGTAAACAGCATCAGTCACGGAATCGGTTTGATTGCGGTATTGATTGGAGCCCCATTTCTTAAATATGGCGATGTTGGTATTATTGTTGGTGTTAGCATCTTTCTTTCGAGAGTTATACTGCTTTACCTTTCATCTACACTTTATCATTCACTACCCATTGGCAAGAGTCCGGCTCCATTAGACCTGAACATACAATGCCAGATATCGCTTTGTCTTGGCGGGGGATACAGTCGGAGTCATTTTTTTGCCACAGGCTCGTGCTTAAAGTTTGGCCACTTCATCTGACATTTATTTGTTTTAGCAGGTACGACATGTCATTATTTCTCAGTACTTGGGTATGTGATTTAATAAACAAATTTATGTTTGTTCAAATGTTTTAAACTATATGGAATAGCAAATAGAAACAACTTGGTTAAAAAGCTATAAGCTTTAACAGCTAATAAAAAATACTGTATTGCGAGATAAAAACTCTATTTTTCATTGTCTAATTTTTCCATTTCTTCTTTAATCCAGTGGTAAACCTTTGATTGAGATATATTGTTAGCATGAAAATTTCTCTTGATTAGCTTCTCGATCATTAAAGCTTCATCTTTTGAGTAACCTTCTGATTGCGCAATCTTGTTAATAAGGTTTAGAACTTCATAACCTTCATTTTTATTGAATAAATCCATCCCTAAGTTTCCTTTTAGTCTAGAATCATTAGATTTTGTTTTCCAATGATATATATAATTTAACTCTCTTTTATTGATTACTGACATGAGAACACCTATTTTATTGACCTTAAAATATTTGTGGGGAAAGTTAAGTTACTTATTTAAGTATATGCTAATAAATGAACTTTTAGCAAAAGGGTTAGACTAATATACAAGTCTAACTAGAGTGAATTATGTAAAACAGCTTCAAGTTTAAATATAGTGAAATGTAATTTATTTTGATTTTTCAATATCCTGTAGGAACTTTATATATGGAACTGCAATCAACGAAAAAGCTACAAAGTGATGATGTGCAAGCTATTCTTAGCTTTTTAGATAGTTACTTTATTACTCAGATTGAAGAAAAAAGAGGAGGAAATTTGGATAGTGCTGCAAGAATAGCATGTGCGAGTATCCTACTAGATATGAGTATGTACTTACATGAAATATCTGAAGATACCAAATATAACCATGCATTATGTTGGTTAAACAAGAAGATTTTGGCTGAAATTAGCTCTCATATAAAATACCAAGATTACTACCCTAATCGTTTATTGATAAATAATATCAAGTCGTTGCAAATGGGGATTGATGCAAGTAAGTAAATAAAAGTCTGTTTTTTTAATAAGTTCGAAATATTTGTAGATTCTTTGCATAAGGTTTCTGATACGTTAAGTAACTATAGGGTGAACTATGTTTTCCATGCTTAAAACTATTATATTATCAGCTGGATTATTTATCAGTGTAACAACATTTTCTGAAACCATTGAGTTGGTAGATGGAACTATAATTGTAGGAGATGTCACTTCACTCAATGGTGGGGTTTATTTAATCAATACGTCTAGCTTAGGGCAAGTGCGGATAGAGCAAAGTAAGGTTCGCTCAATCAGCAAAGGGAAAGTTGTCTCTAGTTCAGGAAATGATTTATCAATCAATTCTATTGTTAATATCCCTAAAGCAATGACAGCTATTCAAACGCTACAGAATGACCCACAGATAAAAGCTATTCTTGCTGATCCGGAGCTTATGCGTCTTATTAGCAGTGGTGATCTTAATGCACTGCAAAGCAACCCTAAGATACAAGGATTAATGGCTAATCCTAATGTTAGATCTATTACGACTGAAATAATTGGAAAGTAACTGGTAGTGAGCATGAAATCATTTTCAATTTTAGGAGGGTGAGTATTTTTTATTTTATGTGAATCGATTATCGTTTGGAATATTTATTATATAGGTACTTTTATTTGTTGAAATATAAATATTGGTTGGAACCAGTTACAAGGAAAGAGGAGTAGAGTAAGTGATTCATAGTTTATAAAAATTAAATTAAACCTTCACACTCCAACATCTTGACACCTAACACACCTCAGGTGTAGCCTTAAATCACTACTAAATACCAAGCGGTTTCCGCACCCGTCAGATTTGCGGTTTTTTTGTGCCTGTTGTTTGCGCACAATCCTGCTTTGCCATGCATGTTTGTTATGGCGGGTGGAGAGGGGTAAATATAATACCATTCTATGGGAATAGCCCCCGCCGTCTTGGTACGGTAGTTGACACCTGCCTTTCCCGAAAGGCTTTTAAACTAAAATACCAAGGAGGCCAGGATGGCTACTTTAAATGCAAGTACTCCCTTTCAGTTAGTACCTAACCCTTATCATATCGTCCCTAATCCCTTTGAATATAATCGCGCTAAAATCCGTACTGCCTTACATCACAGTGGTGAGATTTGGTTTTGTGCTAAGGATGTTTGTGAGGCGGTGGGGTTACGTTGGCAGGGGGTAGGTAAATCCCTGCGGAATATTCCAGCCGAGTGGATCAGTATTGCCAGCTTACCGAATGGGGATTTTCAACAGGATATGTATATTATTTGCGAGCCGGCTTTGTATCGGTTGGTGTTTCGCTCGAATAAATCCCTAGCCGTAGATTTTACCAATTGGGTGTGCTGTGAAATTATCCCTACTATTCGTAAGCAAGGTTGTTATGACCAGGTGAGCCAACAAGACCAAGTTAAAATCACTAAAACCATTGTGAAATTAGTGAAAGAATTAAGCCATACCCAAGATGCGTTTATTTTTGATTTATTAAAACGTCGCTTAACAAGCTTGTGTAATTGCTTAGGTGAACCCATGCCTAACCTGGAATTGTTAGGGCAAAACCGTAATCAATTAGGGCTGGGGGTATAACGACAATGGAAGCGATTCAATTAACCCCTGAACAAGAAAAAGCCTTAGCTGCCGGTAAAATTCAGGTAGTCGGTAAAAATAAAGTGTATTGGTTGTGTGAGGCTGAGCTACACGAATTAAATCCCTTTATTCAGCTGTCAGTAAAAGATGCAATTGCTCAGGCTGAAACCCTGAATTTCTTGCTGCAAACTTTGCTGGGTGAGCAGGAAGCAGATGGGAATATTATTAATTATGCCGTAGCTGATCGGGAAGGGATGACCCTGGTGATTGATTATATTATGAAGCTGATGCAGTTTTTAGCAATCAAACAACCGGCTGAGACGACCACCTTTTAGCGTTACTTTTTAACTCTGCTTTTTTGTGTCAATCAATACCCAATTGCTTCTTTAGCTGTTGGGTATTTTTTTATCCGCTTTTTTGTCAACTGTCTGCATTACTAGTGTAATAGGGGTATGTAAATATTTACCTATTTTAACTGATATTGACTGAAATAGGTTAAATTTTACATCGGCCTTTTTTTAGTTGCTAGCGCAATGGTGATTAATGGGTTTATAAGGGCAATAAATAAACAGGGGATTTAATGGGTATTTTTAAACAAAAAAGCCGACATTAGCCGGCTTTGTAATAACCATCTCGGTGCGTTAATCGAGATAATTGGGTAACCCCGGGTTAGGGCTGACACTTTGTTGACACACCCGTGATTTGGGCGTTTTGTTAGTGTCTTGTTACAACAAGAAGCTTGTTCTTATTGCTGTAAACTGGTGGGCCCACCAGGACTTGAACCTGGGACCTGCCGATTATGAGTCGGACGCTCTAACCAACTGAGCTATGGGCCCGGAATGGAGGCAGGATTATACCCGGATGACTTTTACTTGGCTATAGCCAAATTGAAAAAAATAAGTGAGGGTTATTTATTAAGATAATATGTCTACTCTTTGTTCACTATATTCTAGTGCGCAACCAATAGTATTTTCATCTTAAGTCTAATAGCTTGTTTAAAAGATAACTGTTAGAAAATTGTGTTTCCTTTTATTTACGTCAGAGGCTCCCCCAGCAAGGTAGAGTTGTACTACTTTTAATGATTAAGTGAGTGCTTTTTAGTCAGTCGATTCAGCTGAAATGTGCATTTTTAATCAATATGTTGAATAATTGCTGCTGCCTTTAAGAAGTGTGAATTATAAGACAGTTTCTCGCTACGGCTGATAACAAAGCAGGCTTTTCGCTACTTTGCCAGTTTAAGGAAGCAGATGTAGGCTTTATCATGAAGTGGAATAAACAGGCAGCTGTTTTTAGCTTTTTCGTCAAACCTAGAGGGTGTTGCAATACTATTACGCTTACTAGCCAGGCACTGAAAAACGGCGCTCATTATTTATTCGGTGGTAATCAGCAGTGCTTTTTATTCGGCTCTCGCCTTGTGGTTGGGCTTGTAAATCTTTGTAACATTCTCATCAGAAGTAAGGGATCAGAAACATGGAGCTGTTGCTTCTTGTAGTAAGTGCTCAAAAACATGAAATGGGTTCTGAGGCCAGCCGTTTGTTTCAAACCTCTGGTGGTACAGTGGGGCGATCTGCTGGTTGTGACTGGGTGTTGCCAGATAAACAACGTCATCTTTCTGGTAAGCATTTATCCATCAACTATCGTGATGGGGCCTTTTATCTCACTGACACAAGTACTAATGGTGTATTTATCAATGGTTCTGTAGAACCGCTTGGGCGTGAGAATCAATATCAACTCAGGCATGGTGACAGGCTTCAACTTGCCGACTTTGAAATGGTGGTTGAAGTCAGAGACGATGCCCACCGTATACCCCATAACTTTGATAAAACAGAATTTACAGGGGGGGACTTTGGCCATCCCGCAGCAGGTTTTGGCCAAGATAACCTAATTCAATCAGCTGTGGACCAAGACCGTTTTGATCCAGTTTCAGCCTTTGGTGATGAAAAACCAGCAGAGTCTTCATCGTTTGGTGGTTTTGGTGGAGATGACTTATTAAATGGCTTTGGGAGTGGTGGTAGCCATGATCCTTATAAAGGCTTTTTAAGTGATGATGGATTACAAAAAGATCATGACTCAGTGATGGACTCATACTTCGAGCCACCTAAACCCCAAGAAAGCCAATGGGAAAACTTTAACGCCAGTTTAGATAACCCCCCACCAGAGCAAAGCAGCGAAGAAAGTTTTGAGAGTTTTTCTGCGCTTGATCCAGACCCTTATAACTTACCACAGCCAGCTGAGGGAAAACCCCATGAAGATATTTTAGCTGGCTTTGGTGGTGCCACCGAGCAGCAGAAAACAGAGCCACCGACTGATTATTTTGCTGGTCAACCAGAACCCCAGTCGCAAGAGCCAGCTGATGACTTTGCTGCTAAAAAAGACTCATTCCCAGACTTTGAGGAGCCACAACAACCAACCTTCTCTGAAGATTTTAAGCAACGGCCAGAGTTAGAACAGGCAGCGCCAGAAGAGCCTATCTTTCCGTTTGATGAACAACAGTCTTCTAGTAATGACAGCTTTTCTGGGGAGAGCTTCAGCGCGTTTGACCAATTTACTACTGAGTCTTTTCAAGAGGTACCCGCAGATATACCTGATCAAGATATCTCTGCTCAGCCAGAACCAAGCAGCGAGTCTACTGAAAATGGCGGGTTTGGGCTAACCATGTTTGGCTTTGTTGATAAGCCAGAAACAGAGGAAGACCCAACAGAAAAAAGTCCATTTGCAGAGGAGTCTTTCAACTCTTTTGAACAAAAAGAGCCAGAAATGTCCTTTGCAAATCAGACACCACTGGAACAGCTAAAACCAGACATACCTCAGTCGTCATCGTTTGAGGTAGAGCCATCTGCTAGTTCAGTATCAGAGCCACCAGCTAGCTCAAGACCACAACAACCAGCCCAGCCCAGCCACCAAGAGCCGGTAATTAGACAATACCAAAACCACAACCAGCCAGCTGCCCAGTCATCACCACCACCGCAACCAACTGTTCCTCAAGCACCAGTGAAAATGGATAAAGCATTTTTAATGTTGCTGGATGAGCTTGGTATTGACCCAGATGCGGTTTCACCTCAGCAGCTGCAAGTGTTGCCAAGAATTATTGGCCAAATCACCCGAAAAACCATCGGTGGGTTGATTCAATTATTAATGAGTCGGGCTAATCTGAAGAATGAGTTTCGGATGTCAGTCACCATGATTCAAACTCAAGAAAATAATCCGTTGAAGTTTTGTGTGAATGAAGAACAAGCCATTAAGCAAATGCTGGTTAATCCAATGATAGGCTATCTTGATCCTGTTGAAGCAGTGGAAGAAGCGCTAAATGACTTTCAAATACATCAGTTGGCGGTTATGTCTGCGACGCGTTCGGCACTCAACTATATGTTAAAACGGCTTGACCCTGAGCGGTTGGAGCAGAAATTTGAAGATTCAAAAAGCAAAGGGATGGTGTTAGGTAATAAACGTGCCCGTTATTGGGAAGCCTACAAAGAGTTTTATCAAGACATTTTAGAAGAAGAAAATGTTTTTCAGTCTTTATTTGGTAATGAATTTGCCAATGCCTATGAAAAACAAGTGCAAGCCTATTTAAACGGTAAGAAAGGAGGTTAGAAAGTGAAGCTTGCAGTTAGAGAGAGCATTATTGCTAAAAAATATCTTGGGCAGCTGTTAGCAAAGTGGCTGATGCTGCTTTCAGCAGTTTTTTTGTTAAGTGCTTGTATGCCCTCAAACGAAACCAAGTTAGATTTAAAGTATATAGTAGCGTCGGATGTAAACCCAGACCATAATCAGCGCCCATCGCCAGTGGTTATACGACTGTTTGAGTTAACAACACCCACCGTATTTGAAAATGCAGAGTTTTTTGGTTTATATCAGCAGCCGCAACAAATCTTGGGTAGCAGTCTGTTAAATCAGGAAGAGCATGAATTTAGCCCAGGCACCCAAGTAGAACACCGGCTGCTACTGCACCCTAATACTCATTTTGTCGCAGTGCTGGCAGCCTATCGAGACATTGAAAATGCTAACTGGCGCTTGGTTATACCAGTGAAACCCAAAGAGCGTAGTTCCGCTACCTTATTGGTTAACCGGTTAAGTATTAATTTAACTCAATAGCATTCTGTCAGGAGGCTGTTGCAAAAGCAGCTTTTGCAACAGCCTCAAGAAGTTAAGGAACACATCAATGCCCATGCAGGATAAAGTCATTTGGTCAGAAGGCATGTTTTTACGGCCACAGCATTTTCAGCAACATGACCGTTTTTATGATTTTCAACTAAAAGAGCGATTACGTAGTTGTTTGGCTTACAGTTGGGGGGTGAAAAACTTAAGTATTGACCAGCAACACTTGGCTCTGGGGAAAATTGTTATAAATAGCTGTGATGGGGTGCTACCTGATGGCACTCTTTTTTCAGTGCGTAATACGGCTAATGGGCAGCTGGCATTGGATGTGCCAGAAAATATCCAAGAAAAGATGGTTTATTTGGTTTGCCCTTTATCATCGGTGGATGATATCGAAGCAGATCAAAACTCCGATGATCAACTTGTTGCCAGGTTCACTCATAACCAAACTGTCGTACACGACAGTAATGCAGGTGATGACACGATTGCTGAGATTAAAACCGGGCAATTAAGGCTGACCTTGAAGCTAGAAGATGATGTGGAAGGGGCTTATGTCAAACTTGGAGTTTGCAAGATCATTGAGTCTCGTCCAGATAAAAGTATCGTGCTGGATGAAGACTATATTCCTCCCTGCGTTGATATTAAGGCAGTTCCCAAACTGGTAAGTTATTTAAGTGAAGTACAAGCATTATTAAATCACCGTGGAGAAGCATTAGCAGCTAGGTTACAAGGGGCTGCCAAACAAGGGATGTCGGATATCGCTGACTTTTTAATGTTGCAGTTGGTTAATCGACATGAGCCTTATTATAAGCATGTTGCCAGTTTAGATATTTTGCACCCTCAAACATTTTATACCCATTTAGTGATGCTAGCTGGTGAACTGGCTACTTTTACCACTAAACAAAAACGGCCAACCGATTTACCTACCTATCAGCACGATGATCTAGAAACCACTTTTATGAAAGTCATGGCTGATTTGCGTCAATCACTCAGCACAGTATTGGAACAAAATGCCGTGCGACTTGATCTGCAAGATCGTGGTTATGGGGTTCGAGTGGCTACGGTTAATGATCGTAACTTGTTCCGCTCAGCAGTTTTCATTCTGGCAGCAAAAGCCAGTGTGGCTAACGAAATTATTCGCAGCCGTTTTCCATCACAGGTAAAAATAGGCACCGTGGAGCAAATCGAGCAGTTGGTTAAACTACAGTTGCCTGGTATTCGTATTTCCCCATTAAATGTGGCACCGCGCCAAATTCCCTATCATGCTGGTTTTTGCTACTTCCAGCTGGATCCTCATTCAGATATCTGGCCAAGCATTGCTAAATCTGGTGGTTTCGCCTTCCATGTGGCAGGGGATTTTCCTGGCTTAGAGTTAGAGTTCTGGGCAATTAAACAGCAGTAAAACAGAGGCATTGGCATGGATGGATTCGACGAGAATTCGGATAAAACAGTAGTTAATTTTCATCAATCTTCTGGTCAGCCAGTCAAACCTACCCCTGGTCGTCGTAATCGGGGGATGGCCCAGCAGCCTATGGCTCCTTCTGGTCAACCTGATATTGCCTATCAGCAACAACCGGCAACTTTCAGTGATGAGTGGCGACAAGTTGTTAGTCGTGAAGTAACAGGTGTTAATTCCCTAGTAAATGCGGCTTCCCCCCTGATTAATATGGGAATTCGGCTGCGTAATCAAGCACAGGAAAGCAATGTTGAGCAGTTGCGGGATATGCTTTGCCAGGAAATAAAAAACTTCGAAATGAAAGCGCGCCAACAAAATATTGAAGAAAAAGTAGTAGGCGCCTCCCGTTATGTGCTTTGCACTTATCTGGATGAAACCATTGCCCTTACTCCATGGGGTAGCCAGGCTCAGTGGAGTAAACGTAGCTTGTTGAGTATTTTTCATGGTGAAACCTGGGGCGGTGAAAAATTCTTTGTTTTATTAGAGCGGCTGCGTTCTGATGCACATCGTAATCAAGACTTACTCGAACTGATGTATATTCTGATTAGCCTGGGTTTTGAAGGTAAATATCGTGTTATCGACCGGGGTAATGTCAAGCTGGAAGAGTTGCGTGATGATTTATACCGGCAGTTGCGGATGCTAAAAGGTGATCATGAGCGTGAGCTGTCTACCCAGTGGAAAGGCATTCAAGATCGTCGAAATGTTTTAATACGTTTTGTGCCATTGTGGGTGGTGGCAGTGGTTGGTGCAGTGATTGTGTTGGGTATGTACTCTGGCTTTGCTTACTTCCTTAATAAAGAAACAATCGCATTAGAAACTGGCTTTAAACCTTTGGTAAAAGAAGGGCGGGTTATCCCTGAAGAAACTGAGTTTGAAGAGCAGCAGCCAGCAGCAACAATTGAGGAACAACCTGCAGCAACTGAAGAAGAGACTGCCACTGAAGAGTGAGCCAATAACCGGAAAAGTGTGCTGTTTTTTTAATGGATAGTATTCATGAAGCGATTCATAGAGTTTATTAAGCAAAAATGGGTAATCACCTTAATTGGAGTGGTTGCTTTATGTATTTTAATCTGGTTCGTTGGCCCTTTAATTGCCATTGCTGAAAAGAAACCATTAGCAGGTGAAGTAGTTCGGTTGCTGATTATAATGGCGATTTTAATCTTATGGGGGCTTAATAATGTCCGCCTCTCAATGAAGGCGAAAAAAGAAAATAATGAGTTTATCCAAGGTATCCAAGAGGATGCTGCGTCTCAACAATTTGATACGGGCAATGAATCAGAAGAAGAGTTAGGTATATTACAAGAGCGCTTTGCTGAAGCGCTGGAAGTGCTGAAAAAAACTGAAGGTAGTAAAGGCCAGGGGCTTTATGAACTGCCTTGGTATATTATTATTGGCCCCCCAGGATGTGGTAAAACCACTGCACTGGTGAATTCAGGCTTGGAATTTCCATTAGCTGAGAGGTTTGGTAAAGAAGCTTTAAAAGGAATAGGGGGCACTCGCCACTGTGATTGGTGGTTTACCGATCAAGCAGTACTAATTGATACCGCAGGGCGTTATACCACCCAAGATAGTCATGCAAGTGTTGATGCTACGGCTTGGCTAGGCTTTTTGGATATGTTAAAGAAAAACCGTCGGCGCCGTCCAATTAATGGCGTGGTTTTAGCGATTAGCCTGCAGGATTTAGCTGCCCAAAGCGAAGTAGAAACCACAACCCATGTCAAAGCAGTTAAAGCACGGTTACAAGAGTTAAATAAGCGGTTAGGCATTAAAATTCCTGTTTATTTGATGTTTACCAAGTGTGACTTAATTACTGGCTTTAATGAGTTCTTTGAAGATTTAGGTCGAGAAGAACGTGCTCAGGTGTGGGGAACCACTTTCCCAGAAAAAGATGAATTTAATGTTGTTGAACTATTTAATCAGGGGTTTGAGCAGCTTATCAAACGACTTGATGAGCAAATGTTGACAAAAATTCATCAAGAACGAGATGTTAACCGTCGTGGCAGAATTTTAACCTTTAGCCAGCAAATACAGCAGTTAAAGCCAGTTGTTAGTGATTTTATTGAAAAAGTATTCTCTGGCTCTCGTTTTCATGACAAGCCATATATCCGTGGCTTCTACTTCACCAGTGGTACCCAGAATGTCACTATGATTGACCGGGTGGTTGATAGTTATGCCAATCAAATGGGTATGGCTGCGCAGCCAAATGCAGCAGGCACTGGACGAAGCTATTTCATCACTCGTTTGCTTAACGATTTAATTTTTGCTGAGGCAGGACTAGTCGGACTTAATAGGCGTTATGAAAGTAGCCGTTTGTGGGTACAAAGGGCTTCATATGGGGCTGTAGTCGGTACAGCGGCTCTGGGGGCTTTTGCTTGGTCCACTAGTTTTACGCAAAATGAGTTGAAATTAAATGATGTTGAAGATCAGTTAGAAGGATTTGAAAAAGGCAAAAAGCAACTGACTCGGCATTATGGTGAGGTAGATACAATTCCGGTTATTTCACCTTTAAAAGAAGCGATTGGTGTGTTTGATACGGATAATATCGCTTTTACCGAAAGGCTGGGGTTATATCAGGGGAATCGAATTAAACCGGTTACTCGGCAGGCTTATTATAATCAATTAGAAGAAGTTTATTTGCCTTCGATAAAAAGGCGATTAGAAGAGCAAATGCGCAGTGGCTTTAATGAACCAGAATATTTATTGCTGGCCCTAAAAGCCTATTTAATGTTAGGTATGCCAGAGCGGCGCAATGAAGACTTTATTAAAAACTGGATGGCACTGGACTGGGAGGCAACGTTGCCGGGGCAAGCTAATGAACAAAATACCCTTAAGGAATATTTGGATGATTTAATTGCGGGCGGCTTTGAGCCTGTAGAGTTGGATAATGACTTAGTTGAACGTGCTCGCTACGAGTTGCGAAAAATCCCTTTACCAGTACAAGTTTATTCACAAATTAAAAAAGATTATATCAAGCCTGATCGTTATCGTAGTTTTGAAGATGTATTGGGTAAAGAAATTAACAAAATATTTACCAATACAGATCATAAAATACCTAACCTGTACACCTATGATGGTTATTATCGTACCTTTAAACCAGAGAGCTTAAAGTATTTAACTGAGCTAGCTAAAGATAACTGGGTATTGGGTACTTCAAAAACTGATTATAGCCCAGCAGATATCAAGAAATTTCATGATCAAGTACAGAGTTTGTATTTTAAAGACTACAACAAACACTGGGAGACTGGCTTAAATCAACTACGGTTGAAGCCATTTGCCAACTTATCAGAGGCTGCTAATCAGTTAAGTCAGATTACAGGTAGCTACTCACCATTTAGGCAAGTATTGGATGATGTGAGGAAAAATACACAACTGTCGTTATTTACTGAAGGTAATTTAGATAAGTTGGAGCAAGCCAACGAAATAAAAAAAGCAGCTCGTATTAGAACACCTAAAGTTGATCGCTTAGCCAGAGTGGCAGGTAAAGTTGCGAAAAAATCCAATATCAAAACTGACGCGATTAGTAGTGCAGTTGCAACACCGGTTGAAAAACACTTTCGTGATGTTAACCAAGTCAGTGATGCAGGTGATAACCGTAATAGTGAGCTGGATCGGATTATTGATACGTTAAATGGTTTGAAAAGCTATGTGGCATCGATTGCACAAAGTAGTGATCCAGCAGAAGCGTCTTATAAAGCAGCCAAAAGTAAAATTGGCGGCAGTGATGAACATATTCGTAAAGTGCGTACCATAGCGGCAACCACGCCAGAGCCGATTAAATATTGGTTAATGGATATTGCTGATCAAAGCTGGAAATTAATGATTGGTGGTGCAAATGGTTATCTCAATCAAATTTATGCTAATACGGTTTTACCTTTGTACAAAAAAGGTTTAGATGGTCGTTATCCCTTATATGGTAATAGCCAGCGCGAAGTGACCTTGCGTGACTTTTCTGAGTATTTCCGTCCTGGTGGGGTAGAAGATAACTTCTTCCAGCAATATATCAAACCTTTTGTGAATACTCGTGGCCGTAATTGGAGTATTAAAAAGGTTGATGGCCAGTCAATCAGAATTAGCGGTAGTGCTTTAAAACAGTTTGAAACCTCTGACAAAATCCGCCGGGTATTTTTCCCTGATGGGGCAAAACAACCCAATGTTAAGTTTGCCATGAAGCCAGTTTATTTGGATGCCAATATTGGTAAATTTCAGCTGAATATTGATGGTCAACGCTTAGTTTATCGACATGGCCCAAGGGTGCCTACGCGGTTGGTTTGGCCTGTGGATAATAGTTTAAATGAGTCTGGTATTATTTTTGAAGACTTAAACGGCTTACGGGTTGGTTACAAAGAAAAAGGTACTTGGTCATTTTTCAGGATGATGGATCACTTTAAAGTGTCTAATACCAGTATTGCTGATCGGTTTAGGGTGTCTTATCAGTTAGATGGACGGCAGGCTGATTATGAAATCTCAGCAAACAGTGTAATTAACCCATTTAATAGCCGGCTGTTGAGAAGTTATCGCGCAGTAAACAGGCTATAAAATTACCCTGTGCGAATGGCTTGGCTCTACGCAGTGGGTAATAAAAAAGGCAAAGACTTTAAATAGTGGATTAGCTATGTTGTTAACAGGCTTTTATGGCAAGATCCCCTCCCATGGGGACTTTATCTCTCGCCGGTTACCGCGGGAGTTTTTAGATCATTGGGATGAGTGGTTACAAGGGGGAATTGCTCATAGCCAGAAAGTGCTTGCTGACCAATGGCTTAATTTGTATTTGAATGCGCCGGTTTGGCGCTTCTTGCTATCTGATGGAGTTTGTGGGGAGGGCATCTGGTATGGTGTCATTATCCCCAGCATGGATAAAGTGGGGCGTTACTTTCCATTAACCTTTGCTGGACATATTCAACAAAAAATAAGTCCAATGAAACTAATGGCAGAGTGTGGTTATTGGATAGAGAGGTTGGAAGATATCGCCTATAGCGTGCTGGATGATGATTTCGATTTAGAAACCATGGAACAGGACCTTAACAAGCTAGGCAATCCCACCATACGACAAGCGGATGACTTATTTACAGGTACAACGGCTAAAATGCACAGTCGTCCTCATTTACAGGTAACACTTGATGTGGGCAAAATAAGACCATTACAAGCCATGCCGGCTGTTAGTGAATATTTAATTAATAAGCTCTTTAATAGTTACAGTTTCTGGTGGACTCAAGGCACCACACAAATTCAACCGGCATTGTTATGCAGTGAAGGACTTCCTGCACTGCCGGCATTTACCAGTTTATTGACTGGCATGTGGCATGAAGGAGGATGGTTGAACTTAGGCAATGCAATAAGCCATACTGATTCAGCCACACTTATGGAGTAAATAAGTTTAATGATGCCATGTAAGCTTCGCTTTCAGTCTGCTGCTGATACACACCCTGGTAATGTTAGAGTTATTAATGAAGATGCTTATTATAGTGGGGAAGAGAACCACATTTGGGCAATCGCTGATGGTATGGGAGGACACTATGCTGGTGATGTTGCCAGCCGCTTAATTGTTGAGTCTTTAGCTAAGTTACCCAAAGCTGTTTCGTTAGACCAGGGTATTGAACAAATTGTGTCTGCATTAAAAGAAGTTAATCGGCGGTTGCAGGAAGATGTAACGATTAAGCCGGGTAACTACATAATTGGTAGTACAGTCGTTGTTGCCTTTTTGTTTGAAAATGAGTGTGCCTGTCTTTGGGCCGGCGATAGTCGGCTTTATGTTTATCGTGGCGACAAAATTTATCAAATTAGTCATGATCACTCAGTGGTTCAGGAAATGGTTGATAATGGCATTATTACTCCTGAAGAGTCGATTAATCACCCGCAGTCAAATGTGATTACCCGAGCCGTGGGCACTGAAGGAGATTTAAAAGTCGATGTTAATGTTTTTGATTTAGAGCCTGGTGATCGCTTGTTGCTTTGCAGCGATGGCTTGTATGGAGAGCTGCCTGCAGCAGAAATAAAAGAAGCACTGGAACATGAAACACCTGAAGTGTGTGTTGAAGCGCTAATTGAACAAACAGTAGCCGGGCGAGCCAAAGATAATGTAACTGTTAGTGTAATTGATGTGTTTGAAGAAAGGTCGATTGAATATGGGTTTTAGTCTTCTTTGGTAGCAGTCTCAAAAAAACCTTAACAGTAATTTGTAAATCACTTGGCGTATTAAATATAAATTAGTAGCAAATATGGCATCGGATAATAAGACACAACATAAAAAAATAAAACTAGGCAGTAAATATGAAGTGCCAACTAATGATGCCGATGTTCAGCCAACTGGCCAGCAGTCAGTAGATGAAGATAAAAACCAGTTGGTAGACAGTGATAAAACACAATTGGTCGGTGATGATAAAACTGTCGTAATTCCACCCCATCAGCCATCTCAAGCGCAAGCTGCTGATCATAATATTGATGAAGAAGATAAAACCATTGTCACTGGAAAATACTCAACTAACGTTAAAAATACGACAACTGTAGCTGATGAAGCCACAGTTGTTAGCAAACCTGATCAGTTATCTGAAGTAGTGGGACAAGCTGCTACAGGTGCTTTGCCTGAGGATATTACTCAGTTATCAGGTAAGCCTATTACTTCCCAGCCACTAACTCATAGTAGTAATCCTAGTGGTGGTCCACGCCGGGCGACCATTCGGGTTGGCTCGGTTTTAAAAGAACGATTTGAGCTAGTCAAGATACTCGGCTCTGGTGGTATGGGGGTGGTGTATAAAGCCTTGGATCGGCGTAAGCAGGAGGCTAATGATCGTCAGCCTTATGTGGCGATTAAAGTATTGAACGAAGAGTTTCGTCAGCACCCGGAATCACTAGTAGCTTTGCAGCGGGAATCGAGTAAAGCCCAGGAATTAGCTCACCCCAATATTGCTACGGTTTATGATTTTGACCGGGAAAACGATGTGGTTTTTATGACCATGGAATGGTTGCAAGGGAAAGCACTGGATGAATTAATCCGGGAGGATTATCCCGACGGCATGCCGATGCAAAAGGTGCTGAAAATTGCCCGTGGTGTTGCTAATGGCTTGAGCTATGCCCATAAGAGAGGGATTATTCATTCTGACTTTAAACCCAGTAATGTTTTTGTTGTGAGTGATGGCACTGCTAAAGTATTTGATTTTGGTATCGCCAGGGCAGTCTCTAGTCAAGCTCATGGCGAGGGTGAGCAAACCTTATTTGATGCTGGGCAGCTGGGGGCTTTAACTCCTGCCTATGCCAGTTTGGAAATGTTGCTGGGACAAGAGCCAGATATACGGGACGATTTGTACGCCTTTGCTTGTGTTATTTATGAATGTATAACCGGAACACATCCATTTAAAAAGTTGTCTGCACTAAAAGCCCGAGAAGAAAAGAAGCAGCCGGCTAAAATAAAACAGTTGTCAAGCAATCGCTGGAAAGCATTAGCCAGTGCGCTGGCTTTCAATAAGGAAAACCGACCAAAAACAGTTGATGAATTTATTAATGCTTTTGCTGGTCAGCCGAAACGCCGGGCACTGACATTAGTAGGGGTATTAATGGCTTTAATGCTGGGGGCTGCGCCGGTTGGTTATAATATGGTGAAATCCATCCTGGCTGATCAACGAGCAAATGAAGTTATACGAGCTATACATCAATTGCCATCTGAGCGTGCATTGGAAGCTTTTAATCTAATTGAGCAAGAAGAACCTAATGTTCAAGAAAAAGTCATTGATGAAGCTAAGAAAACCATACTTGAATTACTAGAAGCAAAAGCAATGCAGCAGGTTTCAAAGGAAGAGCAGCGATTTGACTTTGTTGGAGCAAGAAATGTTATCTCTCAAGGCAATCGGTATTATCCAGATTCCGCACAGCTAAATGCATTATTTGATAAAATACAAGCGCGTCAGGATCAATTAATTAATTACTTTTATCAGGAATTTAACGTGCTATTGGATGAAAATAAAATTTATCCAAAAGAAAGCGAACGGGATGTGTTGGATATTATTGCAGTGGTGCGAAAGATTGATCCTGAGCATGTCATGTTATCCGATCCTCGTTTGGCTATTGCTTATAGTGAGGCTGCATCAGAGGCTATCCGTAGTGGAAAAATAGACTTAGCTGATAAAATCTTGGCAACGGCGATTTTGCTCTATCCGGAAGATAAGCGCTTAATTGATTTAGTTGATAGGGTAAGAGTGGTTAGAGGTCAGAATACTCAGGGTGTTGATAGGAATACCATAGCAGCAATTCTGGCTAATAACAGCATAGAAACTATTAAACAAGAAATTGAGCAAATGTTACGTCAACCATTTAGCCACGCTAACTGGGGGCTTGAACTGGAGCAAAAATATGAAGCAATAAAATCTAAACTAACTAATGGCGATGACTGGTTAATGAGCACTCAACAGCAAATGGCTTTAACCTATTTAGAACACGCTAAGCAAATGCGACAGGCAAAACGCTATTCTGCTGCCCGCAATGATCTAAAAAAAGCCTATAACTTAGCCCCTAATTTATTTGGATTAGCTGATGAGCAAGCTATTTTAAAAGCTTCTGAAGCGGCTTATAAAACAGAGTTACAAGCATCTAATCGAGCAGCACAAGTTAAAGTTTTGAAAACCCAGTTTGCAATTCAAGTGAAAGCGCGTGATGAAAAAGGAGCAGAGAGTTCTTATCGAAAACTGCGTCGCTTGTTAGGGGCAAGTGATAAATTTATGCTGAAAGATGCTTTAGAGCAAATGGCAAAATTGTATTATAATTTAGCTGAACATCATGCCAAAGCGGGTGACAAACAACAGGCTTCTCGGTTTATTAAAAAAGGATTGCAATATCACCCCAATAGCCGCTTATTGCTTAAAGCTAAAGAAAGCTATCAATAGGAATAACCACAGTAAAATATAGCATTTACTGTGGTTATATATTTACTGCAATTGTAATTTGTTATCTAAATTCTAAAAAATTAGCGAAGAGGATACTACCATTCCACGGGTTTTATACCTGTATTTTGAGTAATCCAACTATTATAGCTATAAGTTTTGGTGAATACGCTGGTGCTTGAGCACTGCTCTCCCCAGCTTACAATACCTATGCTGTAGAATTCACCGCCATAGGATGTGACAAAGGGACCGCCACTGTCGCCATTACAGGCAGAGGCACCAAATGGATAACCAGCACAAATTGCAGAGTTAGGCACAGGGAAGTTAAGTTGTTGTTGACAGGATAAATTCGAAATAATAGAAAGTTGGGCTGCTAATAGCTGGTCGCTGCCTCGACCTCCTGCATGAGTAGCTCCCCATCCTGATACAGTGCCATACTGACCGACTGATGCCGTATTATTCATGACTTCAGTGTTGGGTAGTTTCGCAGGGGTGTAGCGGGCGTCTGCAGGATAAGCTAGTCGAATTAAGCCAATATCCCAACCACTACGAATATTTTGAAGTCCCATCCAGTATGGATGAACAATTAATTGGCTAACAGGTATAGTTTGACCTGCATTATCACTAACGCGAGTAGCGCCTACCCTGACAGTTAAGTTATAAATATTTGCTTGATCGATACAATGTGCTGCAGTTAAAACCCAGTAAGGGTCAATTAAGGTACCACCACAACCTTGTCGCCCATTCATTAATAACATAGCCTGATAAGGTTGTGCAGCTGCAGAGGTTGGAGAGCCACCTACAATCATCGGTGGGCTATGATCAGGTTGATTAAAGGCTTTATCAGCATATACGTGCTTTGCTAAAAAAAGTATTAATAAATAAAAAAATTGGCTAGCATAGGACCATAAGGTTTTTGTTTTCATTATATTCTTCCCTTTTCTACTCTTCGTGAATGATTTCTATAAATGCCTTCCTGACATTTACCTAAAGCTGTTCCAATTTGATCTGCTAAATTGGTTTGGCTTTATTGCCATTCTTCACTGTGAGTATATTTTTATTATTGCGTTGATTTTTATTTTTACTGGTAGTTGTGCAACCGTGTTATTTATATAATAAAAATCATTTTAATGAGTGGTAAATGTTTGACTATATAGACTTGTGTTTGTCTGGATTATGCTATAAAAATCAAAAACTGACTATATTTCACGGGATTTTGTAAAGAATATAAGCTTTCATTAAATTTATGGATAATTTTAGATCCACTTTGGTAGGTTTTCTGTGTTCGGAATAACTCCAGAGCTTACTTTATAATTATAATTCCCAGTCAATTAAACAATCTTTTCTTTGTCATTTTGCAAAATGTATATATAGGCAAATCTAGTAATTATTTGCTGCTGGCCTCTATTGAAATACGCTCATAATATGACTCATTACAGTCTAAAACTCATTTGTGATGAGTATATGGCTTTAGATATGGCGCTCTTCCTGAAGGCGTCTACACTGTTAAGCAACCATTGTTGGGGTTGTCTCTAGCACAGTCAGTTGATCTACAAGCTAGAGGCTATGTAATGTTTAAAAAGCAAAAAGGTGTAGATTATGCCAACTCCCGCGTATATGAAAATTGAGGGTGAAAAGCAAGGCTTAATAACTGCTGGTACTTTCACTGAGGACTCAGTGGGGAATATTTACCAGGAAGGCCATGAAGACCAAATTCTGGTTGAGGCTTTTCGTCATGATGTCATTATTCCCCGTGATCCGCAAAGTGGTCAGCCAACTGGCCAACGGGTTCACCAGCCATTAGTGATAACAAAAGTATTTGATAAAAGTTCGCCACTCCTTTACAACGCATTAACTAGTGGTGAGCGACTGACTAATTGTGAGATCCATTGGTATCGTACTTCTGCTCAAGGGACTCAAGAGCATTATTTTACTATTAAGATAGTTGACGCCATTATTGTGGCTATTAATGCGTCAATGCCTAACTGTCAAGACCCTGGGGTTGCACATTTTACCCACCTTGAAGATGTGCATTTTACCTACCGAAAAATTACGTGGACTCATGAGGTTTGTGGTACTGAAGGGGATGATGATTGGCGAGCGCCAAAAACCTAGACTAATTTGATGTGTGACATAAGGGGTAACATACCCTGTTAGCCCTTATCTGTTAGTTTGTGCGAATAAGCAAAAAAGACTAGAAGCAGTTGGCGGTTTGACTGACTGCTCTCATATAATTATCTGCTAATCGTTGCTTATCTCTAGCAGAGGCTTGAATAATCCTGCCTACTAAACGATCTTGTTGAGCGTTACCACTAAACAGACTGGATACGTCTCTTGCGGTAGAGCTAACGTAGTCATCTAAATCCCATACCCCTGCTCGGGACTGATTACTTAAACTAAGGCTATCCAGCAAATTAAGTTGCAACTGTTGGTCATGAAACATCAGTATTTGTTTGGCACCGGATTCAATCAAGCTAAAACGGTGATTTCCACAGTGTTTGGGAAATTGATAACTGCAGAACGTTTGAGGCCCTTGTTGGCTACTTCTACGATTAAAGTTGAAGGACTGACTTAGCGCTTGTTTGGTACAGTGTACCGCTACTGTTTTTGAAATTTTGTTAATTGTATAGGTTGAGGGTCTGTTGCCGTTAAAGGGCTGGCGAGTTGTACTTGTGCTGCTCAGTGGCTGGCTGTTAGTTGCTGTTGTGTCTGGTCGTCGATAATCAGGAGCAGACTGGCCAGGCCTAATGTAATGTACATCAGTCTCAGTACTCTCAGTTGGTCTTGAGGTTGTCTGGGTACTGGTTGTTGGTTGTGTGCTGTCCGCTTGGCTTACTGGAGCAGGCTTTTTAGTTTGAATAACCACGTTTGCTGGTTTGGATGCACCAACGGGACGGTAGCTTTTTGAGCCTGTACCGCAGCCACTGATAGCAATGGTTAATAAACCAACAGCTAAATAACGAGTTGTGATATTGAAGGCAGTGTTCATCAGTATTCCCAAATTAAAGCTGTTCGCTGTGAGCGAGTGCAACAGTTTCGCATTGTGCTTTTTTCTAACTTAAGTGTAATGCATAGGGATGGTAGCATATGTAGGGAATATCTGGCAGGCGTAGTATTTTATTTACGCAGGGAGTAATGAATGCACTCGTAAAGAGATAATCGTAAAAGTTTAAATGAGTCTACAATAAAAGTTAAACATGTGATGTAAATATAACCAGTTGGTCGAGAAAACTACATCCCCTGAAGATTATGCTGGAAGGGTACAGAAGATGGTGTGTTCATTAGTCATTATGCGATTGTTTAGTTAGTAGGGAAGGTTTATGACATTGGCAGCAAACGAAAGCATTTTTAATATACAGGTAGCTAACTTAAATGACTGCAGGGTGGTGTACTTCTCTGGTGAAGAAACAATTTCAGGGTTATATAAGTTTACAATAGAGGTAGTTAGCGCTAACAAGGAAATTGATGTTGAAGGTTTAGTGGGTAAACCTACGCTGTTAGTCATTCAAGACCCGGATAGCCCTCGTTTTATACATGGTGAAGTTGCTTCGTTTTCACGTATGTATTGGGGACAAAAATTTACTCATTACCAGTTGGTAATGGTGCCTAAGTTTTGGTTTTTAAAACACCGAGTGGGTACTCGAATTTTCCAAAATTTATCGGTGCCTGAAATTATCAAAAAAGTGTTGGATGAAGCAAACATAACCGAAGAACATTACCAGCTAAAGTTAACCGGTAACTATCAACCTAGAGTTTATACCCTTCAATACAATGAAAGTGAATATGACTTCTTATGCCGTTTAATGGAGGAAGAGGGAATTCATTATCATTTTGAGCATTCTGAAGATAAACATGTACTAGTAATGGGTGATGCTAAACCAGTATTTCAAAAAATTCCTCTGAACGAATTGGAGTATCACCCAAGATCTGGCTTAGAAGCCGAGAGTGATGTGAGCTTGACTTTTCATCACTTGGAGAGAACAGTGCCAGGTAAAGTTGTCACTCGTGATTATAACTTTGAAAAACCTAAAATGACTTTAGAAGTTGAGCAGTCTGGTGAAAAACTTTCTGAATTGCAGCAATATGTATTTCCTGGCAATTATACTGAACAGAGTGAAGGGCAACACTACGCTAAAGTAAAAACCGAAGCCAATGAAACACAACGTTATGAAGTTGGGGGATTAAGTAATAGTTGTCGTTTAATACCAGGCTATATTTTTGCTTTAAAGCGCTATGAACGGGAAGGCTATAACAAGGAGTATTTGCTAAAGAAAGTCAATCATACCGGGTATCAAACCCAGTCATTAGATAGTGCCAGCGGTGATGACGGTAGTAGTTACAGTAATGATTACTTTGCAGTAGAAGCGGATACACCTTTTCGCCCGAAAGGTAAAAAACCTTTGGTTATTCCCATTGATGGTACCCAAACGGCTTTTGTCACTGGCCCCTCTGGTGAAGAAATTTATACAGATGAATATGGTCGAATAAAAGTACAATTTCATTGGGATAGAGAAGGCCAGCAGGATGAAAAAACCTCTTGTTGGATTCGTGTAAACCAGGACTGGGCTGGTGGTGAATGGGGGGCTTTTAAGCTACCTCGAATAGGTCATGAAGTGATTATTGATTATATCGATGGTGACCCTAATCGGCCGTTAGTAATGGGGTCGGTTTATAATGGCGAAAGTATGCCGCCTTATGATTTGCCTGAGCATAAAACCCGCAGTACGACTAAAACCAATAGTTCGTTAGGGGGAGAAGGTTTTAATGAAATTCGGTTTGAAGATAAAAAAGGGCAGGAGCAAATTTTTATCCATGCTGAAAAAGATATGGATATTAGGGTTAAAAATGATCGTCGTGATCATGTTGAGGTGGATCGGCATTTAATTGTCGAAAAAGACCGTTTTGAACATATCAAGGCGGATAGCCATCATAAGGTTAATGTCAGCCAATTTAATAAAGTCGCGCAAAAAGTATCTGAAAGCATAGGTCAAAGTCGTCAATTAAAAGTTGGTAATAATTATTTAGAAGAGGCGGGCTCTGAAGTCCATTTTAAAAGTGGCCAGAAAACCGTATTAGATGCAGCAATGGAATTAACCATAAAGGCAGGAGGCTCTTTTATTAAATTTGATCCTTCAGGAGTAACGTTAAACGGCCCAACGGTTAGCCTTAACAGTGGCGGCTCACCTGGAACGGGTACAGCGTCATCCCCCGATGCGCCGACAACGGCTGTAGAAGCGGATAAAGATATTAGCGGGCAAAAATTCACCCCAACGCCGCCACCAGCACCTGCTGAAGGGCAAGGGATTCAGTTTGCAAGTATGGCCCAACAAATTGCCTTGGCTGATGCTATGACCAATGCAAAAGCGTTAGTACAGAATTGTAAGTTAAAAGCTTAGTAATTCATTATTAAGCTTGACTAAGGATGTTGTAATGACCCCATGCGATGATATTAAAACAACCATTGAAATTCAGTTGGATCAAAATGAAAAACGGGCTATTTATGTATTATTTGATCCCGCTGCCAGTGAGTCGCTGCCTGCCGAGTTGTTTTTAAAAGAAGACCAGCCTGACTACCAACCATTATTTATGGAAACAGAGTTTGCTGAGCTGGTTTATGCCTCGCCTTATTTAGTTAAAGTGACTGAGGATAGCCCTTTTTTAGACTGGTGTATTGAACAAGCTGAGGCAACTAATAATCACTTATTTCCCATTATCTATTTATCCTCACACTCATTTGAAACTCAGTTAACCCATTGGCGAAGCTTGCTTAAAGTGAATACTCCGGAAGGGGAGCCGATGTTATTTCGTTTTGCTGACCCACGTGTTTTATTTGCTTATTTAGGTGCCAGTAAACCAGAACAGCAACAGCTATTGTTGGGCCCGGTAGAAGGGTTATTTATTCAGGCGGAAGCGAATACTTGGTTTAGCTTAAATAATGCTGCTGCGGCTGACTTTCAATTAAACCCACAGCTAACCATGCCTTGGTTAAAACTGACAGATAAGCAAGTTGAGGCATTTGACATTCAGGCGCAATTAAATTTGTCGTGGCAAATGGTTGAGCATTTAAAAGAAGAACAGGCGGATTTGGTTGAAGGGCAAACTGATCATGATTTGCAAGAAATGACTTATAAGGGGCTACAAAAAGGAGCCAAATATGGGTTAACAGATGAAGTGGATTTAATTAGCTTTGTAGTGATGATGTTTGTGGTTGCCCCTAATTTTGCAGAACAGCCAGGAATTAAAGCCCGTCTTACTGATGAGTCGATTCCTGAAGATGAGCGGTTTGAATATATGGTTGAAACCACGACAGAAGAAGAATGGGAGGCGGCAGTTGAAGCCTATGATATTGATGCATGGGATTAAATCTTCTTCGTGAATGACTTTTATGCTTTGTTATCTTCGCAATTCCCCCAGTCACTTATTGTACATAAGCTCCTGGGGCTTCATTGCCTCGCTCTTGTGCCCTAGGGGTATAAATAGCCCTTCACTTTGGAGATTATATATCAATAACAGCATTAAAATATAATATTTTTAAAAGAACAGTTACTTTGTAAATTCGAGCAGTAAAGTAAATGAACGTTAAACTAGCGCTTGCCAATGCTGAAAAGGAATTAGCCCAATTAGAAAAAGCCAAAGCTTCTGAAATGGCGATTGCTGCTGTGGATGTAGCTGGTTTAATTGATCCAACGCCTGCCTCTGATTTGGTAGGTGCGGGGATGAGTTTTGCCCGTGGTGATTTTTTAGGTGGTGCTTTGTCGTTGGTGTCGGTTATCCCTTATGTAGGTGATGCGATTGCTAAGCCTTTAAAAGCAGGGCATACGGCGAAAAAAGTATTAGATATTGGCAAAAAAATTGCCAAAATGCAGGCCCGCATCAAGCAACTAAAAAAACTGGAAAAAGTCGCAGAAATTGCTACGCAAAAAGCGGGTAAAGTCGTTGGACAAATTTCTGATCAAGTGGGTAAAGTAGCAGGACAAGTTGGTAAGGTGGCCGATCAGGCTGAACAGGCATTAGGACAAGCTGCCAGTAAAGTCAGTGGCATGGTGGGCGATGCCATAGGTAAAGTCAAAAACCAATTCAAAAAACAAAAAAAAGGCAAATGTGAATCCTGCGATTTTAATGCGAAGCAATCTAAACAACAAAAAGTGGCGGCTGCCAAACAAAAACCGGAAGTAAAAACCAATAAAGCCTCGGGTGAAAACGGTAATGGCCAAAAAGTTCCCAGTAATGATAAAACCTGCACCAGTGGTTGTCCGATTAGTATGGTGGCAGGCGAAGAGCTACTTGAGCAAACGGATTTTGTATTAAGTGGGCCACTGAGTTTTGTTTGGAGCCGCACCTACCGTACCAGTAATAATAAAGCTGCCGAGTTAGGCACAGGTTGGACCACCCCGTTAGGTGAAAAGCTTCAACAAGCAGGTAGCCAACTGTTTTATTTCAATCAGGAAGGTCGCTCAATTCCCTTACCATTACCGCCAGCTAATGGCCAAAGTTATAACCAAACTGAAAAACTACGGGTTTTTGATTTAGGTAATGATTTAATTTCGATTAAACCCCAGCAAGGCCCAGAAAAAATCTTCCGACTTACCGGCGATGCTGCAAACAAACAGGGCCAATTAATTGGACTGCGGGATGACTGTGATAACACCATTCATATCAGTCATGGTAATGCGGAACAGCCCACTCAATTGACCAGCAGCTGGGGGCAGGCCGTTTGGTTTTATCATGATCCACAAGGCCGGATTACGGCCATTACTCGAGGGCCAGATGCCGACACCCCACCAGATACCCAACCTGTCGTGCAATACCAATACGACAGTCATGGGGATTTAGTTGCGGTATTGGATGCCTTAGGCCATGGGGAAAAGTACGCTTATAACAATCATGTTATCACCCAACGTACCTTAAAAAGTGGCTTTAGCTTTTATTTCGAATGGGATCAATACACGCCACAAGGCAAGTGTTTACGCAACTGGGGGGACAATGGCATTTATGATTATCAATTTACCTGGTTCCCAGATGAAAACCGCAGCACTTCTACCGATAGTCGTGACGCCACCACTGAGTATCGCTATAACGACAATGGCCAGATTATCAGTGAAACAGATCCTCTAGGAGGGGTGACTGAACACCAATATGATGATGCCGGTAATGTCGTCAGCACAGTTGATCCGACAGGTAATACCACGCTTTATGAATATAGTCCTGATGGTTTATTGATAAAAGTCACCGACCCGGAAGGTAATAGCCACGCGATTGAATACGATGACGAAGGTCGGCCAACTACATTAACTGACCCATTAGGTAACCGTTGGGGCCGTCAATACGACGCGCGAGGGCTGTTAGTTAAAACCCTTGATCCAGATGCTAACCCAACCCAAATTGACTACAATCCCTTGGGCTTACCCGTACAAATTACCGATGCTATGGGGAATGTACGGCAACTACAGTGGAACGAACAAGCCCAGTTAATTAGCCAAACCGATGCCGAAGGTCAAATCACCCAATACCATTATGACGAACTAGGTCAGGTAGTTGCCAGCCAAGACAGTCAAGGGGCCCAAACTTATTATCAATATGATGCCTTAGGCCAGCCGATTGCGGCGCAACTACCCAATGGTAAACAGATTAAACTGGGGTATAACCCCGCAGGGCAGCTGACAGCCTTTACCGATGAAGTCGGCCACACCACAAAGTATGAATATGAGGGGCTAGCTCAGGTTAAAAAACGCATTGACCCTGCTGGCCAAGTGTTTGAATACTTTTACGATACCGAACGTAATTTAACGGGCCTGAAAAACGAAAATGGCGAAACCTATCAATTAGTTTATGACCTCAATGAGAACCTGATTAAGGAGGTGGGTTTTGATGGCCGAGAACAACACTATGAGTACAACAAATCCGGTCAATTAATCAGACATATTGATGGGCCAAAAATCCCAACAACCGATGCAAACCGAAGGGAAGCAGCAAGCCCAACAAACCCCGAACAACCCAGTATTCCCATTACCGAATTTAAACGTAATAAACTGGGACTACTGCTTGAAAAACAAACCAGTGATGGTGAAGTCAGCACCTTTAAATACGATGCTGCTGGGCACTTAATTGAAGCCAATAACCCTCATCGCCAACTGAGCTTGGCATATAATGCTCTTGGCTTACTTACCCAAGAAAGTCAGGATAACCAAACCATCAGCCACCGTTATGACCCATTAGGCAACCGAATTAACACCACCCTGCCTGATGGTCAAAGTATTCATTACCGTTACACGCCTGATGGTTTATTTACTGATGTAGCCTTAAACGACCAGTTAATCACGCAAGTAAGGCGTGATAACCACGGGCGGGAAATCAACCGTATTCAAGGGGTAGTAGAAAGCCAGTTTGAATACGACATAATGGGAAGGCTTACCCGCCACCGAGTGGGTAGCCGAGAAACACGGCAGTTAATCATCCAGCGGGAATATGGCTATGATAGTGCAGGTAATTTAGCCTTAATCAAAGACTTGAAAAAAGGCGAAACCCAGTTTCAATATGATGCTCTAGATCGGCTAACCGTAGTTAATGGCATTATTAAAGAAAGTTTTGCCCATGACCCTGCAGGTACTATTTTAGCGCAAACAGATTACCTCAATGGTCAATCACAAGGTAACCGGCTGTTATTCCAAGGGGACCGCCATTTTGCTTACGACAGTCGCGGTAATTTAGCGGCCGAAAAACGCGGTAAGAACGGCAAACTGGTCACTCGCTACACTTACAATCACGCAAACCAACTCATTAAAGTTGAAAGCGCCAGCCAAACCTCTGAGTTTACATACGACGCACTCGGGCGAAGAGTCAGTAAAAAAGATAATTTTGGTGAAACCGAATTCCTCTGGAATGGGGATGTCCTGCTATCAGAAACCAGGCAAAATATCCATAAAACCTACCTATATGAACCAGAGTCTTTTCGACCACTTGCGTTAGTGCAGGATAACCAGGTTTATTTTTATCACCTAGACCACTTAGGCACTCCACAGGAAATCAGCGACGCCAGAGGCAACATCGTCTGGTCCGTTCAATACCGGGCTTATGGCAATGTCATTAGAAAACAAGTGGAACATATCCAAAACAACCTGCGGTTCCAGGGCCAATACTTTGATGAAGAAACTGGCCTGCATTACAACCGACACCGGTATTATGACCCAGGGTTAGGACGGTTTATTAATCAGGATCCGATTGGGTTGGTGGGTGGAAATAACCTATATAGCTACGTTCAAAATCCTGTGCATTGGATTGATCCTTTAGGGCTTGCAAATTACGTTCTGATAGGAGAGGGTCAAGCAGCAGTAGAAGCGTATGCAAAGAATATGAGGAAATTAAGACCAAATGAAGAGTTTAGAACAATTAAGAAAGATTGGACATCCCTTATGGAAGAGTCTGGTGCAGTAAGGGAAAGGTTTGGTTCAAAAAATTGGGAAATAGTTGCAAACGAAGCAAATGCTCAGTGGATAAGAGATAGACATAAAGAAGGTTATGTCTTTATTGATATGGGTGAAGATGCTGCAAAACATAGAAGCTCGTTTTATAAAACTGAGTTAAGAACTCTAGAAGAGGTAGGTGCTAAGGTTTATAAGGGAGCATCTAAACAAATTAAAAAGGCGAGAGCCGAAGCTCCAGTGAGTCAAAGGCCAATGTCAAAATTAGATTGTTAATATGCCAAAGTTATTTATATTTGTTCCTGTAGATGATGCTAAAATTGCGGAAGTTTTTTTTGTTCAAATATTGGATTTTAAGCAAAAGAGAGATTTTTTTGTACCTAAAAATATTGAGTATGATGAGATTGGAATACGGCTGCAAATGGATAGAGAGATAAGGGAAAAGAATAAAAAACAAAGTAGGGTCGCACTATTTACTTACTTTGTTGAAAAAAACTTTTTATCATATTGTAAAAAAATAAAAGATCAGGGTGTAAAGTTTACATTAATGTGTTCTCATCCAGGTGGATATGCTGCCTGTATTCTTGACCCTTTTGGAAATGAAATACAGATAGAATCTGAAAGCTTTGATGACGAGGATTCAAGTATAGATCCAAGTGATTGGCCTATATACGAGAGATATTAGTTTTATATGCTTATTGAATATGTCAGTGATAGTGTATGGACTATCAATCACTTTATTTTAAATGATCAATGCACCAAACTAATTGAACAAGCCGAAAATATTGGCTTTGATGAAGCTACTGTGCGAACCCATAATGGTTATAAATCCATGCCGTTTGTTCGCAATAACGAAAGGGTTTTTCTTAATGATCCTGAGTTAGCTCAACAGTTTTGGCAAAAACTAGCGCAAGTTGAACTCCCTGTGTTGGATGGTTGTACTGCGCAATGTTTATCTCGCCAGTTTCGTTTTTACAAGTATACACCAGGGCAGCGTTTTAAAATGCACAAAGATGGTCGTTTAAAGGAGGATGGTTTAGAAAGCCGGCTGAGTTTTCTGATCTATTTGAATGATGGCTATCAAGGTGGTGATACCCTTTTTCGTGGTTTTAGTGTTAAGCCAGAAACAGGGAAGGCGTTGATGTTTGTCCACGAAACCTGGCATGAAGGGGAAAGGTTAACGGAAGGTACTAAGTATGTGTTACGGACAGACGTTATGTATCTTGTTTAGAAGTACCTATTGCTTCTTCATCCTTGCCTGTGCTATAGAGTTATCACTAAAAAAAGACGCATGGGGCTGAGCAAAGTCTACCCTTTAAAGTCTTAAAAATGTAATGGCTGCGACTATCAATAGTGGCCAGAAAGTTTCTAAACCAGAGTAGTTTGTAACTGTTATGTATGTGGTGTTGGTGTATAGCCCCTTATGCTGTTTGTTGGAAGGGGAGGTGATCTAATATTAACTATGAGAATGAACTTTAACATATGAGTTTTCTTCAAATTAATCAGTACGAGTTGCTACCTTTTGATTTGGCCGCAAAGCCAACGATGGATCGTTACCTGGCATCGTTAAATCTAGATACCAGTGATTATACTTTTGCTGCAAACTATTTATGGTTGAGTGGTGGTAGTGGGTTTTATTCGGTTATTGAGAACACCTTTTGTTTCTTCCTTCTTACCAATGGGGAGCTTTCGATGTTACTTCCCCCAATTGGAAAACAAGATGATGTCATTAAAGCGATTACCATATGCTTTAATCTAATGGAAGAAAATAACAGTGCCCAGATATACACAAAGATTGACTATGTTGACGAGTTTATTGCTTCAGTGTTTGTTAATGAGCTAGAAGAAGGAGCTGAACTATTCGATTTACTTGAAGATTATGTTATTGAGCGAACACTTGTAGACTATGTCTATGATTGTGTTGATTTGATTGAGTTAAAAGGTAATGCTTTCAGTGCAAAGCGTAATGAAATTAATAAGTTCAAGCGAATTAACCCTAGCTATGAAGTAGATATACTTGATACAAACAGGCACACCCCTGGGATTATGGAGCTACTGAATAAATGGATTTCTGATCGCATGAAATATTTGCCTGTTGAGCAAACGGAAGCATTTCTTGATGGCATTCATAGTGAGCGTATTGCTGTGAAACGCATGTTGAATGACTATGAAAAACTTAACTTAATTGGTCTGGTCATTATCATTGATGGAAAAGTAAAAGGGTTTACAGTAGGCGAAAAAATTAATGTTGATACTGCAAGTGTCATTATAGAAAAAACAGATTTTGATATTTTAGGGTGTGCTCAGTTTATTTTTAGGGAGTTTGCAAAAAAACTTGCTGCTGAATATGGAGTATCACACATCAATGTGGGTGATGACATGGGGTTTGAAAACCTTAAGAAGGTTAAAATGTCCTACCGCCCGAGTAAGTTGATACCAAAGTATACAATATACAAGCGTTGATTGGTATTACCAGTGGATTTCATTATTCAAAAAGCCGTGGCACAAGATCTACCTGCGCTTGTGCAGCTTGAAAATCGTGTATTTATTCCATCAGATGGTATGCTTACGCAACGCAGCTTTCGTTATCATATGAGAACGAATAATTTATTCCTTGTTGCTAAAGAAGATGATTCCTCAACAGAGGTAATGGGGTATATACTTGTATTTGTTCGTAGGCTATCTGTCCGTATTTACTCAATAGCCACTAACCCTGCTTATCAAAGGCGAGGAGTGGCTAGAGCTCTTCTTGAGCATGTGCTTAAAGAGACAATTGCTCTCAATATATACAATGTTAAACTGGAATTGAGAGAGACAAATAAAAGTGCACTTAAATTATATGAATCATTGGGGTTTAAACAAAAACTAGTACGTCGTAATTACTACGGTGACAACGAAAGTGCAATATTTATGCAGTGGTGTTATGGTAATCAACTGTAAGAGGTTTCAAAAAAACTTTATTAATAAATATAAAATTATAATTTTATGTTAGATTATGAAATTTATTCGAGCTGTTTTAAACCAATTATGACACCAGATAAGGATATGATATTAGCCATAATCTGGTGTTGATTGAGCCCATGGATGATTGATTCAAAAAGCTAACACATATCTATGTGTTAGCTTTTCCTAATTATCACTATACCTAAGCCATTAACTGCTGTATATTTGAACAGCATGGAAACTTAATTGAGAAGGTATAAATAATGGCTATCAACAAAGTTCAATTTCAAAAAGGCCTGAGTTTAAACGAGTTTCTCAAACAATATGGTACAGAAGAACAATGCTTTAATACCTTATACAAATTGCGATGGCCAGAAGGTTTTCAGTGCCCCAATTGTGGATACGACAAATGCTGTCAACTCACTACTAGAAAGCTTCAGCAGTGCTATAAATGTCACCAGCAAACATCTGTAACTGCAGGTACTATCTTTGAATCAACCAAATTACCATTAAAGACTTGGTTCCAAGGGATGTATTTGATCTCCCAAGACAAAAAAGGTATATCAGCCATAGAATTACATCGCCATTTAGGTATTTCCTATCAAGCTGCCTGGAGAATGAAACATAAGCTCATGAAAGTGATGCAAGAAAGAGAAGGCACCAAGCAATTGTCGGGTTTTATTGAAATTGATGATGCCTATCTTGGTGGTGAGCGTACAGGTTGCAAAAGAGGTAGGGGAGCAGATGGGAAAATACCTTTTGTAGCAGCCGTAGAAACAACAAAACAAGGTCAACCGACACGAATTAAACTGAGCATTTTAAAAGGGTTTAATAAAGAAGAGATAACGGCTTGGAGTAGGCAGAATTTGGCCAAGGGCAGTACCGTAATCTCCGATGGACTGGCCTGTTTTAATGGTGTCATAGAAGCAGGTTGTCTTCATGATAAAATTGTATGCGGTGGTGGTCGTGCATCAGTAGAGGAACCTGAATTTTATTGGGTTAACACCATCCTTGGAAACTTAAAAAGTGCTTTACGTAGTACTTATCATGCTATTCGCGCTAAATATGCACAACGTTATCTTGCTGAATTTCAGTATCGATTTAATCGAAGATTTAGCTTAGTAGAATTTATTCCTAGGCTAGCATTTGTAGCACTGAGAACACCTCCACTACCAGGTAAGCTACTAAATATAGCTTAGGTATGATGATAATTAGGTAGCTTTTTGAATATAGATATAGTTTATACTTTGTATTATAATCATGTCACTCGCTCAATGAAATCGTTCTATATCAGGGTTAATATTATTTTTTTTGCTTGCAATTTCTACCTGGTCAAATGCGTCTCTTCCGATAGCTGTTCTTTTAATATCTTCATAAGAGTTTGGATGTTGGTAAATTAGCATATCTTTCCCATCACTGATACCAATAGTTGCTGACATAATTTCATGGTATGAGTGATGACTTTTGGGTGACAATAAATTAGCAAGCATCACTAATCTGGCTTCATTTAAAGTAGGTAGTTTTTTTAGCACTATGCTTCAGTTAGTGGATTAAATATTATGGTTAAACTTTAGTTATTTAATATATATTAAAAATATAATCGTAATCTCTTTGTGTGATAAGTGAAATCGTTAGAGGCACTCTATAGTGAGTATGAAACTACACGAGGATATGATATATACTTGAAGGTAAAGTAGGGATAACTGATGTATTAAGCTATAAGTTATGGATAAATATACAGATATTGACTACAAGCCTGCTCCAATACCTTCCTTTGAGTTTGAGAGAATTAAAGATCTTAAACGGCTTGATATTCTTGATACAGAAGCTGAAGACCGCTTCGACTCCTTAACGTCATTAATTGCAGATATTTTTAATGTGCCGATTGCGCTAGTGTCGTTAGTTGATACTCATCGACAATGGTTTAAATCAGCCTGCGGGCTTAATGTATCACAAACACCAAGGGATATTTCATTTTGCGGACATGCTATTTTTGAGTCAGAAATACTTGTTGTAGAAAATGCAGTTGAAGATAAAAGGTTTTCAAAAAATCCTCTTGTTATTGATAAACCTTTTATTAGATTTTATGCGGGGGCTGTTTTACGTGGCCCGAGAAAACAGCCAGTGGGAACGTGTTGTATTATAGACTACAAAGCTAGAAGCTTTAGTGATAAGGATAGAAAACATTTACTTGTTTTTTCTCATTTAATTGAAAATGAATTGCACAAAACCTTTAAAATATTACAGTTGAAGAATGAATGTATTTCAAATGCCTACTTTAACTCAGTTACCCACCTACCAAGCCAAAAATTATTTCTTGATCGACTAGAGCATTCAATCGTTAATCATTCTGTCAATGATCATATAGTTATTTGTGTTGTTAATATTAGACGCTTTTCAAATTTAATTAATGCATGGGGTAAAGAATGGGGTGATCATGTTTTAGTTAATGTAGCTAAACGTCTTGGCTCTTCGCTGAATAGAAAATTTACTGTGGCACATTTAGATAGTGATAAGTTTGCAATCTTAGCTATTGAAGACTGTAGTAAAAACACTTGTGAGTTATTACCTGAAAAGATTCATTCATTATTTGAATACCCTTTGCGGATTAATGAAAAGCCACTACATTTAAAACTAAAAATAGGTGTTAGCCAATTTCCCAAAAATGGACGTACTGCTTATGAGTTATTAGAAAATGCAAGAATATGTGCTAAATCAGTCGGTGTTGGTGGAGATACAAATACGTTTTCTAATAATAAATCCAAAGAGCTATCTCGGCATTTTAATATAGAACAAGGGCTACAAAAAGCACTAAAGGATAGTCATCTTTACTTGGTTTATCAGCCGATAGTAGATATTGAAACTGAGCAATTAGTGGGTCTAGAAACTTTAATCCGCTGGAATGATCCAGCTGAAGGAGAGTTGTCTCCTGTAGAGTTTATTCCTGTAGCTGAAGAGACTGAGTTAATTATTCCAATTGGCAAGTGGTTATTAGAAACAGTATGTGAACAATTGAAACAATGGAGTAGTATTAAAAATATTAGTTCACCAATACTTGTTACTGTTAATCTATCAAGTGTACAGCTACTTGATGACAGTTCTTTACACTTTATAAAATCTATTTCTAAGGATAAAGAGATAAATAAATCAAGCTTACAATTTGAGATAACTGAAAGTAGTATATTTAGTAATTTTGAGCTAGCAATTGCTAATATAGAAAAAATGGTAGAATATGGCTTTAAATTTTTAATTGATGACTTTGGTACAGGTTATTCCTCTTTAAGTTATTTACAACGTTTACCTATTTACAAGATTAAATTAGATCGTAGTTTTATTCAATATATTGACAAAAATAGAACAGACTCTGTACTGGCTCGTAATATTATTGCCTTGAGTCATGACCTAGGTTTAGCCGTTGTTGCTGAAGGGGTTGAAAGCTCAAGTCAGCTAGCTATATTACGGGATTATGGTTGTGATCAGGTACAAGGATATCTATATAGTAAGCCATTAAAGGCTGATATAATAACAGATTTATTTAAAAAAGGATGTACTAACTTTAAATGCATAAATTAAAAAAAATATTATAGTTTTTAATTTATTGTTAAATTGCATGTAATTTTTTATTTTTTGATCAGTAAGGCTTATATGGTTTTTATAGAGTGAGTTTATTGGTTGATTTATATTGATTATTGTGGTTTTATATTGATGTAATATGTTAGCTGCGTGATAAATTAATAACTTGTTAGCGAGGAGCGGCTCTATGATGAAGAGGCTCTATTCAACTGTATTGGTATTGTTTTCATGTGTGCTTTTTAATATTGAAGCTAGTGAATTGTATTCAACCGTTAGATTTGGCTTTACAGCAAATGATTTTCCCCCTTATGTAATGCCAAGCCAGAAAAAGAATAAAGGTATAATGTTTGATATTTTAAAAGTGGTAATGAATGATTTAGGTTACAAAGTAGAAATCAAAACCCTTCCAAGAAAGCGTATACACCAATTTCTTGATAAGGGAAGACTTGATATAATTGCAACCGCTAAAGAGTGGATGGAAGATTCAAATGACTATCATTTTACTAATACGATAGTTTCAGTAAATGATGTGCTGTGGTATTTATCAGAAAATTTATTATTATATAATGAACCAAAAGATTTATTGGGTAAGAATATAGCAACTCATAGAGGATATAATTATCCTACTCTTGAACCCTATTTTGAAGAAAAAGCTATAGGTCGAATGGAAGTTGACTCTGACTTGAAAGTCTTGAAGATGATTCTAAATAAGCGAGTTGATAGTGGTATTGTAGCTGACAGAACCGGTGAATGGTTGGCTAAAAAATATCAGTTTAAAAATAAAATTAAATATTCTAGAAAGCATATAAGTAGTTATAATTACAGGTTTGCTTTTCATAAAAATTCAAAAATTTCTGCTCTCTTTGATGAGGTTGACAAAAAAATAAATGATCTTAAAAGTAGTCAACGTTATGAAAATATTTTGAATAAATACTTATAGTTCTTGATAATCAATAAGTATAACTTGTGGGTTATGTAACTTCTTCTTTCTTGAGTATTTAGAAAGGTAGTTTTATAGGAAAACTGTTGATTACTTATATCTCACTCTGGTACCCTTATCTACTGATAGACGTATTTCTTCTGGGGACACCTGTTTGGGAAAATAGACTCCAGAGATTTTTGCATCAGCAAAGCTAGCACCTTCTATATTTGCGTTTGAAAGGTCAACCCCACGTAGATCGGCTGCACGAAAGTAAGCGCCTGAAAAGTTGATTCCATCTGCATTCATTCCTCGTAAGTCCAGTCCTCTAAAGTGCCCTCCAGAAAAGTCGCATGTGTCACCTGAAGCTCTTTTTTTGTTGAATTCTTTAATTTTTTCGTCTTGCAGGAGGTCATACAAAGGGTGCTCGATAGCTTTCGGTTGGGCCATTATTTTTCCTTCTATATCTTTGTATATAACTTTGACCTTGTAGTGAGTGTAGATGATGTCATCCATAACAACAAGCTGGCTTGTTAGTTGGTGTTGTGTGAGGTTTTTTAGATATCATTAGTTATGTCATATAGCGGTGATAAATTATTAATAAGTATCTATACTTGCTAGTTGTGTAATAATTGCGGTAACTCACAAATAGCTTCAATCTTGTTGGGCTATTATACTACAGCGTTTATGTGCTACTTTGAGGCTGATGAATGGTAATCAATAAGAAGAGTCAGATATCTGTAATGCTACTAGCAAGCTGTTTAATAAGTGGCTGTGTGAGTACTATTATTGGGACCGCAGTTGATGCGACCATAGAAGTTGCCAAAGTACCTTTTAAAGTGGGTGGGGCTGTGATTGATGTAGTGAGTGATGATGACGAAGATGATGAAGATTAATCTCAGCCTTGGAGCGACCAAGGCATGTTGAGGAATAACTCAAAATGTTTAGTCAGAATGCCCAAAGTCTTTGATATACAATTCAGATTAAGAGGCTGTCATTAGCCTCTTAGGTCAACTAATGATACCAATTCTTTTTACTTCACGTAGCCAACCAGGAAATTCATTTAATAATCGATCATACAACTCTTGATCTTGAACTTTCTTGAAGTCATCAATAGGAAAAAAATCAGCATTATCTGTAGTGCGTCCGGAAAGGTCATCTAGTTTTTCCAGAACACCATAATTTGATCCACCTAGACCCACAAACTGCCAAAATATTGGAAAGTCTGAGGCTTGTTTGATGAGTTTTTCTATTTCTTTATCTTTATAAATACCGCCATCAGTAATAAAAATTATATAAGCAGGTAAATTTGAGTTTTGATAGCTTTTTATTATATCGCTGATAACAGGGGGTTCGTTATTGCCAAATCCTAAATCTTCAATAATTTCAGAAAAAATTGAAGAAAAAAAACCTTTTTTCTTCTTACTTTTTGTGGTGAGTATTTCTATATAATCATCTAAATTATCAAGTGATACATCGGCATATTTTTTAAATTTATCAGCAAAAGCCCATAACTCTAGCGCTTCATCATCGTCAAACTGAACCGCAAGTGTCGTGATTCTATCTAGTACAGCTTGTACGTTGCCACTTTTGAACTGGTTAGTCATTGAGCCTGAAGCATCTAAAATAAAAGCAACTTTAGCTTTGACATCCGTAAGTTGTTTTTTTTCTAAGCAAACTTTAATTGGTTTGGCTAGATTAATTAGCCTGGGAGCTTTTTCTTGTAATTTCTTTTCTAAGTCGATAGGTTTAGATGCGGTTGCCTGAGAAGTTTGGTTATTATGAGTAGGGCTTGTTGTGTCATCTGTTGTCTTTTCTGCAATATCCACTCCATAGCCTGTAGCTAAAGGTGCTAATCCTCCGTTATAACCTTGACCTAATGCTTTAAACTTCCAGTTATCTTGATGGCGATAGAGCTGCCCCATAATTAAGGCTTTTTCTTTCATACCTTGAGTACTGGGTTGGTAATGTGCAATTCCTTCTATATTTAAACTGATGTACTTTGCGGAACCAAAATCGTTGTTAGAATGGATAACAATAGCGAAAGCCACTTTGTGGATGTCTGGGGGAATGTTGGTAAGGTTAACAGCATAAGACTGTTTATTAATGTTTGATGAGAGTTTTACGCTATTATCTGTTGAATTAGGCTGATTATAAAAAATAAAGTCAGCATCTGATCTTACTTTGCCTTGTTCATTTAACAAAAATGCAGAGGTGTCAATGTTATCTTTATCGATTAATGGATGGTCCCATTCAATCGTTATATTGATATAGTCATTATTTAACTTGATATTTCCACCTGATTGAAGCTCTATCATTTCTAATCCACCTGTAATTTCTATATATGGATTCACTGCTGTCCCACATTTACAGCATCCTCATTTGCTTATGATCATCTGTATTATTCGGTGGTGAGGGTGTAAATAATGCTTTAAGCTCTCTACGCTCAAACAAAGTGAGTTGCATGAGTCGAGCTATTTGAGTGATCGATAGTGTTATTCCATGAGAAAATTTTAGATAAGCGACGAGCAAATAAGCACACATGGCTACCCATATCTGGGTTAACACGGCATTTTTAGAGGTACCGACAAACGATTTTATCTTTAGGTTTTGCTTTATCCACTTAAAAAATAGCTCTATTTTCCAGCGTTCTTTGTAAATAGCTGCAATGGTGCTGGCTGCGAGCTTACTATTATTAGTTAAAAAGTAATATTGGTTGCCAGTCTCTGGGCATTTAAAACCGATACGACGTAAATGACCTTTATAAACAGCCCCTTGTTGGCTAGTCAACTGAATGTGCTGATCAGAAGTGACTGTACTGCTATTGTCGGTAGGCTGGCGCTTTAGTACACGGTATTTGGCTTGCTTTTTTAGTCGGGTTACAAAGAAGATTCCTTGCTCATTTAAAGTATTAAACCAGCGATAATCAGTGTAGCCACGGTCTACAGCAAGAATACTCCCCTTGGGGAGATCAAGGCTGCGTGCTATCTGTATTTCATGACATTTCCCTTCAGTAATACTCATAAATGCAGGCAAGTAGCCATTATGATCAAACCCAACATGTAACTTGATAGCACCTTTACTTTTTCGAAAATCTGCCCAAGGAAACATGGATAAACACAAGTCGATCACTGATGCATCAAGAGAATACAATGGATTTTTAAAACGAAACTTATGCCCTGGCCGATGATGATGACATTTATTTAATAGCTTATAAAACAAGGCTTCATAAAGCGTAGCGGGTTGCTGTTCATTGACACGGGCCAAACTACTTCTGGTGATATTTCCAATACCATGGTGATAGCGTTTATGCTGCTGAATCGATAGGTGATCAATGATGTCACGCAAACTATTGCGACCTGAGAGTTGACCAAATAATAGCGCAACAAACTGCCCCCACCGAGTCATTTTACGTAGCCGTTGACCCGTATGATGCTGATTGGCTAGTGATTCAAACTCATGTCTAGAAAGCAACTGAAGTATTTGGTGCAAGATTGTGTTACGATGAGCCAAGGCTTAAATCCTCTGGTTTTGCAGTGTTTGGTTGCACTCTCATTGTAACAACTTATGGGGACTTAAGCCTTTTTTGTTTCAATCTTATGGGACAGCAGTGATATGGATTATAGGGTACCATAACTTTCCTACTACTGGCTTAGATGATATTGTCAGTATTAACTACGTGGGTGGGAAAAATTGTGTTGATGTAACACAAAACATTGGCTGAAATAGAAGCTATTTTATTGATGAGCATAATTATTTGTAGCCAGTATTCGTAAGTATGACTTACTTAGCAAAATCCTGTGATATGGCTCCTTTGTGGCAGCGAGGAATCACAGGCCAGTCTGCAGTTAAAAAGTAAGCATAAGTACCTTTTGGAAATTCTGGTGTGATGGTTATACGACCATTGCACTCATCTAGTACACCTGAACCTGTTTTGTATTCATAATCGGCTAGAAAAGTTCCGTCGTATATACCACCAGGGTTGTTTTTACCTGAAGGTCGGGAGCCTTCACGTAACTGATAACTGGGCTTCATTTCAATAATGTCTGATAGTGGGTTATTACCATCTTGATAACCATACATGGCATAAATGGGGAAACCATCTGCAGCCCAGCCGACTAACGGTGAGTGTTTATTTGTAGCTAACTTTATCTTACCCAATAATCCTGTTGGTAAACCATGGTAATGATAGGCGCCATTAGGCTGAACATGGGCATGACTGTCATCTATTCCTAAAGCAATAGCACCAGATAATGCTTCATACTGCCATTTTCCGCCCCGGTTACCTAAATACCATTCATCTGCACCAGGGTCGAAAGGGATTCCATTAGTACCAATACCGAAATAAAAACGCATGCTGAGAGGGGTTATTTGCCCAGTGAGTTTTGGTTTAGCAGAAACTTTTAGTGAGTAACTTTGCGCTCTGATTTTGTTTGGGTTGCCATTATTTGGGAAGTTACCAGTTAAATGATTGGGAATACCATTAGCCTGAATAATACGGTAACCGTTTACTACTTTAACTTCTACCAGGCTATTTGTTTGTGGTTTAGTGGTTAATGGGACTGTATCTAAACCAGTCGTTTGCTGGGTTGTGTGCCTATGTGTTGGTCTACCCTCTCGTGTTGTATGTCTATTTTGGTCACTTTGTCTTCTATTGGGTATGCATGCTAGTTGGGATTCTGCAGGAGGTTGGCGACAATTACCAGTTAGTCTACCATGAGGTGTTTGTACTTGACAGCTATTGCCTTGCCGTTTTTCTTTACAGGCATTAAATGCCTCTTGTGGTGGGCGAGGGCGCGCCAAAGCTCCGCTTCCCCATACTGTTGTTAAAAAACATAATAAAGTTGTAATACTTAATGCTTTTATCATTTAAAAATCCCATTTCTTTCCCAAACTAGCATAGCTTTTTTAGGGTAATATGCCAGTTTCAAAATAACTATTATTTTTAAGTTGAATATAGGATCTACATGTCAACTTGATATTATTAAGTAATTTTCAATTAACAATGTATACTTTACTTGATTTTTATAAAGCGTGAGTAAGTTAATAAAGTTTTTCCGTAATTTGATGGTTCTGTTTATCTTGATGATAAGCCTTTTTTTGCTACTCAATATATGGGAAGTGCTGTTCATGCACAAAATTTATCAGGTGAATTAAAAAAATATTATGATATCGCTTGAAATGATTGGCTATTTTAGTGAGGAAGATAATTCGTAAAGTATCCTTCAAAATTGCTTGAGATGATTTACCCTAATAAAGGCAATTTTATTGTTGTGGTTGATGAAGTATTTTCAAATAAAGCCTAGGGGGTAAAGTCTGCTATAAACCGCCATACAGATTTGGCTGCTTTTTCTATTAATGTACCTACATTTATACAGGGAGTTGGTTATTCTGATCATCGAAATTTTAAACACCATACAGCAGGTGATACCTATGAGCGATTAGATTATCTGAAAATGACTAAGGTT
Organism: Spartinivicinus ruber; assembly: GCF_011009015.1. Lineage (NCBI taxonomy): Bacteria > Pseudomonadati > Pseudomonadota > Gammaproteobacteria > Oceanospirillales > Zooshikellaceae > Spartinivicinus > Spartinivicinus ruber. Next base: position 1,012,459 of record NZ_CP048878.1, read on the forward strand.
ATATATGGGGTATTCAAATATATATAAGAGATAGGGGGGGCTAACAAGTAAAATTAGAACCGTTGTTCCATGTACTTACAACAATTTACATTTATATACACAACTACTGATTTATATAAGTTACTGTTTTCATAAACTAGCCTGGATTTTCTAATTTATAAGGAATAACTAATGAGTCTAATAAAAAAAAGCTATCTTGGGCTGGTGTTTGCTGCTGCTTGTTTAACTCACTCGGCAGTGTATGCCGCATGGGCGAATGTTTATTGTGCTAAGGAAGACGGTAGTGACTGGTATTGGTTGAAAGATGGTGATGATAATCAAGTCACTATTTCTGGCTCTTGGGGACGTTATCCATTGGTAAATTTTAGATATGCACAGTATTTCAGTGTGTATAAGTGGGAGTATAAAGAGGTTAATAATCAATGTAAGGATGGGTTTGTTGCTCAGCCTGCTACCAATGACAAAAGTGGTTGGTATATCTTTCAGGTATATAGCCCATATGGTGATACTTATTATGCACCTGGTAAATACGATGTCTATGATCTGACAGCCAGTGAGATATGCAATTACGGATTTTGTTAAACCTTTAATCCTGAAAGTAATTTAAACAATTTTTTTACTTCTTTCTGATCTTTTTAGTTAATTTAATGAGGCTGTAGGATGATGCTTTTTATTCTATTCTTTAACGAAATGCTAAGCCCTAAACCAAGGCACATCGTTAAAGGTATCTTACTATGGCCTCTGCTCTGGAGTATGCTCAAAAAGCAGGTGAATTGTTTACGCTGCCTGATATTGTTATACGTTTGCAGGATCTTATAGAGAGTGATAGTGCCTCTATGACTGATATCTCTGAAGTGGTCATGCTGGACCCAGCTCTGACAGCCAAAATATTAAAACTGGCGAATAGCCCGCTGTATAACTTTTCTTCACAAATTGATACCGTTAATCGCGCTATTTCGGTGATTGGTATGGCAGAACTGTTTAATTTAGCTTTGGCTACATCGGCTGTATCTGCTGTATCTGAAAATGTAAAAGGAATAGATATAGATCACTTCTGGCAAGTAGGAGTGCATTGTGGCCTGATAGGTAGAGAACTTGCTTCAAGCTGTAAAGTTAGAAAAAAAGAAAAGTTATTTGTTGCAGGGTTACTGCATGATATTGGTCAACTAGTGGCTTTAGATAACAATGCTGAACTGACTCAGCAAGTGTTGGCTGATACTTCAGGCACATCACCTTGGGAAAAACAACAGGAATTATTTGGGTTTAGCTGGGCTGAGTGTGGTGCCGAGTTATTGCAGTTATGGCACCTTCCTGAAGACTTGTGGAAACCTATTGCAGGACAGCATACTTTAAAACCAACTGATAGTGAGGAACAGAACTTATTTACTGCAATTATCCATATTGCCAGTAGAGCAGCTAATCAAAGTTTAAGTGCTGCTTTACCAGAAGAAAAACAGTTTGATTATACTGCTACTATTGCACCGGAAGCATGGAAAATTACGGGTCTTCAGGTAGACCAGTTAGAAGAGGCGGTAGGCTTTGCTCAGATGGAAGCAATTAATGTTATTAGTATCATTTGTCCATCAAGCGCAACAGTGTATTGATATACTCTTCCCCAATTATTTATAAATACATAACATAAATTATGGGGGTAAGTCTGATACAGCAAGATTTGCAGTAGTTGGTTATCCCCTAAAATCTATTCGCTTGGGTTATACACACCTGTCTTGAGTGGATTGGGTTGAAAGAAAGATAAAAAATTTAATCTTTAGCAATGTAGCCAAGAGAAGTAACATGGTTTTTTCCTTCAGGAGATGACATATATTTAAGGTATTCTGCCACTTGAGGATTAGTTTTATTCTTGTCAACCACTAATAATAAGGGCCGTTTGATTTTATATTGCCCAGTAGATACTGATGCTATTGATGGCTCAACACCATCAATTTTGAGAATTTTAATTTGGCTATAGAGAGAATCTTTTTTCAGGTTTTCTATCGCGCCAAGTGATTCATAACCTAGTGAATTTGTTATTCTTGCTACTAAAGTCATAGCTTGTTTTGCTGTATCCACTTGAGATGAACCTATCCGACTAAATTCGCTTCCATCTTTGGATTTAAAATACATTTTACGACCAGTTACCTTGGGCTTACTTAAATCAAATAAGTCAATAAAGGCACTTAGGGAACCATGCCCTTCTTTTTTTGAGATAAGACTAATTTTCTGGCTTCTTAATGAATCATAATTAAGGCTTTTATCTACCTCGGGCCAGTTACTGTATTTACAAGAGTAAATTTCTGTAACTTGTTGCTTAGTTAGATTAGTTGTTGGGTTTTTACTACTTACAAGGAGAACAATGGCGTCTTCAGCCAGGGTAATTTCTTTCAGTTGTGGCCATTCTTTTTTTTCTGATTGTTTGAGTGGGCGAGAAGCCATGCCGATATCTGCCTCACCTTTGGCTACTGCAGCAATACCTGCACTTGACCCTTTTGGTCTGATAATCAGCCCAATGTTTGAGTGGCTTTTAAATGATGCTTCGCTGGCCTTTACAATAGGGGTGACAGTTGTTGAGCCTACAATCGTCAGTACTTCTTTTGCATAACAAAAGGGAGAAGTAAGCATTAATACGATGAGTAAAAGCTGAATAAGTTTTGGCTGTGTATACATCATGGTAAAACTGCATAAAGTAAAAGGTGTATAAAATTAGTGTAACTGAAGTTTTATAATTTGTACGAATTATGGATAAAAAGGAGTAGATTGGAAAACGAACGACACACCAAGTATCTTGGGGTGTTCTAATGGAGGCTATTTAGTAATTAAAAAAGAATTTGTTAGATAAATTGCAAATAATTATAAATTATCAGTCATTTTTTGTATAAATTCATAACACGAGTTTACTGCTCACCTTATAATATCAGGTGAGCATAATGCTAAGTCACTATAAACTGAAGGTAGACATAATTTTTTGACTGTGACTCATGCTACAAGACTTCTAACAAACTCCGGTGTTTCAAAGGTGACATCCCTAATTAAGTTACGGAACCAAATATGGTCTGGGTCCTTATCCATTCTAGGGTGCCACATTAAGCCGTAATCCAATAGGGTTTTAACGGGGCAATTAATCATGCATAGGTTAGGATTATCACTAACCAGTCTGCAAAGAGGGGTAGGCAAAGTTAGCACTAAATCGCTTTGTTCTACTACTTCTGTAACAGACACAACTAAAGGCATTTCTAGTACGATGTTGCGATGCAAACCTCTCTCTGCTAAGGCTTTATCAATAATTCGCCAATAATTGGCATTGCCTGTATTGGCTATGTGTTTATAGCTGAGGTAGTCCTCTAATTGAATTTGCCCTTCAGCAGCGGGGTGTTTTTTTCTAACAATACAGCTTAAGTCGGTGGTTCCCAGCTTTTCGCAAATTAAACCACTGGTTTCTTCTTCAAATACACATAAGGCTAGGTCTACTTTGCCTTGAACTAAACTTTCAGGGTTATATTCGTGCCAAGGGCTAAGTGAAATTAATGCATCAGGTGCTTCTTCAATAAAGCGTGGCATTAATTTAGGGAATACATAGCGTACACTTACATCGCTAGCGGCAAGAGTAAAACGCTGCTTAGCAAGAGAGCTACCACGTAAACCTGCCGAAAATACGTCTTGGGCATTCTGGACGATAAAGGCAACTTTATCTCTTATTGCAATAGAAAGTGGCGTTAATTTAAGTGTGTTGTCTTCTCGGTAAAGTAAGTGATCATGCATTATACGACGTAGCTGTGACAATGATTTACTCACATTAGACTGCGTCATATTTAACCGTTGAGCGGCACGTGTTACGTTGCGCTCTTCATATAAGGCGTGTAGGCAAACCAATAAATTGAGATTAATTTCATGCAGTGGCTTCATGCTAAACATTACCAAACCTGATAGTGAAGAGGCGATAGTTGGCTGGCTTGAGCAGTTTTAAAATTCAAAAACTGTTCATCCTAACTTACATTGATACACCCTATGCTTTGATTGCATAGCCTTATGTTTTGGGTAAATGTTTAGTTAGTCCATTTGTGGTTTTCATCCTATTACTAATTCCATTTAGTTATAATTGCTTTGTTTCGTTATTCAGAATATAGAAATAAACAAGTATCTTAAGCGTAATGTAACCATGTGTAAAGCTTCAATCTTAGTAAGTGAAGTGGTTCACTAATGGTTTTGTTGGGGAAAGTGGCGATGAAGATTCAATAACATTATTTTTGACCATTAGTTGAAGTAATAATAAATATGATCTATAGGAATACTATGTGACAGCTACATCACGCTGTCATGAAGATCATGATATTTACTAATATATTGTTTAATTTGGCAATGATTAAGGTTTTAAGTAAAGAGCACTCAATAGATGACGTTTGAGTGCTCTTAAGTTCAACTAGGAGTTTATAGATGAAAGCGAATGCTTCGGTCAGCGAAAAAGCAAAACAAAGAATAGAGATCGAAAAGCAAATTGAAGATTTTTTAAACGAGGGGGGAGAAATTACAGAAGTACCAGTGCCCAGTTATGAAGAGATCTTGGATACCATCCGCAACCGCTATCAGAATGCTTGGGGGCGAGATCAGCTGACTAACTATGATAAGAGTAATAATAGTTCCTAGCAACAAGTGTGGTTGTGGCGAAAATATACAAGACATATATTCTAACACTGGTTATCGATTCGCCTTAGGGAAGAGGCCAGTTGAGTGTGCGTTAATTTATTATGTTATGTCTTTCACTCTTTCTTTGTTTGAGTTAAAAAAACTAGCTTGAATTTCTTTGCAAGCTTAATTATGTCAATTCGTTTACTTAATTGGTGTGGCTTTTTTAGCGATAGTCTCCACATTAATTCCCCGTGTCGTCTGAGATAATTATCACAAGCTTCCTGAATGGAACCTAGGAAAACAACCATACCCAATACAAATGGTATTTAGGTGCGGCCATCGAGTGACAAGGCCCCATGAGCCTATAAATAATAGGTGATTGGGGTGAGGACAGTTAAATGCTCCTCAGCAATTGCTCCTGCATTGCTCTAATTGGTGGTATTCATACCACTATGCATAAACTGTATTCTCTACTTCCTTGGTGGTCAATGAAGATAACAAAACCTAGAAATCATTTGTGAAGGGTATAACCACACAATTGAGAGCAGTTAGTTTGTGATGAATAAGTTGTATAGCTCATCATTGGTTATTTTAGCTATTTTATTGAATACAGGTTGTGTCTCTCAAGATGATCAACCTTTTGCTAGCAGCCCAGAAAGAGCCGAACAGGCGTTATTAAAATGTGAAGCAAAAGCCCAAGCAAGCTATGAAGCGCAAGGCCCTGCAGCAGCTGAAGCCGTATGGCAAACTAAAGTGTGTGATACAGCAAAAAATATAGTTGAGCAAAACTGGCAGCAACAACGAGATATCAAACTAAATAGAAATCAGTTGCAGCAGGATGATATATTTGCCTCTATGCACTGGACGGAGTTTTTTTATAAACGTCAGCAATGTGGTTATCAGCAACAAGCCAATAAACGATTCTGTTCTGCTTATCCCCAGTGGCAGGATAAAATGCAAAATGCCTATCAGAAAGATTTGCTAGCCAGTGATTTTGATTTGCTTATCTCTCGGGTCGAAAAATTTTGTTCAACTAAACATTATAATGAGATTAGTTGTGCTATATGGCGTACAGCATTAGCCGATAAAAAGCAGTTAGCTTATAACCGTTATCTGACCGACCAGCAGCAGCTACAAGCCGACTTCTATTCTTGTAAGTCTCGTTTTAGTCAATTAAGACAAGTAGCTGCTAAACATAAAAATAAGCAAAAGCTGTTGAGTTTTCAGTTTTATTCATTGCCTTGCAGTTTGGTATTACAGGCTGCATCTAAAACACAACTGGCTTATACGTTTTACTAGGGCTTGCTAACAGGCCTTAATCTACAGGTGTTAACCCTGGTTGATAATTGGCAATTAGGGTTGCTTTTTCCCTTTCCCATTTGGTTATAGGGTCTTGTTTAGCCCACTTGATAAATATTGCTTGTTCTTGCTTTGAAAGGGTTATGTCATATTTTTTGGCCATATATAAATATACTCGAGCGATGTCTCCTCTAATGCTGGGCTTGGGCTCAACCAGGTTGTGTTGAAAATCAATTTCAATATCACATTGACCATAATTCCGGTATTCTCCCTCTACTGTTGCAAAGGAGTAGTTGGAACGATCGCCATTAATTTCTCCAACAGCTGGTTCTAAGTTATGTAGGTCTGCTTCCATTAAGCGGAATTGTTTACTGTGCTTTTGACAATATTTTCGTCCTCCTTGTTTCCAGCAATCTAACTGATGGCCAAAATAAGAAGCAGGCATTATATGTTCCCATTCTATTCGATTCGCTCGCTCTAGATTCTGTCTAGGTTGATAACCACAACTTTGATGATTTAACACTAATTTATTGCCGTCATAATTAAACTGGCAGCCGCAATAAAAGGTAGTTGTATTATTTCTGTAAATGTTTTTTAGGACCCTTTTAGCTTGATAAAAATTAGTTGGTGCAGTCAGAAAAGTTGGCTGGTTGGGCAGGTTTTCAATGGCCATTAATTGACTGGAAAAAATTGTCAACGTATAAGCAAGCATTATGTGTTGTTTAGTCACTAAGGTGGCTCCAATTGGTATACTTCGAGTTATGTGTTTTTGTATTTTAATCTTTCAAGCTCGAATATTTCATTGAATATCAGAGTCTATGGCAATTCTGGCTAAGTATAGACTGAAAACTATGACGTTAAATTGAAAATAAAGTCTATTTAATGAGGGCAGAAATTTTTAGATATAAATTATGAGGGGAATTATTCAAGCGCTGTGAGGTGTATATATAATTAGTTTGATAGTGTTTACTTTTTTTGAAGGTAGTAAATTTATTATAAGATGATTTTGAGTTACAGGTTTTTATATTAAATAAATGTAGGATTTGGATGGTATTTCAAGTGATATTAAAAACTAACATTTTTATATGCAGTAATGCTGATAGTTGTCGTCATCACAAGACCTAGCGGATCATATTAAGCAGTAGTTGATAAACAAGTGGAGTACAAACTGAATATTACAGCCCTTAATTGCACTAGGACAGCTAACAGTGTCTTGAATTGAAATAAGCTTGTCTCTTCCAGCTAAGCAGCTATTCGCTCTCTCGCGTTAGTTTGTATAAGTGCAAATCTATTTGTGTGTTAATGCTTACTAAAACAGATATAGCTTAAACTAATGGGCATACAAGAATGTCCCAACAAACTGAGGATATTGTAGCGTATTTTAGAATATTCTCAATTAATAAAAGCGAGAAAATAACTATGTGCTCAGCGTCAAATCGTGGTGTCGTTTACATGGGCCCAGGCCATGTTGAAGTTCAATCAATAGCATTTCCAGAGTTGGCTTTAGGCAAACGGAAGTGTTCCCATGGAGTCATTTTAAAAGTTGTTTCTACTAATATTTGTGGTAGTGACCAGCATATGGTCAGGGGAAGAACCACTGCACCTGAAGGTTTGGTTTTAGGTCATGAAATAACGGGTGAGATTATTGAGTGTGGCTCTGATGTCGAGTTTTTAAAAGTAGGTGATCTGGTATCAGTGCCGTTTAATATTGCTTGTGGCCGTTGCCGCAACTGTAAAGAAGGGCAAACCGGTATTTGTTTGCAGGTTAATCCTGCTCGTCCTGGTGCAGCTTACGGTTATGTTGATATGGGAGGTTGGGTAGGAGGGCAATCTGAATATGTGATGGTGCCTTATGCTGACTTTAACCTACTAAAATTCCCCGATCGTGATCAAGCCATGGATAAAATTCGCGATCTCACCCTGTTATCTGATATTTTTCCAACGGGCTTTCATGGTGCTGCGACAGCAGGTGTAGGGCCTGGCTCGACTGTATATATTGCAGGAGCAGGCCCTGTTGGTCTGGCTGCAGCGGTATCTGCACAATTATTAGGTGCTGCTTGTGTTATTGTGGGTGATATGAACGAATCACGACTTGAGCAGGCCCGCAGTTTTGGTTGTGAAACTGTTGATCTTCGTCAGGATGCGACGGTTCCTGAGTTGATTGAACAGGTATTAGGTGTACCTGAAGTTGATGCTGGTGTTGATTGTGTCGGTTTTGAAGCCCGCTGTCATGGTTGTAACCATCACCAGGAGCAGCCAGCAACTGTCTTAAATACCATGATGGAAATTACCCGTGCAGGCGGTGGTGTAGGTATTCCTGGCTTGTATGTGACAGGCGATCCAGGTGCAGTTGATGATGCGGCAAAAATGGGCCAACTTGGTGTTAGAATTGGCTTAGGATGGGCAAAATCTCATTACTTCTATACCGGACAGTGTCCAGTGATGAAATATCATCGACAGTTAATGCAGGCTATTTTATGGGATAAAGTAAAAATTGCAGATGCTGTTAATGTGCAGGTTATTTCTCTGGATGAGGCACCTAAAGGTTATGCTGATTTTGATGAGGGGGCGGCTAAGAAATACGTGATAGATCCTCATGGGGTAGTAGCGGCGTAATATAAGCAACTATTTTTAATCTTAAACCTAGTCAAAAAATTCCAGCCAGTTGGAGCTGGCTGGAATTAAGTTGTTAGTTATTATGCTTGAATAAAAGCGGAAGATTTAAAACGCTGTAAATTGTCTTGGTTGTAGACTAATAGTAGCGTTGCTGTTTGCGCCAATATAGCTGTTATAAGTGCGAGCAGTCTCAAGCACGTAAAATGAATCCACATAATCATCATCATTTTGGAACCAGCTGTCTTTCATTGCAGAAAGCACTCTTTGCCCTATGCCAATAAAGGGTTTTGCTTCAGGTATGCCCCCTAGCTCTAAACCTTTACCAACAATTTCAAGTAACAGTTTGGCCAGCTCTTTGTAGTTGTAGTCACTATCTTGTTCAAACAGTAAAATATCGGCTACTCCCCAACGGTATCTTTCCCAATATACCAACACCTGATTTGGGTGGTAATCTTTACCATCTTCATCTAAATAAGGCATGTCAACTATATCTATTTGTGGCTTATCACGCTCTGCTGAAACCCCTGTAACAATTGCGTAGATTTCTGCTTTGCCTAAAATCCATGGCTCTTGGTCAGAAGTTAAGTGGATTTTCTTCAAAATGCTGGTGTTTAAGGTTTCGCTGTTATCTGACTTACGGTTGCGTTGCATACCTTTTGGCAAAGCACCACCTAATCTTTCGTTTAATAGACTGATACCGGCTTTTTTAATCTTTTTATCATCTGTGCCAATAACCACTACAGGTTGATTGGGTTGATTATATACATCGAGATAAACTGTATTACCTTGTCGGTCAAATGCTTCAATTGCAGACCATTCAGACTCATCTCCATCAGGTACGTAGCTAATTAGGACTTCATTATCAGCATCCATATCAGTCATTTTTGGGGTGACTAGTCGAACTTGCATGACATTTTTAGCATAACCTTCCAAACCATATTTGGTGATGGCTGATTTATTAGCTCGATGAGATAATTTGTTAAGCTTGCTATTATCAGGAGCAGCCTTTACTACATCACTTAAGTCCAGCTTATAATTATTATCCGCGAGACTAAATGCTAACACTTCTGACTTGCTAGCCAATTCTAAGGCAATTTCTCTTCTGGTTTCTCCTGGGGTAAGTGCAGCTGCTATAGCGGGGGTTAAAGCTGTTAATAGTACGAAAGCTTTATTTATTTTCATAATTAGTTAAGTTTCCAATTGTTGTTATATTTTTTAAATCAAGAAATAGGATTATTTTTTGTGGAATTGCTTTTATATTTGTATGACCGTATGTATACGGCACATTAGGTTTAGCTAAAGGTTATTAGCAAACTTCTCCTATTGGTTGAGTGAGGCTAGCACCATTTTTTTATTTATACAACTGTTCGAATTAAACTTTACAGAAAGATTCTTAAGTGTTCTATTTTTTTAGTGTTGTTGGTAAGTAAACTCTTAGTGAATAATACTAAAGTTGTAATAATAAAAAGTAAAAAAAATGTCACATAAGGGATTTTATAAAAATAGTTGGAAAATATGATTGTTTAAAATAAATATTAATTTAGCGAACAGTCGATATTCGACTGGTTGTTTTTTTGCTTGTGTGTGGGCACTATAATGATTGGCGACAGCATTGATAATGTTTATTGGCCTCTTTTACTTGGTTAATGACATTAGTTGCGGTAAAGCTAAATCTACTACTAATTGGAACACCTGCACTTGATAGTTTTGTTGCTGTCCAGTTATTACAGTTATTTGTTAAATAGAATCGTTCATTACTACTAAAAAATTTACTAGTTCCATAAATTCCTATTTTGATAGGTACAATAGTACCATTCGAATTTTTTGTGAATGACTTAGCAATGGCTAAATTAAGCTGTTGATGAGCTAATTCTGATAATTTAATAGGAATAACCAGACTATTAGAAAAATATTTGTCAGGTTCGATAGGTAAACTAACAACATGTAGTACACTTTTGGTTGGCCAAAGTGCTGCGCGTAAAGCCATGCCACTGGTTACTTTGTTTGCCTGGTAAAAATCCTGATCACCCCAGCCAATTTCATAATATAGGCTATCACTAAAATAGTTTTGTAGAAACGCCAGTTCTGTACCTAGGTTGTTAGCAGCAATCACCAGCCCTGTATGCCATCCATGACTTACAATAAACGCAGTTCGTTCATTTTGAGGTAAATCGGGCAAATAACGCCAATATTGATAAGAATTGCAATTAGTGAGGAATAATACCAAAAAAGTTAAGGTAATAGTTTTTTGTAATATTACATGTTGTTTGAAGAAGAGGAGCATACTATATAATCTATGGATTGATTAAGGACGTTTTAAGGGTACCTCTAATAATTGTTTACCAGAAGGCCCTGAAAGGTAGTCCTGACGAGCACATGCACAGTGTTGGTTTGTTTAGAAAGGCAACCAGTCCTTCACTAGCTGCCTTGTGCAAGAACCCGTCAGGTTGCGCAGAGGCCATAAACAATTATTAGAGGTGCCCTTAATGAGTGTTAACGAATTACTGTCTCTAATTGCTGAATATCGATTAGTAATAGTTAGTTATTTTGTTAGCTTGCCAGTGGTTAGTTTTGTATTGCTACTCATATATAAGCGTACTACACAGCTAAATTGGATAGACTACTTATTGTCAGGTATAGTTTATCTAGCCTCTATCCCAGGCATTATTTCTTTTTCATTAATCTTTTATACACTATTTATTATTCGCGATAACTTACTTGAAGTGGATGCATTGGTTTACTTCCTTCCTGTCATTTCAATGGTATTGGTATTTATACAAGTTGCTAGAAAAACTGATTATGATCGTTTGCCTGGTTTTGGCAGGCTATCAGGACTGATGTTGTTGATGTTGTTAACTTGCCTCATGATTTTAGTATTACAAAGATTTCATTTTTTTATCGGCTTTTTTGCCTCAATAGAAAGCTTAGTTGTTATCGCTATTGTTATTTTTGCTTTGTTTAAATTTGCTAGTGCTAAGATTATGAACAAGCGTCATTAAACTCTAACCTGAGTAAGTCTATACTGGATTGTGTGGTGGAATATTCACTTGCTTTATATATCTCAAATCATAATCTGACACGTTGGTAGTCAGCTGTGCTGTCAACTATACTTTGAACAAAAGATAGTCACTTGAGAGGAGGTACTTATGGATACCTCGCTACACAATCTTGGCACTTTGTTTCAACAGCTTGGTTTGCCTGCAAGTAGTGATGCCATCGACCAGTTTTTGACTGCCCATTCCTTAAAGCCAGACGCACAACTGAGTGACGCTGATTTTTGGAGTGAATCGCAAGCAGCGTTTTTAAGAGCAGCTATAGAGGAAGACTCTGACTGGGCTGAAGTAGTAGATGAGTTGGATGCTCGGTTACGCCATTAACAGTCATAGATTAGATGACAATACTTTGTGTCATAGACAGGGTTGTTTTATCGGAAGCCTAATTTCAGACAAATACAAGGATGTTTCCAGTGAAACTCAGTGTAATTTTTGTTGGACTATTATTATCCACTCATTTATTTGCTGAAGATGACAGAGCTTTGAGAGCTTGTCAAAAGATTGGTATTTGCGTACCGAATGAGTTAAAGCAGGTTGCAATATCTAAGTGTAAAAATTTACTCTCGGAAATTAAGGGACAAATCCCTATTGAGCCAGAATGGGCAAAAGCCACTACTCGCAAGTATTCACGTTATATTGTTAATGGGGAAGTAAAAAGAGACTCATTCTTCTCTGTAGACCTATCTGCTACAGCAGAAGGTGGAGGGGAAATTAGCTTTATGTGTGTATTTGATAAAGAAGATAATTTTGTCAACATCGGCAAACCAGTTGTCAAAACAAAAGATAATATGGATCTATACCGTAAGGCTAGAGAAAAAATCAGGTCTTAATTTTTATCTCCTTAACTCAGAGGGGGTTATCGTAAAAAGGAGACAAGAACTGCGTTGCGATTCAGCCTCCCCCTTTGAAAAAGGGGGAGTAATCTGAGTTTTCTTACTTTAATACATTAAGTAGCGTATACGCATCAACGATCCCGCCGGATTTTGATAGGCTGGAAAATTTCACCAGTTTCTCAGGATCTTCTGGTGATTTCACATCTAAGCCTGGATAGTCTCTGGTAGTGTACATCAACAGTTGTTTTAGGTAATGACCGCTCATCCAAGGATATTGCGATAAGGCAAGTGCTGCAACACCGGAAACGACAGGGGCAGCCATACTGGTTCCACTGTAAGCGGCATACTGATTATCAGGGGTGGTAGACATAATTTTATGGCCAGGGGCAAACAGATCAACAGTGCGTTTACCAAAGTTACTGAAACTTGCCACCATGCCTTCACCTTTTTTATAGGAAGAAGCACCTACATCAAGCCAGTTTTGGTTACGATAGCCAGGGTAGTATTTAACAAATCGATTAGGGAAGTTATCACCCTCGTCATTATTCTGACTATCATTACCAGCTGCGTGAACTAGTAATACACCTTTTCTGGCGGCGTATAAAAAGGCATAATCAACAATATCTTTATTGGGTGAATAACTCTTACCAAAACTCATGTTGATAATGTCTGCTCCATTATCAACAGCATAACGTACGGCATTTGCAACGTCTTTATCTCGTTCATCGCCATTAGGTACGACACGTAATGCCATAATTCTTACATTTGAAGCAACACCTTTAATACCTATATCGTTATTTCGGTCTGCAGCAATAATACCCGCAACGTGAGTGCCATGGTTAGAATCTGGCCCAATAACATCATTATTTCCATAGTCAGATTCCCACAAATTATTAGGATCATCTTTAACAATGTCTGCACGTGGGTTAAAGTCAGTATTAAAATAATAGTTTACTTTGTTTGAATAGTATTCAACATAGTCGTTGATTTTTTCGTAATTGCCGAATCTGTCTAGAACTGATAGTAGGTAATCTTTTGCCTCAATGATATTATCATCAGTGCTTGATATATTTTCCAGTGATTCTTTAGAGAAGTCATCAATACCAAGTACTTCTGTAAGTAATTGTTTATATTCGGTCGTCTTTTCTTGGTATTCTTTTGATCTAACTAGAGACTCTTTTGCACTGTCAAATTCTTCGTGGTAGTCTTTGCTGACTTTCTCGAAGTATTTCTTTTGCTCTTCAGTTAACTCTTGGCCGGAAGCTTTCAAGTCTAAGTATTTTTTATACTCACGAGTAACTTCAAGGGTATCAAAGTTAACATGACTACCGTCTCTTCCGCCAATAAAGTTCCAACCGTAAATATCGTCTATAAAGCCATTACCATCGTCATCAATACCATTATCTGGTATTTCCCCAGTATTGTTCCAAATTTTTCCTTGTAGGTCTTCGTGGTGAACATCCACTCCAGAGTCAATTACGGCAACGACTACTGGCTTATAATTGCTATGGGGTGCCAGTTCATTGTACACTCTGTCTACACCAGAGCCTTCAATGCCATCGAGAACAGGACTCTTATTAAACCAATCTTTAATTTCTGCAGTATTTTCTAACATAATACTGCGTCTGAATCGTCTTGGCTTTTTCGCTGTTTCTGTTTGCTCAATAATATCTCCTTTGGCATTAGTTAAAGGAGGAAGTGGCTCAATGGCAGATTGAGCAAAGCTAGTTAAGCTGACGCTACTTAATAGTAGAGTTGATAAGGTTGAAGCTGCAATTTGTTTGACTTTCATTATTATTTTATTCCTTATATGGGTGCTTTAGTTGGTACGAAAGCCTGATAAATTTCTAGGTATTTATTTTGTATGGGTGGCTTCTGTATTTAATACGAAAATTTAATAATTAATATATTAGATTAAAGTATAAGGCTATTTTATTTTTAGATAAATTAACAAATATGTATAAACTACCTTGGTTTTAATATGCCGCTTAATTTGTTCTTAACTTTCTTTATCTTTTTTATGATGTTTGATTGTCTAGCAATTATCCTGATTAACTGATCATGTGAAGAAAAAACTACTACATTATTTAACTTAACACAACCAAACGAAATAGACTGATTAGTCATTTGTTGGTTTTTAGAACATTTGTCTTATTTTGTGTATGGGTCACTATTACTGTTAAAGAGCTGCTAAGCTTTTAATAAGTTTGTAAATATAACTTAAGTAAAGCCTTTTATAGAGTGAGCTGTTATAGGGGTAACCCTTTAAAGATTAAGGGCAAAGGGTACAGTTGGTACAAAATGAGATGCTTAGTTACTCTATTAATTTTTATAAGCACTTTTTCATTAGCAAAAAATGAAGATGAAAAAGTTATTAATATTGTTACGGGTGAATACCCGCCTTGGATTTCAAAAAGTATGAAGCATGGTGGTTTTGCTCAGCATATGACTTCAGAAATATATAAACGAGCTGGGTATCAAGTGAGTTATTTTTATTATCCCTGGGCGAGAACTGCTAAAGAAGCGCAAAGTGGAAAATATCATGCTAGCATGTTTTGGTACTACTCAAAACAACGAGAAAAAAATTTTTACCATAGTGATTCGTTGTTTACAGAAGATGTTGTTTTCTTTCATCTGAAAACAACTGATATTAAAAATTGGCTTTCTCTTAAAGATTTGAAAGAATATAGAATTGGTGCAACTAGGGGTTATACTTATACGCCAGAATTTTGGAAAGCATATGAGAATGGTAGCTTAAATATTATTGTTAATAGTTCTGATGAGATTAATTTTAAGATGCTACTTAAAAAGAGAATTGATTTATTTTTATCTGCAACTGTACCAGGCTATAGTTTGTTATTAAAAGAATTCTCTAAAGAACAAGTTGGAACTATTACCTTTTTTTCTCGTCCTTATTTTTCTAATACTAATCATTTGATTTTTCCTAAAAAAATAGCTGATTCACGAATGTTGTTGGAGGTTTTTAATAAAGGCCTGAAAGTTATAAAAAAAGAAGGGATGTATGAAAAATATTACGACTTGCTGTTGGAAGGGTATTATAAAAAATGATTTAATGTTTGTTCTATTTTTGTATGTTTTTAGGGAATAAAAGACAATATTCCCTAAAAATTATTTGCTCATTAATTGCCCCATAATTCCATATATTCACGACATTTCTCATTAGTATTTAAAAACCATAGTGGTAGTGTGATTGAACCATTAACACACTCGATTTCCATCGTTGTTTCTACGGTGATGGTTTCAGCACTGCCTTGATGTAAAACTTCTATCGTCCATTGTGTGGAAGCTGTGAAGAGTTGATTCCAATTTTTTGTATGGGCTAATGCTGAGCTAAATAAGTTATCTATACTTGGCAAAGTAGTGGCTGTAAACGGTAGGGACTGACTGGTGCTGGCCCCATCTTTAGGAGAAAATGCCTTGAGTGAATAATATATTGATGCATCAATATAGTTGCCGAAACGGTCTCGCATTTGGCAATCAGGCTCAGTAGAGCTGTTACAGACAACATTTGCTGTGCCATGATTATCGATTTCTATATTACCAATTTTATATATCGTTCTTGTTTTTTTTGCATAGGCTGGTAGTAAGGAAAACCCTAATTGGTGTGCTTCTGACTTTAATAATTGCATATCTTTTGCCTTCGCTAATGGAGAGAGTATGCCATTAATTTTCAGGTAACTTTGTCCAGTAAATAAACCGCTACTCCAGGTGTGTTTACTTATCGATAAACTTGGAGCGCCACCTCTTGCTTCAATTCCTCCATTCTTTGAGACAAACCATATGAGTGTGTTATCTAACGAATCTGTAAATAAATAAAACTTATCTTTTATCGCTTGGCTAAAGTTATTTGCAGCGTTTTGTTCGTCTGGAATCAATGGTTTTGCTGATAAATATGTTGATAACAGCACAGAAGCGCTAATAGCTGTAATATTAAGTAGCCTTATAAAAGAGAATTGTTTGCTAAGGTTTTGATTCATGAATATCCCTGTTGGTTTCTTAAACCAAGGCACTACAATATCTTTGGCTTTATTTGAAGTTTGTGTTGGTTGAGTTAATAAAAGATAACCTGAAACGTATAAGAGGAGAAGATTAGGGTAATGGCCATTGAGCGATTTTTCATCGCTGAAAAGATAAAGTTAAACTTAAATTAAGGGTTGTCAGAATAGTTGGTATTTATTAGATTTACATTGTTTTACACTAATCTGTTTATTGGATTTTTAGCTGATAATTTTGAGTTGTATTTAAGAAGCTTATAATCACCGCTAAGAAGCCAACTTGACCAAACTAGAGAGGAAGTAGATAAATGGCTTGCCTGTCAGTAGTAAGCAAGGAATAATTACTGATAGGGTGTAATCAGTGCAAAGCGTGAGTGTAGCTAATGAAGCGACGAATTGCTGTAGTTGAAGATGAAGCGGCTATAAGGGAAAACTATCGGGCAGTATTAACCCGTTATGGCTATGATGTGTCATTATATAGTAACCGACCCACGGCAATGAAAGCTTTTCGTGAACAGTTGCCAGAGTTAGCCATTATTGATGTGGGGTTGGAAGATGAAGTGGAAGGCGGCTTTGAGTTGTGTCGGGAACTACGTTCTATGGCTCCCCAATTGCCGATTATTTTCCTAACTGCAAGGGACAGTGAGTTTGATGCAATTTCTGGGTTACGATTAGGTGCTGATGACTATTTGACCAAAGACATTAGCTTGGAACATATGGTTGCCAGAATTGTTGCCTTGTTTCGGCGAGTAGACTCGTTAAAGCAATCACAAGAAGAATCCCAACAGGTAGTGGAAGGACCTCTAATATTAGACTTGGACCGAATGACTGCAGTTTGGAAAGATGCCCCAGTGCCATTAACATTGACTGAGTTTTGGTTGGTTCACGCTTTAGCCAAACATCCTGGACATGTTAAAAATAGACAACAGTTGATGGATGCGGCAAATGTCGTACTAGATGATAGTACTATTACATCACATATTAAGCGTATTAGAAAAAAATTTCTGAAACTTGACCCTGCTTTTACTGCCATTGAAACCATTTATGGATTTGGCTACCGTTGGCAACCTCACTGATTTTACCCTTTTATGCGACTTCCATTACAGTTGTTATTTATCAGTCTATTTATGCTTGCATTGCCCTGGGCTGGTTGCCAATATGTAAAAGAGCTGGAGTCAGCATTACGTAAGGGGCAGGAAAACACCTTATTGGCAAGTGTTCAAGTATTGGCACAGTCACTTGATGATGTTGAGCAGTTTTACCCGACAACTGCCTTTGTTAATCAACCACCTCAAGCTGATAGACAATTATATGCCTATCAGTTGGCAAGGCCGATGATTGTGGATGGTTATGCTGATGATTGGGTAACAGAACAACAACAGGTAAAATGGTGGCCTGTGCGGGCTGGGTCAGAACATACCCAGTTAGCCGTCAGTATAGGCATTTATCAGCAACAGCAGTTCTCATCAGGCTCATTGTATTTATATCTTAATATTAAAGACGGTCAGCTACACTATAGACCTTATCGGGAAAAGCGGGCCATTGCATCAGATGCAGTATTGATAGAGCTGCAGCATCCCTGGGGTACCCGTTCAGCCTATTTACTGGATACTAGTGCACCAGGATTATTGAGAGCGGCGGAAATTACTCATCAGTTTGGACAATTAGAACGGATAGAAAGGGATGATATCAGTGGCTATTGGCAGGAGTCAGCCCAAGGAGTAGCCATTGAGTTACAAATGCCGTTATCTATAGTTGGACAGCGAATAGCAGTCAGCTACTTGGATTATCAGCCAGCGACAGATCAAGTGGTGATGTATAAAACAGGATATCCACCACAGTTGTTGACTATGCCAGAGTTGCATCAACATTTACAGTTGTTGCCACCACCTGAGGGGTATTTAATTAGATCCAAACCAAGGTTAGCTGAACAAATTGAACCTTACGCTAATAATGTGGATGAGCTATTAGTAGTTGATAAACAGGGTTGGCTGCTGGCCCGTACTTATCGGCATCAAGATACGGACTCAGATGACTTTGAAGAAAGTTATAGCTATGGTTTTTGGCGCTGGCTATACCGACTGTTGCTCGGTGATAAGCGTCAGTTAGCGACCTTTTCTGAAGTTGAAAGCAGACTATATAATGAACAAGTACAAGCTGTTTTGCAGGGTAAAGCAAACGCTCAATGGTATCGTTCTTCTAGTGATCAAACTAAGGTAGCTGTAGCTTATCCAGTCAAAAATGAGTTGGGGGTGATAGGTGCTATTGTATTAATTAATAGTAGTGATGAAATCTTATCGTTAACTAACTCTGCCTGGCGTGAACTATTACAAATAACTTTATTGGTTGTCACAATTTGTGTATTTGCTTTATTTGGGTATGCTAGTTGGCTGTCATTTAGGATAAAGCGGTTAAGCCAATTGGCTGAACGAGTATTGACTAAAGAAGGCCAATTAATTCATTATTTTCCTGTTTCTCATGCTCAGGATGAAGTGGGGGATTTAAATCGAAGCTTTGCCGTGTTGCATAGCCGTTTAATGGATTATACCCATTATTTACAAGGGCTATCCAGTAAGTTAGCCCATGAGTTACGTACACCTCTCGCTGTCATAAAGTCTTCACTGGATAATATGGCACTAGAGCCACTTTCCGATACAGTAAAGGTCTATCAATCTCGTGCCAGGGAAGGAGTAAATCGGCTACGTTACTTAATTGAAGCCATGAGTGAGGCTAACCGGGTTGAGCAAAGTATTGCTAGTGCTGAACCTGAGTTATTTAGCTTGAAGTCCGTTGTTGAAGGAATGGGACTAGCTTATCAAAGTGTATACCCTAATAAAAAAATTAAACTGGATATTACTGAAAATAGCTGTCAATTATCGGGCGAGCCAGAATTAATCAGTCAGATGCTGGATAAATTAGTCAGTAATGCAGCAGACTTTACCCCTAATGATAAACAAATTACCATTGAGTTAGCTGTGCTAGAAAATGATTATTTACTTACAGTTAGCAACGAAGGGCCGCTATTACCAGAAACGATGCGTCATCAACTATTTGATTCGCTGGTTTCTGTACGCAAAGAATCTAGTGATAAGCAGCACTTAGGGTTTGGGTTATATATAGTTAAATTAATTGTTGATTTTTATGAAGGTGAAGTCAGTGCATCTAACCTAGATGACTTATCTGGTGTTATTTTTACGATAATTCTACCCAAGAAGCACTTGTAAAAATCAAAAGTTAAAAAGTCTGTTAAATACAGTTTTAGTTTTGCTAATTTTTTGCTGAGAATGATATTCCACATAGAAATCACTCTCAGCCACTAAATCTAATAGAGAGTTCAATATGGCTTGATGTACATCTTCATGTTGAACTATTTCAATAAAAACCGGGAATTAATTCCGGGCAGAGGTCAAAATCTTGACCAAAACCATGCCCTATACTCATTCTAACCAAATGTGTAAAAGCAGCATATTTTTCCTTCTTAGCCCAATGAGTGACAGTTTCTTGCTGAACTGGAGTGGGTAATTTGAACATTATTAACTACTTTTTCCTTTTGAGTCCTAAAAAACTGTCTGAGCTTATTGACAGGTTAAAGCTAAATTTAATGGGATTTATGCCAGTTTCACAAATATTTATTTATGAAACTGTAAAAAATGTACGAATGCCCTTTCTGGTCTGTAACAGGACTGTAGTTACAGTACTGGCTCATATACCAGCTAAAAATCTTCTCAGTGTAGATAAGGTATTAATAAGCATTTTCATGTTTGAAGGTTAATGCTAATAACAATGAACGAAAGCTATCAGTAACTGGAAATAGCTTTTCATCTTCAATATCTGCATACGAAATGGATGGGTGAATTCTATTTGTGCTAAAGTCTAGGCAAAGTAAATTGCCATTACAGCTCCAAATAGGAAATAGTTGAATGGATTTGACTTCTCTGGTAATTTCATCAGGTTGTCCATCCAAAAAATATTGAGCCTCAATTATCTCAGATACGATATTGTCGTCATCCGGAGTAAAGTACTTTTCCCAAGGAAAGGTAAATTCACTTTTTCCACCTAAACGAGTTTTGCAATGAACACCAACAAACCCTTCTTTGCCAGGAATTTTTGGTTTGCTACCATTACAGGCAAGAAGCCAGTCAAAATAATAAGACGGGAGTTGAATATTGAGTGCTTTTTCATTTGCTTTAATTTGAGATGTGTTAAAATTTCTACTCATTGGTGTCCAATGAATATCAGCTATAGATGGATTATCAATAAGGATATCGGTACCATCCTCAAAAGCACGCAGAATTCCATTATCATTTTTTATATCAAGGTTTTTCATCTTTTTTCTTACCACCATTATTTTATAGTTTCAATACAATATTCACTAACCGCTAGTATTTTTATCAGCAATCAAGTGGAGCTGAGTTTTATTTTTTCACTCAGTTGTGTTGCAAGTCATTTATGTAGAATAACTACACAGCATTCCTTGTGCTTTGCTGGGCGAAAAAATAGTCTGAGGCTGCGGTGATTCAAATAATATTAAGAGGCCATTATTTTTTATTGAATATATTATGTATAAAATAGCAGAAGCTATATAGTCTAATATAACTGAAAAGACTAGGGTAGACTATAGCCTTTCTTGTTTAAAGAGTAATAGCTAAAATGTATTATTGCAAGTAAGTGCTCGCAAAAAGTGATAGGAGTTGTTGTTTTATTTTTAGACTGACCTTTGAGTATAACGTCAATATTATATTTTTATACCAAAATTAGTATTAAGGTATTAAACTGCTTTTCTCAATATTATATGAATAATATAATGAGCAAGATTTAATATTCTAGGTGTATGGAAGTACTTACTACGATGGAAGTGATTTGAAATATGAATATCTATTCAGAAAATAAAAGCCAGTTTACTCGTAATTTATGGTTGGCTACATTGTTTTTAGTTGTGTGTTGGACATGGGGTTCTACCTGGTTGGGAATAAAAGTTGCTGTAGATACCATTCCACCTTTGACGGCAGCAGGACTCAGATTTTTAGTAGCTTTCCCATTTTTTTTTGTGTTAGCAAAGTTTCTTAAGGAACCAATTAAATATCCTAAACAGCACAATAGTTTCTTTTATATAGTAACTATTGTTTATTTTATACTCCCTTATTTTTTTCTTAACTATGGTGAACAATTTGTCAGTTCAGGGCTAACATCATTGCTCTTTAGTTCTATGCCTGTCTGGATCATTATCTTTTCAATGATTATGCTAAAAGTCAAAGTCTATACCAATCAAGTGATTGGTATTGTTATTGGCTTTGTTAGTTTATTTATGGTCCTCAGGTCTGAAAGTGTTACTATTGATCATGATGGTGCACTAGGCATAACTGCTATTATAGCTGCAGCACTCATGCATGCATATATTTATGTCTATACAAAGCTCAAAGGCACTCAAATACCAGTAATAACTTATAATACACTACCTATTGGTATTGCTGGTTTTGTTTTATTATTTGCTGGTATTATTCTTGAAGATCCGCAATGGAGTCAATTTAGTTTTGAGTCAATCCTTAGCACATTATACCTTGGTATAATTGCATCAGCAGGTGGTTTTCTTGCTTACTTCTACTTGTTAAAGAAAGTAAATACAGTAGTCCTTTCATTTATTTTTGTTATTTTCCCTGTCTTTGCTCTAGTTCTCAGTAGTTGGTATGAGCAACAGCAAATGCAGGCTGAATCGTATTTTTTTGTAGCAACCTTATTAATAGGGTTTGCGATTACTAAGTTTGAGATGACAAGTTTGTTAGGGCTTAAGCGGCGGTATATAGAAAAAAGTGAGCTAAAATGAGTAACAAACAAGATGCACTAACTTCTGATGCAATAAAAAAAATATATCAGCATGCAGAATCTACCTATCCAGAAGAGTGTTGTGGGTTTGTATTCGCTAGCGGTACTGTTCATCAAGGGATAAACATACAAAATCAATTACATGAGCAAGACCCAACTAAATACCCAAGAACAGCTAAAAATGGTTATTCTCTTTCATTTGAAGATATTCAAATACTAAATAAGTCTTTTGATAGCGATAATAAGGTTGTTGTTATATACCATTCACATCCAGATGCAGGAGCCTATTTTTCTGAGGAGGATACCAAACAAGCTTTGTTTGCTGGAGAACCTATTTATGATGTAGCTTATTTGGTAGTTGAAACAAGAAATGGCATGGCAGAAGACTGTCGTTTATTTCAATTTAATCAGGGGGGATTTGTTGATGTCCCCTTGATTAACCTTGTTAGATGACAGTAAATTATTATTTTCTGATGCATACCTCTAATAATTTTTTATGTCCTTCAATTATTAGAGGCACCTAATTAATTTTGGGTTGCTTAATATAGCACTACAAAGTTTTACACTTGCCAAAATTGGCTTTGTTATTAATAGTCAAAGGAATATATTATGGCTAATGTTGTACTCCCAGATGTACTTTGTCGAGTTTGTCAAATCTCTAATTTAACCATTCAAGTTGAAGGTAATACCGTATCACAAGTATTATTGAACGTTTGTTTACTCTGGCCAAGCTTAAAAAAGCATTTATTTCATGACAGCGGTGATATTAAAGAGCATTTTATTATTTCTGTTAAAGGCGAACAGGGAAAGCAAGATCAGCAAGTAACCAATGATGATACTATTGAATTAATGTTAGCTACTTCAGGTGGTAATCTAGCTGATTATGAATTAAATAATGATGAGGTGCAGCGATATGCAAGGCATTTAATGTTACCCCAAGTTGGCTTAGAGGGGCAGGATAAGTTAAAAAAAAGTCGTGTGCTTATTGTTGGGACTGGTGGCTTAGGATCCCCAGTATCGTTATATCTGACAGCTGCAGGAATAGGTCAGCTTGGGTTGATTGATTTTGATGTAGTGGACAGTAGTAATTTACAACGACAGGTAGTCCATTCAGAAAGTACTGTAGGAGTTACCAAAGTTGAGTCAGCACGGCAACGACTTAAAGGATTAAACAGTTTTATCAATATTAAAATATACAACGAACAACTTACTAAAGATAACGTACTTGAATTGGTTAGCCAATATGATTTGGTTGTAGATGGCACTGATAATTTCACAACTCGTTATTTGTTAAGTGATGCCTGCGTACAGTTAAATAAACCTTATATTTTTGGATCAATATATCGATTTGAAGGCCAGTTATCAGTAATGAACTATGATGGTGGGCCATGCTATCGATGCTTATTTCCTGAACCTCCACCAGCAGAATTAGCGCCCAGTTGTTCGGCAGGTGGGGTGTTGGGTGTATTGCCTGGTGTTATTGGCTGCTTACAAGCAAATGAAGCAATTAAAGTAATACTGAATATAGGCAAGCCGCTGGTTGGGCGTCTCTTGCGTTATGACGCGCTGAACTTAACTTTTAATGAATTTACTTTTAATAAAAGACAACACTGTCTTGCTTGTGGTGAAAATGCTGACCTTTCAGGATTAGAACCACCTATTGCTGTATGCAACACTAGCACACAGATTTATTTATCAGAAAATAATTATATAGAGCCAGAGCAATTAAAAGAAATTCTTAATGATAAGCATAGTTTGCAGCTAGTAGATGTGAGAGAGTTAGAGGAAACAAAAATAAGTCATTTACCTTCGATAATAAAAATTCCTTTAGCTGATCTGGCTTTAAAAATTGATAGTTTGGATAAAAATGCTGAAATAGTTGTTATTTGTAAGTCTGGCGTCAGAAGCGATAAAGCAGTGCAGATATTACTTGAAAATGATTTTCATAATGTGAAATCGCTAAAAGGTGGTATGTTACGGTGGGCTAAAGAAATCGATCAGTCTATGGTTGTAGTCTAATTTTTTAGACAAAATTTTGTATAGAATAAAAAACTATTGATAATCTTTTTCTTAGTATGAGAAGTTCCATGATTTATGATTCAATCTTGGCTGCAATTGGAAAAACACCTGTTATTAAATTATCACGCTTAACTCATGCCCTGAAGCTTGGCTGTAATATATTTATCAAGCTTGAAAGTCTAAATCCTGGTGGTAGCCACAAGGCGAGAATAGCGCTTAATATGGTTCATGAGGCTGAAAATAAAGGGGTCTTAAAACGAGGCTCTGGCCAAACCATTATTGAACCCAGTGGTGGCAACACAGGAATCGGCCTAGCAATGGCTGCAGCTATTTATGGCTATAAGTTGGTATTGGTTATTCCTGATAATTACAGTAAAGAAAAACAACGGCTGTTGAAAATGTATGGTGCAGAAATTGTTCTTTCTGATAGCCGATTAGGAAATAACTCTCATGGGGAAAAAGCTATGGAGTTAGTATTGGAAAATCCAGAGTGGGTAATGCTTAATCAACAGAGAAACCCTGCTAATCCTGATATGCACCGAAAAACAACAGTAAGAGAAATTTTATCAGACTTTTCAGAACAAGAGTTAGCTTGTTTTATTGCAGGCATAGGTACTGGTGGACATATTACTGGTATTGGGGAAATATTACGAGAGTCATATCCGAATATAAAAATTATCGGAGTTGAACCAGAAGAATGCAGCTTGCTGGAAAATAAGTTTAATGCTCATGATATACAGGGTTTATCTGTTGGAGTAATTCCGGATGTTTTAAATACCTGTATTATTGACCAGATGTACCCAGTTGCTAAATCGCAAGCAGTGGATATGGTGCAAAAAATACTTAAATACGAAGGTATTAGTGTTGGCATTTCGACAGGTGCAAACCTTGTTGCAACTGTTGGAATGGCTAAAGAGTTAGTTTCAGGTAGCAACCTGCTAACTATAGCCTACGATAGTATTGAGTCATATTTAAGCTATTTTGATGATTCTGCGGTGCGGGAAAATGAGTTTGCATTACAGTGATATATTAGATACTGCCTACGGGCATATTAATGAGATTAAGCAAAAGCTTGACTCATTATTAGACTCAAAGGCAGGAGTAAAACTACACCCGCTGCTGGATATTGACACGATAACCCATTTGATAGTCGAAGACTTAGCTTGGTTTGCTCTTCATGATCCAGCAGCAGATAAAAAAGTAGCGCGAATATTATGCTATTCGTCTTTTACGGCAGTTTTGCATTATCGGCTAGCTCATGCCTGTTGGTTATTGGGGGAGTGTAATGGTGAATTTGCAAAACAGCTGGCGTTAGAAATCACTAGTTTTGCAAAAAGTGTATCAGGAGCAGAGATACACCCAGCGGCTGATATTGGTAAACGATTTGTATTAGATCATGGTGTCAATACAGTCATTGGTGAAACCACTGTTATTGGCGATGAGTGTTATATTTTAGGCGATGTTACTATTGGAGCTTATGGTATTAGCAATAACCCCTGTGGCAAGCGTCATCCTTCATTGGGTGATAATGTACAAGTGGGGGCTGGGGCTAGGCTACTTGGCCCAATATCAATTGGTGATAATAGTTTTATAGCCCCTTTTTCTGTTGTAACGGAATCAATACCAGCTAACAGCCGGATAAGTATTGTTAATCAACTGCAGGTCACATCTTATTCAAATAAAATACGCCGTTTACGAGTTTCTGGGTTAACAGTAACAGAAAACAATATAGTTTTGTTTGGAAATAGATTTATTAAACCAGACTTAAAGTTACTGGACGCTAACTTTCAGGTTGTCGCCGATCTTTATCCTGTAGTTGTTGAGAAAACATCTATTTTTATAAAAGTAAAAGTGACTATTCCTGTAATCTCAGAGGTTGAAACCGTTCATTTAAAAATAGAAGATTATGGTGAAGAAGTAGTTATGCTTTCTCCTCCAGATTTGCTTCAATGTATTCGTTACTACAGAGGGTATAAGAAACAGGCTATTTCTACACCTGCTATTTGTATTATATAAAAGGACGAGATGATGAGTGAGATAGTCAGTCAGAAGGAATTATCCTGCCAAAAATTGTATGAGAAGGACTCTTATTCAAAGGAATGTAATGCCTCAATTACAGAAGTAAGGGAAGATGCCATTGTTCTAAACCAAACGATATTCTATCCTCAAGGAGGAGGTCAGCCTGGAGACATAGGACAAGTAGAATTAAACAATGGCTCAATACTACAAGTGTTGAATACTACCTTCGATCAGGATGGTGCAATTTTGCATCATGTTGATAACATACCTGAAGATTTGTCTAACAAGCCAGTAAAGGCCTCTATAAACTGGGATTTACGCTATAAACATATGCGTATGCATACTTGTCTGCATTTGCTTTGTAGTTTAGTTGAGGCTGATGTGACAGGGTGTTCTATAGGAGCTGAAAAAGGGCGGTTAGATTTTGATTTGCAGGAAAGTACACTAGATAAGCAACAACTGTCGGATCAATTAAATGAGCTGATAAGCAAGGGCGGTGATGTATTAGCTGAATGGTGGCCTAGTAATAAGCTTGCAGATGAGCCAGCTTTAGTGAGAACGGCTAAAGTTTCTCCACCCGTTCATAATGGCCAAGTTAGGCTGATTCGCGTTCAAGGTGTTGATTTACAGCCTTGTGGTGGAACCCATGTAAACAATATCAATGAGATTGGTGAAGTTTATGTGCGTAAAATAGAGAAAAAAAGCCGCCATAACAGGCGTGTTAATGTGTATTTTAAGTAGTTCGTAACTTAATCAGCACTGCCTCCAATCCTTCAACTAAGTTCGCCTGTAAATCTGGTAAAGGCTCTGTTCCCCAGAGGGACAACTCTTTGAAGACAGGTGTTTCGATTAGCTGATACAGAGGTAGGGATGGCAGAAAGTTGTCTCTACATAAATGGATAAACTTAAGGGTTCGAAAACCATCAAACCAGTGGCTAATGGATATTGGCCACTGTTGTGGAGTCGGTGGTTGTTTTAGAGTATGTTGGATTAATTTATTAATCCCAAGCCATGTTAATACTTGTTGTATTGATTGGCTGTTGTTCTGAGACAGCCCTTGTTGTAAACAATACTCAGTAAGAGCATGTTGCCAGTTGGTATGTGGGCTTAGCAAAATGGATAAGTTTTTGCTTAACCAGTGAAGCGTTAGTTTTAGCCAGCTAAAGCAGTCTGGGTGATAGTAATAATATTCGGTTAATGGTGTATTTAATTGGCAAATAGTATTCAAAGCTGGCCCAGTGCCAAATGGTACTCGGTCTGATAGTCTGGCATTTACCTTTATTTGAGTGGTTAGTTTGGCAATAGCGCCTAATTTGGCTAGCTTGTTTAAACAGTAAAAATCTTCGCCACCGGCTCGTTTAGGAAAGCCCCTAGCTTGGCAATAGTGGTGAATATTAATCGCTAACAAACTTCCAATAGTATGGTAGGCGAATGGGGAGTTAGCCCAGTTTAGTCCAGCGACATAATAGTTTAACTTAATGTCGTATAGCAATTGCGCGACTTGTTGTGTATGGCAATTTAGTTGTGTTGTGCCGTTAATATCCATGCTTTGATGGATAAAATTAAATACGGCAGCTGATGTCTTATTGGTTAAATGTTGGCAAGCATTAAAATAGTTTACAGGTAAGATAACGTCTGCATCAGATGAAAACAACCAGTGGTTTAATAACTGCTGCTGTTGGAAGAGCTGGCAGGCAATATCTGCTCCGATTTTTCTAGCTAAACCAACGCCCTGTTGAATAGGAATTAATTGATCTGGTTGATTTTTATCCACTAATAATAGGTAATGATCAGAAAGCCATTGGTAAAGCGTTAAATGTTGCTGTTGCCACTCTTTTTGCAGGTTTTGGTTAATATAGTGAATTAACTCATTATTTTTTATTATTTTATCACTGCTGGCTTGCTCTGGTCGGTTAACGACCAAAATCAGTAAGCAGGGAGCAGTAACTGCTTTAAACGCTGGCGAAATTTGCTGCAAAAAAAGTGGATCTTCATTATAAACAGGGATTACTAACGCCTGATGAAATACTTGCGATATATTAGCGGCCAGTAGTACTTCTGGTTCTGCATAGGTTGTTAAATACTGGCTGACAGGATTCTTGGCCATATAATTTCTTGAAATCTAAAGCTGGAATTAATGGAGAGCAGCTCTAATTGGTAAATTGGCAACAATATTCGCTTCGAATGAAAGTAACTCCTGCAGGCGTTCATTCACAGTGGTTTTATCTATATAGCGATAGGCTAACTCTAAAAACAGTTCGTAATGACGGCCTTCTGATCGGGTAATGGCTGTATAAAATTTCTTTAGCTTACCTTCAGGTAAAGCCTCTGCCACTAGGCCAAACCGCTCATGCCCCCGTGCTTCTACAATACTGGCGATTAATAAACGATCTAATAAATAAGCTTCTTTACCTTGGCGAATAGCCTTACGAAACTCATTTACATAAGGATCTTTAGCATCGGGAGTAAGCTGCAACCCTTGTTGGTAAATCAACTGGGATACCTCGCGAAAATGGCTTAGTTCCTCAATAGCTAAGTCGATCATGGCTTTGATTAACTCAGGTTTATCAGGGTAGTGAGACACCATTGACATTGCCATGCCAGACGCTTTTTTTTCTGCGGTTGCATGATCTAGTAAAAAGGCATCAAAATCAGCCATTACTGCTTCAACCCATGCAGCAGGTGTTGCAAACTGCAATTTGTACATAACTTATTTCTACCCTAAAACATCAACAAAGGTGGGGATATTAGCCAATTTGACAGTAATCTGCCAGATAGTGGGGTAAAGGTAGGGAGGGTGCCAGCACCTTCAAGTATGAGAAGAAGGTGCCTGTTCGGTGGCTAGGCCAACTATCTTATTGGTGGGATAGCAACGACTGCTAACAAATTGTTAGCGATTTCTTACTTCAATAGCCACGATTTTATCGTAAGGCACCATAGCATCATAAAACTCTTTGCCTGTTAGGCTTTTCAGCTGTACCAGGTGTTGGCCAGTTGTGCCAACGGTGCCAGAGAGTTCTTTGCCTGAAACAAGATGCAGTGTTACTGATTTTTTTACTTTTTGCATCAAGTAGCTTTTAACTGTGTCTTGAGCTGTAGATGCTGTTTCTGCAGCATTCATCACTGTGGAAAATATGCATAAACAGATGCACAAGCAAGTAAAAAGTGTTCGCTTCATTTTATATAACCTACTTCCAAATGATTCGTAGTGAGTATAGATAGTTTTATAGACTATTTTAGTCAATATGGTTATTAGTATTTATCTAAATTGAGTAAAGGTTTACACAAGCCTTGTACTCCGTATATCTACCCTCAATTAGTGTTCACTGTTGATTGAATTACCATTATATTTATTGACAATCTTGTTGTATTCACCACTTGTTTTAATTGCTTGCAGGCTTTGATTGAAGCGCGTAACAATGGTTTGGTCAAAAGCCTTTTTACTAAACATTACATGAATATCCCCAGTATCAACAGCTGGCATCGGGTGCCTGATAATTTGTGCTGCTACTTTGGCTTTTTTCAAATCTATTTCCGTACCAGGTGGATAGCCAATAAAACCATCAATTCGGTTAGCAATTAATTTTAAAAAATTATCCTGCTCAGTTTCAGCTTTTTGAATATATTGTTGGTATAAACTATTTTGAGCTAGTTGATTAAACGCTTCGCCATAGTAGTTACCTCTACGAATACCAAGGCGAAATTTTAAGTCAGGTAACTCTGTTATCTTGGTAAAGTTAAATTTGTTTTGGTCTTGAGCACGAATATAAATTGCAATGTATTCTTGACGATAGGGCTGTGAAAAATAAGCGAATGCTTCCCGTTTTTTGGTTTTTGATGCTTGTGCGGCTATATCCAGTTTACCTTGTTTAACCCAAAATACCTGGCGCTGCCAAGGGATGTTTAAGCGAATGTTTAAACGGCAACCAGTGTGATTGAAAATAGCGGTGATCAGCTCGACGTCTAAGCCAGTCAACTGACCTGCTTGATTAAGATAAGACCAGGGTTCGGCACGATTATCAAAGCTAATGGTTAAAGGCTTTTCACAAAACTCAGCCATTGTAATAGAACAGGTGCAAAGCCCTATTAAGCTCAGAATAGGATTATGTAAGTGCTTCATGTCTGTCTAGTGTAGACAACTAATGCCTACCAACACAAAACAGTAAGGCTTAGCCTAGAAATATGATAAACTTGCTACAGCAATTTCTAACATCTACTGATTGGTTTGGCCTCTATTGCTGTAGCCTACCCCATTACTGAGGAAATAACTTAATGTCTTCAACACCTTCGCAGCCAACGTTTGCGGATTTGGCTCTGACTGATTCATTACTGAAAGCTTTGGACGAAGTGGGTTATGAAACACCTTCTCCAATCCAAGCTGAATGTATTCCGCACTTGCTGGAAGGTAGTGACATTATTGGTCAAGCCCAAACGGGTAGTGGTAAAACTGCTGCGTTTGCCTTACCACTGCTAGCCAGACTTAACCTGAAGGAAACCAAACCCCAGGTATTAGTATTAACCCCTACTCGAGAATTGGCTATTCAAGTAGCCGAAGCTTTTCAAAGCTATGCCAAGTATATGAAAGGCTTTCATGTATTACCTATTTATGGTGGGCAAAGTTATTCGGTGCAATTAAGGCAGTTAAAGCGGGGAGTACATGTTGTTGTCGGTACACCAGGGCGGGTTATGGACAATATACGTCGTGGTAGTCTGCAGTTGGATAACTTACAGGCACTGGTATTAGATGAAGCAGATGAAATGTTGCGAATGGGCTTTATCGATGATGTGGAATGGATTATGGAGCAAACGCCAGCCACACGACAAGTGGCGCTTTTTTCTGCCACTATGCCTACCGTTATTAGAAAAGTAGCCAAACAGCATTTAAAAAACCCCAAAGAAGTCAAAATTGCTATGCAAACGGCTACAGCTGAAACTATTAGCCAACGTTATTGGTCTGTTCGTGGGGTGAACAAATTAGACGCGTTAACCCGTATTTTAGAAGTTGAAAAATTTGATGCGATGATTATCTTTGTTCGCACTAAAACAGCGACTATTGAGCTGGCAGAAAAACTAGAGGCGCGTGGTTATTCCTGTGCGGCATTAAATGGCGACATGCCACAAAAGCAAAGGGAAATGACTGTAAGTCGGCTGAAAAAACAGCAACTTGATATTGTGATTGCTACCGATGTTGCTGCACGTGGTTTAGATGTTGAGCGTATCAGCCATGTAGTGAACTATGATATTCCTTATGATACAGAAGCTTATATTCACCGAATTGGACGTACAGGGCGTGCTGGTCGAGAAGGGCAGGCGATATTATTTGTGGCACCTCGAGAAATGAGGATGCTGCGGGCAATAGAAAAAGCGACTAAGCAGTCCATTACCGCAATGACATTGCCATCTCCAAAGGATATTAATGACCAACGGATTGTGCGTTTTAAACAGCGAATTACTGATACCTTAGCCAGTAATGAGTTGGAGTTATTCTATAAATTAGTATCAGAATATCAGGTTGAGCATGAGGTTGATGCTATTAACATAGCGGCTGCCTTGGCAAAAATGGTACAGGGTGAACAACCATTGTTGCTTAATTTAAAGTCAGAAAAGCTAGTAGATGAAGAAGCGAGTGATAAAAAAGGTAGGCGCAGACAATATAGTCATCAGGCAGAGCCGTTAAAAGCTCATCCAGATATTGAAATGAAACGTTATCGGGTGGATGTAGGGCGTGATCATGGTTTAAAACCCGGTAACCTGGTTGGTGCTATTGCTAATGAAGCTGATATCGAAAGCCAGTATATTGGCGAAATTTGTATTTATGACGAATTTAGTACAGTTGACTTACCTAAAGGCATACCTAAGGATGTGCTGCAAATTCTACAACGGGTTTATGTTTGCAACCAAAAATTGAATATTTCTGCAGCTAGCAAAGAACTGCCTGTAGTGGAACGGAAGCCCAAACGTCATAAAAAGAAAGAAGCTTTTAAGGGTAGTAAACGTAAAAGCAATAGCAGCAGGCAAGGAAAAGGCGGGAAAAAACCTAAGTCAGTAAAAAAATAATACTCTGTTAAAGACTTGGTTATTTCATATATCGGGATGAAGTAGCCAAGCTGTTTGTCTCTCAGGCCTTTGATCTAAAGTGAGTTTCTAGAAAATTAAGCAATCTATTTAGCCAAAATGCTTAGAATCTTTGATCTTAGAGGAAGTATCTTGGCTAAAAAACTTCACTTCTTGATATTAGCTCTGTCAATTGTTCCAGGTGGAACTTTCTTGATCCTTTAATTAGTACTAGATCATCTTCAGTCGCATTTTTATAAATAAAGTTAGCAATATTATCAACTGAGGTAAACCTTAAGAGTTGATAATCTGTATTTTTAAATTCAGAATGAGCTTGAGCAAAATTTCCCCCAATAGTAATGACTATCTGTATGTTTAAATAAGATAGTTGTATTAATATTTGAATGTGAAAGAATACACTTTTTTCACCTAACTCAAGCATGTCAGAAAGAATAACAATTTTTTTACCCTTAACTTTCATTTTACTGATGCTTAATAATACCTGCTTAACAGCAAATGGGTTAGCATTGTAACAGTCTAAAACCCATTTTCCATAGGGAGTAAAAATGATTCCTGAACGTAAACTTGCAGGTTTAAATCTTCTTAGTCTCTCTGCAATTATGAGGAGTGGAATACCTAGCTTCGAGTAAACTGTAATACATGCAATAGCATTATACAAATTATGAATACCTGGTAACTGTAAAATAAAGCAAGTGTCATTTATAATAAACGAAGGTAGTTGTTCTTCATCCCATAATAAAAGACTTGGTTTAAATTTGCTGCTATTTATACCAAAAGTAATAAATTCTGCATGATGAATGTTAATAGATTGTTTAAGTAAATCATCATCAGAGTTTATAAAAGTAGTAAAACCAGGCTTATCAATAATGATATTGCTTTTTTCATATAATACACCATATAAGCTATTTAAACCTTCTAAGTGACTATTTTGAATGTTAGTGATAATGGACCAGTGTGGCGTTATTACGTTAACTGACTCTTCTATATCGCCAGGGCTGTTAGTACCCATTTCAATGATAGCTATGTCTGTATTTTCTTGTATTTGTAAAGAGGCAAAAGAAATTCCAATGGAATTATTATAATTTCTAGGAGTGGCAATAGTATTAAAAGTATCCTTGCATACATGGAAAATCATATCTTTAGTAGTTGTTTTTCCGCAGCTGCCAGTAATACCGATCACTTTTGCCACAATAGTAGTTGTATAAATAGATGCATATTTTTTTAGTGTGGGCTCTACTTCCTTTTCAGCAACCTCAAGAGTCTTAGACAGAGATGATAAATTATTATATAAACACACTCTAGCAGCACCTGCACTTGTCAGTATTGTATTTATATAAGGTTTTACTTTATATACAAGTTCTTTAGTTTTTTTATTGATCATTTTTTGTTAGTAGCAGCTTTATATTTTTTAAAGTGGTAGCTAGAAAATTAAATAAAGTTAAAGGTACATATACTCTTATCCCTATACCAGAGCAAAAGTTAGGGTTTATATATTTATAATACTCACAATGAGGAAAACTACTGTTAAGACTATTATTAAGCCGATTAATATTTATTATTGTAGGCTTTACTTTGAATTGCCATGGATTGTCTTTGGTCGCTACCTGGCAGTTTTTGGATATTGCAACTTTATACACAATTTTATTTATTAAAGGAGTAGGGTTGAACCTATAGCTTGGATAGAATTTATACACTTTTTTGGCGTGAAATAAATAAGAAGCAGGAGAAGTAGTAGATGAAATGCATACAATATTAGTAAAAGGATTGCTTAATTTTAATCTTATCCAGGAATTAATGAAATAATTAACTAACAGATACTAAAAAATCGGTAGCAAAGGATACCGTATAGTAATATAAGTGATTCAAGAATCCTTTATTTACAGTACTTATGGCTTTTACCCACATACTGATGGTATTCATTTCATCCGACTTTATAGTAAGTTGGTTTGTATTGTAGGTTAAAATAAAAACTTGTTCCTAAAACAACAAGGTTTACATCGTTTATGTTCTCCCAATCAATATTTACAACAGCGAAGCCGATAATTAAGTCTTTATCATTATAAAATAATGCTAGTGAGTCAATTCCTGACCGTGGTAAGATTTTACGTTTAAAACTGGCAAAGTTGATATTAGTATGCGTTAGCAAGAAAATCTGATGAAGTATTGTTGCATTCTTTTCTATTAGAGAGGGAGTTACTTCTTTTGGGCTGTAGTGTTTATAGTAAGTAACTAATTTCCTTGTGTTCACGCTATGAATTAACCCCATAATATTTATCTCTTTTAGAGATGGTTATACTTGTATCCACTGCTGTCCCACATTTACAGCATCCTCATTTGCTTATGATCATCTGTATTATTCGGTGGTGAGGGTGTAAATAATGCTTTAAGCTCTCTACGCTCAAACAAAGTGAGTTGCATGAGTCGAGCTATTTGAGTGATCGATAGTGTTATTCCATGAGAAAATTTTAGATAAGCGACGAGCAAATAAGCACACATGGCTACCCATATCTGGGTTAACACGGCATTTTTAGAGGTACCGACAAACGATTTTATCTTTAGGTTTTGCTTTATCCACTTAAAAAATAGCTCTATTTTCCAGCGTTCTTTGTAAATAGCTGCAATGGTGCTGGCTGCGAGCTTACTATTATTAGTTAAAAAGTAATATTGGTTGCCAGTCTCTGGGCATTTAAAACCGATACGACGTAAATGACCTTTATAAACAGCCCCTTGTTGGCTAGTCAACTGAATGTGCTGATCAGAAGTGACTGTACTGCTATTGTCGGTAGGCTGGCGCTTTAGTACACGGTATTTGGCTTGCTTTTTTAGTCGGGTTACAAAGAAGATTCCTTGCTCATTTAAAGTATTAAACCAGCGATAATCAGTGTAGCCACGGTCTACAGCAAGAATACTCCCCTTGGGGAGATCAAGGCTGCGTGCTATCTGTATTTCATGACATTTCCCTTCAGTAATACTCATAAATGCAGGCAAGTAGCCATTATGATCAAACCCAACATGTAACTTGATAGCACCTTTACTTTTTCGAAAATCTGCCCAAGGAAACATGGATAAACACAAGTCGATCACTGATGCATCAAGAGAATACAATGGATTTTTAAAACGAAACTTATGCCCTGGCCGATGATGATGACATTTATTTAATAGCTTATAAAACAAGGCTTCATAAAGCGTAGCGGGTTGCTGTTCATTGACACGGGCCAAACTACTTCTGGTGATATTTCCAATACCATGGTGATAGCGTTTATGCTGCTGAATCGATAGGTGATCAATGATGTCACGCAAACTATTGCGACCTGAGAGTTGACCAAATAATAGCGCAACAAACTGCCCCCACCGAGTCATTTTACGTAGCCGTTGACCCGTATGATGCTGATTGGCTAGTGATTCAAACTCATGTCTAGAAAGCAACTGAAGTATTTGGTGCAAGATTGTGTTACGATGAGCCAAGGCTTAAATCCTCTGGTTTTGCAGTGTTTGGTTGCACTCTCATTGTAACAACTTATGGGGACTTAAGCCTTTTTTGTTTCAATCTTATGGGACAGCAGTGACTTGTATCCTATTATGTCAATAACAAAAGGCCGTAAAATTTTATAAATTAGACCTCTTTCGAAACCAGCTAATTAAGTTTTAATAGCTTATAATCCCTAGATTTTTAAGCAATAAGACTGTATGAACTGTGAACGATTACTGCGTTTAAGCGACGATCAGTTTCGTCGCTCAACGGGGGTTAAGCGCACTACATTTGACAAAATGAAAGCTATTTTAAGCCAAGCGCAGAAGATCAAAAAATCGAAAGGAGGTAGGCCCAATAAGTTGAGTATTGAACAACAGTTGATCATGAGCCTGATGTATTGGAGAGAGTATCGCACCTATATGCATTGTTCTCTAAGTTTTGGTATTAGTGAGAGTAGTGCTTATAAAACAATAAAGTGGGTTGAAGACACACTCATCAAAGAGGGAAGTTTCTCGTTACCGGGAAAAAAAGCCCTCTATGCCAGCGATGACCCAATAGAAGTGATCTTGGTGGATGCGACTGAAACACCGATAGAAAGGCCTAAAAAAAGCAGAAAAAATACTACTCGGGAAAGAAAAAAAGGCATACCTTAAAAAGCCAAGTGGTGGTTGATCAGCAGAGCCAACGGGTTATTTGTACATATTTTTGTGAAGGTAAGCGGCATGATTTTAAGCTGTACCAGTCATCGAAAGTGAAGCCTTTGAAGGAGACGGAGATGAAGGTCGACTCAGGCTATCAAGGGGTTCTACATGATCATGCGAAGACTTCGTTGCCGATAAAAAAAGAAAAGGCCAAGAGCTTACCTCTGAGGCCAAATCAGTGAATCAAAAGCGGGCTTCAGAACGGGCGTTGAATGAGCATGTTATTGGGAGATTGAAGCGATTCAAAGTTATTTCGTGCCGTTATCGCAACCGGCGAAAACGATTTTCTTTACGATTTAATTTGATTGCTGGAATTCACAACTTTGAGCTGGGTTAAGAGGTTTCGAAAGAGGTCTATTATTTATTTGAAGTTGACTGTTCTGGAGCAAATGACGTAAGCAAATAAAAAGTGAGTACCAATTAACAGGGCGAAATGATTAGGGCCTGTTAACACTATGTGGATCACAACAGTGATATTCAAATAGTGTCAGGTCCAAAGTGAAACTGCGTGATATGCAATTTACATTGTATATATAATCACTGCTGTCCCATAAGATTGAAACAAAAAAGGCTTAAGTCCCCATAAGTTGTTACAATGAGAGTGCAACCAAACACTGCAAAACCAGAGGATTTAAGCCTTGGCTCATCGTAACACAATCTTGCACCAAATACTTCAGTTGCTTTCTAGACATGAGTTTGAATCACTAGCCAATCAGCATCATACGGGTCAACGGCTACGTAAAATGACTCGGTGGGGGCAGTTTGTTGCGCTATTATTTGGTCAACTCTCAGGTCGCAATAGTTTGCGTGACATCATTGATCACCTATCGATTCAGCAGCATAAACGCTATCACCATGGTATTGGAAATATCACCAGAAGTAGTTTGGCCCGTGTCAATGAACAGCAACCCGCTACGCTTTATGAAGCCTTGTTTTATAAGCTATTAAATAAATGTCATCATCATCGGCCAGGGCATAAGTTTCGTTTTAAAAATCCATTGTATTCTCTTGATGCATCAGTGATCGACTTGTGTTTATCCATGTTTCCTTGGGCAGATTTTCGAAAAAGTAAAGGTGCTATCAAGTTACATGTTGGGTTTGATCATAATGGCTACTTGCCTGCATTTATGAGTATTACTGAAGGGAAATGTCATGAAATACAGATAGCACGCAGCCTTGATCTCCCCAAGGGGAGTATTCTTGCTGTAGACCGTGGCTACACTGATTATCGCTGGTTTAATACTTTAAATGAGCAAGGAATCTTCTTTGTAACCCGACTAAAAAAGCAAGCCAAATACCGTGTACTAAAGCGCCAGCCTACCGACAATAGCAGTACAGTCACTTCTGATCAGCACATTCAGTTGACTAGCCAACAAGGGGCTGTTTATAAAGGTCATTTACGTCGTATCGGTTTTAAATGCCCAGAGACTGGCAACCAATATTACTTTTTAACTAATAATAGTAAGCTCGCAGCCAGCACCATTGCAGCTATTTACAAAGAACGCTGGAAAATAGAGCTATTTTTTAAGTGGATAAAGCAAAACCTAAAGATAAAATCGTTTGTCGGTACCTCTAAAAATGCCGTGTTAACCCAGATATGGGTAGCCATGTGTGCTTATTTGCTCGTCGCTTATCTAAAATTTTCTCATGGAATAACACTATCGATCACTCAAATAGCTCGACTCATGCAACTCACTTTGTTTGAGCGTAGAGAGCTTAAAGCATTATTTACACCCTCACCACCGAATAATACAGATGATCATAAGCAAATGAGGATGCTGTAAATGTGGGACAGCAGTGATATATAATAGTTGCACTCATAACTATAAGTATAAAAAAATGTAACTAATTATTTATGATAGAAAGCTTTCGGAAAGCTAATCTCTTTTTATTTTTGGTATTTTTTTTATATTATAGGTATATAATCCTTTCTTATGCTATAAATAGATGTGTTTGTCTGTTGTATATATATACAATAATTTACATGTATATTAAAGTAATATATATGTTGTATTAAAAAATAGTATACATTGATTTAAATCAATTCAACTATTGATAAAAGGAAACTATGTTATGAACGTAAAGGACTTAATCCCCTGGAATTGGCTTAAAAATGAAGAAGAACATGAAGGTAAAAAATTAGGTGTTAGCGGGACTTATGACCCGATGGCAAACCCACTAATTCAGTTTCATAAAGAAGTTGATCGGTTGTTTGACAGTATGTTTAAAGGAGTCGGCTTTCCAAATTTTTCAGAGGAATGGTCTAGAATTCCAAATAACATGTTTAAACCTAATGTTGATATTAGTGCTAAAGATAAAGAGTATATAATTAGCGTAGAAGTGCCAGGAGTAGAAGAAAATGATATTAAGCTTGAAATGAGAGATAATACGCTCATTATTAGTGGTGAAAAAAAACATGAAAAAGAAGAAAAAGATGAGCACCTTTATCGAGTTGAGCGCAGTTATGGGAAATTTCAACGGATGCTTACAATACCAGAAGATGCAAATGCTGAAGAGATTAATGCATCATTTAAAAATGGTGTTCTATGTATAACATTTCCTCGAAAAGAGCTTCCAGCTAGCAAAGCTAAAAAAATAGAAATTAAAAAAGCAAGTTGAGCAATCTATCGAAAATATCTATCTAATAAGATAGGGCTATGGGCGTCTATTAAAAACATTAGTGATCCATAGTCCTGACTTGTTTTTACTTATTTTAATGCCTTTGAGTGGGCACACTTATCTTATTTTAGTATGTCTATAATCAAGGAGTGATTGTGACATTATTATATTTCAATGATATTAAACAAAATAATAAAGATATTGGTGGTAAGGCTTTTAACTTAGCCTACTTATATCAAAGAAAGTTTCCTGTACCAGAAGGTATTATATTAACATCGTTGCCAATGCAACAAGATGAGTGGAATGAAATATTCGACTGGTGGAATAATATTAGATATCAACCGCTTGCTATTAGAAGTTCTGCAAGTGATGAGGATGATGGACAATTAAGCTTTGCAGGGCAAAATACTAGTTATTTGAATGTGCGAGATAATCAGTCATTACAAGTAGCAATAACTAAATGCTTTGATTCAATAAATAAATATTCTTCTAAAGTTTATCGTGAGCATTTTTTAGGAAAAGCAAGCAGTGGAAATATGAATGTTCTTGTGCAGAAAATGGTTAAGCCTAAGTTTTCTGGAGTTTACTTTTCCACTGACCCAAGAGGGAAAAATACTGGTGATTTAATTGAATTTATAGAAGGTTATGGAGAGGACCTAGTGTCAGGAAAGAAAACTCCATATAGGGTTTATGATGGTTCTCAACAGGATAATCACCCTCACTGGAAAAGCACATTTACTGATAATATTCAGAAAATGGGTAAAAAAGTAAAAAAATTACTTAATGTTGAAGTTGATATGGAGTGGGCCATTAATGAGCAAGATGAGTTAAAGCTATTGCAAGCAAGACCAATTACAGCAGCATATACTTACTCTACACATTTGAAAATAGTTGAAGAAGAATTGCAAAGGCTTCATCAACAATATAATCAAAAAACAACCTGGGACGGACAAACATTTGCTGAATGGACAGGTATACAAAGCTATTTAACCTATACACTGTGGCAAAAAGCTTTTTCACCACATAATGCATTTGGCGATGCATTGAAAAAACTAGGTTATTTAAGTTTTGTTGAAAGTGAGTTTTCTCCTCATGAGTCTATTTTGGATAGGGTTTTTGGTAGAGCTTATATAAACCTAAATAAAATGTTTCCGCTGTATTTTGGGCCTATTCCATACTCAATAGATTTAAAACCTAGACCCCACTTAAAATTTAATATTAGAGAATTAACTGCACAAACTTTGATAAGAACACCTGTTGCAATTTACAATATGGTAAAAGTTGGGTGGAATTTGAGTAGTAGACGAAGATATTGGCAAGATCAATGTTTAAGAGAGTTAGCAAAATTTAAGCATAAGATGGATAGGCCCATTGATCCAAGTATGTATGAAAGCTGGGATGATATAAAACTACTTAAGAGATTTGCTAAAGAGTGCCATGTTTTCACTAAGAATAGTTTATTATGGCCATTTATCTTAATTATTTTAACAGAATCTACATTACATTCACTTGAGACCATTCTTACCAATATGGAGGGAGAGCAAAAAGCAAAAAAAACTTTAAAACGATGGATGGCTGTTGGTTTAAAAACAGTTAGTTATGAAATGAATAGGTATTTTAAAAGAGCATGTGAAGATCCTAGTAAGCAACCTTTTTTCATGGCTAGGTATGGCCATCGAGGTGCAGGTGAGCTTGATTTATCAAACCCTAGGTGGATTGAGTTAGGCCCAAACGCTTTTATTAACTTAAAAAAAACAAGCTTAACAAGTGAACAGAGTAGTCATACTTCTGATAAAGTAGAAGAAGAGATAAATGGATTAAAGACATTTAAAAAGTCAATAATTTTGCAAGAGTGGCGACTTTTGAAGTCTATGCTTGAGCTGAGGGAATCATGGAAAATGGAAATTTTGAAACCTTTTGCTCATATTAGATATATTGCTCAAGAAATTGGTAAGCGTAGTAAATTATTTGATAATATTTACTTGCTAGATATTAATGAAATTGTAAATAATGAAGCTATTATAACTGCTGATATTTCTAATGAAATTAAAGAAAAAATAAAATTAAGAAAGCAGCAAGGATTAGTATTTAAGCGCTACTCACTGCCTATGATTGTTAGTTTAAATAAACTTGATGAGCTTATTGCTGGAAATCAATCAGAAGATATTGATAGTCTAAATGGTGAACCAATTTCTCCTGGTTTGGTTTATGGCACTGTTAAAATAGTAAATGATATTAGCCAATGTGATTTAGAATCTTTACCTGAAGACACTATTATTGTAGCTGAATCTACAGACCCTGGATGGACGCCATTATTTACAAGATCTGTTGGAATTATTGTTGAAAAAGGAGGTATTCTATCTCATTCTGCCATTGTTGCTAGAGAAATGGGAATACCAGCAATTAGTGGTATTAGAAACTGCATTAATCGTCTTAGAGATGGACAAAAAATTTGTTTAGATGGAAATAATGGACATATTAGTTATGAGTTACATTAGCGATGGTGTAGAATACATTCCTCTTATTGTACCTACAGTACTTATTCCTTTTACAATGTTAAGTGTTGCACTAAGTGTGGTTGCTGCATTTATTGCTGGTTTGTTCGGAATAAAATTAAAAACGGAAGGCCCTAAACAATTGCTTGAACTGTTGTTAAAGCCAAAAGTACTATTTATGGCTTTAGTTGTTAATATATTGGTTTATGGAGGATATAAAAGTTATCAATATGTTAATAATTTGCCATCATTTGAGTGGGTTATTAATAATCAACATCAAGCAGTTTCACAGACTCAAAGCAATTATGCCAATGTACTTCATAGACCTAATAAGGCATTAGAATCGAAACTGTTACCTAAAACGTTTAACACTATAAAACAACAATGGAAAGTTAAAATACCTATGGGGGCCTTTAGAGCAGGCGCTGTCAGTGGTAATTCACTGTTTCTTGGAGCTGATGATGGTTATATCCATGAATTATCAGTTGAAAATGGTTTAACGTTAAGAAAATTTTTTATTGGTACAATAGTAACACCTTCGCCAATAGTTTTTGATGGTTATTTATTTGCAGGTGAAGGTACACACGATACCCATCATGCACGTATTTATAAGATTAATTTAGCATCTGGTAAACATGAAGCACACTATACGACAAAAGGTCATACTGAGGGACAGCCCGTAATTGGTGAGTTTCAAGGAAAAACATTGTTATTTGCTGTTGCTGGAAGTGATGGGATACATGCAATTGATCCTTATACAATGCAACAAGTATGGCACCAAACTCCTGGGCATATGGATGCGGCCGTCAGAATTGATAATGGTATTGTTTATGTGGGTACTGGTAGAGAAAAAGGAGACAGTCAAAAGCACCGTTCTTATGCAATCGCTTACGATTTTATGACAGGAAAAGAAGTATGGAAACATGAGATGCCAGCATCAAGCTGGATGGAACCAGCAATAACTAACCAGCATGCTTGTTTTATTATGGGAGAGATTTATTTTAAAACAAAACTGGGCGGGGTAAACTGTTATGATAAAGTAACAGGTGAGCCTCAATACAGTATCTTGAATAAAGAGCCTGTTATTGGCATTCCTTTTGTGCTGAATAACGACATAATATTCAGTGATCTTTCTGGAAATGTATGTCGAGTTGATACCAATAAAAGAACTAAAAAGTGGTGCTTTGACTCTCAAGTAACTGGGAAACATATGACTTCTGTTTCATATGATTCTGATACAAATATTCTGGCCTATACAACAGCTAACAAAGGTATCATGTTTTTAAACCCGACAACAGGTAAGCTGCTTTATCATTATTTGCCTACAGAGGAGCAGGGCAAGTGGGAAAAGACTTATGCTAGTGCTGTTACTATTGCATCAAACTGGATTACAGTTGACATAGAAGGTAATATACGAAAATTGTCACTTGAATATGAGAATACTCTTTAACACTGGCTGTGAAGATAAGATTGAACTAATAATGCCTATTGTGTAACCGATTAGGTGAGGATCAATCAAAGTATATTTATACGGAAATAAACTAATTATATTAGTTTGATTGAGTAAGAGAAGACAGAAAAAAAATACACAAATGAACCATTTTTTTACGGTTAACAAGTAAAATGCCAGCATGCCAAAAATAGCTACAGATGCGCCAGATAAAATAACGGGTTTTTCTGATAAATTGAGCTCATAAAAAATTGCTATAATTATCAGTGAAGATAAATGTATTATAAAAAATAGTAAAAGTGAGTTAATTTTCCCAAGCTTTCTCTCACATAAAGGTGAAACAATAAGCAGCATTACTAAGTTAGATATCAGATGCTCTGTAGAAGAATGAAAAAAAATGGATAGTAAGAAAGGTAAACCAAAGGATTCTGTCCATTCCATAGGGTTAAATGTTAATAACTTCAGCCACTGTGATTGAGTAGTTGTGCCAAACAACGTACTTTTTTCTAGGATACTCCAAAAAAATAAGTTAAAGGCAAGCATTGATACTGTCATGATAAAAGTAATTGAGGAGAAGGCTGCTTTGTACACGTGATTTCCCTATCGCTATGATCGTATTAGATGTGCCTTTAACTCATTATAAGTTATTTGGTGAGTTTATAGTCTTTCATATTAAAGTAATACTGGCGACCAATGGTTGGTAACCACTATACTTAAAGAGTCCATGCTTTCTATGTGTTATCTATATAAGAGGTTGTAGCATGGCTTCTCATCAAAAAAATCTTGCGAAAATTCAAGATATTACAATGACCTTCGATCATATAGATATCTATTTGGTTGATGGCACTCATATCTATGCACCTTTAGATTGGTTTCCCCATCTTCCTAATGAAAATAGAAAAGATAGAGCTAACTGGGAGGCTATGCGCTGGTGGGTGTGGCAGCATTTGGCTCACTTAAGACATAAAAAATCAATTTGTAGGCACTTAATAGTTACTAAAAATAACCTATAAGATGACAAGATTAAGTTGTGCTAACAATCACTTTGTTTCTACCTGAGTTTTTTGCTTGATATAGTGCAGTGTCTGCACGTCGATATAGTGAATCACAGTTTTCATCTTTATGTAGTGAAGCAACTCCTAATGAAATGGTTCGAGTGATAACAGCCTGATTAGCAATAGGAATGCATACTTGGCTTACTGTTTCTCTAATTCGTTCAGCTGTTTGAATAGCATGCTCTTTTGAGCAAAAAGGTAGCAATACAGCAAACTCTTCACCACCAACTCGTGCTATTACCTCGCTACTTCTCAGGTTATTTTGTGCTGCATCAGATATAGCGATTAATACTTTATCACCAACCGGATGACCATATAAGTCATTCACTTGTTTAAAATAGTCAATATCATAAATAATTAAAGAAAGAGGAATTTGATGCCGTTTAGAGGACGCGACCTCTTCAGCTAACCTATTTTGAAAATAGCGTAAATTATACAGCCCTGTTAAATGATCTTTAATGGCTAATTCATCTGATAAACCTTCATTGTGTCCGACATACCAGCCAAAACAACTAAACGTAATAGTCGTCCCTATCAACATATAAAGGTAAACACCAGCATAGTTGGCTAATTCTTCCCAAATTGCAAATTCTTGAAAATAACGAATTAATAACCATCCTAAAGGAGCGCCTAAAGCAAATACTGCACCTTGAGATGCTCGAATCAGACGTTTACTTAGTTTCTTAGTCATGGCATGAAAGTG
Organism: Spartinivicinus ruber; assembly: GCF_011009015.1. NCBI lineage: Bacteria > Pseudomonadati > Pseudomonadota > Gammaproteobacteria > Oceanospirillales > Zooshikellaceae > Spartinivicinus > Spartinivicinus ruber. The sequence continues at coordinate 1,057,324 of NZ_CP048878.1, forward strand.
CCAAAATAAATTAAAGCTATAGGACAGTCTCCGTAGTTATAATAAATCCCTTTTAGAATCACAGAAGATAACCACTTCTTCTATGACTCCTTCACAGTAAGCATCATCTTTTAGAATTTTACTACAGTATTGTTTTTTCCATTTTGCAGCATTTATGAAGTCAGTTTCAGATGGAATATCATGACAAAATGTAGCTTCATATTTTGCAACGACTAAACATTCACTTAAAAAAAATCTATTATGTAAAGTACATTTTATCTCTTTGCAGTTGCTCATCATTTCATCGACTTTATTTAGACAGTCAGATGAGTTTGAATTCGTTGCGAACGTGTTTGCTTCATTAATGACCTGTTGGGTATCTGCTATAAACTGTTCGCCGTAATTACTCCAGAAGTAATAGCCTATGCCTATTAGACAAATAGTTATTAAAAGTAAAATACCTATAATGATTGCTACTACTTTCATATTACTACTCTAAAACGACATTACCGTTATTTTATAAATCTAGCATTAAAAATATCTTTTGGTAATTAGTGGTTTAAATTCAAAAACCTAATATAGGAATGGCTATAAAAATATTTTTTGAAATATAGAGCTGAGTTGGAAAATTACTGATTTTAACTATTTTGTACTCTTGTTCATAAATTGTATTTTGGAATTTAGTTGGTGTTAGTATATTTGTTGCGTATATATATTGGGGTTTATGTTGTTTGTAAATTAATGTAAATTTTTTTGCTTGATCTGACTTGTTATCTATAAATTTTATTTATTGAAAATAATTTTTTTAGTGGTTGTGCTTGCTGATTGAGTAGTAAAATTTTAAACAACATTACTGGTGATTATTCTTTCTATTTTCTTTCTTGTATACTCATGGTTGTTGGGGTAATGGAATAACCTTGCTTATAAGGAATAAATGAAATGAAGCAGATAAATAATAGCTCAAAGCAAGCTATATTTTTTATTGCTGCATTATGCAGTGGGCAAGTAATGTCACTACCTGTTGAGGTTAAAAATAATATAATCACTATCTCACCAAATGTATTATTATTAAACGGCCCCAAAAGTAAGGAAGGAGTTTATAAACTTATAGTTACTGAAAGTGATTCTACTATATCATTTTCGAGTTTAATAAAGACATTTAATGTTGTTATGAGCAAAGAGAAAGATAGCTATGAACTAAAGTGTACTTCATATTCAATAAGTAATGTTAAAAATGCTTGTGTCGCAACTATCAGCGATAAAGGGTTATATTATCTAAAAATTGAAAAAAATAATGATTCTACTTTACTTGTGAATACAGTAAATGAATATAAAAAAAATATGTTTAGTAGTTTTAGTAATACTGGTTTTTGCTATAAAGAAGCAGTGCAAAGTAATACTGATATATCTGACTTGAAAGGGAGATTTAATCGTTATAATTGGTTGCAAACTATTCAATCAGTTTATCAAAAACGCTGGAAAAGTGGTGTTGTACTAGTAAAAGCTCAGGCTAATGATCCTTATTTTTCTCAGTTTGTTAATAAGAATAGCTTTAATAAAATGGCTGAATCATTGATGGTAGCTATTCATGAAGAAACACACATGTATGATCTTGATTCAAACCGGACAGATTGGGAGCAAAAACTAACGGCATTTGTGAATCAATATTGGCAACCCAAAGTACCAATTCATGGGGGATTTCCGCGTAACGAAATTATTCCTTTATTAGAAAGCAACGTTACCAAACCATGGGATGATATTTATTTACGAGATAGTACTCAAGGAAGTTATCTAATGCAAGGTGTGTTAAGTGAGCTCAATGCAGGGTTGACTGGCCTAATTGGAGTAGCAGTTGTAGGAGAATATGTGGATGGCTATGAAGCAAGTAATGCGATGGATAGTGCAGCAGCTTATATGTATCATTTACAACTTTATTTAAGACAAGCTAAAAAAGCACATGTTTCTTACTATAATCAGCTAAAATCAGAGAAATTATTTAAAGACTTTATTCTAATTCAATGGCTTCGCTTGCATTATTATATTGATATAGCAAAAGAGTTCACTAAACTAGGTACTGATTATCAAGAAATTCTTGAATTATTATATAGGCCAAATAATGTAAAAGCCATAGAAGAAGTTACTGGACATTCTATACTACTAACAGGTAATAAACACTGTCTGCCTGATGATGAACCATTTGAACCACCATTTTAGAAGTATATTTGCAATTTAATAATGAGTTTTAATATATTGGTTGATAAAGCTATATATTATTTTTCAAGCTCAAAAATTTCTGCTACTTTGCTGGGTGTTTGAGTGTCATTGTGAATGAAGTTTTTGTGTAGTAATAAAATAAATCGTAGAAATATATTCAATAAATTAATTGTAAGGGATTACATCATGAAAAATACTGTAACAAAATCATTTGCTTTACTTTTATCGACATGTATATGTGGTATTGTATCTGCGGAAAATACCACGTTGAACGATCAGTATACAGTTGACCAATCTTCATATATAAATCCTGATCAGCCTGGTGATCCAAAAGATAAGAAAAGGAAGCCAAAAAGACCTCCACCTTTACCTCGCCAAGCATTTGTAGATATTAATGGTGATGGAAGTTTAGATAAAGTGGCTTGGGGCTCTCCCAGACATTCTAAATCTGTTACTTTTCTAGGTTATGGTGATGGTACTTTTAGTAAAAAAGCGATCTTTCATGGTGATAAGCATCTACCTAAAAAAGCACCTAAAATTCTTAACTTTGCTGATGTAACTAATGATGGGCGTGCTGATAAAATAGTGACTGTAATGCCACCAATGAAGAAACCCCGGCCAAGACCTGATGATCATGGTGCAACTGCAGATCCAAAGCCCAATCCAAAACATCCACCTAAAACTTTGGTTTATTTAGGTATGGCAGATGGTAGTTTTTCTAAAAAGCCAGTTGGTGTTGCAAGTGAATAGTTAATTGTTAGGTTAATAGAAAAGGATATTTAGAATTTTAAACTAAAAGCCCTAGCATGGATTTTTTGCTAGGGCCTGTTCAAATAGTGTTAACAGGTTCTAGGGCTTATTTATATAAAAGAGAAGTCAGTGATGCTTTCATTTAAGAAAAAGTGTATAAATTTTTGGTTGGTAATTTAAGAGTATCAATCTAAGTTAACCATTTATTCAATAGAAAATGAATATTTTGCTTTTGCACCTTTCAAGCATGGTGGGGTATTAGGAACTGAATCATTTGAGGCGTGATAATGATAAATACCAAAAGGGTAATCAAATGTCGGGCCAAAATGTCCATTACACTGATCAAGTTTCATTTGTGTCATGCCAGGTAAATCTTTGTTGGCATAAATGGGGTAGCCATCCATAGCATAGCCGATAAGGGCATATAATTTTTGTGTAACATTTATACACAATACATCATTGATTTCATGCTTCTTTAGTACTTGGTTTATTGTTTCAGGCTGCATATGAAAGTGATAATAACCAGAGGGATCTACATGCCCACCACATGGATCAATGGCTGGAACATTACCCGCAACCCCAGTTCCTCCATCTGGTAATGGTGGACCGTTTACAACTGAAGGGGCTGGTCCTTCTATAGGTATGCCATTTAGTGTAAACCCCACCATATCAAACACAGTATTATTTGGTGAAGGCTTTACTAAATTAATGGGAAAGGCAGGAATAATATAAGTAATGATTAAACTATCATCACGTTCTGCTTCGAAACAATAATTGAATTTACTATCAGTATTTTTAGGTGGACTTATTCTGATATTACCCTCATCATCTACAATATTAAAACCATCGTTTTCCATTGCCTCAAAAAAGGCTCGTTTAAGGGCTTGAAATCCAGGATTGGTCAAGCCGTCGTATATATATAGCCCACCAACTTCATCAATAGTTAGTGGGCAGTAAGGGCCATCTGTTATAGGGTTACTGTTAAAAATTAGTTTGTAGCAAATACGGGAGATGTCATTTTCAAGATCACACTCTACTATACTGATATCAATAAGGTTATGGCTAAATATACCTTCAATGGCTTTTGGTTGATCAGTATAGACTTTATTTTTGCCATATAAATTATCAAGGCTTTTTGCATAAAAAGAAATATGAAATAAAGCCAATGTAAGTAAAGTTCTTCTTATCATTTTTTTGTTTTAGCTTGTTAGTAGTTAAGTTTTTATAGTTTTTGTGTGGGTTGAGCAATGAGTTTTACAAATCTTACATTGTAATTTTAGTGAAATATATTTGTATTAAATCAAAAGTTTTAAATTGGTTCTACTGCTATAAAATGTAAAAGTTATGTAAAAAAGGATTACTGACTATTTAAAATATACTAAAAAAGAAAGGTTAATAATATAGCGTGCCAATAGTAAAGTGTGATAGTGGAAGCATAGCAATGGATCGTAGGAATTTTTTAAAATATAGTGCAACTCTCTCATCTGGCTTAGCATTGAGTACTGCCGGTTTTTCTGCATTAGGTATTTCGAATTCAATGGAAGGACTTACTAATCAACAAAAAAAAGTCATTGCTGATTATAACTTTCTTTATATTCCACCATTATTATATAACCCTTATGCAAAGCGTTATCGTATGCCAACGCTTTATATACAAGACACCTTGCATGAGTTTTATCCGGGTAAACAATCCTATGCGACAGGCTTGTCTACCTTACAGCATCATTGTTCCTATTTAGGCCCTACTATTAAAGTCAAACAGGGAGATGTTGTAGATTTCTCTGTCGTTAATTTACGGTCAGAGCCTGTAACCAACCACTGGCATGGGTTGCATATACCTGGGCGGTTAGATGGTGGACCACACCAGATGATTCAGCCAGGAGAAACCTGGAATATCACCATGCCGATCAGGCAAGAAGCAGCAACTTGTTGGTACCATGATCATACTTGTGGAAAAACCGCCGAGCATGTTTATTTTGGTCATGCAGGGTTATTTATGATTGAAGATGAATACAGCAATTTATTAGGCCTACCAAATTACTATGGAGAGAATGAGATACCTTTAGTTGTACAAGATAAGCTATTTAATTCTGGAGGGGATCAAATTTATGATGTAAGAGGAGGACCAATTTTTTTAGGTGATGATATGATTGTCAATGGTACAATAAAGCCATTTTTAGCTTTATCACCTGGCCTTGTTCGTTTCAAAATACTTAATGGGTCAAATGATAGACACTATGAATTTTATTTCAAAGATGGACGTAGTTTTAGTGTAATTGGTAGTGATCAGGGTTTATTAAATAGCCCTATTGAATTAAATAAAATCACTCTCTACTCAGGTGAACGTGTTGAAATAGTAGTTGACTTCACAAAGGATAGTGGAGGTATTGTTGACTTAATGGCTAAGACAATCGTAGTAGATACTGGGGGGGGCGATATATATGTAGAAATTCTAAAGCTAGCTATAACTTCTTACAAAGCACTACCGGCTATTTTACCTGAGAAACTTAGAAATAATCCTATTGATTGGGACAAAGAAGTTAAAAATGCTCCTGAAGTAACGCGATCATTCAAATTGAGTAGTAATGAAACACTTACTGAAATGTATATCAATGATAGGGCTTTTGATATGCAGTTTATTAATGAGTATGTACCAAAGGGGAAAAAAGAGGTATGGGAGTTTCAATCGTTAACTGGAGGACATCCATTGCATATTCATGGATGCTCTTTTTTAATTCTTGAAGTAGTTGATGAACCGCCTCCCTTGGAGTTTAAAGGTTGGAAAGATACAGTGGTATTACCAATTCCGGAACCAGGTACTCCTATAGGTAAACTATATACTTGTAAAGTATTGGTCGAGTTTAATCATGACACCTATAGATCGCCAAATATATTGAGCCAAGATGATGAGGATATTAAAGGTTTAAAGTATCATATTCCATATATGTATCATTGCCATCTATTAGAGCATGAAGATAAAGGTATGATGGGGCAATTTATTGTATATGATGAGGAGGTTAGTGATTAGGCTAGAAAACTTAAGATACTCATGGACATCCTTAAAAATCAGGCTGCATATTATGAGTAGTGGTGCTCATAAGTAGTGAACTCAAAATTAATATTAGATCTTGATTTCTTTAGTTTAGATCAGTCGATATCATGAGATAAACGAGATAGACCTGCTGATTAGCTTAAAAAAGATTGAATAGTCAAACCTTAGATACTGATGGGCAGGTTTCATTTTTTAGCTGAATTCTGTGTAGTCAAATACACCATTTTGTGACTTATTTTTCAGAATGAAATATTTGACTCTTAATTATTTTACAAATTAGATTAATAATACATAGCTTTGCTGATGTATTTATAGAATATAGCGGTGCTAGTTAGTATCAGGAAAAATCATAATTCCATCTACATAGTCAATCAGGATACCATTAATTTCTCTATTATTGAGTCCTGAAAATACAGATAGCCAAAACTTTGCTCTTTCATTTCTAGTAGCTTTTGATACTCTTGTATGTTAGCATTTTTTTGCTTATTCAATTGAATCTACTGAGGAAGTTATTCATGAATGAGTAGTTACCTGAAATAGGTTGCACTTCCTTTCAATTTTTAAAGGTGTATTTAATATAAGCTTAATCATGGTTGATATACTATAAATTGGCCCATCATACCTTTGTCTTCATGCTCAAGAACATGACAGTGGTACATATACGGCATATGGCAGTTTATATCTGAATGACTTCCTATATTTCCCATACATTCTTTTCGGTAAGTATCATGGTGAAATATTACTAATACTTTGCATGTATGATATTCACCAGTATTAATTTCACCAACACGTTTTGGTAATGAAACTGTATCTTTCCATCCTTTCAGTGTATTTTCTGGCTCTTCTCCATATAATTCAATAATCAAAAATGAGCAGCCATGAATATGGAAGTTATGTCCACCAGTCAAAGATTTGATTTCCCAGATTTCAGGTATGCCCATACTTACTTTTTCATTAATAAAATTCATATTAAACTCTTGATTATTAATGCTCATTTTTGATATTTCATCATCAATTGTAAGTTCAAATGATCTAGATACTGCTGATATCTTATTAGTAATTTTATCCCTTTGTATTTTACTCGCTCTTAAGCTTTTAGTTAACATTATTTCTTTTGTTTTATGAGAGCTTACAACTAATTTTGCAATACTCACTGTAATATAATTTGGATCAAAGGGATCTTCAGGTAGTGTAATTGCCATCATTTCTAATGTATCATTTCTAAATTTAGTGAAATCAACTATTATTTCTACTCGTTCACCAGGAAGTAATAGAATTTTTTCGACTAATTCAGGATGGTTTAAAAAACCACCATCAGAAGCAATAACATAAAATTTAGTATTATTTAAGAATAGGTTGTAAGGTCTCGCATTCGATGCATTTAGGATTCTGAATCTTACAAACCCTGGCATTACATATATAAATGGATTAGCAACTCCATTTATACAAAATTTATTACCTACAAATACTCGATTCCTTTCAAACTCATAAACCTGTTGTCCAGTTTCATTAAAAAGCTTATCTTGAATAATTAATGGTATATCATTTACTCCATAGATATCTGGCAAACCTAGAGAACTGCTATTATTATCTTCAATAATAAACATTCCTGCATGGCCAAAATACACTTGTTTGCCTGTCTTATGATGAGTATGGTCATGATACCAACAAGTTGCTGCTTCTTGTCTGATCGGCATGGTGATATTCCAGGTTTCTCCTGGCTGAATCATTTGATGAGGGCCGCCATCTAAACGGCCAGGTATATGCAGCCCATGCCAGTGGTTGGTTACAGGCTCTGAGCGTAAATTAACGACAGAAAAATCTACAATATCTCCCTGTTTGACTTTAATGGTAGGGCCTAAATAGGAGCAATGGTGTTGTAAGGTAGACAAGCCTGTCGCATAGGATTGTTTACCTGGATAAAACTCATGCAAGGTATCTTGTATATAAAGTGTTGGCATGCGATAACGCTTTGCATAAGGGTTATATAATAATGGCGGAATATGTAGGTGGTTATGATCAGCAATGGTTTTTTTTTGTTGGTAAGTAAGCCCCTCTAATGGTCTAGATTTACCAACTGCAGATATTCCTGCTGAAGCCAATGCTGTTCCCGATGAAAATATAGCTCCATATTTGATAAAATTTCTACGATCCATGTAATAGTCTCTCATTATTTTAATAGAAATGTAAATTTATATGTGCTTATAAGTTTTATTTGTGGTGTAAGTTAGGCTGTAATATGTTTCTAATACAAAAAGCTAGAGGAAAATTGTTAAGCAATTTTTATTAAATAATTTGTTATGTTAACTAATGTGCAAACAAGCGGTCCGTTGCTTGGCAATCTTGTAATTTAATATGGGTTTTTATAAAGTTAGTCAATATAGTTTACATTTATTTACATGTTAGTATGAATGTTGACAATTTATACTTTTGATAGTTTTAGCAATAGCTTGATTGTTATGCAATGTTTTAATAAAGTGGTTATTATCTATGATTTATTACAGTTGCCGTTTTCAATTTCTTGACTATTCAAATCCTGGTTTTTGTATGTTTTTATGATGTTTTAATGATGAGTATTAACATGGTAAAGTTAAGCCTTGATTATAACGAAAAGTTTTGTTTAAAGGGAAGAAAATGGATAGAAGGCAGTTTTTGACAGTTACTGCAGGGTTAGGAGTATTAGGTACTGTCTACTCTTTTTCCAAATCTAGTGAGGCTGAATATGAAATCACTAAAAGTGATAACTTACTTTTTATTCCGCCTCTTTTATATGAACCATTAGCAGATTTTTATCAGCTTCCATCAATAACCGTCAAGGATAGCACCTATAGCTTTTTTCCAGAAAAATCATCATCTTCTATAGGCTTATCTACCAATCAGCATGAATTGAATTACTTAGGGCCTACTATAAAGGTAAAGCGTGGTGATGTAGTTGGGGTGACTATCAATAACCAAACCAATATGACTACTATGAACCATTGGCATGGTTTGCAAATACCAAGCTATGCTGATGGCAGTCCACATTTGTTAATACCGCCAAAAGAAAGCTGGAATACTACACTACATATTCAACAAGAAGCAGCAACCTGTTGGTATCATCCTCTAAACTATGATATTGGTGATCAGCAATTATATTTAGGTTATGCAGGGTTATTTATTATTGAAGATGATAATATTCAGTCACTAAATATACCCACTACTTATGGGCTAGATGATATTCCATTGATTGTTCAAGATAAAGTTTTTGATAACAATGGCCAGCAAATTTACACTAAACAATCAACTAACTTGTTAGATGAATATACTGTTATTGTTAATGGGACAATAAATCCTTATTTATCCATTGCTCCAGGTTGGGTGCGTTTCCGTTTGCTTAATGCGTCAAATACACGGGTTTTTGATTTTTCATTCTCTGAGCAAGCCACCTTTTATAAAGTTGCATCTGATGGGGGGATGTTGAATAGCCCAGTCGCGATGACAAGCTTAACCCTTGCTTCTGGTGAGCGCAGTGAAATTATGATTTTCTTAAAAGAGGGAAATAAAAATATTGCTCTACTTGCTACTGATAAATTATTTTCAGATATTTCTTTCCTTGCACTAAAAATAACCGTTGAGGATGTTGCATGTACGGAAACTGTGCTTCCAAGTCGATTGAGACCTAATAGTTTGAACGTTAATTACAATTTGGTTAATACATTACCTGTAACTAAACAAATTAAATTTGGATCTGATGTTTCAAAAAATGATAGTTTAGCTGCTAATACTATTTATCAATTTAATGAAATTGAAAGTACACTCTTGAGAGAAGAAGACGAAATATGGATGCTTGAGCTGACGGGTAACTATTCTATTCATATTTATGGTGCATCATTTCTTATTATTAGTATTGATGATCAGCCACTTGTTACCAGTGATATTGGTTGGCAGGATACATTATTTATTGGCAAGCCACTAAAAACTGAAAATAAAATACAAAAAATAAAGCTACTAATAAAATTTAATTATGTGAGTTATCGCCAAGGTGTCAATCGGTTTCAGGCTAAAACAAATCCAACAAGTTTGAAGTTTCATGTTCCTTATCTATATTACTGTCGTTGTTTGGATCAAAATGGCATCAGCAAAATAGGGCAGTTTTCTGTTTCTGATAAAGTGTGATATTTTGATTAATTATCCATAACTTACTTTAAATAAGTGTAAATATTACGTAAATCCGATTGAACCTGTCTTATTTTAGCCAGCATAATCTTTTACTTGTGAGGTTTGGTAAAGCTTCTTGAGTCCCTTGACCCGTTTGCTATTAGGCTGCGTTTTTAGTGAACGGGTAATTTTTCATTCGTATTCTGCCCAATACTTTTTAACCCTGCTTCTAATTCTTGGTGTAACTTTTATGACTATCTATTAGGGACTCTTGATAGTATTGGCTATATTACTTTGCAGGTGCTTTTATCCATTGAAATTGGAATGAGTAGATTGGAGTGTGTGAATGTTAACCAATTGGTTGAAAAGTAAGTTGAGCTTACCTCTTATTGCTATTGCTGGGTTGATCTTGGCTGTCTCTTTTATAAAACAAAAGCCAGAGATGGCTCGTGTTGAGCAGGCTAAAGTATCTCGCAAAGTATGGTATATCGATGTACAAGAGATGCCAGTTAAAGCAAGAGCCATTGGTTATGGCACAGTCCAGCCAGAAACGACACTTGCAGCTAATGCTCAAGTGGCAGGTAAAGTTGTCTATGTGCATCCTGGCTTGAAGAAAGGCGGCAGTATTGATAAGGGAGTAAAAGTACTTCAGATTGATACAACTGACTATGAGCTGGGAATTAGTCAAGCACAAGCTAACTTGGCAGTCTATCAAGCAAACTTAAAGGAGTTGGATATTGAAGAGAAAAATACCAAAACCTTGCTTGAAATTGCTAAACGTAATTATGAAATAGGCAAAAGTGAGCTTGAGCGTAAAAACCAGCTGCGTAAACAGCAATCTGTTTCCCAGTCAGTAGTTGATGCCGAAGAGCAAAAAGTACTTGCCCTGCAAGAGCAATTTCAAAGCTTACAAAACACCTTATCTACTTCACCCAGCCGTAGAGCAGTAATTGAAGCGCAAATTGCACAGGCCAGCGCACAACTGAAAGAACAGCAAAAAAACCTCGAACGCACGACTATAACCATGCCATTTAGAGGACGAATTGGTGAAGTTCATGTTGACTTGGATGAGTATGTGAATGTAGGAACCAAACTTTTTGATGCAAGTAGTATTGGCAGAGTAGAAATCCATGCGCAATTACCCATGAAGCATGCTAGGCCCTTAGTACTTGGGGTTGACCGCTCTTTACTTACTCAACAACCGCCATCTCCACAGAGAATATTGGAGGCACTTGGCCTTGATGTCACTGTAAGACTGGTAGGCACTTTAAAGAAAGCAAGCTGGAAGGCAAAAGCAGTACGTTTAGGGGAAGAAATTGACCAAACAAGTCGTACAGTATCTTTTATCGTGGCTGTTGATAGTAGCTATCAAAAAGGTATTCCGGGGGAACGACCACCCTTATTAAAAGGGATGTACACAGAAGTTGAGTTTCAGTCATCAGCAAAACAGCGAATAGTAGTACCCCGTCAAGCTATTCACCAAGGTAAAGCGTATATCGCAAGTCAAAACAACACTTTACAGATAAAGCCTGTGAAAATTGAATTTTACCAGGGTGAATTGATTGCCATTGCTGAAGGGGTAAAGCCAGGTGACCGACTGGTAACAAGTGATGTAATTCCGGCTGTAGAAGGTATGCAGCTAGATTTAGCACATAATGAAAAGCTCCAAGAGGCCATGAAGTTATTGGCAAGTGGTAAAGGAGACTTTAAATGATACGCTATTTTGCGAGCCATCCTACTGCAGCTAATGTATTAATGCTGGTATTTCTGTTGCTGGGGATAGTAGCGATACCTAGCATGAAAAAAGAGACCTTCCCAGTTATTGAGAAATATCAGGTTGAGGTATCGGTGGCTTACCCAGGTGCTAGTGCAAGTGATGTTGAAGAAGGGATCTGCCAGCCATTAGAAGATGCGACAGATGGTATCAACTATATAGAAGAAAAAAGTTGTGAGGCAAAAAACAGCACCGGGGTAATGACTTTAAAAATGCAGGAGCAAGGAGATATGCTCCAGTTTATTGATGATATAAACCGAGCTGTCGATGGTATTGATAGTTTTCCCGATGATGTAGAAGACCCGATTGTTCAAGAATTAAATTTGACCAGTCAGGTAATCAGTATCGCAATCAGTGCCAATGCATCCAGCACAGAGCTTAAATATCTTGCTGAATATTATAAAAATAAGCTATTGCAACAACCGAATATCCCCATTGTGGATATTCAAGGGTTTTCGGACAGGCTATTAAAAGTAGAGGTTGAAGACTATAACTTACAAAAATATGGACTGAGTGTTGACAGTTTAGCCAATATCATTAAATCACAAGCGCTCGACTTACCCACTGGTGAATTAGAAACGCAGTATGGTAGCCACCAGATAAAATTTGTTGACTTACGGAGAACGCCTGAACAGTTAGAAGAATTGATCATTATATCCGGTGAACAAGGCGGTGAAGTTAGACTAGGTGATATAGCTACTGTAACCGATACTTTTGAAACGAAGGAAGATAAAATTATTTTTAATGGCAACCCTGCAGCCATTCTAAAAATCAGTAAAAATAAAGCTGATGACAGCCTTAAAATATTTGATGCAGTCACTCGGTTTGTAGCGGAAGAAAATGCCAGGTTGCCTGAAGGTGTTAAGCTATACCTTACTGAAGACTCTACCTCTATTGTAAAAGATCGACTGCAGTTACTCTTAACTAATAGCTGGCAAGGCATTATCTTAGTTATATTGGCATTATTTTTATTTTTTAGTGCACGTTATACCTTTTGGGTCGCGATGGGACTGCCGGTTTCATTTATGGCCAGTTTTTTGGTGATTTCTGCATTTGGTGTTTCGATTAATATGATTTCAATGGTAGGTATGTTAATTGCTATTGGAATATTAATGGATGATGCGATTGTTATCTCTGAAAGTATTGCTACAGAGTATAAAAAAGGTTTATCGCCACTAGATGCAGCAGTAGCAGGTGTTAAGCGAGTTGCTAGAGGTATTTTATCATCGTTTGTAACGACCATTCTTATTTTTGGGGGCTTGTTATTTTTAAAAGGGGATATTGGGCAGGTCCTAAAGGTATTACCGATTGTGTTAATCTCGGTGTTAACCGTTAGCTTGATTGAAGCTTTTTTAATTTTACCTCACCACTTAAAGCAGTCGTTAGAAAAACAACAGGCAAATAATGGTCAATCCCCTCGCTGGCGGCAGACATTTGCTGATACATTTGAAAAGTTTCGTGAGAAAGTGGGGCGTTTAGCTGATTTATCGGTTAAGTTTCGATATGCCTTTGTTGGACTAACGTTTGCTGCACTGTTTTTAACTATCAGCCTGATACCTGCTGGTGTGGTTAAATTTAAAGGTTTTCCAGATATTGATGGTGACATTGTTCAAGCCCTTATTTTATTACCACAAGGGACACCGCTTGAAAAAACTGAAGAAGTAGTGAAGCAGGTAGTAACAGGACTAAAAGCAACAGATATTGAATTAAGTGCTAATGAAAAGGATGCATTAGTCCGCAATATTAGAGTCGATTTTAATAAAAACTCAGAAGCTTATGAGTCGGGTACTCATATTGCTACAGTGAGTGTTGACTTGTTATCTGCAGAAACACGTAATACGACTATTACAACCTTTGCTCGTACTTGGCGTGAAAAAGTAGGGGATATACCTGATATTATTTCATTACAGTACAAGGAGCCTTCTCGCGGGCCGGCAGGTCGGCCAATAAAAATTCGTCTTCAGGCTGATAGCCTGGAAGAATTGTCTGCAGCTTCGAATGCATTACAAAACTGGTTACGTGGATACCCTGGAGTCGTTGATGTTGCCGATGACTTAAGGCCTGGAAAGCCTGAATTTTCGGTTAATCTACAGGAGGGAGTGCTGGGAATAGGGATTAATGCACAAGACTTATCACAACAGTTGAGGGCTGCTTATCAAGGTGTAAAGGTAGATGAAGTTCAATATGAGAATGAAACCTATGAAATAAAGGTTATGCTTGCTGATGAGTCAAAAAACACCTTAACGGACTTTGACTATATGACAATTATTCATCCACAAACTAAACAAGCAATACCTTTAGCTGCTATCGCTAATATTGATCAAACCCGTTCTTATGCAAGAATAAACAGGCTGAATAATATACGCACAGTAACAGTATATGGAGAAATAGAGTCAGATGTTGCTAATGCAGCAGAAATAATTATGGATACTCAGCGAAATTTCTTTCCTGAATTAGCTAAGCAATATCCTGAAGTAAAACTACTTATTGAAGGTGAGAGTAAAAATAATAAAACAACAGGAAACTCATTTGTTAAAGCTTTCCTTGTGGGTATTGCCGGCATCTTCTTTTTGTTGAGTTTGCAGTTTAGAAACTATATAGAACCGATCATTGTGCTAGTCGCTATACCACTTTCGTTAATAGGGGTTATTTGGGGGCATTATCTTTTAGGATTGGACCTGAGTATGCCGAGTGTTATGGGGTTTGTATCTCTAGCAGGCATTGTTATTAATAATTCTATCTTGTTAGTTGAGTTTGTTAAGCTACGGGTAAGGGAAGGAATGAGTGTTCATGATGCCGCAAGTCAAGCAACACGGGATCGCTTCAGGGCAATCTTTCTCACTTCTTTAACAACAGTGATGGGAATGCTGCCATTATTATTTGAAACCAGTTTTCAGGCAAAAATATTAATACCCTTGGTTGCCAGTATCACTTTTGGTCTTATAGCTTCGACCATCTTGGTATTGATTGTTTTACCTGCATTGTACTCAATCCTTGAAGATTTCGGAGTAACTCGAATAGAGGCGGTGGAATAGTAAATAAAGCGGGTGGCCCTATTAAAGGGCCTTAGAGAAGAGAATATTTTAACTCCTGTCACTATTTCCTTTCTTTAGTTACCTAACTATCTTTAGTAAGCTTATCACCATTAAAAGTAATAAAGAAATTATTTTTAATTATAAAGCTATGCATGCCGTTGCTTTTTGTTGGCTATCCATGACTCTTTTTACCGATAGGTGTTATAGAATCAATGTAATATATAAATACTTTAATCCCATAGATAAAAGCCATAACTTTAAATGATATAAAAAAGTCCATGGATATTCCTTCATTTCTTAAAATTCGCTCTACAGGATTAGGTAGAAAATTACTTTTTTTGATTATTATTGCCAGTTCAATCATTACTTTATTTCTTACTATCACTCAGCTTTATCTTGATTACAGAGTAGATCGCGGGCTTTTAGATGAACGCTTTGCTGAAGTTGAGCGGAGTCATATACCCAGTTTAATTTCTAATATTTGGTTATTGAATAAAGATATAGTCGAATCTCAGTTAGAAGGAATTAATAGCCTTCCTGACTTTGTTTACACTGAGTTGCTGGATGATAAAGATAGGGTGTTTTACCATGTAGGAGCGAAAGAGGGAGAGTATCTGATTAAAAAAGAATGGCCATTAATTTATGATAGTCCTCAAGGAGAAAGGAGAATTGGAGTATTAATTGTTTGGGCAACATTAGATAATATCTACAACCGTTTGTTGGATAAAGTATTTGTTATATTAACCTCTCAAGCCATTAAAACATTTCTGGTCTCTGGGGTAATTCTTTTTATCATTTATTCTGTAGTTACCCATCGTTTGGGAGTTATTTCAGCTTTTTTAGCTAAGTGGGATCCCAGCTCCGATGAGTTACCGCCAAAAATAGAATCAAAACGAACCAAAGCTAAACCAGATGAGTTGGACGAATTAGTATCAATCATTGAAGAAATGCGCATACGCTTGAGTCGTTCATTTGAAAAGATGCAGGAGCTGTTTGATGATGTTCAAAATCAAAAAAACCAGCTAAAAAAGGTATTCGATGGATCAAGTGACATTATCTTAGTCGTTGATATAGAAAAACAAACAATTAGCACTTGCAATCGGCGGGCAGAGCAAGTTTTAGGGTATCAAGAGGGTGAATTATCGGGGCAACTGATTAAGCAGATATTCCCCTGTAACTTTAAGGATATTACAGCATTTAATAATGAAATAGATGCTAGTGATGAAAATATTGAGGTAAAGGAGTTAAGGGTTTTTTCTGCAGATGGTCAGTCAATTCCTGTTGAAGCAGTGAGCTCAATTATTGACTATCACGAGCGCCCCCAGTTATTGATTTTGTCTCGGGATATTCGCGAGCGTAAATCTCAAGAAGCCAAAATCAATCGAATGGCATGGTATGATAGTTTGACTGGTTTACCTAATAGAGCACTTATTCGTGACCGTATTCATCAAGCATTACTACATAATAAACGCCACGATGATTATAGTGGCGTATTATTTGTGGACTTGGATTACTTTAAAGATATTAATGATTCTTTAGGACATAATATTGGTGATGAATTGTTAGTAGCAGTTAGTCTGCGTTTGAAGGAAGATGTGCGAGAGGAGGATTCTGTTGGGCGTTTGGGTGGTGATGAGTTTATTATTTTGTTGAACAATTTAGGGAAAAGTGAGACTGTTGCTCGACAGTCTTTAGCAATAGTAGCTGGCAAGTTATGTACATCACTGGCACATCCGTTCTATGTGACGGGTAATAAGCTGTCTGTAACTGCAAGTATGGGGGGGGCACTATGTCCAGCAGATGGTGATGATGTAGATGAACTATTGCGGCGAGCTGATCTATCAATGTATAAGTCAAAAGCTGCAGGTCGTAATAATTTTACGATGTATTCAAAAGAACTCGATATAGCCTCTGCTAAACGACTTAATTTGCTTGTCGCTTTACGAGAAGCTATTCATAACAAGGAGTTTGTGCTTTTCTACCAACCTATCGTTGATATGGAAACAAATCAAGTTGTGAGCATTGAAGCTTTAATTCGATGGCATAAAGACGGGAGGCTGATATCACCCAATAACTTTATAACTCAGCTAAGTGAAACGGGGTTAATTATGCAAGTGGGGAATTGGGTTATAGAGCAAGCTTGTAAGGAAATGATGGCACAACTAAAAGAAGGTGGTTGCCAACGCCAAGTGCCTATTGCAGTGAATGTTAGTCCTGTTCAGTTTGGTAGTGAGGGATTTATTGATCATTTAAGTAATGTATTAACAACAACTGGCTTACCTCCTCATTTGCTGGTGCTTGAGGTTACCGAAGACTTAACAATGGATGACTCAAGTGGAGCCATTCAACGATTGCATAAAATCCGTGAGTTGGGAATTAAACTTGCCTTGGATGACTTTGGTACTGGTTACTCTTCATTGTCTTATTTGAAGCGTTTACCTGCTTCAAAATTAAAAATTGATAAGAGCTTTACTCGTGACATGTTGGTTGATTCAGATGATAAAGCAATTGTTTCAACTATTATTTCGATTGCCAAAGAGCTTAATCTGGAAGTAGTAGCTGAAGGGGTTGAACAGCCAGAACATGCTAAAACATTAGTAAGGATGGGGTGTGAACAGGCTCAAGGCTTTTACTATATGCGCCCACAGGCTTCATTAAAAGAGGCAATAATGATGGTGCCTCCTGATCAATTGAATAAAGTTAAAAACACAAATAATTAAACAAGATTTTTATTACTTATTACTGCTTTGGCTAAGTTCTAACACTTCTGAGTAACTCATCGATATATGCTTTCGATAAATTTTGTCCATAATGCCTTCTTTAATCATATCTTTGATTGTGGCACCGAATTTTTTTGCTAACACATTGTTTTTAGGAGCAAAAGCCAGATAAAGATTGGTTGAGTCAACCACTGGCTTAAGCAATTTAATTTGTAGATTAACTTTTTTTGCTAATATAGGGGCACTGAATACATCAATCAAGGCATAGTTATAGCGTTTTAGCTTTAGCGCCTCTAGTACTTTTTCGTCACTGGCAAAATCAACACGTTGCCAGCCGGAAAAAGCGGCAATTTTTTTTGTATAATCATAAGCAGTAACCATTGCAACTGGTTTACCTGTGATATTTTCCCAGGAAAACGTATTTTGAGGAAAGTCTTTACGTACATAAATTCCTAGTGGATAGACACTAGTAGGTGTATCAGCAACAATATAAGGCGGAAGATTCGCATTATCGATAACTGCATCATAATAGCCTTCAGCTACATCTTTTAAGCAACGGGCCCAAGGTAACTGATCAGCAATGAATATCATCCCCATTCTGGGAAATGCTTCTTTGTAAACATCGATGGAAATCCCTTTAACCAGATGATTGTCTTTTCCATAAGTAAATGGTGGCCACTCAACACCACAAAGCTTTATGTCAGCAACGGCTTTGAAGCTAAGGAATAAAATAAACAGGGTTAAGGTACAATATTTCATTGAAATACCGGTATATCATTTTTAAGTGGTTTTTGCTCTAAGGTTAAGCTGGTAACGGCTTACCACTAAGAGTAGTATGATATAGTATTAGTATTTTGCTAAAAAAAAATAAATAGACTCGAACGGTCGTTTCATAGATTACTCTGCAGGATCATACACTGATATTGG
The DNA here is from genome assembly GCF_011009015.1 of Spartinivicinus ruber. NCBI lineage: Bacteria > Pseudomonadati > Pseudomonadota > Gammaproteobacteria > Oceanospirillales > Zooshikellaceae > Spartinivicinus > Spartinivicinus ruber. The sequence goes on from NZ_CP048878.1 coordinate 1,075,912, forward strand.
ATTATTTTTCATGTCCTGAACTGACGTTGGTGGTTCCCCTTTTCAACCGTTCGCGAATAGACTGAACAATTACATAAAATACAGGTACTAATAGAGTACCAACTATGCCTGCTGCTAACATACCACCAAATACACTATAACCAATTGACCGACGGCTGGCAGCCCCTGCACCGGTGGCAATCACCAAGGGTAAGACGCCTAATATAAAAGAAAAAGCAGTCATTAATACGGCTCTAAATCGTAATTTAGCTGCTTGCATAGCTGCTTCAGTAATCTTAAGTCCATGTTCTTCTCGCTGAACCTTTGCAAACTCTACTATGAGAATGGCATTTTTGGTGGCTAGGCCAATTAATAATACTAAGCCAATTTGGGTGTATAGGTTAATATCAGCACTCATTAACCAAACGTAAATAAATGCGCCAAGTATCGCGACGGGTACTGCCAGAATCACAGCCCAAGGAATTGACCAGCTTTCATATTGTGCGACAAGAAACAAATAAACAAAAACCAAGGCTAGGCTGAATAATACAGGTGCAAGATTTCCAGCCGCTAATTCTTGGAAGGTCATCCCTGTCCACTCAAAATTATACCCTGTGGGTAGCACTTTTTTGGCTACTGCTTCCATCGCGGTAATGGCTTCACCAGAGCTGACACCTTCAGCAGGCTGGCCATTAATGCTAATTGAGTTAAAGAGATTATAGCGAGTAGCAATATCTGGCCCCAGAATAGAGCTGGTATTAATTAGAGTCCCTAAGGGCACCATTTTTCCTTCGTGACTTCTTACATAAAAACGGTTGATATCTTTTTCATCATCACGAAAGTCTGCTTCAGCCTGCAACATAACCCGGTAGGTTTGTCCGAATTTATTAAAATCATTTACATAGTAAGATCCTAACTGAGTTTGCAGTGTTGAAAATATATCACTTAAAGGGACCCCTAAGTTTTTTGCCTTAAGTCGATCAACATTCAGATAAATTTGCGGTACGTTAGCCCGAAAAGTGCTATAGGCAACACTAATCTCCTCTGACTGATTGGCCTGTAGAATTAAAGCACGCATTACCCCTGCTATTTCTTCGGCATCTCTGCCCATTTGATCAGTTAGTACAAATTCAAAACCCCCAGTAGTACCTAACCCGGGTATAGCTGGAGTGCTAAATGCCATTACTTTAGCTTCGGCTAATTGACTTAATTTAGCCTGCACTTGCTGTAAAATTTGCAGCTGAAATAATTCTGGCTTCTCTCGGTTATGCCAAGGCTCTAATACCACAATACCTAAGCCAGCATTAGAAGAAACTGCCCCGTTTAGCAAACTGTAGCCTGTTACAGTCATTACATCGGATACACCTGGCTGCTGTTTAATAATATTACTGACCTTTTGAGAGACCTGGCTGGTTCGGTTTAATGAAGCCCCATCAGGTAACTGAATATCAATCATAAAATAGCCAGTGTCTTCGGCTGGGATAAAACCAGAAGGCAGTTGTTTTGCAAATAACCAAATAAAGCCAATTAACACGACAAATAAACAGCTTACCAGGCTTAGTCTTTTTAGCAGTTGACTGACTCCACTGGAGTAATGATGAGTTAACCAGTCAAACCATTTGTTGAATAATTGCAGTGGATAGATAGGTGTGGTTAGCTCGTTTTTTAGCAAGCTGGCACATAAGGCAGGGCTTAATGTTAATGCATTAATTGAAGAAATCAGTACGGCAATGGAAATGGTAACAGCAAACTGCTGGTATAATTTACCTGTAATACCCGGCATTAATCCAACTGGTACAAATACAGCTAATAATACCAGCGTTGTGGCGACAATTGGGCCAGAAACTTCAGTCATTGACTGTCGTGTTGCAGTGACAGGGTCATGGCCCTCTGCCAATAGGCGTTGAACATTTTCAATGACTACAATTGCATCATCTACAACGATACCAATGGCTAGAATCACAGCAAATAGAGAGATGGTATTAATTGAAAAGCCTAAACCATATAACACGGCAAAGGTACCAATTAATGATACGGGAATAGCAATTGCTGGTATGAGGGTTGAGCGCCAATCCTGAAGAAAAATAAAAACAACAAAAATCACTAAAGCGACAGCAACAAACAGGGTTTCTACTACTTCACTAATGGATTCTTCAATAAAACGGGTGGAGTCGTAGAGTATTTCGTACTGTACATCTTCTGGAAATTGTTTTTCCAGCTCCTCCATTTTTTGATTAATAGCTTTAGCTATAGCCAAGGCATTTGCATCAGGAGACTGGTATACAGCCATAATCACACTAGGTTGGTTATTTAATTCACCAAACCAGCTGTAGTTTGCTGCACCTAACTCTATTTTCGCAACATCTTTTAAATAGACGATAGAACCATCGGCTGTTGCTTTGAGGACTACTTTTTCAAAGTCAGCAGGTTCATTTAATCTTCCTTTGGTTTGCAAGGTATATTGAAACTGCTGGTCAGGTGGAGTGGGCGCGGCACCTAATTGTCCGGCAGGTACCTGGAGATTTTGTTCTTTTAAAGCATTGGCAATGTCCAACGTTGTGATTCCTAAACTTGCCATTCGGTCAGGGTTTAACCAAATACGCATGCCATAGTCAGTACCACCTAAAATTTGTGCATCACTCACCCCTGAAATCCTAGCCAGGGTATCGCGAATATTGATACTGGCATAATTAGATAAAAATAGAGCATCGTAGCTCTTATTAGGGGAGGTCAGGTTAACCACCAGCAGCATATTATTTGATTTTTTCTTGACTGAAATGCCCTGGCGGATTGCTTCTTCTGGTAATTTGGGGTTGGCCAGTGCGACTCGATTCTGCACATTAATTTGTGCCAGGTCTGAGTCAGTACCAACAGCAAAGGTGACAGCTAATTTATAACTGCCATCATTTGCACTTTTAGAAGACATATAAATCATATCTTCTACCCCGTTTACCTCTGCTTCAATAGGGTTTGCAATAGTTTCTTTTACAATACTGGCACTGGAGCCTGGATAGGATGCAGTGACCTCTATGACAGGCGGCGTAATTTCAGGAAACTGGGCAACTGGCAGTAGAGGAATGGATAATAAACCTGAGAGAGTAATGACAATAGAAATAACAAAAGCAAATTTAGGGCGGCTAATAAAAAATTGGCTAAACATAATTTAACTCATCATTGACTAGCAGTATTGGGTGTAGCCTACACTTTTGGTGTTGTATTGGTTTTGATAAGTGTGGCTTTAACAGGCTGTCCTATTTTTAGCTTTTGTAAACCTTCAATAATAACCTGCTGGCCAGTTGTTAACCCTTCTTTTACTTCCCAACTGTTACCTATTTTTGCTCCAATGGTGATGCGTTGTACGGTAGCAAGCTTTTGCTCATTAATCACAACTACAAACTTGCCTGCTTGGTCTTCTTGTACGGCAGCTTGTGGAATTGTAATTGCCTGTCTGGGTTGGGTTCGCTTAATAATGACTGTTACAAACTGACCTGGAATCAGTAACTTATCAGGGTTAGGGAAGACGGCACGTACCTTAAGAGTACCAGTAGCTTCATCAATGCGGTTATCCAGAAAATCGACTTTACCTTGCTTATCGTAAATGCTCTTATTCGCTAATTTCAGTTGAACAGTCACCAGTTGTTGTGTGTTATTCTGTTGTAATGCTTTTGTCTCTTGTCTGAAATTGAGTACGTCTTTTTCATTGGCCTGAAAATGTACATACATTGGGTTTAGGGTGACAATATTGGCTAAAACATCTTGAGATGGGCTAATTAGGTCTCCAATACTTTTTTCTGACTGCCCAATGCGTCCACTAACTGGAGCTGTTATTTTCGTGTAACTAAGATTTAACTCTGCTGTTTTCAAAGCGGCTTCACTTGCAGTGACAGCGGCTTCAGCCTGTAATTTTTTACTGGTTAAGTCGTCCATTTGTGATTGACTGATAGTGCCTTTTCTTACTAATTGTTTGCCACGTTGAAAATTAAGGTCGGCAACTTCTTTTGCTGCTATCTGACTAGCTAGTTCTGCTTTTAAACGATTAACTTCTGACTGATAAGGTCCTGGGTCAATTTCAAATAACAGAGCGTCTTTTTCCACTTCCTGCCCTTCTTGAAAGTGCCGGGTTAACAAGTTGCCTGATACCCGAGAGCGGATTTTTACGTCTTCTGTAGGCTCAGTTCGTCCTACTAACTCAACACTGGGGTGGATGGGTTGAGGGCTAATCGAAATTGCTTTAACGGCAGGTGGTTGTTGACTGGGTTTAGTGGATGATTCATCAGAGCAAGCGACAAATAGTGAGATGCAGATAAGTAAATATAAACGTGAAACAGGCCAGCCCTGGCTTATTACCTTTCCTGTCAGCATAAGTAGTCCCTATTAGCTGAAAGTGTTTGCATACCTTTTGCGAATGAATTTTACACCTAAAAATGAATCGTGATAAGTATACTGCATAAAACTAAACTGTTTTGTTAGAAAATAGTATAACTGATTACTTGATTATTGAGCATTAAAAAATAAATAAGCAGGTGGTTTGGCCGATAAGATAAATATGAACAATAAGTAAAAAAATAATGGTCTAACTCAGTAGAGGTGTTGAAAATGTGGTTTACCGACAACCTACTGACAGCAGTTATAAGAGATGCCTTAGATAAACTGGGCGAAACTTCAAACGTGGCTTGTCAGCTATTGCTAGGCACGGCTAAAACAGAGGGTTGGCGTGCTGGTCAACATCGGTTTATGGAAGAGCAGCTGGGTGTATTTCAAATTACACCAGCAGCCCATCAAGCGGTGTGGGATCAATGTTTGGCTTTTTCGCCTGAACAGGCAAGCACTATCAGAGGGATGGCATCACAGCGGGCTTTTTTGGAAGCGCCACATCAGGAGTTAGTGGTTAATATTCGTTATGCAAGTGCAATAGCGTGGAGTATTTACTGCTCACAAGGACTGATATTACCTGAGAGTGCAACAAAACTTAATTTAGCCCAGTTATGGCAGACATATTATGAAAATGGCTCCACAACGCCTCGTTTACTAAAACACTTCTTTCAAGCTACTTCTATACTACAAGCTGAAGCTGCATAAAATTTTTTAATATAAGCTATAATTGCATATATTGACTTGTTACAGCTTTATTATCCAATCAAGCAATGGCTAGTCTAGATAAAGTTTCTATGCATTATTGAACTATGCTGGATAAGTAGTTTGTGGTTTTGGTGTGAGCACTATTTATTTTAAAAAATTACTAAATGTGCTTAAGCAATTTATTTATATTATCTCTTTTTTATTATTTTGGTGGAGCTTTTCTGCTCAAGCTGATATACAAAAACCTGCAATTATTTCCGCTCATCCTTCCTATCCTCCTATTATGTGGCAGCAACAGGATAAAATGGTTGGCGCTGCCTTTAAATTAATTGACCATATTTTTACTAAGCTATCCATTGAATATATAGCTACTCCAGTAGGGCCTTGGAAGAGGGTGCATAAAAGTGCTAAAGATGGAAAAATAGATATTATTGCTGCAGCTTATATGAATAGTGAAAGAAAAGAGTATTTATTATATAGTGAGTGGTTTATGGAAGATCCTGTTGTGCTATTTGTATGGCATAATAGGCAGTTTAATTATGAATCATGGGATGACTTAATTGAAAAACAGGGTACAACCCAACTAGGTGAAAGTTATGGAGAAGCATTTGACCAGTACATTAAACAGAATCTAGCAATGGACTGGGAGCAAAAATATATTAACCATTTTAAAAAGCTAGAGTATGGGCGGGTAGATTACTTTTTGTGTGGTTTATACCCTGGGTTGATAGAAGTAAACAAATATGGCTATGAAGGTAAAATCATTGCTCTTAAAAAGCATGTGGTTAATGAAAAGTTCTATATTACTGTTTCAAAAAAATCGCCTTATGCTTCATTATTGCCAAAGATTAACCAGGAAATAATAAAGATTAGAAATACTAAGCTAATTGAAAAGTGGGTAGAGGAGTCGATGACTTATTATAAGCAAAGCAACCAATAATAACTGTCTTGCTTCACCTTTTGTTTCTGTACTCGGCGTTACGACCTCTTTATACTATCTCATTAAACTCTGTACCAAACAAGGCTAACTATGTTTAAACAAATAATAACACCTGGCTTTTACGAAACGGATGCATTAGGGCACATCAACAATACAGTGATTCCTATGTGGTTTGAAAAAACAAGAGAACCGCTTTTTAAATATTTTACCCCTGACTTAGACCCCACTAAATGGCGTTTAATATTGGCCGGTTTTGATGTACAGTTTTTAGCCGAAATTAAGTATGGTGAGCCGGTTGAAATTCATACAGGCTTGCAGAAAGTAGGTAATGCTTCGTTTGTTGTTAGCCAGCGTGCTTATCAACGACAGCAACGTGTGGCACAAGGAAATACCACTTTAGTTCAGTATGACTATCAAACTAAGCGTTCAGTACCCATTGATGATAATATTCGTGCTCAGCTGATGGAGCATTTGCTCAGTGATGATGAGTAACAACTAATTTATACTGGCGTTACTAAAACAGTGGGTGGGGTTGGAAAATGGCAACGGTATTGAGTGTTAACTTAAATAAAATCGCTTTGTTAAGAAACTCACGAGGGCGTAATTACCCTCAAATAGAGCACTATGCCAGGCAGTGTTTACAGGTAGGAGCTGGTGGTGTAACCATTCATCCTCGCCCTGACCAACGCCATGCTACTTATGATGATGTGGCTTTGCTAAAGGGCGTTGTTCAGGAGTTTTCTGGTAAAGAACTCAATATAGAAGGGAATCCTATTCCTGAGTTTCTGGATGTAGTATTAAAAAACTCACCCCATCAATGCACTTTGGTTCCTGACCAACCAGATCAGCTAACGTCAGATCATGGTTGGGATTTAATCACTCAAAGTAAACAGGTGGCCCCTATTGTTGAACAGCTTAAAGCGGCTGGCATTCGGGTTAGTTTGTTTATGGATCCCGTTAAAGAACAAATTGAACTTGCCAAACAGGTTGGAGCTGATCGGATAGAGCTATACACAGAGTCCTATGCTAGCTCATTTCAAGCAGGTGATTATACATCTGTATTAGAGCAGTATAAGCAAGCCACTGAATATGCGACATCTATTGGTTTAGAAGTCAATGCAGGTCATGATTTGGATCTGCGAAACTTGGCTACTTTTTTAACAATCCCTAATATTAAAGAAGTCTCTATTGGTCATGCCTTGATTGTTGAGTCTCTTGATCAAGGGTTTACTAATGTTATTAAGCAATACATGAAAATTGTGTAATAACTGTTGTGGTTTTTCTCACCTAGAGTTTTTGCTCTGCTTCAATTTTAGCTCACTCACCCTCCCTCTGGGAGAGGGGTGGGGTGAGGGTATAAAAGTTTCTAAGTATTTTTTTCTTTATGAATATTGAACACACAGTTATAAACTTTTCTGATTTTCTTAAAATTGATCAGTTAAAAAATAATAGAATTAATATTTTTTATGCTGATTTTAATAATCTAGAGTCGTATCTTGATACCAGTATTTTAAGTGAAGAAGAACAGCAGCGCGGACAGCGTTTTGTTACTGAGCAACTACGACTAAAATTTAGGTTGTCCCACTATTTTAAAAGAATAGTCTTGGCCAAGTTTACTGAGTGTGATCCAAGCAAGTTTCGATTTATTAGTGATAAATATGGAAAACCATCACTTGTTGACCAGACAGACTGCCAGTTTAATTTATCTCATACTGACTGTGCTGTTGCAGTCATGGTTTGTCATCAAGCGGCTTGCGGTATTGATATTGAAACATCAAAAACAATGAATGATCGACAGGGAGTGGCCGAGTATTTTATGCACCCTGATGAATATGCAGCTTGGCAAGAGCAAGGATTAAATGAAGACCTTTTTTATAAGACGTGGACAAAAAAAGAAGCTTTAACCAAAGCCATCGGCAAAGGAATGTCACTCAATTTTAAAAGTATTAAACTAGCAGTACCTTATCAGCATGAAAATGGTATTTACCAAATTCACTATGTAGGCCAGTTTGAAAATACTTATATGGCATTTGCTTGTGAGGAAGGTTGTAATCAAGCTAAAGTATATTGTTTGATCTAATCTTAGTTGTAACTTTCAATTAACTATGATTAAATCTCGCCTTTCAATATAGAACACCAAGATAAAGGCTGAGTAGAACTCAGAAGAACCATGTAATACCTCAAACTATATAGCCAAAGCGAATGGCTTTTAGGGGCGGCCGTCGAGTGATGAGACCCATGAGTTTATGTATTTATAAATGACTGGGTGAAGAACGACGACAACAAACCCTAAAAATCCTTCGAGAAGGATATTCACACCATACGGAGTTTCTGTCGTCATGATCGACAGAGTGGTTTCTATTGTTTTAATTAATCAACTACTGATTGCGTAGATTTTAAGTGATCTGCTGTTTTGTGCTCTTGAGAAAGTGCATTTTTATAGTTAGTCCGTAGTTGGTTTGTGAGGTTTATTACATGAACTACTATAAATACCCCCGCACCTTGCATTTGCCCTGGTCTCCTGGTTTTTCCGCTGATGATATTGCCATGGACCATTGTGACCGTTTTACAGGCAAAGAAGTGGTGATTACCGAAAAACTGGATGGTGAAAATACCACTATGTATCGGGATAATATCCATGCTCGTTCAGTGGATAGCCGGCAGCACCCATCTCGTAATTGGGTAAAACGTTTACATGGTGAGATATGTCATCTTATTCCTGAAGGTTGGCGGCTATGTGGGGAAAATATTTATGCCCAACATTCCATTATTTACGACAACTTAATCAGCTATTTTTATCTGTTTTCGATTTGGGATGAAAATAATGTTTGTCTTAATTGGCAGCAAACATTGGAGCAAGCTAACCAATGGGGGCTAGCCATACCAAATGTGTTGTATCAAGGCGAATGGAATGAAAAACTGGTTAGAGCCCTAAAAATTAATACCCAGCAATCAGAAGGCTATGTAGTTAGACTAGCTACATCATTCCATTACGATGAGTTTAGCCAGGCCGTTGCCAAATGGGTGCGGGCTGGCCATGTTACCAGTGATGAACATTGGATGCATAAACCCATTCTACCCAATAAATTAGCGCCAAATAAAATAGTGGACGCTGAGGGGAGTGCATAGTGATGAATAATAAAAATAGAGTGAAAACTAATGGCACAAAAATAAATCCAGTGAAGAACTGGATAATGGCATTAACTGATCGTGCAAAACCATCTTTTACTGAATGCTTATCGGTATTAGGTGAGCAACTCCCTTTATTAAAGGAATTTCAACATACACTACAAGAGCCACAATGGCATGCAGAAGGGGATGTGGCTATTCATACAGAGATGGTGTTAACCGCGCTTTATCGGTTGTTGGATAATGAGGCTGCCCATATTAAGGGGTGGCGACGGGCCAGCTTAATCTTAGGTGCTTTGCTGCATGATATAGCCAAGCCAGTTACTACCTTGCAGCGTGAGGTGCGTGACCTGCTGAGATGGGTATCCCCTAAACATGAAACTATCGGGCGCGATTATTTATTATTTCGCCTGTTACCTTTTGAATTGCCAAAAGCGGCTTGGTTGACTGTTTTGCATTTGGTTGGAGAGCATCAGGTACCTAAATGGTTAGTGATAAAAGATAAGCCATTTGTGGACTATTTGCAGTTGGCCAGAAAAGTGGATTTGGAATTGATTTATTTTCTGGCATTAGCTGATATGCAAGGTAGAGAGTGTGAAGATAAACAGTGGCAACTAGAATTACTGGAATTATTTAAAATGCAGTGCCTGCAGTTTAACTTGTGGCAGCAACCACCTCACCAAGACTGGTTAAAGGCAATTGAGCAAGACATTGCTGGTTTACCAGAAACTACACAGGCATTGATAAAATCAGAGGCTGTTTATCTGCGGGAGCAGGGGATAATACACAGGGCAATCGCATATAAAAATACAACAAAATCAGTATAATAGGATAAAAAGCAACTGATATAGAGTGCAACATTGGTAAAAAATAGTACAGTTTTAGATCATTTTGAACAGTTAGATGATCCTCGAATGGAACGCCATCGTCGCCATAAGCTCATTGATATTATTACTATTACGATTTGTGCCGCTTTATGTGGAGCAGATGACTGGGTAGCTATTGAGCGATTTGGTAACGCCAAAGAATCATGGTTTAAAAGCTTTCTAGAACTACCGAATGGAATACCCTCTCATGATACCTTTGGTCGTTTTTTCTCACGCCTTTGCCCTATCTCGTTTCAAAGCTGCTTCATCCAATGGATTCAGTCAATCACTGATAGCTTACCTGGCAAGCTGGTAGCAATTGATGGTAAAACCCTTAGACGATCATTTACTGAACCTGATAAGAAGAACGCTATTCACTTGGTTAACGCATGGTCAATAGAAAATAAGCTGGTGTTAGGCCAACTTAAAACTGATAGGAAATCCAATGAAATCACCGCCATTCCTGAACTATTAGAAGCAATAACAGTTAAAGGTGCTGTTGTATCAATAGATGCGATGGGATGTCACAAAGCCATTGCTGAAAAAACTCGTGAAAAAGAGGCTCATTACTTGTTGGCAGTTAAAAATAACCAACCTCGTTTATATTCTGCTATTCAAGAACAACTGTATTCTAAAAAAGCCAAAGTGTATCAACGTCCCGCTATAGACTTTCATTCTTCAGAAAAAGAACAGCATGGCCGTCATGAGATACGGCGCTGCTGGGTTTATCACTCAGTGGCTAAACTACCTATAGCAACAGAGTGGATCGATTTAGCGGCTGTCGTTAGGGTTGAAACAGAGCGCACCTTGCAAGGCAAAAAAGCAAAAGAACAACGCTATTATATTTCTAGCCAGCCCTTGTCAGCAAAAGCTGTCAGTGAAATGATTCAGCATCATTGGCAAATTGAGAATAGCCTACATTGGAGTCTGGATGTTGCATTTAGGGAAGATGATAGTCGAATTCGTATAGGCCATTCAGCTGAAAACATGTCCAGGATTAGACAAATAGCCCTTAATATACTTAAACAAGATGACACTTATAAAATTGGTATAAAAAATAAGAGGCTGTCTGCTGGTTGGGATCATGAGTATTTAATGAAGTTGATTTGTTCCGTGTAAATTTATATGCGATTGCCCTGGGGATGCTACTAACATCAGACGTGATTTTAGGGATCAGTTATTCACGATGATTCGAAACTATGACGGCTTAATGCAGCTGGTTATGCTAATAAATACAGTGGACGTATGCATTAAACAAAACCGGAAACGTGCCAATAGTTTGCCAGATCACGTTATTTTAGAGCAACAAGGCCGATTTGAGATGCCGCTCCCGCTAGAGGCTCATCAGTTAAGCTTTATATGCTTGTAGTTAACTGCTTAATTAATGTACCTAGTTTTTTAATCGCCTCAATTCGATCTTGTTCCCATGGTTGAGAAAAGTTAATCCTGAAACAATGTTTATATTTTTCAGGGCTAACAGAAAATAATTCTCCTGGAGCAATAAGAATTCCTTGTTCTTTAGCTGAGAAATACAGTTGAGTGGTATCAGAGGATTTGGGTAGTTCTACCCATAATACGAAACCACCTTTGGGGCTTGAAAGGCGAATATCCGTAGGAAAGTAATCCTGCAGAATAGTCAGTGCTTGATAATAACGTTGTTGATAGCGTTGCCGTGCCTGACTTAAGTGCTGGTGATAATTGCCATACGTTAAGTAATCTGCCAGGGAAAGTTGGTTTATCATTGGGGGAGCTAGCCCCATCAGTAATTGCTGGTAAAGAATCGTTTGTTTATGTTTGTCTGCTACTAACCAGCCTGTTTTTAATTGAGGAGAAATCGATTTTGAGGCGGACGAGCAATATAACACTTGCCCATTTTTATCCAGCGATTTTAACGCTTTAGGGCGCTCTTTTTGATAGCCTAGCTCGCCAAAAACATCATCTTCTATAATTGTCGTATTATACTTAGTGACAATTTCCAGTAGCTGTTGTTGATGTTCTATAGGCATACTATCGCCTAAAGGGTTAGCAAAATTAGGGCAAGTAATCAGTGCTTTTACAGGCCATTGACTTAGCATGCCGTCAAGTACAGTTAAGTCGATGCCGGTGACTGGGTGGCTTGGAATTTCAAGCACTTTCAGATCCAACGCTTCCAGTAGTTGCAATATACGATAGTAAGCGGGTGAGCTGATGGCAATAATATCCCCAGGCTTAGCTAATGCTCTCAAACACAGCATCATGGCGCTTTGGCAACCGGTGGTAATGATGATGTTGTCTGGTGTTGTCATAATCCCTGCATCTGCCAAAACACGGGTAAGTTGTTGGCGTAACTTAATCGTACCTTGTAACTCGGTATTGCGCTGCATAACGGAGTAACGCTGACGAACCAGCTTGGCAAAGCTTTTTCTTAATGGTTCATTGGCAGGTAAGTCAGCCGCTGGATTTGCTACACTAAACTGGTGGTATTTGCCATCAGCAGCGCTGGCTACCAAGTCAATTATAAGCTGGGAACTAGTAACTGACTCGGGGGTGGGTGGTATCTTATTATCACCTGCTTGAGGGGCAGCAAAATGCACTTGGGGTTTTACATAAAATCCTGATTTGTAACGCGCTTCAATAATTTCTTGGGCTTCCAGATAATTGTAAGCAGCCATTACACTGGTAATGCTAATATTCATTTGTTTAGCTAGACCTCTTACCGATGGCAGTTTCTGTCCGGCTTGATACACCCCTGTTTTTATTTGCTCGGCAAGCTGTTCCGCAAGCTGTTGATAGATCGGTGTCTGCTTCATAGAAGTAACTATTTGTTATACTCTTCGCGAATGACTTTGACTATATTAAGGCATTAGTGAACGATTATAAGCATGACGTTCTACTGTTATCTCAACTTTAATTATCTGTTATGGTTGAAAGCTAATCAATCTGTATCTGTTATTGAATCTGTTATTCCCTTAAGATTTACCTTAATTAAATATGAAGTAATGGGATATTCTTCTGTCACTCTACAAATCCATCCATGGCCTTTAGAGTTAAACAGGTTCCAGACCGTCGTTTCAGAATACCTCCATCACTCCATATTTCTGTAAATGATGATTAAAAAGGTTAAGGGGTCATTTATGCAATCTATTGATTTTCGTAGTGATACAGTAACGCGGCCAACAGAAAAAATGCGTCAGGTGATGGCTAATGCTGTAGTAGGTGATGATGTTTATGGTGATGATCCAACGGTTAATGAACTGCAAGCAATAGCGGCTGAAAAACTAGGATATGAGGATGCTATTTTTGCAGCCAGTGGCACGCAAACCAATTTAATAGCATTAATGGCGCATTGTGAACGGGGGGATGAATACCTGGTAGGACAGCAAGCACATACCTATAAATTTGAAGGAGGTGGGGCTGCTGTTTTAGGAAGTATTCAACCGCAACCTATTTTAGAAGGTGAAAATGGGTGCTTACCGTTGGAGGATATTAAAGCGGCAATAAAGCCTATTGACCCCCATTTTGCTAGAACCCAATTACTGTGTTTAGAAAATACCCATTCCGGTAGAGTGCAGTCACTTGATTATATCAAAGAAGCGACCAGCTATGCTAAATCTGTCGGATTAGCCTGCCATTTGGATGGTGCACGGTTATTTAATGCAGTGGTTAAACAAAACATTGATGTAAAACAGATTACCCAACACTTTGATTCAGTCTCCATTTGTTTATCTAAAGGGCTGGCTGCCCCCGTGGGTTCTTTATTATGTGGTAGTCATGAGTTGATTAAGAAAGCTCGTCGCTGGAGAAAAGTGCTTGGTGGTGGTATGCGTCAGGCTGGTATTTTAGCCGCGGCAGGCATTGTTGCACTAAATGAGCAAGTAGACAGGCTGGCAGAAGACCATGAAAATGCACTGATTCTCGCTCATAAACTGGCAAATATAGAAGAGCTTTCAGTTGATATAACGAAAGTACAAACCAATATGGTTTTTGCTGAGTTAAAAAGTTCAACCCCAGCAGAACTAGCAAGTCATTTACAAAATAACGGTATACTGATCAGCCCTTCCAACACTATTCGGTTTGTCATTCATAAGGATATTAACCAGAATGATATTGAAACGGCAGTAGGATTAATAAAAGGTTTTTTCTATAATAGGAAAAAGTAATTTTTTATTAAGCTTAATTTCAGTGCTGAAAGCCATTACCTCCTACCAGCACTGAAATACTTCTCTTATTGAAGGTAAGTCATTATTTTACAATCTTGCTTTTCACTTAATGAAGCAACGACTTGTTGTGCTTGATCTCTTGATCTGTTCCACTGCTGCCAGCTGGCATTTTGGTAATCTTGTAGACGATAGTTAAATTGCACTAATAGGTTACACCAGTTTTTTGTCGAGTTTTCCTGAATATAATCTGCAATTACTGGGTAAGCATCCTCACTTAAGCTCGATAAATAAGAGGTATCTGGTCTTATATTGGAAAACTTGTTTTCCAAGTTGGCTTTAGCGATTAATGCATCGGGATTAATGATATTGAGTACGAGAATAAAGCTTAAAGCAGCACTACTTGACCAAAGCACAAAAGCCCCTCTTTTTTGCCGCAGTACAGTAGCAGCATAGCAAATAAAGATACTCATAATAAAAAGTAAAAAGGCTATTGAATAAAACCTTAGCTCAGTTAAGCTGTAGTTTTTTAAATAAAGTGCCATTCGATGTAAGGCAGATAATTCGATAATGGCGGTAGCTACAATTGTTAAAACAGAAAGTCGTATACACCACTTTTTGATGTTAGATGGTTTATTGGTTTGTAATGCATCAACAACCAACAGAACGGGGATGACAAGTATGGCTACAAATACTAGTTCCCAAAAACCCTGTTTTGCATAGGTAGCGTAGCTAAGGTTATTAGTGCCAAGTACCAGTTTATCGCCACCAAAAAAATAGGTTAACTGAACCCCAATAAAAGCAAAGAACAATAGGTTAATACTGGCTAATACGGTTAAAACTTGAATGCTGTCAATGGCAACCGGCGCTCGTTCAGTTGTATTTAATAACTCATTACTTGGCTTTGCTTGGCCTAATCCTGGTGCTAGGGTTAAATAGAAAAAAACCAGGGTAATTAGCCAATAACAGCCAAACTCTAAACCGGTTAATATTATTTCATTAGCGTTAAATGCAAAAAAATTCTCTGCAAAATTCTGAAATCTGGGGTCTGAGGTGATTAATAATCCACCAAATAATAACAGCAGAGGTGTTGCCCATAACAGTCCAAATATAATAGAACGAAGATAGTGGCGTTTGGTACTATTAATGGCTGTAAATGGTGATACAGCCTGAATAGTAAAACTAGGTAAAGTGGCAACTAAATAGCCAAGTACTTTAAATGGGCTACTTATTACAGTAACAATGGCAATGTTGACCGGGTTTTTTTGGGAGTAGGCAATGGCTAAAGCAAGTAGGGATGTGATAGCTAAGCCTAGATAACTTAATGCATGTAGCACTGGAGATGCTCTGAAAACAGGCAGTAGAGTCAATAAGCAAGCTGTTCCAATCAGCCACCATTGGGTTTTAATTATTTCGTCATTATTATTAAATGACCGGCGAGCGGCAATTAAGATCACCAATAAGGTGCAGATGAATAGAGCAAACCCAAGCGCACCTTCTAAGAATAACGCTAACCCTGCGGCAGCAAGGCTAGCCACCAGCACCACTGGCTGAATCTTTTGTTTAAACATAATCAACACCCCTGAGCTTGACAGTTGTGCTGATTATGGCAAGCTAAAATGCAATTTCCGTGAGGGAAATGTGCAGATTTGGTGCAAATCAAAAAAGCCACAATTGAACTGTGGTTATGGCAAAAAGACTACAGTTTATTTGCTAACGCCTTTCAGTATAACCTCTGTGTTCTGGTGACCAGCGAGCATAATTCGCAGTTCGTTTTGGTTCTGGAGCGGGCTGGGGAGCTGGTCTAGATACCGATGATGGGGTGCTGGCTGAACTAGTCGTCGTCGAGCTTTTTGGTGTTGATGAACTTGAAGGCTTTGATTCTGAAAAGCCACCAAATGAACTATTTGGTTGTGATGTAGAGTGAGAGCGTCTACTTGAAGTACTTTGGCTGGCAACTCTTGTTGTTTGAGCTCGCTTTTGTTCTTCAAGCTGTTGCTGTCTTTGTTGCTCCTGTTTACGTTTAAAGTCAGCATAATCTGATTTAGCTTGTTTGACGGCTTTGTCAGATAAACTATCGACACGTAATGTTATGAAGTCCTTATCTAGTTTAGCAATTTCTTTTTCTAAATTATCAAAATCTCCAGGTTTTATTTTAATTTCTTCAGGTTTAATACCATTATGATTATAAAGCGCTTGTGATTTCATTAAGTTTGCAAAATCAGGGTGATTTTTAGCCTTACTAATGCACTCATCTATTAATGATGGGGGTATTTTAGTATTTAAGAACTCAGTTTCGTTGGAGGATAGCTTACGCTTTTTTTCTTTAATTATCTTATCCCAAATTTCATGAATTTGACTGGTTAATTCTCTTTCAAATCTACTTATTTGGTTTTCGACTTTAGTTGATTTTTCACTTTGATCAATTTTATTAAGCTCATTTTTTATGATTCCGTCCACATTACTTTCCTTAATATTTGAAGCCAATTTGTTGGAGCTATCATCCACGTTGTATTCTGATTTGGTAACTAAGTCCTTATGATCTTTTATGTAATTTTGGGCATTATCTGATGCTCGGTCAAACTTTTTCAGGCGAGAGCTTGAGATAAGTGACTCTACTTCATGGGCATATGGCAGTAAGTCATTTTCTCTAAGTTTTTCAGCAATAATCATAGCCCCTTTCCCTAAATTTTTAGTTTTTCCATCGTCAAATAGTTTGCTATAAAAATCTCTGGGGCCTTGTTTACTTTTGAAAAAATTACGTACTATTTGCCAATTGGTCTTGTTTTCTCTATAGCTATTTTCAGCTAATAATGCCATTCTGACTTTTCCTAACTCTTTGTCCGCAAGTGGAAGCTTATCATTGATAGCAATAATTAAGTCTGCAACAGCATTGGCCATCTTTGGAGAGTTATTTTTTGAAAAGTTTGTAATCCGGAATAAATAACCTGGTTGATTTTCTTTAAACTCTCTTGCATTTCTTGTTAGCACGTCAAGCGCCTGATTAGCGTTGATTTTCCCTTCCTTGATAGCAGCAGTAAGTAAACTAACATAGTCACGATTAGCTGTTAGTTTTAAATGGAAGGTTTCTTTCGTATCATCAGGATTGTAGAGCATGTTCACCATTTTTGATGAAAACTCATTACTCATTAGCTTTTGTGCAGCTCGTAGAGATTTTTCTGGGTGATTATTTAAGTTTAGGTTGTTGGCTTGTTTAGTCAGTTGATCTAGCGTTTCAAAGCTGTCTTTAAGTGTATTTCGTTGAGCTTCAAATTTTCCCAATTGATTTGGAGCCTCGGCGCTTTTCTTAAGTAGGGTATATGATTCTCCGAATATATTGCTACCATTACTGGCACTGGTTTTTTGCTCAGATCTCTGAGAGGTGTCTTTTATCTGTTGTATTGTTCCTGCTTTTATTGTTGTGTTGTTACTAACAGAGACATTAAACTGATTATTGCCTAAATCTTTATGCTCGTAAGCTGTTCGAGGCTTAACTGTCATCCATTCTAGTTTGTCAGCAGGGATATCTTGGGTCATAAAAACAGCATCGTTTTCTTGTGTATCTTCCCCTGCTATTTGCACTAAGCTTTTTGGTATCCGATAAACATGAGCGTATGCTGATTCATCTTTAGGATCAGTTTTATGACCAGTATAATCCTTAATTTTATCAATACTTGTTGTAAGATATAGTTTGCCAATACAGTTTCCATATGCCTCTTCGCTAGCTTTTTCATATGTGCTTGCACATATAATGTCTTTTAACTCTTGATCATTATCGAGTTTTAATGCTTCTTCTATTTTTGCAGGTGTGCCAATAGTTCTATTTAGTCTTTTGATTCCAAGAGTTTCTTGAATAAATGCTATATCAGGTAATTTTTGATCTGGGAAATTATTTTTTATATGCTGAATATAACTTGGATGATATCTAAATTTATGCTTATTATTACCTTCATAACTTTCAACTAGATCTTTCATTGAATGGCCATGTGCTGTCGTAGATTTTAATTTATCCTTAAGCTTTGTTACATTTTCCTTATAAGCACTTTCATCAAATTTTCCTGATTTAATGGAGGCTTGATAGATAGCACGCTTCATTGGTAATGATTTTTTGTTTAAATATTCATTTCCACAGGTGGCTCCATTAAGAACTCTCTGCTCATCCGCAACTTTCAGCCCTTGAGACTTTATTAATTCGTGTACAGAAGAGGGAGCGACAGAGTAATAAAAATCACTAAACTCACCTTTATATGGTGGAAGGTCTAGTTTGGCTGTTTGTATGTCTTGAGTGGTTGATATGGATTGAGCAAGGGAGATTGATTTACTACTTTGAGTTGAGTTTTCTGTTTTATGTAGGCTTAAATCTGTATTATTAGCTTGAATATTGTTAGTATTTTTTGTTTCTTTATTAAATAGATCTTTTGCATCACTCTCCACGGGTTTTAACTCTACTTTATTTCCATTAGATAGTCGACCTGAATTGGCTGACTGACTTGTTTGAGTGTTGGGTGAAGATGCCGTCGAATGTTGGGTTTTAATTGGGGCTTGAAGCATTGTGCTAACCGATATAAATCAAGTGAAATTTAGTCAATATAAATAAAATGGTGAGGAAAATGTAATAGACTATTAATATTATGAAAATAGTCGTCATCTATTATGGCTGTTCTAACTGAAGTTTAATTTATGATAGTGAACTTAGTATTCTTTGAGTAAGCTATATTTTAAATTTAGTATATTGTTTTTTATTTTTTGGTTGTTTTTTGATTCAAAAATATGAGTTTTTTATTGTAACTAGTTGGGAGAATGTTGTTTTTTTTGGAGAGAGTATGCTTTTTATATCAATATGACACTGCTAAGTATTTGAAATATACTTTTTTAAGACTACTTTGGTTGTTGTAGTTTTACTTTTTATACTTCATGTCCTGCCTAATATTAATAAAATCAGGCTAAAATCTATATCATTCAATATGTTATGTTGTGTAATATTAAGGCTCATGTAATATTATTTCAGTGTTTTTAAGTTAGCGAATATGAAAGTTTCTGACAACTCATTGCTAGGTATTGCTTCTATAAGTAGCGAAGGCCAAGAACTTGTGGTTTCTACTAATCATCAGTTTAGTGATTATTTAACTCTATATCCCGATGAATTACCTAGGCTAGAAACGCAGCAGTTTTCTGAAACCAGAGGAGCAGATGATAAACTAAATTGCCACTGCTATGCTGTTCGTCTGGATTCTGGGTATGATGGGCCTGCAGATCTTTTGGCTTTTTATATGGATGCCCAGGAGGCTCATAGTGCTGTTGTTGAATGGTTTTCACGTATGGGCTACACAGCTACCAATCTAGATCAGGAGCCTGATCCATTTAAACGTAACCCAAGAAAAGAAAAAATTATTGTGTTTGGCATAACACCTGAGGTAGCTAGGGATATTTTAGTTAGTAATAAACGCATAAGTGATGAGCTTAAGGATACTCTTGCAACAGTAGTGAAGTTTAATGATGGTGTTATTTATCCAACTCACTCAATTTGCCAAAAAATAAATGGTTCGTGGGAATCTAAGATGGGGTCGGGGCCAGTTATTGAAATTGGTGATCCTAAACTATTAGGTGGTGGAGTTTATGGAGAACCTTGTGTTGTATTTGAGAAGAAAAGGTTTTTTTAAGTTAATTAAAATTAAAGGTAAGTCGACAATAATGAATTGTGTCCTAATACTATATAGTGCCTGACCGAAAACTCCTTAATCCCTTCATTGACAAGGCTTACCATACGTAAACACCACCTGAAGTTTACAGCCTTATGTTTGGAGAATGCTTAAAATCAGCCATTTTTCAGTTAAAATAGGCAAAACTTCGGTGGATACAACAGTATGCGGCACGTACACAACCCTCAACTTCAGTTTGGTCAAACAGACATCTCAACGATTCATTTTGACCCTAAATCCCGAGATGATATTCCCCAAGCGCTGAGAGGCTTGCAACACCTGTATTGTACTGATGAGCTTCGAAACCAGGTGTTTAGCATTATTGAAGAGGAGATGGCCAGCCGGGCCAACCCAATGCTAGGGCGCCCTGGGATGGATTGGTGGAAAATACTGGTGATGGGGATACTCCGGCTGAATTTAAATTGTGATTTTGACCGTTTGCATGAACTGGTGAATCAACATCGAACCATCAGGGCCATGTTGGGTCATGGAGAGCATTGGGAAGATTTAACGCCCTACCATATCCAAACACTCAAAGATAATGTCCCGCTGCTAACCCCGGAGATGCTAGATAAAATTAATACCCTCGTGGTTGAGTCAGGTCATGCCCTGTTAAAAAAAACACTGAAGAAAGCTTGCGGGGCCGCTGTGACTCATTTGTAGTTAAAACGACGGTCCATTACCCTACCGATATTCATTTATTATGGGATGCTTTACGAAAAGTGATATTGCTGATCAGTCGGCTATGTGAATGCTACGGGCTGAGTGATTGGCGACAATATCGGTATAATTTAAAGGCACTTAAAAGATGTTTCAGACAAGCGCAGAAAAGCAATCAAGCGAAAGGTAAAAAATCAGCGGCAGCCAAGCAGGCTGCCTATCGGCACTATGTCACCCACGCCAAAGGGCTTATGCAAAAGGCCCAATACACCTTAGCCAAATTATCAGCATTGTCTGCGCCGGTCTGGGAGTTACGAAACATTCATCATTACCTGAGCCATGGGCAACGCCAAGCCTCTCAATGCTGGCGACGGGTGATTGAAGGAGAAGTCATCCCCAAGATGAAAAAGTGTATTCAATTTTTCAACCACATACAGAGTGGATAAGTAAAGGTAAGGCTGGCGTGCCTGTTGAATTAGGCATCAAAGTCTGTGTACTAGAGAGCCAAGCAGGTTTTATTCTGTACCATCGCGTGATGGAAAATGAGCAAGATGTCGACGTAGCAGTAGACATGGTGAAAGCCACAAAGGCTAAATTTCCTTTACTCCGTCAGTGTAGCTTTGATAAAGGCTTTTATTCATCGAAAAACCAATTGAAATTGGAGAAAGAATTAGATCAGGTTGTGCTACCTAAAAAAGGGCGTTTAACAGTTAAAGAAAAAGCAGATGAAAATGAAGACCAGTTTAAAAAAGCAAGAAAACAACATTCAGCTGTAGAGTCTGCCATTAATGCCCTAGAAGTCCATGGACTTGATCGATGCCCTGACCATAGCATTCGTGGGTTTAAGCGCTATGTGTCACTGGCCGTGTTGGGACGGAATATCCAAAAGTTAGGGGTTATTCTTTACCAACAAGAAAAAGAAAAACGCTATCGCCAAGCAAAAAGTTCACGTCGAAAAGCCGCGTAATAAATATTTTGCCAATAAACAAAGCATTATCATCTAGTCATAAAGTCACTCTAGAGGGGGCAGCCTGCTTAAAATTAAGCAACTCCACCCTTTCTTGTGGATAAAAAACCCTATTTTTACTGGAAAGCTATTTTTGCTAGCAAAAATAGCTATTGTTAATAAGCATATTGTTAAACAATTTATAATCCTAAGAGCAATTTACGGCTTTTTCTGTCAGGCACTATATAATCTACAAGGTCAACAATAGCCTGATCATGGTGTAATTAAATAAGGCAACTATGTCAGCTGGTAGAAACTATTAATGATGCTAGAGAGAAAATATTAAATAAGGTGGAACTGATAATTTTCTAGTACATTGTACTACAGGTGTTGGTCGTACAGGAACAGTGATGACTGCTAAGAAACTGTATCAGTTGAATAACTACTATTAAAACAAATAAGAAAAAGTAGTAATACTTAGATAGATACTGCTACCTAGATATGTAGGTAGCAGCTGTTATTCTTGCATTATAACAAGTCAAAACTATGGTTAACTATTAACCTGATTTCATCGCGGTCTCTATCATCATAGTTTGTTCTTAATGAAGCTAATCGTAGTCTGAATTGCATCCCTTTCAATGAACCATTTTGAAGGGTATAACGGGCTTCAATATCTCGTTCCCATTCTTCACCACGGCTGGACTCGCCACTGATTCCAAGGGCTGAATTGGAAAGGCTGGAGTCTAGATCAATATTGTCGCCTTTAATATAGCGGGTCATAAAGTTTAGACCAGGGATCCCTACACCACTGAAGTCATAATCAAACCGCACCTGCCAGCTGCGTTCATCTTCAAAGTTAAAGTCATAAAGCTGAGCAGAGTTTGCCAGGTAAATTGAATCAGAGTCTAAAATGTAATCGTATAAGTAGTCACCAGTAATGGTTTGGTAGGCAACTGTTACACCTGCACCACCTTTGCTTAGTTTAAAGCTAGCACTGCTGGCTTTGTTATCACGGTCGGTGTAACCAGTGTCAGTTGGGTCTCCATCATTGATTGTACGGTAATGAACCAGGTCCATACTTAAAGCTAAGTCATCAGTAAGCGTGAAGCTTTGGTTATAGTTGTAGTAAAACTGTTTCCAGATGTCGTCGTATTTTGAGGTATGAAAACTAATACTGGAGGTGTCGCTTAAATTATAGTCAAAGCCAATAAAGCTGAAACTATCAGAATCACCATTAAAGCCATATTCTGTTGTGCTGAATGATTCAAAATTACTGCTGGCTTTGTTTTTAACTTCAGTAAAGCGTCCACCAGTGATTGTCAGATTGCTAACATCATTAGATTGGATACTAATGCCTTTAAAAGACTGAGGCTGGGCCCGTGAATCACCATAATAAAATAGTGGTGAGGTAGTTAACTGACGCCCCCATTTGATCTCAGTTTCAGCAAATTTAGCTTTAAGTAATGCCACTCCAAGTGATGCATAGCTTTCTGAATCACCATCATCAGTAGTAACCAATAACCCAGTACCGGAAGTGCCTTTGCCTGAATCCAATTTAAGGGTACTGAAAATAGAAGCATCAAACCCAATAAAATCTGCAAAGTAGCCAGACTCATAGTTAACAAAGAAGGATTGTGTCCACTCTTCACGATAACTTTGTCCGCCCGTGTTATGACGAAAATCCCGATTAAAATAATAATTGCGTAGTTGTAGATTGAGTTTTGAATCACCAGTAAAGGAGTCTGCGGTAGCTCCTGTTATTACTAGTAATTGGGTTGCACATAAAGTGGTGCAAAAAAGACGTTTGCTCAATTCAGTTACTCCTGCCATTTTCTTTGAATGGAATCCTGATAGAAACACTTCTTATGTAATTAGCTTATAATAGCGTGTCAGGTATTTATTGGTTATTAAGTGAAAAACTTTAGCCATTATAGTTTAAAATAATTTGTAAAAATTAACAGTAGTTGTATGCATTAATATTTTCTAGATGATAATTTAACTTGTCGGTATTAATTAGGATATATACTCTTCACAAATGATTCGTGAAGAGTATATTTACTTACTAAAAGTATATATAGGGTGATTGAATTGCTTAACGAAGGAGGAGTTAGGAGCTAGCTTTTCTGAATAAGCTGAATATTGAGACTTTTTTGCATAAATTTGTCGGTCACGAGATCTGCTAAGGTATATTGCTCAAGTGATTGAATAAAAGCCAGTTGAGCTTCACGTAGAATTCCCTTGAGTGTGCATTGTGGGTTAAGTCGACATTCTTCTTTTTCACAATTAATTAATGGGGTAAGCCCCTCTATTTCCCTGATAATGGAACCTAGGTTAATTTCGCTAGGCTCGCAGGCGAGCTCGAAGCCACCATTTTTGCCTTTGTAGGTTTTGATATAATTAAGCTTGGCTAGATTGTGTACAACTTTGCGCATATGCTCAACTGAGACATGATAGAACGCAGCGACACTTGCCATGGTAAGTAATTGTTCGCGATTAACAGAAGCATAAAGCAAGACACGGATCGAATAATCGGTAAAGCGGTTTAGCTGCATATCTAATAACTACCAAGCCATTGAGTTGACTAGTGTTGTCACATCAAAAAGAAGGCAACACTAGCCCGAATAATTCATTAAGCCACAGAAAAATGCTATTTAACCCAGTGATGTTAGGGGCTTTAGCATGTGTAGCCAGAATGCCCTGAATCTTTAATATCTGATGAAATATTCGGACTTGGCTATTTTACCTCATCCTGTAGTAGTGTTAACAGGCCCGAGCAGCTTCAACCTGCTTAAGTTAAATTGGCCATTGCTTTTAATGTATGAAGAAACGCATTAACTGATGCTATTGGGGCTGATTCCATCATAGTGTGATAACCCGATGTTGGAATTTGTAAGGTTGTACCATCTACTAAGCCATTGGAAGCGGCAATAATGCGCCCCATCTCTGTTGAACCGATGGAGTTTGGCTCTTCTCCTCTAGCAACCAGTTGGGCATTAAGCTCTTCTACATATTGGTCTTTGAATAGTGCTTCAATGCTATGTTGTTGACAAAGAGAGGCTAAGTTTTGAGTTAACTCTTGGTTGAATGTAGCGTTGGCATCTTTGTTTCTTAGTACAAGATGTTGTCGTTTAGCTGTTTCAAAGTCTGAAAAAGGACTGGTATCAACCACAATTAGCTGGTTGGTGGAACCACCAAAGCGACGAAACCACTCTAACAAATAACGCCAGCTTTTTCCGGCTTCCTCTTGTGCAGTAAAAAAAGCTGTTCCTTGAAAGCCCTGCTCAAATAAATAGACGAGCGCTGCTGCTGTTAATACATTGTCTAGCTGGCCAACCAAAGCTTCTGATGTAACTGTTAATTTATCTGTAAAAGCCACAGGGGTGCCAGCGACTAAATGTTCTAAGTCATTTAACTCGAAGATTAGGTTATTACGATACTCGCAAATATAAGTTCCACGAATCTGGCCTTTGCCACGATAAGTACCAGACCAAGGCTCATAGGCGTAAACTGGCGTATCTTGAAAACGGGTAGAAATCTTTCGCATTAACTGCTCGCTAACAGAGTTACCTAATAAGTCAGAACGGGCACCAGAAATAAAAGCGGCATATTGAAACTCATTGGGGCCTGTGCAGATTAAGCCGTGCCGATCAATATGAGCAGACAACATCAAACTATCAGGTGCATTGCCTTGAGCAACCAATACACCTTCATACCAGGTGACATGCGCTCCGCGCTCTTCAAGCTCACGTTGCAATACACGAAAGAAAGAGTGCTCTGCACCTACAACAGAAGGATTACGAATCAGTAGTGATAATAAGTTAAGAAAAGATTGAGGGATATTGGCTTCAGAACTTTCCCATTGCGATAAATGGTGATTTGCCATAGGTATGTATTGTCCTAAACAGTAGTAGTAAATGCTTAAACAATGGCCAGGTCTAATCAAGAGTCGCTAGACCTGTTGGGCACATGGTTACTATAGCCTTATTTATGTTTTAACTAAAAAGGGTTTGTGTTGAAAATGTATGACATGTTAAGTCGTTTGATTAGCATTAGAAGAGATTGCCGCAATCTTTGGGTTTTCTTTTAAGAAAAGACATGCAGATAAATCTCCCACTACATTCACTGTTGTTCGCAT
Source organism: Spartinivicinus ruber (assembly GCF_011009015.1). Lineage (NCBI taxonomy): Bacteria > Pseudomonadati > Pseudomonadota > Gammaproteobacteria > Oceanospirillales > Zooshikellaceae > Spartinivicinus > Spartinivicinus ruber. The sequence goes on from NZ_CP048878.1 coordinate 1,101,481, forward strand.
CATATCTAAAATTCGATCTACCCCCAGTAATAATGCCACACCTGCAGAAGGAATACCGACTGACTCTAATATCATCGCTAAAATAATAATGCCTGCACCGGGTGTGGCAGGGGAGCCAATAGAAGCAGCAACACTCATGAAAACAACCAAGGCATAGCTCATGGTATCGAGTTGTACTGAAAACACCTGAGAGAGAAAAACGACTGCTATAGCTTGATATAGCGCAGTACCGGTCATATTGACGGTTGCGCCCAAGGGAATAACAAATTTGGCAATATGAGGAGGCACATGTAGTTTGTTTTCTGCTGTTTCTAAAGAAAGTGGCATGACTGCAGCAGAGCTAGAGGTAGAAAATGCCATTAATAAAAGCTCTTTAGATTCTTTAATAAAGTGTTTAGGTATGATGCCGCTGGCTGCTTTGATAAAGAATAGATAACACCCAAGTAATATTCCCAGACCCAAAACGACGGTTATCATATAAACAAACATGCCTGCGAGTATTTCAATCCCAACCATAGCGGTTAATCGGGCAACCAGGCCAAATACTGCATAAGGTGCTAGAATCATTGCCCATGAAACTATTTTCATGCACAGTTCTTGAATTGAAATCAGTAAATTAAAAATAGGCTCGCTCTTTTTAGTTGCTAGGTTAAGTAGAGCGATACCAATAATCATGGCAAATAGAATAACCTGTAACATTTCCCCATTTACCATAGACTGAGCGGGATTAACTGGTAGTAAACTAAGCAACGTTTGTGGTATTTCAGCCAAAGATGGCATTTGCATTGTTTTATTGATAACAGCTGGTGCTGGTTCGCTCATTAGGCTGGCTTTTACTGCTTCCCGGTCTACAAATTCACCAGGATTTATAACGCCTGCAATAGTTAACCCAACAACTGATGCAATAGCAGTGGTTACCAAAAAAAATAGTCCACAACGAATACCCATTCGTTTCAATGTTTCAAGGTCTGAAGTGGATGCTAAACCGCGAATAATGGAAGTAAAGACTAACGGCACAACAATCATTTGTACCATGGCAATAAATAGTTTACCTGGTAGTGCTAGCCAACCAACGATTACCAATGAATTTTCTTTTGAAAGTAAAGCAAGGTCGGGACCTAATAAAATACCGACTATTATCCCCAGGCCAAGGCCTATTAATACTTTTACCCACAACCTGCCTTCAATTAATCTAGCTAAAGCATCAGGGATTAAGCGAAATGAGGGAAATTGTTTTTCTAGTTGACTAAGACTCATAATACTCTCTCAAATTAATCTATACCCATCACGAATCATTTTTAAGTTTTGTTATCTTAGTTCCTCACCCCAATCACCTATTAATACAGGCTCATGAGGCTTCGCCACTTGATGGCCTCACCTAAAAATCCTTCGCATTGGGTATAGAATAATGCCCTATATCTGTTCTGGTGTTGGTTTATAAGACGATGTGCTTATAATGCCTTCAAGTAGTCTGCCTAAAATATCTGAACCAGTAACAATTCTTTTATTTTTGCCCCACAGTAGTATTACATCGTTTACTAATGAGTCTCCCCATGTTTTCCACTGGCTGATTAAGAAGCCTAATTGAGCATGATTATCTTCAATAATGAGTGGCTTTATTACATAGCTATTTGGATCAAATGAGTCATTGTCAAATAGTGCACCACTGGTAAAACGGTAGGCATTAATGATGGCTCTAGGGGTTTGAGTTTCATCAACAATAATAATCCACTTTTTTCTAGCACTTCTTAGCAGTCTAAGAAAAGAGTCATTGGTGTCACACGTAATATCAGGAAATATAGGCTTGCTCTCTTTAAATGGCAAAGTGATAATACTCTTTTGGCTAACCTCTTCGCCTTCATCTTTCACGGGAATATCATCAAGTGCTAAAAAATTAATTACTCCTGTACCTTCAATGTGACTGATATTAGTTTTAAAAGAAGTGACATGTAGCTTGATGAGTTGGTAAAAATCTTCCTCTTGGAAATAATTAATGGATTCAGGCCCAATCCAGCAATCTAGTATCTTGCCTGTTGGTGTAGCAACTGGATAAAGTAAAATTTGATAAAATTTTAAAAGAGGTGAAAAAAAAGAAGCGGCTTTTATCGCATGCCGGGAAAAATAAGCTTGAGGCATGATTTCACCTAAAATGGTAATGACCACAGTAGAAAATACAAATGCCGAAATGCCAGCAAGTATGCTGTCTGATAATAATGTAAGCAGTACATTAACACCCACATTACCCCAAAGAATAGTTGCCAATAGTTGGTTAGAGTTCTTGCGTAATGTGAGTATTTGCTTAGCCTGTGCACTTCCTTTTGCTGCTTCTACTTCAAGCCGTAGTCGGGTGATACTAAAAAAAGCCAGATTCAGACCAGAAAACATAGCTGATTGAGAGATACAGATAAGTATTCCTAGCCCAATCAGTAAATCCATTAGCTGCTCCTTAAATAGGTGGCATGTTTCAGGTATAGAAACGAGTTAAGGAGGACTGATTTAATAGTTAGAAATATAGGTAGTAGCATAAATAAACTTACAATCGCTTGTTGGTAATAAATTATTCATATTTTTTGCTGGAGTGATTTGGCTATCATCATCCTTGCACTTTAAATTATTGAGTTAATAGTATACGACTATAATAGCCAGTTTATAACCTCGTTTGAATATTTCATTAGCTATCAAAAATTTTGACATTTAGGTTAGGTTTTTACTTAGGAGAAACAGGTGATTTTTAATCTGGTGGGCTCATTAGGTCTGTTTTTATTAGGTATGTGGTTAATGACTGAAGGGCTTAAGTTAGCTGGTGGCAAGGCTTTGGAGCAGTTACTAGCACAGTGGACGTCTAACCGACAACGGGGGTTGTTTTCTGGTGTTTTAATTACAGGCTTGGTGCAATCATCCAGTGCTGTTACTGTCGCTACTATTGGTTTTGTTAATGCAGGTATACTTACATTTCAGCAAGCATTATGGGTGGTTTTTGGTAGTAATGTTGGTACAACGTTAACGGCATGGATTGTTACCCTGTTTGGTTTTACGGTGAAGATTGATGCATTTGCATTTCCTTTAGTAGGAATAGGAGCTGCGTTACGAATTTTCTTCCCTTATGAAAGAGGTAAAGCACTGGGTATGGCGTTGGCTGGATTCGGTTTACTTTTTATGGGAATTGATGCCCTTAAAGAAAATTTTTCCGGTTATGCTAATCAAATTAATATCACCAGTATTTTAGCTGAAGGGGGCCATGAAATTCTGTGGGGGTTATTTATTGGCTTTATTTTAACTTTACTTACTCAGTCTTCAAGTGCTGCTATAGCCATTATTTTAACTGCAGTTGCAAGTGGAGTAGCAGGTGTTCAGGTAGCTGCAGCAGCAGTTATTGGTGCTAATATTGGCACCACATCTACAGCACTGATTGCCAGCTTTGGTGCAACTATTAATGCTAAACGGCTTGCATGGGCACATGTGGTTTTTAATATGCTTACGGCAGCAGTTGCACTTGTAATGTTGCCAATATTCTGGGCAACAGTAACTTGGATGGTAGAATTAACTGGAACAGATAGCAGCTTGACGGCTTTGTTGGCTGTTTTTCACACTTGCTTTAATATTCTTGGTGTGGTGTTGATGTGGCCTATTGAACCTTACCTGTCGCGTTTTTTATTGTCACGTTATAAAAAGCCAGTGAAAGATCACTTCAAATCTCATTTAGATGCCAATATTGCTACTGTACCTGACTTAGCTATTCGAGCGATGGTATTGGAACTTAATTTATTGTTGGAAGAAGTGGGTCAATTCAGCTTTGTTCATGAAAAAAAGCAGGAAGAAATACTGCAGTTTAGAACTAGGATTGAGCAAGTTAATGTATTTATTAGCTTGCTGTTGAAATCTACTCTGGCTAAAGAACAAGGTGCAATAGTCACTAATGGTCTTGCAGTCGCTTACCGGCTTTATAATGCCTGTAAATTATATGCAGAAGCTGTCTTGCTATATCAGTCTATCCGGCTTGACAAGTTGACTGCGGTAGAGCGCGTGCATCATTGGTTAGCTGCTGCTGACCAAGTTACTCACATACTCCATCATTGCGACACTTTATTAGAACAGGAGCAGTTAACAAGTTTAATTGAACAATATGATGCTCTGAAAAAACAGCTTATTGCAGCAGTCGTTGATGAAAGAGCGGGAATTCATATAATAGATGTCGCTTTACAGGTTGTCAGCTTAAGTCGACGCTTTATTGAACAAATGTCACAGGCTAATGCGATTTGTAAGAAGTTATCTGTAATAGAAGCAGTTGAGCCAACTAAGCCTAGTTCTTCAGTTTTAAATTTACCCGCTGAGTCACAGGTTGGTGCCTAAGGCTTTATAAGCTTTTATGTGGTTTACGTAACCCTTTGACATGTTTTTCAATAATTTGCCATGCTTGCTCAACACTCTCCACATAGACAAAATGGTTTAAGTCTTCTTCATTAATCATTCCCTCTTCAACCAAGACATTCCAGTTTAACAAGCGTTGCCAGTACTCTTTGCCGAATAATAAAATGGGCATGGGCTTTATTTTTTTGGTTTGTACCAAGGTAAGGGTTTCAAACAGCTCATCCAGGGTGCCAAAGCCTCCAGGAAATACCACTAATGCTTTAGCTCTTAGTAGAAAGTGCATTTTGCGCATCGCAAAATAGTGAAAGCGAAAGCAAAGCTCAGAGGTTATATAAGGGTTTGGCTGCTGTTCTTCTGGTAGTACTATGTTAAGGCCTACTGACTTTCCGTTGGCATCGTTGGCTCCTCGGTTAGCAGCTTCCATAATACCTGGTCCACCACCAGTCACAACATATAGATTGGGTATATCACCCAGCATGGATTGTTCTGTAATTATTTTGGCTAATATTCGTGCTTGGGTATAATAGTCAGTTTGTTGTTGCCGTATTTTAGCTTGCTGGTATTGATTTTTAAATTCTGGGTCATCTGGTTGTTGTTCCAGTTGTTGTTTGGTGTGAAATAGTCTTTTTTTAGCTTTTTTAGGTCTTAATATGCGAGCACTACCAAACATTACTACAGTGTTATTGATATTATGATCATTAAGCGTCAACTCGGTCTTGCTAAGCTCAAGTAGTAGCCTAACAGGCCTCATTTCGTCCCTTAGGACAAACTCTTTATCATCATATGCTAATCGAAATGCTGAAGAAGTCATGAGTTGCTTACTGCACTCGACGCGCTTGGCGTGCTCTACATCGTCAGCTGCACTAGGAAAAACTCTACAGTTAAAGTCGTTTTCGTCAGACATTGGCTACCTTTTTAGCTACATTTATAGCTATTTAATGTGCTGGATTGGAAAGGGCTTTGTCTCAGAACCGGTATAAAACGTTCGATGTGGAAATGGTATTTCTATATCGTTTTCGTCAAATGCTTCTTTAACCCGTTGAATAATGCCATTTTTTAATGCTAAGAAGTCTTCACGCTTTGCCCATACTGAAAGTTGAATATTAATAGCAGAGTCACCAAATCCTTGCAATAAATAAAGAGGTTCAGGGTCTTCTAAACACAAATGATAGTCATCTGCTACTTTTAATAGAACTTGTTTAACTTTGGTTAAGTCTTCTTTATAAGCAACTCCAACCACTAGGTCAAAACGACGGATTGGAAAACGGGTAAGGGTAGTGACCTCCGACTTTATAATAGTTTCATTGGGAATTCTCACAAATAAGTTATCAAAGGTGCGTAACTTTATTGATAATAAATCAATAGCAAGTATTTCTCCCGTCGTTGAGCCTACTTTAATAGCATCTCCGACACCAAATGGCTTTTCACCAAGTAAAAATAAACCACTGATAATATTTGAAGCGGAAGTTTGTGAAGCAAAACCAATAGCAACAGACAAGATACCTGCGGCACCAAGAATAACACCTAAATCCACATTGATTTGTTGTAGAGCAGTGATGATAAAAAGCGCGATGATAAGGTAGTAACTAATTCGTTGGAATAGTAATGACTGATGCTGAGTCAGTTTGTCTTTGCTTAATCTGGCAATTGCTTTGGTAGCTAGTTTAGCTAAAATAAAGCCAACGATAATAAAAGCAAGACTGATAAGTATCTGGCTAAAACTTAAGTTACGTAGTGTTTCCATAGCTGTGTAAAATAGTAATTCAATAGGGTTAATTAGGAAAAGAATACATCGTATGCTCGGGTAATAAATTTTTCTTCAATTGGTTTGCGTGGGTCGGCAACTTTTTCCCATTGTTGAAATTGAGTGGCAGGCTCATTGCCAGTATTTTTACTAACCTCATTGAGGTCAGAATTTGACTCATTCTTAAACTTTTCATGAGATGTAGTGCTGATATCATTGGTTGTAGAGAGTTTAATTTGATTGCTCCCTTTTAATTTAACTAATGTTACACCTGATGCCCAAAATAAACCATTACTGTTCCGGTACAAGCCTAAAGCTGATACGGGAATGTTAATTTTTTCGATTTTTAAAATCTCTGGTTGATTGTTGGTTACTGTTACGGGAACAATCGCTCGATAGGGTTTTAAAGGTAGTGACTCTTGGTTAACCAGGGCGTGGGTTTTGCTGGCATAACAGAGTTCACCTTCTAAGGTGTTGGGACCAAACCAAGTATTCGACAACTCACGTATAGGCAATTCACAAAGGGTTATATAGTCATCTTTATTATTTTTAATACTTTCTACAGTGGGGTTCTTAACACTAACTCGAAGCCATAGTGCTACGCTGACATAAAGTGTTATTTGTTCCTCAGGCATTAAGGTGATGCTGACGATTGGTTTGGCTACTAGGTTTCGGTCAGGCAATATCGGAGTTATTGTCAGATCTTTGTGAGTACGGCTAAATACAAATCGCTTAAAGTTATCGCTATCAGTTAGCTCGCTTTCACCACACCAGGTTAACACGTCGTTTCGTTCTGCTTCAGGGTTTATATTAAAGTGCTTGTAATGAACTTGCCATTCACGTTGTTGGCGCCTTAAGCTAAATAACAATGTTCCGAAATCCCAGATTTGATTTCTTTCCATTGTTAATGTCATTTCACCCCACCACCTCGTGGAGCTATTTGCTTCTATTGTAAGTTGTTGGGTGTTGGTATTTGTTTGCATAGTATGTAGTTGTAGCTTAAGTATTCATAAAGTTATATTTCAGTTGTAGTTTAATTTTTATTAACAAAAAGTGAAGCGCTATTTTTGTTATTTTAACCAAAAGTAATATGGCTGGGTGAAGCATCCAGGTTAATACGACTATAATAACCTAACTTATCATACTCGTATGGAAAAGTTTTGATATGGCAACAATAAAGTTTATTGGAGCTGCTCAAGAGGTAACGGGATCTTGCCACTTTTTAGAGTCTTCTGCTACTGGTAAAGTACTGTTGGATTGTGGAATGCACCAAGGGGGAGATGCTGTTGATAGACTGCAGCATGAGAGCTTTCAGTTTGATCCTCAACAGATTGATGCAGTTATACTCTCTCATGCGCATATTGATCATTCTGGTTTACTACCCAAGCTAGTTCATGATGGTTTCAAAGGACCTATTTATTGTACTGAAGCAACAGCTGAACTGCTTGATATTATGCTGAATGATTCCACGAACCTTTATCAGAGAGACTTGGAAAAAGAGAACTTGCGTCGTGCCAGAAAAGGGAAAAAGCCCTTAAAACCACAGGTTGTACCAGGTGATGTAGCTAAAGTGTTAAAGCTTTGTAAACCTCAACCTTATAACAAGCAATTTGCCTTCACTGATGATGCAACTGTCATTTTTCATGATGCTGGCCATATTTTAGGCTCAGCGATTGTTGAAATTATACTTCAGGAAAAGCAACAACGAAAAACATTGGTTTTTTCGGGTGATTTGGGCAAAAAAAATACTGTGCTAATGAATGACCCAGTAACGCTTACCCAGGCTGATGTGGTGTTAATGGAAGGCACTTATGGTAATCGTGATCATCGTTCTCTTGATAATACCATTGACCAACTAAGGGATATTCTACAAGAAACTTGGGAGGAAGGTGGGAATGTTTTTATTCCTGCATTTGCGGTTGGCAGAACCCAGGAACTGTTATTTTATTTAGGTCGTTTACATCATGAAGGTGTATTGGATAATTGGCACGTATATTTGGATAGCCCCATGGCGATTCAAGTAACCCGAATTTATGATCGTTGGTTGCATACACTGGATTGTGAAGGTATTAAACCACTTTGTTCAGGTGATCAAACGTTATTAGGTAAATTTCTTCCTAAGCTTCACTTAACAATAACACCTGAAGAGTCTATGGCCATTAACAATATTAAAAGTGGAGCAATTATTATTGCTGGCAGTGGTATGTGCACGGGTGGGCGAATTAGACATCACTTTAAACAGCGGATTTGGAACAAGCTTAACCGGATTATTTTTGTAGGATTTCAGGCATATGGAACCCTTGGACGCATTTTAGTCGATGGAGTTAAACATATACGACTGTTTGGTGAAGAGTATGTTGTGAAGGCACGTATTGAAACCTTAGGAGGTTTCTCTGCCCATGCAGGACAAACAGAACTGGTTGAATGGATCAGCCAATTTAAAGGTAACCCCCATATCATGTTAGTTCATGGTGAGCCTGAATCCTTGGATGTTCTTTCACAAAAGCTGTGGGATGAAAAGGGGATACAAGCAGATATTCCCCAGCGAGGCCAAAGCGTTGCGTTTTAAGCTCCTGACATAATGCTGTCAGGAGTCTTACTTTATATTGTTGGCGAGAAATTCGTCAACATTAATGGGGAGTTCTAGCGTATGGCAAATTATGAAGGGCGTTGTGGGTGCGGGTCTATCGAATACAGTTTTGAAGGAGAGCCTATTAACTCGGTATTTTGTTACTGTAAGGAATGCCAGGTGCATTCAGGATCTGATAAGTGGTTCGGGTTATGGGTGCCCAAGGGTAAGTTTACCATTACTAAAGGCAAGCCTGATACTTATACCCGTAAAGGAGATTCTGGTAAAGATATGCATCATCAGTTTTGTAGCAACTGCGGAACTAATTTATGTATAGATGTTACTGTGGCTGATTTTTATTCAGTTGCTGCATCAACATTGAAAGATAACTCAACATTTGCACCAAAGATGGCAATCTATACGGCTTCTGCCCCAAGCTGGGCGGTATTTCCAGAAGGTATTCCTAAGTTTGATGTTTTGCCACCGGAGGTGAGTGGTTAACAGTTTGCTACAAATTCTGCATCGAGAATTGCTACAAAAAGATTCTCACTATCCGTCCTGCCTAGTTTCAAAAGAATCTACTTTTGCTACAAAAATGAGGTCGGCGGATGCGCAATTTAGTATTACGTGGTACTACATATCATTACAGAAAGGTATTACCTAAAAACCTACAAAAAGTGATTCAAAAAAGAGAAATAACTTTCTCATTACACACCAAGGCAAAACGTTTAGCTCACTCCAAAGCCTTTGCTGTTCAAGCAGCCGTTGAAAGCTCCATATATGAAATGCAGCGCTTAACATGCAGAGAGCAGCAGAAAAATGTTTATCGAGAGCTTGTAGTCTATATTAAGACATTTCAGGCGACAGGAAAGATTAAAAAACTACAGCCAGTTATAGTAGCTCCTGTTTTGTCAGAGCAACTACAAGAAGAACCCTGTTTAACACTAGAAGAGGTATATGCACTTTTTCTGAAAGAGAAGAAAAAGATGGATTGGGGGAAGCGTTCAGCTGAAAATAACCTACCTGCCTTTAAATGTCTCATAGATATTTTAGGAAATTTGGAGGTTAAAAAAGTAACAAAGAATGTAGCAATAGATTTCGTTCAAGAGCTTTATGATTATCCTGTCAAACGTAGCCGGGGAAAAAATAAAAATTTAAGCCTTGCTTCTTTAAAAGAAAAAGGTGTGCCTACTATAGCACCTACCACTGCATTAAAAATGCTCAATTATATTTCTGGTTTTTTTAACTGGATGCAACGTAGAGATTATATAAAGGCTAACCCATTTTCAGGACTTAAACCTAGAGCTAAACACATCACAGCTAAGACCAAAGAGGCTTTTACTACTTCTGAATTACGTACTTTATTCGGGCATTACCTGAACAAAGACTCGCAGCTAAAAAAAATATGGCAATTTTGGATACCCGCACTTGCTTTATTTACAGGCGCGCGGCTGGAAGAGTTAGCCCAATTAAACGTGGCTGATATAAAGCAAGCAGGTGATATTTATTATCTTGATATTAATGACTGTGGCACACACCAACTTAAGAATAAAGCATCTATAAGAAAGATTCCATTGCATGACCTATTAATGTCTATAGAGTTTCTTGATTATGTAGATAGCCAAGAAGGACAGACAAAGCTTTTTGCGTTAACTCTTAATGGTGGGTTATACGGTAAGAGTGTTACATCTTGGTTTTCCAAGCTAAAAAGGCAGATTGGCTTTCCACCATCAAAAGTCTTCCACAGCTTCCGCCACACCTTCAGGGACTTAGCTGTTGAGAGTCGTGTACCTAGCGAGCATATCAAGGCACTCTTAGGCCATGCACAGGGCGACATGACCCACGGTGTTTACGGCTCAGGGTTCAGCTTAAAACTACTTAATGAAAGTATGCAACAGATAGACTTCAGCTGCGTGAGAGACATATTAGTCAAGGATTAAGGTTTAGTCCTTTGGCTATCTAGCTGCTCTGCAAGGCTGTAATAGGCGTCTTCCTCAAGGTGAGCATAAATAGCTGTTTGCGTGATATTGGAGTGTCCTAGCCAGTGCTGGACCTCCCTTAAGCTCGCCTTGGCCCTAAGTAGTCTTGTAGCACATGTATGTCTGGTGCAGTGGAATACAAAGTCAGTGTCGTGCTCCAGGTCCATCTGTTTCCGCAGCTTGGCCCAGGCTTGTGTAATGCTGTCTGTTGTCCATTGGGTAGGCCATAGGTTGCCAGCAGATTCTAAACGACGCTGTACGACAGCTTTAGCCTTTCTGGTTAATGGGACAGAGCGCGTTTTGCCGTTCTTTGTGTCGCTGAATATTATTTTATTGTCGAGAATATCTTGTGGCTTTAATTTAAATATTTCTGAACGTCGGCCACCTGTTTCTATGGCGAGTAAAATAAAATCGGCCAAATCTTTATCTGCTAATAAAAGTAGTTGCTCTTCTTCCTCATATGATAGGTAACGAATGCGGCCTTGCCTTGTCTTCATACGTTCAAAGCGTGGCATTGAGGAAATATAGCCGCGCTCGTGGGCATAACGGAGCATTTTCTGTAGTACAGCTATTTTTCTGTTTATTGTGGCAGCTGCGTTGCCTTCAGTTTTACATTGGGAAATAAAGGCATCAATTGTGGTGAGGTTAATATCAGTGGCTAAGGTGTTTGGTCCAATGGCTTTAATTATTTGCATTCCTGTTTTGTACTGGACCAACTCGCTTTTAGTTCCTGCCCAGTAGCGCGCCGTAGTTAATTCTAAAAGTTCGCTAAGGGTTAACTTTTTGTATTGCTTGGGTGCTTGTGGGTTTTCTTCATTACCTGCTTTAATCGCTAAGAGTTCTGCTTGCCTTGCTAGGGCTTCTGCCTTAGTAGCACAGTTTTCACGTACTCTTTTTTTATTGATATATACGTCAACTTGCCACCTTTGGCCGCGCTTACGGATAGCCATAGGTTACAATCCTTTAATGATAGGTATTTTTATTGGGAAGAAAAAAAACAGAAAAAATAAGGGGGAGGGTGAGGTTATGCACACGCGCTAACCTCGGATAAAGCGAAAAGGGTTTAAATCATATTTACATACTTAGCAACAAACTCCTTGCCTGCCTCATTTAAATATAAACCTTTTCGTCTTGCGTCCATTGGGTCGAAGCGTACATCAACCAATCCGTAGCCCTCTTTTCCTGGTCCTGCTCTTTCTGTGAGAGCGGTAATAGTGCGTGTGCCTGTCGCTTTAGGTAATCCTAAGCGGTCTTTAACCTCAGTAATACCTTGTCCTTCTTCTCGGGCGATGGTCAATAATGCTGCAAACTGAACTAATGACATTCCTAATTCTTCGTTTTGCAACGTTACTAGTAAGTTTTGTAGCTTTAAAAGCTTTCCTCTGTTGTACATTGTTGGGTTCTCTTTTTGTATGTGCTCAGATGTGTATGACTTTTAATCATTTATTATCCCCTCCAAATATGTTACATAAAAAAGCACTACGTAACAACAGAACATAAGTTCTATATGTAATGTAGTGCAAGCAAACTATAGGTGATTAAATAAACAGACGACTTACTGCACTTTCTACGTCGCGTGTTTCCTCAGTTAGTCCAAGCCATGTACCATAGTCATGCTCAAGTATATAAATACCTGCTATTGATTTGCTTGCTAATTCATGGCCTAATTGGGGACTGATGGACCACCAGTGTTTAACGCTTTGATACTCGCTTTGACATTCTTCCTCGCTTAACAGTGCATTAAATACGAGGTCGGTGTGTTCTGCGTAAATTAATTTACTTAAATTCATTTGTTCACCTATTGGGTTTTTATCCATTATTTCTCCTTTATCGGTGAATATAATTCTGGAGTAAGCTTACATTTACTACTAAAGGTGCGTAAGCTGGCTGCATCACGTAACGCGTGTAACACAAATGTCTTATTGTATACATGTACAGTGAACTAGGCCACACTTTTGTAAGGAAAAGTTCCAGAAGGGCAACTATTCCTATAGCTGATAGCTGGCATGTGATGTATAGAGGATTAAGGAGATTTGCGGCAGGTGAAACACTTCACTGTTGTAGGACAGTTGGTGTAGTTATTATTTTTTACTCGCTTGGACTTATCTACTGGTTACCTTCTTGTTTTATACGCGAAAGAAGGTATAACCTTTTGTTTCCCAAAAGTCATTTATTAAGGCATCTTCTGCCATTCGTTCCCAATCAATGTAATAGCGCAAACGCTCAGGAATGTTAGACAAGTCCTCAAGCTCAGCTAAATATTCCTCTCCAAAGTCGCGAGGTGTCGTATAATGGCCTATGTAGGCGTCTTTTATCTGCTCAGCATCCAAAGGGTAACCATAGTCAATCCAGGCTTGTAGTATATTCTCAGCGTCATTATTGTACCATTCGCTAAGCTCGTTAAGGACCACAACATAAGTAAAATATTCCGAGTCAAGGCTATGCTCTCCTACATATTTATCGGGTATATCCTCATAATCAGCGACTATCCACTCTTCACGTAGAACCCCGTCATTAATCTGCTTGGTTAATTCTTGTAGCCATGCGTGTATATCGCTGATTAATTCCTCGTATGCTTCATAGTTGTCAAGGTCAAAAGTGTTAGCAAGGAGTTCACCACAGTTGTAGTCATAGAGTGAGTAGAAAGTGATTGTTGCCATGATTAAATATCCTTTTAATTAATTATTGTGGTTGAATCCAGTAAACATAATCAGCGAAGAAGACAGCAACAGGCTTACCTTCCTTTGGGCAGTTTTCAAGACAGCATAAAGATTTTAAGTTGGGCGCTATCTGCTCCCTCTGGCCTGAGTCTATGAGCAGGTCAATGTGCTGTTTAATCTCGTCTTTTATATAATCTAGGGCTTCGCTGTGTGTGCTAAATGTGGCGGGTTCAACTTCAGGCAAATAGCCGGGAACATTCCAGCCTGCAAGGTAGGTAGGCATGTGTTTATCCTTAATTATCAATATTATTCATCCTAAAAAATACATCTCTATCTATTTGAACACCTTTAAGAGCTAAGGCATTGTAGATAACTTCACGTTCGTAGCTGCATTTAATAATGCCTAAAAAGCTGATTAATTGAGATGGTGAATATTCAAAGTAATTAATACGTTCTAGCTCTTCTACTGGGTACGTAGGTAATAATGATAGGTCCATTGGCTTTGGTCTCCTTTTGTTATTTAATTTATATTTATTTTCTTTAAGCAGGCTTTAGATAGGCCACTAGATAACTAATGACCTACTTAAAGCGTACTTACAGCGAAATAGAGGGAGGTAAAATATTACTTTTACTAAATCCGTTTATTTCTAATCCATATTGTTAAAGAACTTACTTACAGTGGCGTGCTGTAGAATGCTTGGTGATTACAATATTGAACATCGCGATATATTGAGCGCAACTTAAAGAGAACCAAGGAGGTAACATTAAGTTATTTAATTAATACTTGGGGTTTATTTTTACATCTTTCTCTTTGCCCCTAAGATGTATAGGAAGTATTAATTTATTATTTCTGGGTCGCTATGTTCAACTTAATATATAAGCTAGCAAAAAACTTTAAATACGTCAACAAGTAAAAACAGGATATTAAACATAAAGAGATAAATAAAAAGAGTGGGCATCTAAACACACTTAATGCAATTAAGAATAAAACTGTGTGTGTATTTGTACTCCTTATTTTAAAAGGCTTGTAGCTATATCTGTGACTAAAAGGCGTGTCTATTGGCGTGAATTTGCTTATTTAAAATGGAGGCTACGGGGGAGATTTCGGGAGAGTTTTATTCAAAAACAGCTCTCAGATTTTTTGTCAAAAATTATTTGTAATCCAATTTATTTTTAATATCTTCTAAGACTTCTCTACCATCTTTTGTAAGATATAGAAGGCTGGCGTTTTTATGGTGTGGGCTTGGTTCTTTTTTTACTAACCCTCTACCAGGAGTTCTTGGAGTGCCTTCCGCTAAACGTTGGATTGGTGATGATATAGTAGCAATAGTGCTAGAGGTTGGTAGAAATCCTCTTCCCATTATATCTGATAATGTACTTCCTTCATTTAGTTCGACAGCTAATAAAATTTCAAATTGCAATATGGTGATATTATGTTCAGCTAGTACTTGCCGTATACGTACAACTTCTTTTAGCCTTAACACAAACCCTCCAATCCTCAATGTATCCCAAAGGAGCCAGAGTCTACCCTAAGTCTTTCTCAGCGTCCAATGTGTCGTATAAGCCCCCTGAAAGCCTTCACGTACAATTTAAATCTATAACGAAGGGGAATGTCTTGGTTTGTATCGAGAAAGCTTATAGAGCCACTGAGGAGGGCACAGGGCATATTTATTTTACAGGACCACACAACAAAGGATAATAAGCTTGATAGGCGCATAAAGATGACTAAAGGATTGATAATAGTCAGCTATAAGGTAACCAATGCACGTCCACTCGCAGCAAGGATATGGACCACAAAATTCAAATGCTTAGTTGCTAAGAAGGAAATTTTCTTTCTAGCTTTTTCTATATATTTTTTAAACCTAAACACGACTAAATATCAGAATCTTCGCCTTATAGCATTGGACCAATAGGTGCTCACTTACTATAATTAGGTGGTTGGCTTGAAGAAAGTAACTTGTAGTAACGAAGGATACCAGCTAACAATGTTTTTACTGCATCTCATCTGCTTAATAAGTGGAAGCTTCCTGATTGCTGCTTCATCACTGTTCTATTCGATACAGATTCTTCATTACGTAAATTTCAATGAATGGATATCTTTAAGCTACGAACCTATACAAAGCCATCTCCCTCAGTTCTTACTAACATTCTCTCATGTTTTCGGTCTAGCTAATATGATATTCGCATTTGGAGTAATGTTTATTGGCCTCAGCTTTTATTTGAAAAATAGGATAGATGGAAGTTATCGTAGAAATAGAAAATACAACTAATGTAGTATCAGGCTATTATTTCTTATTAATTGGGTAATAAACAACAATGAAGAACAAAGCAGAAGGTGTATTAAGGCTTAGCTAAGGTGAGCTTTAAGTCATCTATGTTCATAGGAGTCTTAAAGTTAGCTTAGGCATCCTTAAGATAATCTTTAAGTATCTATAGGTGTCTTTAAGATATCTTAAGGTTAAATCTCATATTTCAACCCAGGGGGAATCCCTTCTAAGTTGCGTGGTAACTCAAGCCCCCGGATACCAAGGGCTTCAGCGATTGGACTTTTTAATTTCCGCGCCTGCTTTTTAACCATCTGTCAGACAGCATCACACTTACAAGCCTGCCTCATCTAATATTATGACCCATGCCTCTTAAGCCATGTTGCTTTATCCCATCTCCCCTTATAGCATTCTGCCAGCATATGTAATTTGATGGAGTAGGTGTAAATGCGTTGTGTCCCGATAAATGGAGTTACCTTTGATTCCGCCAGTAAACAAGCTATTCAGCGTATTAAAGATATTCAAGGCTTAGCGAATGCCCTAGCAACAGCAGTATCTTTGGGAACAGTTGTGAATATCTTTTTAGGCAATCGCATGGTTGAGTCCAGCTTCACCATTAGCACTACTGACTGGGAAGCCTTCGGGCAAGCAATGGGCAGTGTCCCAACAATAGCACGTAGAGAAATTGAGAAGGTAGCAGGTAATCAAGTTCTTGCTCACCTTAATGACCAAAAACAAAAAGAATTCTGGCAGGCGGTAGAATATGGTTGTCAAAAGTAAGCATCTTACCACTTTATTCATTACAGGCTGTTTATCTTTCGCAGTATTTGCTGGAGAAAAGCCTACACCTGACGTAGAACGTTTGGCATTTCAAATTGCTGCAAATGAGTTAAACAAGGCTGTTGCTGCTGCTGGTGCCAAGATAGAAGAATGTAAAGCGCAAGAGGTTGAATTGTCACCAGATTTATTCAAAAAGATTAACCTTGAAAAAGAAAAGCTGTTTAGAGCACTTACATTCCTTAGTCGTAAGGCCTCAGCAGAGTGTACGCATAAAGAGGATGCAAACTTTTTATTTGCTTTAAGTAACTGGCAACAAGCTATTAAACATAACCCAGTAATAGGTAAAAAAATCATAGGTGATAAAGACCCTGCGCAACTTTCAGAGTTAATAACAGGCAATAATTGGAGTTACCTACGACTAAATGCTGAATATCTACTACTTAATGAAAAAACGCGTCAGCAGCTTGAAGATATCCCGCAGCTACAAAAACCATTTAAACTGATGGATACCCTGCGTAAGTTAGGTCTTTAATAAAAAATAGGAGGAGTCTTTCTCCTCCTGTCTTCTAAATTAACTACAAAAATTCCCTACCTCTTTCTTTGGCTGAAACCCCAGGCACCCCTCAGCAAACTTTTCAAACTCAGCTTCCAGAGCTTCAGCCCTATGCCTCTCAGCCTCCACAGCCCCATCAAGCGCCATCTGCTCTACCCAATACGCAACAGCCCCTGCGACAGCTTCGAGCCTGTCATCGTGTTTTAGGGCGCCTCTGTCGTGTGTTATGCGGGACATTTGATAAAAAAGTGAGTAACTAAAATCACCCTCACATTCCTTATAATCCTTCTCTATAAGTCTTGTATCCACTATTAGCCGGTGTTGGCTCATGACTGGCTCAAGAGAGTCGATAATACGCTTTTCTTTTTGTCCCTTAGCTCTTTTCCCTTCAACTTGGCAACTATGAACCTTCCTCAGTATGGGTTTAAATAACTCAATAAACATGCCATCACCGAAGTTATCTTCCACTTGCACCATGTTCACTTTATGCTGCTGGGCAGTGTTAGCCAATTTCTGTAAGGTAGAAGGCGTATAACCATCGCGGTAACCGCCAGCGTCAATTAGAAACTGATACCCGTGTAAAAACTTGACCACAGCATAACTGGTTTCATCGGCTCCCCGGCCTGATGGGTCAATAAACATGACTGAGCCGGTATACTCTGCCATTTCCTTGTCCACCCACATTGGCGAGTAGAAGCGGTCGCCTGTTAACCCAAGGGTTGGTACTTCTAGCACTTTATCTGCTGAGTTACACCACGCTAAATCGATAGGAGCTCGTTTTAAGTCGAGGGACATCACCATTAAATCAGCCAATTTAAGCGGGTACTTATCAGCATCACTTAAACTCGTATCCAGCATAAATTGCAGTGCAAATCCTGCTTTACCATACGACAAACGCCGCTCAGCTAAATCTGAATCAGGGAAACGGCTAGGCTCTGTGGTAGTACCAGCTAAAGATGCATTACGAATGACTTTGTCATAAATAAGCGCGGATAAATTGCCTTGCCATTTTTCGATTACATCAGGGTCAGGATAAAGCGCTGTCCAGATACGGACTTTATAACCCCTTTCTTTAACCAGCTTATTATATAGGGACATTTCCGTTTGAGGGGTCCCAAGAAAAGTAATTTCAGAGGTTGTTAAGGGCTTTAAAATAGCATCAAATTCTTTGACCAGTTCTGCCAACTTATCCCTGGCCGTTTGCGTTGCACTGTTATTTAAGACCTCAATGTCATCAGCCACAATGATGTCAGCGCGTGAGCCTGTCAGTTGCCCAGTAATTCCGACAGATTTAACTGAGGGGCTATGGTCAGCACTTGCGGGTCCAACATCAAAGGCTATTTTAGAGTCCCTCTGCTCTCTCCTAGGCTTTAAATGATTTAGAAAGGGTATTTCATCAATTAGCCTCTTTGTGAACGTAGAAAAGCTGTCAGCCCGTTCCTTGCTTGCAGATACGACCAACACTTTAACTTGAGGATTTTTATATAACCGCCAGAGCACATAAGCTGACGTTATCCAACTTTTAGCTACACCTCGGAACCCCATAATTATTTTTCGTTTGGGTCCCTCCTGTAAATAAAGCGCTATGTCCTTTTGTAGCTCCGTTGGAGGCGGTAGCCGTAAATATTTCCATATAACAGTTAAGAAGAATACAAATTCTGTCTTTAATCGGTGTTCTAGTTCTTTCTCTCGTTGTTTCATTAATTCCTGGTGGGTTGATATAGGCGGGAACAAGGAGGGCTTAGAGCTGCCCTCAGCTTGTTTATTTAGTGGGTTTGTCGTATATCGTCAGCATCGAACATATCTATTTCATTCAGCTTATTTTCAAGTTCGGCTAACGGACTATTGGGGCGGGGAATATCACTGATGTGATTGTCTTTTAGAAACTGGCGAATAACGTTTAGCTCAGAAGCGTTAGGTGCTTCGCCGTTTTTTGGTTTGGTTAATTTGTCGAGAAGATGCTCGGCTAATTCTTCATGTAATTGGGATAGTATTTGGTCGATAGTTTTTGTCAAAGATTCTCCTGCACAATTAAAGAGCCATCAGGACGAAATTCTAATTCATGCTTTTGTTCGCCTAGAAAATAGTTCATTGTAAAGTAGCCGTTGTCATGTTCAGTAACGTTGTAATAAATACTGGTTTGTCTGAATAATTCTTCATGCTCCGCAAGCGTCTTAGTGAATTCCTCAGTCATTTAAAGCCTCCTTTTCAACAATAGCTACAATTGCATCATCTATTTTATTGTCAGTCCGTTTAGCCATTTCTTTTAACAAGGTCAGTACAATTTTCTTAACAAGCTTTGTCGCCAGAAATCGTAAAATAAAACTACTTATCATGCTTTCGCCATCCTCTATTTTTCTTTTGGTTAGTTATTCTTAGATTTTTAATACTATTATTTAAGGGGTTTCTATCTTTGTGGTCTACGTCTTTACCATCCCCTTTCTTTGCAAGACCCTTTTTAATCATCAATCGTCTTGCGGCATTACGCATTGCGCGTCGTTTTTTCTGTGCAGGTTTACTGTGATATTCGCGATATTCTTTTTTATAGTCCCTCATTCGTACCTAATAGCGTGGCCTCCAAAATACTTATTCTTTTGTCTGTTTTATGCATCAGTTTATTTAAATCTTTTACAACTTCAGTCAAGGTTTCTAATTGTTTGTAGTTTGCTTCTAATGTACTGAGCCTTTGCTCAATTAGAACAACGTAGCTACCAAAGGCAAGCGTAAGCATTATTACAATTGTGGGAAGTGAGGTTTTAAACCAATCTAGCATTTATTAAATTTCAAATCCTTCTGTATCTGGGGGAATTGGCCACGTTACTTCCTGTGGTTCATCGTTAACTTGTGGTATATCTCGCAGCCTTTGCCGGTATTTGGCCCAAGCCTTTCTTTGCTCATCGGTAAGGCTGTTATCAGTCATTTGTGTCCAGTCTGTCGCCCGTAACAGCTCGTTCCTGTGGCCGCGTATAATGTCCCAGGTGCCTATTTCTGAGTGGGCATCTACATTGGCAGGGGTATACAACTTGTTAAGCATAGAGCTAATGACAGGGGCTTTGGGGATACGACGGTTAAAGTAATCGTCTTCAGGCAGGGACCGGGAAATGGCCTCAATTAATTCTTGTTCTGTTGGGTTGTCTTTATCTATTAATGAATCAAGACCGATATTAACTGTAAATCCGTTTTCTAGCTCAATATCCAGTGAGCCTGTTTCTTTTTGATAATTTATTATTTTAAATTTCATTTTTTACTTATTTAAATTCTCCTTCCGATAATGTAGCTGGTGTTGGTGTAGCCAGATAAAATCATAGACCGCACATTATGTATAGCGATACCCTCAGTGCCACCGGGACCTCCAGAGCCGAACTTGGAAAGAAAAATATTACTTGAACCTTTACCACCGCTAGCCCCTTTCGTACCGTAGTCACCGCCGTTTCCGCCATTGCCACCACGGGTATCTCGTCCAGAACCACGGCCTCCATCTGTAGCGTTACCTGCGGAGCCTCTGCCGCGTCCACCTGTTCCTCCTGTCCCTGTAAACTGCTGACGGTCTCCACCTCTTCGTGCTTCAGCATAGGTGCCTCCACCGCCGCCTCCTCCACCTCCACCGGCGTAAATCCTTCCACCTGACGTGTTGTAGAATTCTAAACGTTTGCAACCATGATTAGTATTGACGAGTAATGCTGTACCACCAGCGCCTCCACCGTTTCCATTAGTCGCATAACCACTACTGTCTCTATTAGTAACCCCTTGACCACCCGGACCACCGGCACCTTCTTTGCCAAGGATAATGGCATTATTAATTATTTTGACTTTTCTACTGGCAAATTGAGTACCTAAAACAAGCGCAGCATTTCTAGTGGAGGAAGCTTTAAAAGTGCCAGTTAAGGTAATTTCAATATTACCCGCACTGCCAACATGAGAAAGTAGAGTGGCAAATAAATTCACATTTGTTCCGCTACCTAGTGAAACACGTTTAAGGGAAACTAATTTCCAAGAGCCGTTAACATTGATAAAAATATCCGCTTCTTTCCAACGACCATTTACATTAACAAAAGCGGTATCAAGTGAACGCCAGTGATTATTGATATTTAAAAAGGTTTCTGACATTAACTGTATTTAAACCAGATTTGACCATCGGCACCACCTGAAGGGTTTCCCGTGCTTATATGAATATTCCCTCGGTGATAAACAGGCTTATCTTTGACGTATAACTCACCTGTGATATATAAACTGCCATAGACCGTGACATGATTCCACATACCTACGCGGTATTCTCCAGCAACCTTCGAGTCATTTCCGTGAATCATAAGGCATTTGTGGTATATGCCGTCGTTATAGATGGCCGCGCGCCCTTGACCTACGCCAAGGGTTGGCCACTCAACATAATTATCAAATGTCCAAGCGCCTTTTACCTCTGGCTTGTACTGCTCAACATAGCCTTTGGCTCGGTTGGCTTCTCCATATGCGCGATTAGCCTCCGACGTTGCCTTATTTGCTTCTGCAATAGCTTTTTCTTTATGCGCATGGGCAGTCACCATATGTTGCTCAGCTTTCCCCCTTATTACCTCAGTATCATTTTTAATTGAAGTAGTAAAAGTTCTGGCTTCACTTAAAGTTTGCTCTGTGTCAATTTTTAGTTGATTAGTAGTCGCTCTAATCTGTTCCGAGGTTTCTCTTTCGTTCCTTGCTCGGTCTGCTTCTGCTCGTGCAGTCGGGATATACTGTGAGCGCATGAAACTTAAATTAACAGCATCATTTTCTTCAACAGGGTTCGAAACTTGACGTATACGCCTATTCAAAGCGTTAAAATGACCGTCCTCTTTCATCTTCAGCAAACCCTCGGAATAATCGAGCACTTCCTGAGCGACATAAAAGAGCTGTTCATTGGCCATGTCCAAGACTGCCTCAGATAAAATAGCGCCATCGTCAAAATCAACAGCACGTTCATGCAATGGTGTCTCTCGTTTAACACGGACCACAACATTAGCTTCTGGCGGGGAAGCCAAAGAGACAACGTTATTATTGATTACGTGGTCTTGCGCTTTACCATCAACGAAAACTTTAATGTGCACTTGGTTGAGAAATTTAAAAGGAATTGCAAAGTCTTTGGTTTGTCCATCGGCAATATAATCTTTGTATGATAATGCCATTAATTAATATCTGTCCTCCGAATATTTGGGTAGGTCTGCACCTAAATTATGTAAAAACTGCTGTATACCTAACATATTCTGAAAAGGTAACGTGCGATATAAATTATTCCAGTCTTTTTGTGAGAAATCATAATTATTACTTAGTCCTGCTCTGGCGATACCTGACACACCTGAAGAAGCTTTTTCTATCCAGTCATACGACGCATTACCTGTCCACAAATTAGTAGCCAATTCAGACATACGCGCATTAAAGACCGGCTCACCTGTTAATACCTCTGCACCACTGTCAATAAACATCGGGAAAACAGAAGCATATGCAGAGCGCTGGAAAGCCGCCTTAGCGACTTCATCCGGTGCTAGCCGTCTGCGTAAAAATTCCCGTCTGTCGTGTCTGCCAGTGGCTTGTAAATGGGTTTGACCAACATAGACAAGACCAGCAAAGAAAGTTGAATGTAGGAAAAGTGAAGCGGTTTGTAGGTCCCTGTGCTTGAGACCATGCAACAACTGTTTTGAGTAAGCGGTGATAGCAAAGGTACGAAATTGAATTAAGGTTTTACCAAGCTCCTTGCTCATCAAGTAGGAAACTCCATCGCCAAAATCTTGTTCCTGAATAATCCGGTTGCCCCATAAGCGCAGGCCGTAAGAAAACTTAGCGAAGACTTCAGGGTCCCACTTATCAAAGTTCATTGTGGTTAACTTGCCATTTTTATGCTCAACGTGCCGATATTCATTTTTAATTCTTGCTAATAGCGCATCATCAATACCCAGCTCCCGTAGTCTATTAGGCTTAAGTACAGCTTTATTCTTCAGGCTGTAATCAAGGAAGCGCTGAGCCATACCTTTCATGGTTAAATTCTGGAGCATGTGGTTTATAGAATGGAAACCCGACATATTCGCTGTAAATTTGCCCATGTGGTCTAACCCACGCTCTAGCTTATCCCACTTATTTGTATGGCCGTTAAACGTCGCACCAAAGTCGTCTATTTGATTAGTCACCTGATGCATTAGCCGCCCATTGGCCCAACCACCCATCGCGTCAGAGAGTTCTTCTAGCAAGTCATCTTTATAATTGCCACTCTCCATGCGCTTAATCATTTTACGTAGCTCTGGCACATGCTTTAAAAATTGAGACCAACCAACATGGCTTAAAGCGGGTCCCATTTCCATCAGCTGCGCAAAGCCCACTTGGTTCATGTTGCGAGCATATTGAATCTTTCTTATTGTGCGAAGAATACGGCTGCTTCTGGCTGTTGGGTCTGTATCAATAGGACGACCGACAAGGTGGTTATAGGCATCGTACAGTTGCTTTATTTCTAGCTTATGCCGCGTCCTTTCAGCTTCTGTTTTACCTGGATTATAAGCACGCTTTTTCTCGATTTTTTCCATAGCAGCTTTAAAGGTGGACTCACTGTCTATCCCCTGTCGCGCTAGGGCAATATGACCCAACATCGTATTGGAATAATTAAGGAAAAGTAATTCTGAGTCATTCTCCAGCAAGTCAGCTATTTTATTTTCATCCAGGTCCACACGACTCTTTAAGCGTGTTGTTTTCCCCTGGTCTTTTTGCTTAAGGGCCTTTTGGATACGCTTAGCTATTTCAGCCGCTTTTGTTGCATCGAGACCAAGCTCATTAATTAATTGCTCAGAAAGGTTTTCATTAATAGCTTTATTTAACTGGGGTAAATCAATATTGCCTCTTTTAGCTGTAGTAATAATATCGATAAAAGCACCTGCTAGTTCTAAAGCAGCTTCGCCTTCAATATTATTAAATGCACGAGCTATAGTATGTTGAACTCGGGTATAACCGGCTTGCTGAATCTGCTGGACTATCTTTGCGGCGCTCCAGTGTCGAGGGCTATAAAATTCATTAAAATCCACCTCATCAGCGCCACGCACAGGGACAGCATTAGGTATGTTTTCATCACCTTGGGGTTTCTTTGCCATAGATAAAATACGCTTGTAGGCGTCTTTCAGCATGTCTCCGTGGGCTTT
Source organism: Spartinivicinus ruber (assembly GCF_011009015.1). Classification (NCBI taxonomy): domain Bacteria; kingdom Pseudomonadati; phylum Pseudomonadota; class Gammaproteobacteria; order Oceanospirillales; family Zooshikellaceae; genus Spartinivicinus; species Spartinivicinus ruber. The sequence continues at coordinate 1,125,540 of NZ_CP048878.1, forward strand.
TACGTGAGGGTTCTCAATGGCTTCTCCGCGAATATATCGGGTGACCAGCTCATTAAAGCGCTTTCTGTGCTGGTGTTTTAGATTAGACCCAACAGTAGAAATACCTTCAGCACGTAAAAAGTTATTAAAATGTTGATTGTGGCTTTTATAAAAGGCAACCATAAAGCCATCGGTTTTTATCCGCTTCCAGATAGACGCCGCTTCTTTAACTAACTCGCCTTTCTTGCCACCTAATGCATCTGACATTAAAGCAGCAGAAAGTCCTCTAACCTCGTCTAAATCTGAGCTTAAATTAATGCCTGCTCTGTCAAAACGCTGCTTGCCAAACTCGGTTCCACGTTCTGCGCCATCTTCAAAAATAGCCGCTATGCGTTCTTCTGGGGTTGGAATCGAGCCATCCGCATTCAGTAATTTTTTATATTTCTTTTTCCCTGCCTCGCTCAGTTCACCACCAGCTTGTCGTATTTCTTCAAGCTCTACTACTTGCCTAAATTCATTAACCTTGGCATCAAAGCGAGTCCGCCATGTTGATATGCCAGCGCCCATTAAGAAAGATGCAGCAGAGCCTATGAGCACATCAGTCGCATCATAGGTTGGGTCCTGTGAAGCTATGTAACCTTCAACTGTCGCAGAGCTTGTTGCTGTAAGAAGACCAGAGGATAAAATACGTTTAAACCGGGTAATTTTATGTACTGCTAAGAGTGGTGAGGCTAATCCCTCAGTTGCCACAGCCATTCCCCAAGCACCAGGGTCAACTATGGAGGCAGCTAAGCCAGCGCTAATCCCAATAAAGGCACCTTGAGACATTAACGTTTCTTTCCGTTTTAAGGACTCTAAAATCTCATTCCTAATTTGAAAGGCATGACCACGACTTACCGCACTATTAAATTCATCGTGTAAATCTTCAGGAATCCCATTAATTAACTGGTCGTATTCTTCCATTGAGGGGACCCACGAGGGGTCAGGCACAAGGTCATCACGGTTAAGCTGTCTTAATGCATGGGAAGAAATCCAATGCTCGTCAAGTGTGGTAGAAATAAATTCGCTGGTAGAAACGCTGTTCGCTACCGTCTCTTCTTTTTGCGCTAAGTAAGCGTTGTATTGCGCATATTGCCTATCTGAAATAGGCCGCATGGAAGTTATATCAGTATCTTCAGGCTCGCTTAAGATATCCTGTTGATTAATCGTCGGGGCTGTAAGGTATGTGTCTGTATTTAAAGAGTCTTCTTGCTTCGGCTTTGTTGTGTCTAATTTGATTTCTATTTTTAATTTCCTCCTGCAAAGCTTTTAACTTAGTATTCTTCATTATCTTTGACACTGTATCTTCACCTTTTCCCATCATTTGCTGATAAGAAAAACGATAAGCTTTGCCGTTATTATCAAAGTACGGAAAGCCTGACTCTTTATCGACCAAACGGAAAAAGCCACCTTCCATGGGTTCAAGAGCTAACTCTTCGTCCTTATCAATAGCCGGATTTTCTTTTTTGTAGTGGTCAATTAAATGGTTAAAACGTGCGGTTAAATCGTCTCTGTCATAATTAAAACCCAATAAACGCTTATTAATTAATTGGCCATCGATAACGTCATAAGTATTTGTCATCCGATTAACGACAAGTTCTTTCGCTTTTTCTGGGGCAACTTTGCGTTTAATTAGATTGGTATACATCGCCTTCGCGGAAGCTTCAAGACCCGAAAGCATTGGAGGAGCATCACCCCAATAAGGCGACATCTCGCTTCTAATATCTGCTGCTACATCATTTAGCTCATTCCAGGTAGGCACAAGATGCTGTGTGTTTGGGTCATTTTCAACAGCTAAATGTTTATTTAAGGCTTCTTCCATTGTATCGCCTGTTTCAACATAGCCATCAATAGCCGCATAAGCCGTGGCCTCTTCATTCGATAGATACAAATCGACCATACCCATAGCTTCCAACCGTTTATAAAGATTAAAGGCTTCAACGGTATTTTTCGGTATGTCTTTTTCAGAGGTGATAACAGCGCCTAAAGCGGGAAGACCAGCACGCAAGGTAGACTGATATGGCTTATAGACAATGCCATTTTTTCTTAACTTCATATCAAAAAGGTCTTGGCCTTGCTTGGACCCGTACTGCTTTATATATTGCTGATGACTAAATTGCAGTGCCTTTTGTTGGTCTTTCTGCTTCAACAGCTTAACGTTTTCAGACCCAAAAATAGCGAGATAATTAAAATTAGTTGCGGCTTCTTCTTGTAACTTTTTCTGCTGATTTAAATAAGCTTGCGCTTGGCCAGCTGTGAAGATGCCTTTAGCAACGTAGGGCTTAAACCAAGAGCGGGTTAGCTGATTCTGAGCCATCAATTTTTCAATAGGGGCTTGCAGCTCTAATTGTTTTAATTGTCTTTCGGCTGGCTGCATGGCCTCAGCTTGTTCTCTTTGTTTCTTCAGGGTTGCCCTATGACCCACTGAGATAAGCTCCGAGTTTTCCAAAGCCTTTGCTAGTGCCGGGTTCCGTCCATTTAATTCTTGCAACTGAATCGCAAAGCGGCCTACATCTTCCTCGCTCATTGCGATAGCTTCAGATTCACGGGCATATTTAAATACAGCACTTATTTCTTGGTTATACTGGTCTTGATTTATCTCGCCTTTTTCAAGCAGAGCACCTAATTCTTCTACCTTTGTTTCAAGCACATTTTGGCCCAGTTCCAGGCGTTGCTTAGCAGCTGCATTTTGTTGAAGTGCACCTAATTGCCCTGTATTCCAAGCATCTATTTCTGTATTAATGCTCTCTTTCAATCGCCCATGCGTAATACTGCTGAAGTACTTCTCACGCAGTTTACCTAACGCTTCTTGATACTGTGCTGGGTCACCTAAGCCACCATCTGGCGTGTTTTCCAGGTATTCTGATGCCTCTTTTATGTACGCTGATTTATTGGCGTGAGCTGTAAGAGCTTGAGATTCAAAGGTGGCCTGCTGCTGTTGTCGTACAGCTCCTGCGAGGCTTTGCGTAAAGGAAGTTAACCCACGGATAAGCGCGTTACTTTGTGGGTCTATTGAGCCAGTGATGGGAGCAGCAGAGGCAAAGGGCGTTGTGGGTCTGGCGTTAACTTGTCGTCTATATTGGCTCATGGGTTCTACTTTTTGTCTTGTCATTTAGCTTCCTCCAAAGGAGCCGCCAGCTGAGGAATAGGCACCCATTGCAGAACTACTTATCTGTAAGGCGGACCCAACACTTTTGGCCATCTTACTTGGCTTATAACTGGCAAGTGTCCTTAAACCGTACCGGGCATTATTCCACAGCGCCTGTCGCTCTCTTTGCCTTTGCCAAGCAGATGACTCTAAATTACTTTCAATTGTGCTTACGTTATTGGCACCTCCTCTGATTATGTCGCTAACGAGGGAATCAATGGATAAACCAGAAACGCCAGCTTCTGCTGAGCTAACGCGAGCTTCTGCGATACGCTTCTGGGTTTCACGTTTTATGCGTATTTTTTCTTCGGTAGCCGCATCGTCTTCTTCGGCTTCTTGAATATTTAATTGAGAATTCTGATTTTTGTAATCTTCTAATAAGGCTCTATTCTGCCTATTTTGATTGTGCTCTGCGAGCTTATTTTGTAATTTAGTTTGCTGGCCTTGCTCGTGTATGCTGTAAGCGGAACCAGCAGCTGCTATAATTGCAGGTATTGCTGGGTGACACATAAATTATTCTTTTAAGGAATCCTGCTTATGGAAAATGAGAAATTAAAGGAAATGCTATGTAGTGATGAAGAACTGGCGGAATTAGTACCTTTACCAGAAAATTTTAAGAACCCTCAAATAGAGGATATGTTTCAAGAGTATAAACCCTTAATAAAGATATCAATAGAAGCAATAAATTTAGCTCTAGACGAAAGCAAGACACAAAATAAAGTAGATATTCTTGCTTTACCAGACTATAGCGCCGACTTTAAAAAAGATGAACTTAATTTCATTGCTGATACAGTAGAGTCAATGTATCGTGATAAAGGGTGGCGCATACAGAAAAAACTAAACCCAGTAGACGAGGAAGCTAATAGTTTTAAAATTCATTACACTCTCCAAGTATAGATAAAAAAACTTAAAGGCTTCACTTTAGTGGATATCAAACATAAGAAGCCTTTTCTCCAAAGGAAAAAGAATAAAACTCAGCCTCAACTCCATATTTACTCCTAAAATCAAAAGTTGCACCTAAATACTTTAGCCACTCAATAGCCATGATGTTTTTTATGTAGACAAAATTACTTAAATACCTATAATTTTTAATCCATTCATTTACATACTTTTTACCGAGTTGACAAAGAGTTTTCCTTTTAAAATTCAATTCATCGCTTCCTAAAAGCCAAGGAATAGCTTGTCCATTTTGTTTAGAAACTCCAAACATAGTAATGGGACTATTATTCTCCCATGCAGTATAACACTCGACACCATAGCGTAAGCCGTGTAATAGCGAATCTAAAGGAGTGACTCCAAGCGCTTCTAGTTCGTCTAAATCTTGCTGTCTAATCCTGGGAGCTAATAAGTAACAATCTTTTTCTTCTGCTTGTCTAATTTCTATCAAATAATAATCCTCTTAAAATAAACACACCAAGGTTTACTTCATACTAATGACTGCCTGTATTATACTGCTAAATAGGTGTCCCTAATTAGGTATAGTATGATGTCCTGTAAACTGAGTTATAAAGTAGAAAAAGATTTAACTCTAATTTCTTTGAAGGGTAACTTAACTCAATTTAATAAAATCAGCCTAACTGATGCAGTTAATAAAATCATAACAACTTGTCCTATTAATATTCAATTGGATATGTCAAATATTGGTTATATTGACTCATCAGGACTTGGGGAGTTATTGGCACTACATTCTATGATTTATAAGCTAGGAGGTAGTTTTACCATCATCAATCCATCACAATCCTGTAACTCAATTCTAAATTTAATATTTAAAAATATTGTGAGAATAAAAAACGTTTCATAGCCATTCCTTTATACTGTCAAATACGTTGATTCCTTTTGTAAAAGCGAGCTGTACATTGAGCAGCCGAAATAACAATAGAACTTTTCAAAGGTAACAGCTGGGAAATTGAATTTAAATCAGTTACTGAAGAACTGGATGGAAAAATTAGTACTATTCAATTTGTTTTAATGTGCTCATTAGGTGAGCACGTCTTGCGCCATTCTCTTGTATACTAAAGCTGCCTAACATCCAAGAACAACCTGAATTTTTGTAACCTCTAACGCCAAACAAAACAATAGGCTTATCATTCCCCCTGCAGTACAACACTAATAGTTAGTCTAGAGGAGTAACCCCAAGAGCTTCTAATTCATCTAAATCTTGCTGTCTTAATCGTGTAGCCAGTAAGTAGCAGTCGCTTTTGTCCGCTTGTCGGATTTTTATTGTAGAGTGTCGCTTTAAATTTTTAGTCTTCATTAGTTGTGCTTAAGTTAAAGTGTATATTGGCATAAGTGGTACGGTCTAATGTCATTTAAATTACACTGCAGAGCAGTCGGGAAAACATTAATCGCTTGCGTGACGGGAAACTTGATTGCTGGGAACAGGATTAGTTTGGTCAATAAGTTAAACAAGCGGATAAGCAAGGATGACATCAATGTAATATTAGATATTACGGGAGTTAAGTATATTGACTCAATGGGAATAGGAGACTTAGCTGTAGTGAGCTCAGTAATTAAAAAGTATTGTGGTCAATTAACAATTATTAGCCCTAGACGAGAGATAACTGAGTTAATAAGTGAAACCGTTTATGGCAAACATATTGAAATAAAGGAAGCAGAAGAAGTGTAACTGCTTAAATACGTTGGTTCCTTTTGTAAAATCGAGCTGTCCACTGGGCAGCCTGAAAAGTTAATGGAAGATGTGACTCAGAAATAAGCGCTACTTTCACCTTGCTTGCCTCTGACTGAATATTAAAAGAGAACTTGCCGCTCTCTATGGGAACCCGAGAAATACGGTTTCTGGTGGACCCGATAAGACGACCCGTAAATGTATAAGTTTGCTCTGGGCGTGCTTCAGGTTCCACAGATGCCTTAAAGAATCCGCTCTCAACATAGGACACCGTAAAACGCTTAAGCTGCAAACGGCCTTCTAAAATAGCCACCTTATTCCCGTCAGTTGCTACCTGTTCAGAAAAGAGATAATAAAAACGATAAGGTATGCCAATGTAGCAGTCCTGCTTAGCGCCACCAGTAAAGAATGCAGTTAACTTGTCGCCTTCATAAATGTTGCCCTCGATATCTACAGCTCGTGTCCTGTTATCCTGATATGGCCTGTTGCCACCTTTAGGAATAAAGCAGCGGCGGTCTAAGTTAATCTCTGTTGGGAACGAGCGAGACCTTGGCTCATTGACCTTGGTTAACGTGATGCGCTCCAGGCAAACACCGTCAGCTCTATCGACCACAAGCACTATATTGGACTCCATAAAAGAAGCTGCCAGGATAACGCCGTCAACCTCCCAACGGGACCAAGAGCTTTGTAGCTTTTCGTTCCCTTGCCAGTAATAGTTATATACGTAAAGAGAGCTTGGGTCCTGGTCGGTAACTGTAAGTAACATATCCTCGTTTGAAGAAGCTGATAGGTGCCTTACGCTGCCTTTAATATACGTCGGGCAATGTGAAGTTATATCAGCAGCGTCATTTACCTTACTTTCTGGGTCCACATAATACTCACGGATACCAGCAGCATTACCGCGTCTTGTTGAGAAATAAACGTTCTTACCGGCACCTACAGGCTTCGCTTTAAGCTCACATTCAAATCGAGTGGTAACATCAACAGAAATATCTTCAGCTGTTAATCTGTCCTGTCCACGAATAATAAATTGCGTTAAATCTGAGAATAATAAAAGAGTCTCATTAAAAGGGACTGCATGACGTAATAAGGATACTGTGTCATTTGTAACAGCAATATCTATGGGGTTTGTGTCCAGCATTTGAACTACTGTTGCCGGGTAAAAATTATAATAGGACCCAAGCTCACTAAAGATAATATTTTCATCTGAAAGTAAGCCAAGCCTATTTTTAAAGAAGAAAATGTCACTGAGGGGCTTATTTATAAATGAGGGTTCAGGGGCTGTGTCCTCATCTCCTGCTTTCCTCGCGTCCCAATCGATAGCTTCAAAAGTAAAAGAGCCATCAGCATTGGACACTAAACGGTGAGGCATAGTTTGTGGTGAAGGTCGCCTATCTAATCCTGGCTTAGCTACTTCAACCCAAGAGCCAGACGTACTTTCTCCCTTGGTATTTTCCTGATACTGCACATAATAATCGTCATCAGCAACACCATTTTCACCAGCCACTTTAATTGTGAAACCGTGGAAACAAGAGGCCGGTAAATGGGTAAATGACTGGACACGCCCTTTACATGCAAAAATAGCCTTATCACCTAAACTATCGCTGCAAGTTAACGTAAAGTCTGCCTTGGGGTTTTTAGCTGTAATGGAAATCACATTATCTTTTTGAGCTACAGTAAAGTTGGTTTTTAATTTATCCCTTAATTTTTCATAAAGCTTAGTAGTAATTGCTACTGTCGATATTTCCGACCTATTTTTAGCATCAGTTTCAACTAAAGCTTGCTGTACACCATTTACATTAACTTTGTAAGCTGTCCCATAGTCACCCACACGAACATGCACGATACCCATTTTATTATTAGGTGTTGGTGCTGGGAGAATATCTCCTCCTTCACTCCTATAACCAATTAGGCGAGTACTTGTCGTGCTCCTGACAATGCCGCTAGTTCTCTTATGGCTACATCTTGGGTTTACCTTTCTGGTTCGCCGCTCGACACCTTCTCGCTTGTCTCTGTAATACGTTTCTGTATCCCAGGTTAATACGCCTGTCGCGCTCTCGTCGGCTACTGAGAAAGGCTGCTGATTAGTATTTAACGGTATTTCAACAGCATGGCCATTGTTAACTACATGCAGCCCTGTATCGTCTCTTAATTTTGCTGCAAGGTACGAGGCAAAACCTGAAGCACCACCATTCTCGGCTGAGTAGGCATAGGTACGGCCACCTACACGACATTTATAAAGGGACCAACAACGGAACCATTTTTCTCTATTCCACAGTTCATCCTTATAGGCTGGAACGATAGGCGTAATTGTTATCGTCTGGTATCGCTGGTTAACTGGCGTCAGCTTTATATTCTTCGTTGGGTCATAACTTCTTACTGTTCGCTCTTTGTTAACTATGAAGGTGTGGTCGGCTACTGTGACGGCTGAAAAGGCGGTTGCAGGGTCATGCGCTTTTAAATATGTAGTATCGCTAGGCTTTTTAACTGTACGCTCTTGTCCATTCAAATCAAAAACACGAATATCACCATTAGCAATTACGGTAATATATTTTTCCCATTTATCTCTATTTATTGTATGGATAAAAGAGCCAGTAAAACTGCTATTAGAAATACGGGCTAAGTGTTCCGTTGGCGGTCTTTTTTGTAGCCCATAGACCACACTTGATAACCCATTAACCTGCTCTTCACATTGGGTCGGCAAACGGATACCCGGCGGTTGCTGCGAGACCCCATTAATTAAGTTAGGTATTGGCTTTTCAATTAGCACTAAAATAAATCCCGTTGTAAATCATAACGCATTGGCCCGTGGAATATGTTGTATTTTTCTGTGTCAGCTTCATCTAAAAAGAGTCGCCTTGCTTCTTCCTCGTCTTGCTTTTGGTAGCCGTGTAAATCATTAGCACCTATCGTTCTGTCTTGGAAAATTCGAGCAGCTTTAAGCGTGATATAATTACGCGTTGTGACTGTTAGTTCATCAAAAGGAATCTTCAGGACCAAGTTAACTACAACACTTGCTGAAAAGGTAAATGATTGTTCTTTGCTGTTATAAAGTTTGTGGCCTCTTTGTTTCACATAACCGTTATCAGTAAGTGGACCACAGACTTTTAAGGTGTTATCAGGTAAGTGAATTATTCCATCAATGTCTCGGGATAAGCGAAAGTTCTTTTCTGTATTGAAAGGGTAACCAATAGCCTGTATCTTTTCATTTTGTTGGTCCAGTAAATCGAGTGCTATTGCTGCTTCCAAAAGGCCGCTGTTAAGAGAAGTTACTGGACTTTCACCTATGGATTGCAACATTTCATTTACTGCGCTTAAAACAATTATGCTCATTTTTAGTTAAGTGAGAGGTAAGTTAAATAAAGTTAAAATAGGGAAGTTACTATGAGTACGAATGAACCATTCCACGAAATTATTGGTTCTTATGCCATTTACACTGAACAAGATAATGATTATAAACGCTATGTATCTGTTCTGGCTGCTCTAGAATTAATTCGAGCTGAAGCTCTATCTGAATCTGCAAGCAAACAGCCATTAGCTGAAAATATTGGTAGCATAGAAATTCTTGCTAAACGTATCCAATGTGCTATCGACGGCAAAGAAATAAATTAAAAAAATAAAATGAGGGGAGCTAAGTACTCCCCCATTTAAATTAAGCGGATTTTTTCAAGATTGTAATCGCACATGCAGGACGTAAAATATTGTGTCCCATTGCATACTTAGCAATTACTAAATTGCCTTGATACTCCATTTGATACTTACTCTCGATAGCTAAATCAAAAGCTTTCACAGTACAAACGGCATCAGGAAGCATTACGATTCCAACGACTTTTGAATAATCGCCTCGATATGCTTCTGGTCTTCCTTCAAATTCAGGCGTATCAATAAGACCTGCTGATTCATCCTGTTGAGGCAAATTATTAGACATTAGAATGTCAAAACCAGCTATACGAGGAACAGTGCCTGAAGAAACTGAGCCTTCGCCACCAACATCTTTATTCATGTGGACCATACCAGCGACATTACCGTTATGTGCTTTCAGTAGTGCGTGATACTGGTCAGAAGCAAGAATAACGTAAGGTCTGCCACGGACTTTCTTTTTAGCAAGTTCGTTTTTAGCATCAACCAATGCGTTATAAATCTTATCCCCTTTCAGCTCATCACCTTTGGCATTTAAGGTAATATTGTCAGTGAAGGTTTCACCTTTTACTGGGATAATTCCAGCTGCTTTGCATTCATCCTCATTAGTAATAAAGGAAGCCTTACAAGCCATGCGTAAAATATTTTTATCCGCACAGTCAGTAAGAAAGTAGCCACACTCGTCAGCGTATGGTTTACGGTATTCGTACTCTGTTAGTGCATCTTGTAAATTATCAATAAAGACTGGGCTAACCATTAATGCGTCAATTGTTGCCTTACGTTTTGCGTGTGCAATTGGGTCAGCTTTAATTTGACGCCCTGGTGTGTGGTAGTAGCCTCCAGCCTTACCAATCATAGGGAAAGAGTAAGAGTCACCTTTTGAAATTTTCATGACACGGTGGCGAGACATCATTATATTTTCACTTTTAAATAGCGTGAAAACTTCACCACCAAACTTTGTTTCAAAAAGCTTTCGTTGTTCTCCTGTTAGGTTTTCTTGACCTGTAAAGGAAACTGTTTGTTGTTCTGGGAATGTTGCGGTTGTTGTCATTTTGCTCCATTGCGGAAAGGTTGGTGCTGCACTGAAGGCAACACCGAAGGGTTATAGAAAGGGTATTAGTAAATTGGTGAACGTTCTAATTTTCGAGAAACTTCATTGCGGTATACTGGATTGTCTTGATAACGCGGGTCACTCATTGCTTCGACTAACTCATCCATAGAGGTAAATACATCAGTTGCTGTTTGTGGCTGTGTCCCGCTATAAGACGTAACCTGCATTGAGCCATTTTGTGATTCATATTGAGCCTTAAGTCCATTCAGGGCTAGTTTAATTTGGCTCATGTCTCCATTAGCGGCAATATCATTGAAAGAATTAATTTCTTCCTCTTGTAAATGTTGACCAGCCCAGGATAAAAGCTGATTTAAATTCTCTTCACCTCCAACTGTGTTATAAAGGGTTTGCATTTGTAATTCTTCAGTAGCACGCAAACCGTCTATATGAGCATCAACAATTGAACGAGGGAATCCAGCAGCTTCTAACTTTTGGTAACTTTCATCAGATAAGGAGCCATCAGTTTCGTATTCGCCCTGGAAAGTATCAAAGTCTAAACCAGCCTGTTCAATGAGGCTTTTTACTTGCTCCTCATTAACATCAGCTTTTGGTTCGTCTTCGGGTTTTGCTTCAGGTTCAGCTTGAGGTGGGTCTTGTGGTGTATCTTGTTGACTTTCTTGTGGCTGTGTTTCGGTTACTTCTGTTTCTTGTTCCTGTGTTTTATTTTCTTGCTCGTTTACGTCCAAATATTAATCTCCTTTAGTTAAATTATTGGCAACAGGACCAGCAGCATTAAGTGCGGCCTGCTGCATCACTTCTTGTTGCATAGCTTCTTGTTGCTGTTGTAATTCTTGCTTTTTCTGCTCTTCACTTTTAATTAAGCCTTTTGTGTCTATGCCTATGGATGCAGCTAAACGAGCCATGTAGTCATTAAGATTTAATTCACGCGCTATGGTTTCTGGTCCTAAAGCATCAAGGTAGCGCATAAAGGTCGTTAGCTTATCTAAATCTTGCCCACGGCCTAACGCTTCAATACCTGTGGTAACGAAAGAACGCACCTTGTTAAATAAAGGTGGTATTTTCTCTTTCCTTTGTAACCGTTTGAGAATTATTTTAACGATGGGCAGTTGAAATTCTTGGCTTAATATCGAATAGACACCACCAAGCGCCGTTTCTAATTCTTGAGCCATAAAGCGGATTTCTTCAGCTGTTACCCGTTCAGCATCCCGTTGCACACTGCTGTTCATGAGGAAGGCTGCGGCTATACGCTGGGTTAACTGTTGTATGGTGTCCGAGGCAACACGAAAATCAGCAAATTTATTTAATTGCAGGACACCAACATCATTAACATCACCACGTACTGTTTCTCCGTTGGCTGCATTCTGAATATCTTTCCTCTTAGTTACTGCATCAGGCCGCACAAAAAGAAGTACTTTTGATGCAGCCACAGAGCCTTCAACAACGGCCTTGCTTAGCTTTTCTAGGCTATGTAGGTCACCGTAGTACTGCTCAACATAAGAGCGACCATAAGACTCTCCATCAACTGTGGTAAAACGTAGGGGTAGCCAAGGTAACCCATCAAGCGGGAATGAAGCTCTTGTATCTGGTAATTCCTTATCATTAATTTCCTCATACGACACCCACTGCTCACGAACACGTTTAATGTGCCGGTATAAGTTAAGTGTTTTCTGGTTAGACAATTCCTGCCTTTTATCTGCGTTCCCATCTGCCAGATACATCAGGACATCATCAGGCAGTACTGAAGGGCTTAGGGTTTCATGGGTAATTATTTCAAGTACATTACCCAATGGGTCCCTTGAGATAACGTAGGATGATAGGTGGAAGACACGCGTCTTATTGTCTTTTGGGTCCATGTAAAGCAAGGCATTACCTGTGCCGACTAAATGCTTTAAGGCTTCGTAGCAGGCAACCCGTAAAGCCATTTGTTCTATTTCATCCATCACCTGCCGCTCAATTGCTGAGAGGGCCTGCTCGACTTTTCCCTTATCCGCTGGGTTAACTTCTTTCATTACTTCGTCATCTACTTTCAAGCGGAAAAAGGGAGCATTAGGTGGCAGCAGGGTTAACAGGAAACGAGCGGCTAAATAATTTAACGCTCTGGCACCAATGGACTGATGAGGCGTTGCGTAGTTTGTGTGTCCTGTGGCCCCTTCAGGGGGAACCAAGGCTGGAATGGTTAATTGTGCACAAGAACGTGCTCTTTCGAGAAAGGGACCTCGCTCTGATTTTAATTTTTCGTAACGTGATTTAGCTGTACTTTTATTTAACTCCAATGGCTAACCTGCATTAATATTTAAGCCTGCACCTGCTCCACCTACGCGAGTTGCTCTGTTAATACGTAAAGATGACCTTCCACTCTTTTTCTTAGCCTTTTTCGCAGCTGGGCTTTGTGCACTTCCCTTGTCGGGTGTCGCTATCTGAGCAGGAGCTGGGGCAGGTTCTGGAGGTGGTGGTGCGGGAGGTGGCGGTGGTGGTTGCTGGGGGATTTTAGGGCGTCTTGATGAACACATTACTTCTGGTAAGCTTCCTCCTCTTGGTCTTTAAGTCCAAATACCAGAGCATCTATTATCTGTCTAGCGCCAGCGGCATACATAATATCTTCAAAACTATCGCTAGGTACTGGTGTCCTGAATGGGAATTCTTTGTCTAGGAAGTGGATTAATTCTTTATGCTTAATTAAGTCTATTTCGTCCATTAATTAGCCTTTTCGTCAATTACCAGAAGGCAGGTTAAGTATGCTTTACGGCCATCGGGTAAGGTATAAGTAAAAATGGTTTTATCTTCTTCTCTATCAAGGAAGTAGTTAATAACTGTTTTAATAGCCTGCTTCATTAATCAGCTCTCCTCACGATGAAAGTTTCCACTGAGCCATCTTCAAGAAACCGTTTTAGCTCCATTGTGTCTTGTATTCGTAAGGTCTCAGAAATTAACGTTAGGTAATCCAGCGCTGTTATTTTGGGTTCTTTGTCTTTCTTTTTCTTCTTAGCCATTGTCATCCTCCAGTTTATCTAAGCAGTGAAGGGCATGTATGGTGTAGTGAGCTATCTTCAGTAAGTCCTGTCTATTCTTACCGTCCTTTATCCCAAAGCGGTCAGCGTATTTCATGATGTTACTTAATGTGTAATGTAGACCACGTTGAGCATTTGAGTAAATAAGTTCTGCTGTTTGTACGCCTTTTGATGCATAGTGCTGGCTGTAGGTGCTCTTGATGTAGTTTTCAAGCTCACTCAAGTATTTATCTTCACAGAATGTGTAATTAATGGTCTTGCTGCTCTCTTGGGTCAGCTTGCTATCAGTATCGTCAATATGCGCCCAGAATTCCTCTGTGTTATAGGAAGCTGTTGTAAAGTGGCTAAAGTGATAATTACCATCAATTTCTTCTAGCTCAATACTAAAGTCTCTACATATTTTTTTAACAGTATAAAGCCGATTTGGATTTAACAGTAATCTAAAGCCCTTCGCGAGACATGTGCGCGTATATTCATCAGATACAGCTATTTTTTCGCCTACTTTAAAATTCAATATTTATTTTTCTCCTTTAGAATTTGCAACCACAATAAATAAGGATAATAGGACCAGAAAACCAAATATTTCTAAAAATATGGACATTAAGGCTGCCACAAGCGAACCTCCTTTTTCTTAAAGTTATAATCACATGCTCTTAATATTCGAGCACACCGAGCTTGTATTAATGCGGCTTCCTCGCCTAATCCAGCTTTTTCGTAGCATGACACCACGGTTTCCCAAAGAGAGCTAGACGGTGTTTTTTGCCACCTTATTTCTGTGGTCCCTTTGCGTAGCCCAGACTTAAATGTGTGCTCGTAAGGCTCGAACTTTAAGCCGCCTTTAAGCAGCTCTTGTGCTAGCCCTTCGCCAACGCCAGGACAACCCGGATAACCATCAGCCACATCACCAGTAAGCACTTGTTGCATAAAGTACAGCTCTGCGTCTTGTTCAGTGTTAAAGGCTGGCTCAAGGTCTTTGTTAGGGTTAAAGAGATATACACCACCTATGGTACGCATGTCCTTATCCTCGGACACAATAACTTTATCAGCTTCAGGCTTATACTTAGGCCACGTTGCCAAGATGCCCATAATGTCGTCAGCTTCTAGCGTTGGCCGCTGGAAAGTTTCATAATTATCTTTAACGTACTCAACGATGCCAGCGTAAGCACACGGCTTCTGAACTTCTTTCCTGTTGCTCTTATATTCTGGATAAATAGATTTACGAAAGTTTTCTGCATCCGTGAGGCACATAATTACTTCGTCTAATTGGCAAGCCTTGATAATGTAATCTACTTTACCTTCAAATATGGACCGAACAGTGTTGAAATCAGCGTGATAAGTCCACCAATCGTTGCCCCAATTAATTGCTGTCTGAGCGGCTGAGGAAGCCTGAAAACAAAGTATATCTGTGTCGAGGAGTCCTACTTTTTTAGAACTCAAATGTTAAGCTCCTGTCTACCTTATCGAAATAGAGTTTATCTGTGGGTATTGTTGCGAGATGCTCAAATGCCTTACTACAAAGCATGGTGTCATCTGGGACTTCATATTCATCTAAAAATCGCTTCAAATCTTTAACTGTAATAATGTCTTCTGTAGTAAATTCGACCATTTATTTTCCTCTCTTTAAAACTCAAAAGCTAAGGCTGTTTCTTCTGCATCGTAGAAAGCGTTAGTTGCGTATAATCGACCTGAGCCACAATAGGGCTTTTGAGTGTCTTCTATTTGTAGCAAGGCATAATCAGGCACTTTATTTTTTTCTAGAAAAGCTTTTAGCTCACCAACAGTAATCCGAGGGTTATTGCGTAGATACTTAATCATTTCTACCCTTATTATTTTCCAATTTAATAACAGTCTTGTAGTAACAACGGCAACCATCAACCCATAAATAGTCTTTTAAATATTCGTCTTGTTTTTCTACGAGGCCAGGGAGAAGGTATGAGCCTATAGTGGAGTAAAGGACTTTATCGCCTACTTCTAATTGATTGCAGAGAACGTCATTCATACTTTTTCTAGGTCTAAATCTCCATCCTTATCTAATATTGATTTGGGTATTTTAGTCCTTTCCCCTTTAAATACTTTAGGCTCAGCCCAACACTGTCCGTTTCTTATACTGATTAGGCAGTAAGTATCGCGGGCTACATTGGCCACTATTGCTAGTTCGGCAGGTAAACCGGGAAATGTAACTCTTACAAAATCATCCACCTTGTATACTTCTTCAGGCTTTATCCTAAATTCTTCTGAATAGTTAAAGGTAGGAAAATCCTCGTCAAGCCATTCCTTTTCCCGTCTACAATATGACTCTATTTCTTTCCCGTTTTTAAATGCTTCGATTACTTTCCAGTGCTTTTGTATACCTTCACGAGTCGGCAATATTTTTTCTCCTTATTATTTATATAGGTTTCGCAATGATGCTCCATAGTGTACTTATTTAGGCCCCACTCACCCTTTTTATCTCGCATCAGGACAACATCAGGCGGAATTGTTAAAGCCCATAGAACAAGAAGAGCTGTGATAAGGCTGATAATTAAGTTCATTAGGGGTTCTCACGCTTATTTATAAAAAATGTGATTATTAATTGTTGTGGTCCTGATTAAAGATTCAGCCCAGTAGGGCCTTACGTAATTTGCATGATAATGTGTTGCTCCCTTGGTTAAATTTAGTTTTGTGCCTGCAAGTAACTCCTTTGCTACTAGGTGTGATAGGTAAGCTGATTCGGGTTCCTTCATAGCATCTGGTAGCTTGTCATGAGTCCATGAAAATTGCTTTTCTTGGTAGACCACAGCACATATAGAGCTAGGCCAGCGTTTGTCATTCACCCGGTTCAGAGTTACTTCACCCACTGCCAACATGCCTATAAGCCCTTCGCCACGGGCTTCGTGGTAAATATTGAGGGTTAGGCATTGGAGGTCTGTTGTAGATAGAGGATGAGAGGTACAAGCAGTTAGAAAAAAGAGAAGTGAGAATTGTGTTAAGCGCATTGTCTCCTGTTTGCTGATATAATTAACTTTATTTGTGAGTATATAAATGCCAACTGTAACTGAGATTGCATATGTTGTTGGGGGGTTAGCTGGTGTGGTATTGACTCTTTCATGCTATATCAAAGGTGAAATAACTTTCCTTGGAAATTTGTTAAATAACTCAGTATTTACCCGTAAAAACCATCCTATTAAATTTCATTTATGTATAATTCTTTTCTTATTTATTAATTGCTTAGTTATTGCTGCAGGACTTGGACTTTTAGATTAGTGTGTATCTGCCCAAGTTAATCCAATGTCATAACTGGCTTTTAATGGACACCTAAAGCTAAATATTTCTGTTACTCTATCCATTGCTTGCTCACAGTAGGAACCAATCTGCTTAGCTATTTCTTCAGTACGACAGGCTATCTGGACCTCATCATGAACCCAAGCACAGAAGGCATAGTCACCATGCCAGCCGTGAGTTAAACCGTTAGCTTGGCACAAGTCCTCTATCTCAAGTAACCAACGCTTACAGATAAGAGCACCGGCCCCTTGAAGTAAGTAATTAAGGGCTTTGTGTTGAGAAGAAACAGCTACATGACGACCATCGAGACCAACAAGATAGCCACGGTCCTTTGCTGTTTTCTTTACTGCATCAAGTAAGTATTTAAGAGCGGGTAAGTTTTTAAGTAATTTATTTTTATATTTTCTGCCTAACTTTTTATGCAGCTCTGGTGGTGCATCTGGTTTAATTACTGAACCTGCTAATTCGTCTCCTCCTCCGTAAATGAGTAAGTAAACAAAGCGCTTAGCTATTATGTTTCTGGCGTGCTCATGCTTAGGGTTATGTATATCTCGCACAGTACCCTTTGGTAAAAGCTCAAGGGCTAATGTGTTGGTCCAGTGAATATCGCCAGCCTTAATTGCTTCAACATATTTGCCTTTGTCATAACGAGCCATGTAGTGCCCCATGACTCGCAGTTCGAGCTGGTCAGCGTCACTCCCTAACAAAGTCCAGCCTTCAGGAACTGTGAAGAGGGACCGGCACTCTTTACCATAGGGGGCTTTAGTGCTTGGCACTTGGGCAATGTTAGGATAAGCGTGGGTAGCTCGACCTGTAATTGCACCATTGGGATTGACATGACCGTGGATAAAGCCGTTGCGTTCCATACGTAGCCAAGCGTTATCACCTTCTGCCAGTTGACCAATGCGCTTATTAATCATTAAGTATTCGCATAAAGCTTTGGCGTGAGGATTATTTAAGCGACCTAATATTTTCTCATCTATTTTAGCCTGTCCCTTATCAGTGAACTCCTTTGGTTCCCAGCCGTAAAGCTTTTGAAGGCGCTGGACTATATGAGCACGACTAGCAGGATTAAATGTTATGCGCTCAAAGGTGGTGTAAGGTGCTCCTTCAACAACACTTGCTCTTTGTGGGTCCTTATAATTGAGAGTTTTCTTAGGGTGTTTAACTTCCTTTTTCTTATTCCACCAGCCAAAGGAAATAATTAAATCTTCTTTAATAGAAGCTCTTTTCTGTGCTAGCTCCTGATAAAGAGAAACAGCAGCCTTCTTATTAAAAGCAAACCCGTTGCGCTCCTGTAGTGCCATGAGAGCAGAAATACGGTTTTCGTGGTCTAATGCCATAGGCGAATAATTTTTGCTTTCTAGTAAGGCTACAAGCTGCCTAGTAACTTCAACGTCCTGTTCACAATAAGAAAGCATTTCCTCAGAAAAGTGTTGCCAATCTGTAGCTTCGCCAAAGTCACCCTTAAGCACGCCTAAACGGTAACCCCAAGCCTTAATGGAGTGGGACCCATATAATTTGGCAGGTAAGGCGTAAGGCTTTTTCCTGCTGCGCTCCCAGTCCATGTCTTTAAGGTTCGAGTAGATAAGGCGGCTTTCTGCTAGGGAATCGCGAAGTCGGCCACGGGGCTTCCATTTGGGATAAAGCTTTTTAATGGCGGGATAATCGAACCAGAAACCGTTGTGTGCTATAAGCTCGTCGGCGTCTTCAAGATATAAAATAGCGTCCATTATTTCATTCGGGCGGAAGCTCTCTTTTATATCTTTTACTTTATCATAGGTGCAAATGCAGTGTATTTTGGTGAGGACATCAAGAAGGCCATTAGTTTCTATATCAAATTCAATTGAAGTCATTTACCTCCTTAATAAGCGAATTTTAATTTCATATTTGGATACTTTTTACTAAGCCTTGCGTACCTTTCCTTCATCCGCTTTTCAGCTTCAAAGTAGCGGTAATGCGTTAAGGTCTGGTTTTCCAGGTCTTTAATAAAGGCTTCTGTAAAGGTCCAGCTTTTACCATCAGTTCCCACTTGGCAAAGCCCAAAGTCCATACCTTCTAGCAGCTCTACAAGGGGCATGTCGCGTGATAGGTAAATGACTTGCAGTTCACCATTCATATTCACAAAGTAGTCAATTGCCTGAACGCCTCGTTCTTCAGCTATTCCCTTATAAAAACCATCAGCATTACCGACTGAGCGCGTAAGGTTAAAATGATTTTGGAGACAGCTACGAACAGCTAAAGGATTTTCTACATAAATAAAAAGGTCCCAATCTTTTATTGGTTTATCTAAAAGGTAGTCACGTGGTGCACCACCGGCTAAATAAACTACATTGGTTTTTCTTAGCTTGTTAACCATGGAAATTAGCTGGGACCACTCAGAAGGTATGGGCTTAATTTGAATTTGCATTGAGAAATCCTCTTTCTTTTCTTGTGTATCTGCTGAACTAATTGAAGAAGTTATTCATATTGATAGTTTGTGCTGGATATAATATAATCAACCCTTTTATGTTTTGATGAGTCGCACTTTTATGGATGGTATGGATAGCGTTTATTTTATTGGCATTTTGCTTGCCTTATTTCCTTTTATTTTTGCATTGTTTTTAACAGGCAAGACAAATAAAGTTACAAACTACATAGCAGTCCTGGGCATTTTTTATCTTGTATCTGCTACGCAATCATTATTATATTTTGTAATACCAAGGAAATTTATAACAGAAGTTTACTCAAGCACTTATGGTGCCTATATCAGCCTGTTACTGTTTTACGGTTTATCTATTGCTGTTAGTATTTTTTGGTATAAAAAAATAAGAAAGCATGATTCTTAGTTGGGTCAGTTTCTATTAAAATCCACTCGTTGATGACTCCTTTACATCCTCTACATCAAAGGGGTCATGCTCTTGCTTTCGGCCTGTGGCGGGGTCATATAGCAGGTTAATCGTGGTTCCCGTAGACTGGCCGGTATATCTGTCCTTAAGTATCCGAAATACAGTTTTATTTTTTTCTTCGTCTTCCTCTGCTTGCTGGTCTCGTTCAAGGGCAAAGGTGAAATTGGCATATTGCACATTAGCTTTACCTCCAGCAAAGTCGTCAAGTGTTACTCGACCGCCTTCCTCGTGACTTTTTTTACCGTCTTTTTTTCGTAGGTGCGAAACGTAGTAGAGTGTGAAAGGCAGTTCTTTATTTAAATCATTCAAGCCACGCATAAAGGATTTAAGGACCTCAAGACCTTGGCCTTCTCCTACTGCATCCATAATATAAGTGATGTGGTCTAGGTAAACATGACGTGCTCCGTAGCCTTCAACGCCTAACCGGATGTACTGCAAGATATCTTCAGGTTCCGTATTGCCATCCACAGCGTACATCAATAAATTTTGGGCTACTTTTTCCCTGGTCTTTTTAAATTGCGTGTAATCGTACGAAGAACCGGGAACGTGATATAATTTTGAGTCAACCTTGCCTGCGATGGTATTTAGCGTTAGCTGTAAATTGGGTTCTTCAAGAAAGAAAGTCATGCACTTTTCGTTGTGGACCCCAATGTTGTGTGCGATATCCTCCTTTAATAAGTCAGTTTTACCACATCCAGTGCCTGAGCCGATGGCGTACATTTCATTTGGTCTTTTGCCATAGGTTGCCTGGGTTAACGTGGGGAAAGGCCAGGATAAGCCCATTTCAGGCTCTTGATAAGCTGTTGCTAAAACTTCCTCACCAGTGAATATGCAAGCGGGTTTAAAAGGCTTAGCATCCCATATAGCAGGAATAATTAAGTCAATACGGCCTGCTACAAGCGCTTCATTAGCATCTTTAAATGGGAGAGAGGCAACACGAGCTTTAGCACCAAGTAAACGACAGGCTTCTTCTGTGGCTATCTGGCCCGGTTCATCATTATCAAACATGATAATAATTTCTTCGAAGCCATCTAAATAAGCCTTATTATCAAGGAAGGTCTGCTTAACAGAAGATGCGCCATTTGGTAGGGACACAACAGGATATTTATTATTTTGAGCTTCAGAGACCGAGAGCGCATCTATTTCACCTTCAGTTATTACAAGCTTGCGCCCACCGTTACGCCAAGTGTGCCAGCCGAAAAACGGAAGCTTTCGGGTATTCCCAAGTATTGTAAAGGTTTTATCAGGAAAGCGTATTTTCTGGGCTTGTACAACGTGCGTCTTAGGGCAAACGTAGTTAGCAATGTGAACGGATTTATCTTTAAATCGGCCTACTTTATAGCCTAATTTACGGCATGTTTCCTCGCTAATTTTGCGTTTAACTAGGCCTTTATAATTACCCTCAATTAAAGAGTGCGACACTGATTTTTTATTTCCTCCTTCCTCTCCATTGGATTTAAGAAAATAGTTGCAGTTAGGGGTATAACAATTGGCGTGTCCATCATCATAAACTGCAACGTTATCCTGTGAGCCACACCTAGGGCATGGCTCGCGGCTTACAACTCTAGTGGATAAATGCGAGGTCATGCTTATGCATTAAGTCTCGGGCGTGTTTAATATCTCTGACCTTATTTAAAAAGTCCCAACGGAAAGAGTAGGAATAATCAGTGTCTTCCTGTTTCGCGATGATAGGCACGTCGTAGTTCTTTGTCATATCGTGGACCACAGCAGCTAGACGCGTAATGCCATACATGCCTATTGCTTCGTTACGGGTTATGTGGCCGTATTTTAATATGTGCTCAGTGACTATTTGGCGCTGGGGTTTCTTGGTTTTCTTCTTTGCCATGCTGTTTCTCGTAAGGTATCAATTGGAATTTAAGAAATTCTTCGCCCTTCTTTACGATGTTCTTTTCGATGACTAAGCGATAAATTTTATTATCATTAAAGTCATACCTTTTTTGGAGAACATCAATGAAGGGCTTAAGAGCATTGTCAATGTCAGCTCTACTATTACTGTAAGAAACAAGAAGTTTTAGCGTTAATTTACCTTCGGGTACGGACACGTCAGGTAAGGTGCTTATTAATATTTCTTCGTAATCACGATATTTCTTGCTTTTTACTTTACGGCCAAGAAAGGCTTCATTGACTGAGAGAGGTTTAGTTTTAACTGTGATAGGTTGCTTCACTAAAAGTCGCCGTCGTCCTCCTCGTCAGTTTCAGGTATATCGCCGTCTTTTTCCTCTGCATCAAATGGGGCTCCATCATCCAAGGTAAAGCCTTCTTCCTCATCATCAAAACCGT